>NZ_JPMX01000073.1 GCF_000761485.1 Modestobacter caceresii
GACGGGGTCAACCTCGTAGAGATCGCCGAGGCAACCGGGCGCCGGACACTGCCGGCCGCGGTGACCGAGCTGGTCCGCCGCCGCGACCTCGGCCGGGTCGCGCTCACCGAGAAGGAGCAGCGGATCTTCACCACCTTCGTGCTCGGCTCGGTGGCCGACGAGCTGCGCCAGCAGTTGCTGTGGTCCACCCGGCAGGTCGAGCTGATGAACGAGCGGCTGGCCGGCATCCGCACCAGCCACGGGATCGGGGTGGAGATCCGCTGGCCGCTGGCCGAGGACGCCTCCGGCTCGGCCGCGCGGATCGAGGAGCTGGTGCGCACCCGGGCCTCGGCCCGCTCGGTCGACGCCAACGCCGAGCTCACCGAGCTGCTGCGGGCGCGGGTGGAGGAGCAGCTGCGCACCGACCCGGCGCAGGGCTACGCCACGGCGCTGCGCGCGGCGCTGGACCACCGGTCCTGGCACACCGTCGAGGTGTACATCCTCGGGCCCACCGCAGGAGAACGGCGCCGGATCAGCCGCCGGGCCCGGCTGTCGCAGGGCGAGACGCGGGTGGTCAGCTACCTGGCGCTGTTCGCCGCAGCCGACGCGTTCTTCGCCGGTCTGCCCGACCCGGTGGCACTGCGCCTGATCCTGCTCGACGACGCCTTCGCCAAGGTCGACGAACGCACGATCGGGGAGCTCATGACCCAGCTCGTGCGTCTCGACCTGGACTTCGTGATGACCGGCCACGCGCTGTGGGGGTTCGGGCCGGGCGTCCCGTCGCTCGACGTCTACGAGGTGCGGCGGGCCGAGGGCACGGCGGCGATCACCACCCGGGTGCACTGGGACGGCACCAGTCGGCACGTGTTCGGATGAACGACCCCGGTGCCCGGTTGTGGGCCGAACTGCGCGATCCGGTCCTGGGGCCGGTGTGGGCCGCCGTCCGCCGGCGGTTGGAGGCGACCGGGCTGCAGGCGGTGGGCGCGGTCGAGGTGCCGCTGGACGAGGGGGCGGCAGACCTGCTCGGCGGGATGCTGGGCAAGGCACTGCGGCCGGGCCGGCGAAGGTTGTCGTTGCCGGAGCTGGACACTGTGCTGCTCGCCTCGCCTGCTGCGACATCGTTGGTCGGAGTCGCCGTCGAGCTGGGCGGACCGCTGCGCGACCGCCCAGCGGAGAAGCTGGCAGCCGACCAGCGACGGAAGGGCGCCGAGGACACCTGGAACTCGTTGCTCGCCGTCGCCGGGCTGGCCGGGGCGCCGTGGGTGCCGAGGTGGACCGCCGCGATGCGAGCGGACGGACTGCTGACACCGGCCTCCGTTGAGTCCTTCGCCGTCGCCGTTCCCGCGGTGGCACTGGTGCTGCGAGACCCGACCCAGCGGACGCTGGGTGAGCTGGCCGCGGTCGTCGCCGGAGACGCGCACGCGCTGGACGCCGGTCGTCGGGCCGGGCTCATCGCGCTGCGCGGGTTGGCCGCCGCACGGAGCGAACTGCCGCCGACGACGGCCGATGAGCGGAGCAGGCTCTGGGGTCGGACCGGGATACGCACCGACGACGTGTCGGGGACGGTGCTGGTGCTCGGCTGGCGGCCACCCGGGACCACCCGGTGGGCCGGGATGATGCGGGAGCGCGCCGACCTGGGCCTGCCGACCCACCTGACGCTGCGGGAGCTGCGGGCTGCGGGTGGCCCATCGGCCGCACCAGGAGACATCGTGCACGTGTGTGAGAACCCCCAGGTGGTGCAGGCCGCGGCCGACCGTGCGGGCTCCCGGCCAGTGGTCTGCCTGCAGGGCAACCCGTCGGCGGCCGGGGTGCTGCTCGTCGAACGGCTGGTGCGCGACGGCGCCCAGGTGCGCTACCACGGGGACTTCGACTGGCCCGGTCTGGCCATCGCCGGACGGGTGCTGGCCCGCGGCGCCACGCCGTGGCGGCTGGGCACCGAGGACTACCTGGCCTCGCTCCCGGCCGGAAGTGGGGTACCGCTCAGCGGCGCCGAGGTGCCGACGCCGTGGGACCCGGACCTGCGGATCGCCATGCGGGAGCACGGCCGCGCAGTCCACGAAGAGGCGTCCATCGACCTTCTGATCGCCGACCTGGACACCGGATCGGTGGAGGGGTCCGTGTCGTCGGCGGTGTCCGGGTAGCGGCGGCGACGTCGTCTTCGGGCCTGCTCCTCGGTCTCCACGCCCTCCGCGAGGAGCGTCAGCTCCAGTGCCTCGGCCAGCGCCACCGCGCTGCCCAGCAGCCGGGCCCGCCAAGGTGGCCAGCACCGTGTCCGGGAAGTGGGGGTCGTCCAGCGCCCTCACAGGTCACAGCTGCAGATGGACCCGCATCGCCTCGTCCAGCTCGTCCATGAGATTCGGCGGCACCTGACCGAGCACCGCGCCGATCCGCTCGACTGCCACCGACCGGATCTGCTCGCCCTGTGCCTTCGAATCGGCCGGCAGACCGGTGCGCTCGGCTGGCAGCAGGGCTTGGAAGGGGAAGACCCGTGCGACGTTGCTGGTCACCGGGACGACGGTGACCACCCCTCGACCGAGACGCGCAGCCGTGGCGTTGGCCCGGTCGTTGCTCACGAGCACGGCCGGCCGTCGCTTATTCGCTTTCGTGCCACGCACCGGCTCGAGGTCGACGAGCCGGACCTCACCGCGGCGCATCAGCCACGCCGTCCGCCACGACGGCGTTCCACACCGCTTCATCGCCGGAGGTCTCCCACTCCTCCCACACGACGGCGTAGTCGCGCTCGAGGTCTTCCTGTCGCAGGAGTCGCAGCGCACGTTGGATCACCGCGGAACGCCCCGGGAGTCCCGAGGTGCGGGCGTACTCGTCGATCAGTGCAACGTCGTCGTCGGGGAGGCTGACGCTGAGTTTCACACCCGGATACTACCGACGGTAGCAAGAAGGTAGCAATGACCGTGCTGGCGTACGCGGCGACGTCAGCTCTCACTCAGGCACCCCCACATCGGGCGAACCGCCGGACGACGCAGCCGTCGTCGGTTATCGTGGTGCGGTTCCTGAAATCCGTGTGTAACAACCTGCTGCCGGCAGCTCCGGCGGATCAAGGCGGCACGCCCGATCCGCAGCAGAGGTCATGTTCCACACGCGCTCATCGAGCTACGAGCTCATCCGGCACGCCGGGTTCTCCTACTTCCCGCTCGCCTTCATCGCGCGGCTCCCGTTCGCGATGATGACCGTCGGCGTCCTCACCCTCGTCGTCGCCGAGCGCGGCTCGGTGACCCTCGGCGGGCTCAACTCCGCCGCCGCCGGCATCGGCACCGCGCTGGCCGGCCCCCTGCTCGGCGCTGCCGCCGACCGGCTCGGCCAGCGCCGCGTGCTCGTCCCAGTCGGGCTGGTCAACGCCACCCTGCTCGCCGCCTTCCCGTTCGTCGTCGCCAGCACCACGCCAGCCCTCGCGCTGCTCGCCATGTCGGTGCTGATCGGTGCCTCGGCGCCGCAGATCGCGCCGATGTCGCGCACCCGACTGGTCGCCATCATCAAGCGGTCGGTCCAGCGCAACCAGCGCGAGCGGGTGCTGAACGGGACGATGGCCTACGAGTCCGCCGCCGACGAGACCGTCTTCATCGTCGGCCCCTTCCTCGTCGGGCTGCTCGCCACCGCCATCGCCCCCTGGCTGGCCATCGCCGGCGCCTCGGCGCTGACCTTCGTCTTCGTCACCTGGTTCGCGCTGCACCCCACCGGGCGACTGCACCCCGGAGCGCAGGACGCCCGCCACGAGCAGGCGCCCGCCCGGGAGCTCGCCCGCCTCCCGCTGGTCACGGTGGTGGCCGGCACGCTCGGCATCGGCTTCTTCTTCGGCGCCACCCTCACCTCGCTCACCGGCTTCCTCGCCGCCGACGGCAGCGGCGACCGCGCCGGGCTGCTCTACGGCGTCATGGGCATCGGCTCGGCCGCCCTCGCCCTGGGGTCCGCCGCCTTCCCGGAGCGGTTCAGCCTGCGGGCGCGGTGGCTGGTCTTCGGGTCGCTGATGCTCGCCGCCGCGATCGCCTACGCCACCGCCCGGTCGGAGCTGACCCTGATCGTCGCCCTCGCCGTCCTCGGTTGCGGCATCGGTCCGACGCTGGTCAGCCAGTACAGCCTCGCCGCCCAGCTCAGCCCACTCGGCCGCTCGGCGACCACCATGACGCTGCTCGGGTCCGCCGTCGTCGTCGGACAGGCGGTCTCCTCCGCCGTCACCGGCGTCGTCGTCGACCGGCTCGGCGCCGGCACAGCGCTCGCCCTCCCCGCCGTCGCCGCCGCGATCGTGGTCGCCGCCGCGCTCGCCCACATCGCCGCCACACCCCACGTCGACCGGCAGCCGGAGCGGGAGCTCGTCCCCGCCTGAGAGGGTGTTGGGTAACTGATCCAGCGCGGTCGTGAGGGCGCGATCTGTTCCTGGTCGGGTTCGGCGTGGCGCCACCGGTCGGGTCGGGTGGTGGTGAGGCTTCCGGGGGCATGTGCGTGTGCACGTGCAAGCCGGCGTACTCCTCGTCGTTGACCGATGCCGAGTGGGCGTTGGTGGAGCCGTTGCTGCCTGTCCACGATCCGCATGCGGGGGGCCGGCCGCTCAAGCACGACCGCCTGCTGGTCCTGGACTCGATCCTGTATGTGCTGGTCAGTGGGTGTGCGTGGCGGCTGCTG
>NZ_JPMX01000074.1 GCF_000761485.1 Modestobacter caceresii
CCGAGGTCTCCTCCGCCGAGGCGGAGATCTGCGCCGAGGACGCCGACAGCTCCTCCGACGCCGCCGCGACCGCATCCGAGGACGCCACCACCGAGGCCATCACCCCGCGCAGGTTGTCCACCGCCGCGTCCAGGGCCGAGCCCATCTGCCCCAGCTCGTCCCGGGTGGTGAGTCCACTGGTGCGGGTCAGGTCACCCTCGGCCAGGCCCTCGACGACGTGCTTGACCTTCGCGGTGGCCCGCGCGACCCCGGTGGCGACCAACCAGCCGAGCGCCAGGGCGACGCCGATGCCCACGACCATGAGCAGGATCGCGGTGGTGCGCTCGGACTCGTACTCGGCCCGGATGCCGGCGGCCGCCTCCTTCGCCTCGGCCGACTCGATGTCGCGCAGCTCGCGGATGTCCCCCTCGGCCTCCGTGACGATCGGGGTGCCCTCGGCGGCGTTGCGGCTGATCCAGGTCGTGAAGTCCTGCGCCGTGGCGAGCGGGACCAGCACGTCCCGCTGGAAGTCGGCGTACACCGCGATGTCGCCGGTCACCTCATCGAGGAGGGCGAGCTTCGCCGGGCTGTTCGTCACCTCGCGGTACGCATCCGCGGCGGACTCGAAGTCCGCGGCCAGCGTGTCGATCGCGGCGATGTTCGACGCGGGGTCGGCCCCGAGGATCGTGTCGCGGAGGTTGACCCGCAGGTCTCCCACCAAGGCGTCCAGGTCGGCGGCCCGCGCAACACCGAGCGTGTTGTCCGCGTACAGCTGCTCTGCCGCTCCAGCCGAGGTGCTCAGCGCACTCAGACCCATGAATCCGATCCCGGCGGCGACCACGCCGGCGAAGCCCGCCGAGGCGAGCACCTTGGTCTTGACCGTGCGGTCGCCCCACCACGAACCGGGGCGGGCCATCGGGCTGACGGACATGTTCTCTCCTGGGGGTGCGTGCACTGTGCGGGCGGGGAGGGGGGGACGGGCCGGTGACCTGGCCGGTCGCCGCGCTGATCGTGTTCGTGTGCGATCGGCGGGCGAGGACCATGGTGATTGATCCGGTAATGCGAAGTGCCGTTTCCGATGCGTGTCGCATTGTGTGCGACACAAAGTGCACCGACCGTTTCCCGGTGCTCCTTTGTCGACATCTCCGCGGAGAGCGGGGACGAAGAGGGCCGTCGGGATCCGGGTCGGCCGAGCCTGGCCGATGATCCCTTTCGGGCGGCGGCGACGGATTCATGATGAACGTTTCGAGAACACCCGGTACTGCACGTGTGGGCGTGTCGTGGGACGCCCTACGAGAAAGAGCGATGACGCGTCGCCGACGTCCTCTTGTCGACAACCCGGAATGGTCGGCAGGCCGTCACGACCCCCGGGACGACGACGGCCGGCACCTCCACGGGGGGAGGTGCCGGCCGTCGGAGCCGAGCGGCGTCAGTAGGTGAAGCGGGCCACGCTCCCCCGCAGGTCACTCGCCATCCGGGACAGCTCGTCGACGGCCTGCCGGGTCTGGCCCAGGGCCTGCGTCGTCGAGGTGGCCGCAGCCGACACACCGGTGATGTTGGTGGCGATCTCCGTCGACCCGCCGGCCGCTTCCTGCACCGACCGCGACATCTCGTTGGTGGTCGCGGTCTGCTCCTCCACCGCACTGGCGATGGTCAGCTGGAAGTCGTTGATCGACCCGATGATCTCCGAGATCCGGCCGATCGCCGACACCGCACCCGACGTGTCGCCCTGGATGGCCTCCACCCGGCGCGCGATGTCCTCCGTCGCCCGCGCCGTCTCCTGCGCCAGCTCCTTCACCTCGTTGGCGACCACCGCGAAGCCCTTGCCCGCCTCACCGGCCCGCGCGGCCTCGATCGTGGCGTTCA
>NZ_JPMX01000075.1:0-7431 GCF_000761485.1 Modestobacter caceresii
CTGCGGTGGCAGCGTCAGGGGGAGCTGTTCGCGCACGGGCATCGGCTGCGGCCCGCGGACGACGACGACGGACCGGAACGCCGCCTCCAGCGGCGCAGCCGCCTCCGGCGTGGCGGCCGCGGAGCCGCTGATCATCCCGCGGAGGAACCACCGGGGGCCGTCGACGCCCAGGAAGCGGGTGGGATGGCGCACCGGCTTCGGTGCCCCGGTCTCCCCCGGCTGCGGTGGCGCCGCGACCAGGATGGACCCGACCAGCTCAGGGCCGAACGGCCCGTCCACCTCGGTGAGCCGGCCGCCCTGCCCGCTCGCCCCGCGGGCGAGCTCGGCGCGGACGTCGTCCCACAGGCCGCCGGCACGCGGGGCGGCGAACACCGACAGCTGCAGCAGCGAGTCGCCGGCACGGAGGCTGGCCCCGACCACCTTCTGCTGGGCGTTGACGTCCACCCGCAGCTCCATGCCGGGGAGGGCCGGCAGCCGGAGGGCCCCGAGGTCGACGCGCGGCCGACCGTCCTCCGGGGCGTCGGCCTCGTCCCACGGCCCGCTGGTCGCTGTCTCCTCCCGCTCCCGCACCTGCGGTTCCGGGGGCACGCCCCGCTCCCGCAGGCTGCGGTCGATCCGGTTGCGTCGACGTCCGAACGGCATCGTCAGGCCCGTCCTTCCAGAGATGAGGGGGTCAGGTCGGCGGCCAGCGCAGCTGCCCCGCCGGTGGAGCCGTGCCCGCCGCTGCCGCGCTCGCTCCCGGGCAGCTCGGGGACCGGCACGAACCGAGCCCGCACCACCGGCTGCACCACCAGCTGGGCCACCCGGTCGCCGCGGGAGAGCCGCAGCGTGGTGGTCGGGTCGAGGTTGACCAGGTTGACCTTGATCTCGCCCCGGTAACCCGCGTCGATCGTGCCCGGTGCGTTGACCAGGCTCAGCCCGAGCCGGTGCGCCAGCCCCGAGCGTGGGTGCACGAAGCCGGCGAACCCCTCGGGGATCGCGACGGCGACCCCCGTGCCCACCAGCGCGCGCTGGTGCGGCGCGAGCACCACGTCCTCGGCCACGCACAGGTCGGCGCCGGCGTCACCGGGCAGGGCGTAGGCCGGGAGGACGGCGGCGGCGCCGAGGACGACGGGCACGTCGACGACGGCGGCCACGCCGGCCGGGGGCTGCTCGGGCAGGGGAACGGGCACGGCGGCGAGGCTAGCCGCGCCGACCGGTGCCCGTGCGGGCCGACCCGGCGGTCAGGCGCCGGGAGCGGACGGCGGCAGCACGAGGTCGGCACGCAGCCGGTCGGCCAACGCGGCCGTCGCCCTGCGGTTGCCGCGGGCGGCCAGGGTCGCGCCGACCAGCAGAGGTGCCACCGACGTCGTGCTCCGGGCCAGGCGGCGGGTGATCCGACGCCGCAGCGCAGCCGTCCCGGCCGTGCTCAGCGCGGCGAACAGCCCACCGGAGGAGGCGCTCCCGACGGCCCGCTGGGTGCTCCAGCTGGCCAGGTACGCACCGGCCCGGGCCCGGGCATCGCCCGGTGCCGGCCGGCCGGCCAGCTCGTGCAGCTCCCCGACCAGGACCACCTCGACGGCGGCCACCAGCACGGTCTGCGCACCGAGCTCCAGCGGGACGGCGACCAGGGACGGTGGCGCGAACCACTGCGCCGCGGCCAGACCGCCGGTCGCGGCGCCGACCCCACCGGTGAGCCGGGCCGCCCGGGCGACGAGGGCGTCGGCGATCTCCGCGTCGGAGGCGCCGGGATGAGCCCGTCGCAGCCGGGCCCCGTCCCGGATCGGGAGCCGGGGGGCAGCCGCGTCCAGGAGGTCGCCCAGCAGACCGGAGGGGGCCGAGTTCCCACGGGTGGTCCCACCGCGGTCGTCCGTGCCCGCGGAGCCCTCGCGCCCGGAGCCGGCCCGGGCGTCCCGGGCCGCGGCGGTGACCGCGGAGACGACGTCGGCGAGCACACCGGTCGCCGCCCGTGCACCCGCGGCCGTCCGGCCCGGTCCGCCGCCGTCCCGTCCGCGGGTGCCCACGCCGGGTTCGTCCCGGCCGAGCAGCCCGGCCACGGCGTCGGCGAGAGCCCGCGCAGCGGCACCGAGGCCGCTGTCGGCGCCGACGACCTCGCCCTCCACCGGCGTCCCGCCCACGGGGCGCGGCGGCGGGACGTCACGCGGCTGCTGGCTCATCGGTTCCCCTCGACGACGACGTGCTCGAACTGCTCCCTCGCAGGGTCCCACCGCGAGCCGGGTGACGTACTGGGACGGCCCCCCTTGCAGGGCCCCGCCACCGAGCTCGCGAGCGGTGGGGGCAAGGAGGTCCTTCTTCAGGCCGCGCAGTCCCGGCAGACCGGCTGCCCGTTGCGGGTGGCCGCCAGCCGGCTGCGGTGGTGCACCAGGAAGCAGCGCGAGCAGGTGAACTCGTCCTCCTGCTTGGGCAGCACGCGGACGGTGAGCTCCTCGTTCGACAGGTCCGCTCCGGGGAGCTCGAGGGCCTCGTTGAAGTCGGTCTCGTCGACGTCCACCGAGGAGGACTGCGCCTCGGCCCGACGGGCCTTCAGCTCCTCCAGGGAGTCCTCGCCGAGCTCGTCGGCCTCGTTGCGCCGGGGGGCGTCGTAGTCCTGGGCCATGGTGTGCCCCTCACTCTCTCTTCGTCGCGGGCGCACGGCCCGCTCGTCTGCCGTCGGCGGCGGGCGCCGACGGCGGTGGTGCCGGCCGCCAGGAGCGGCCGGGGGTGTCGCGCCGGTCCGGGGGCCAGATGGCCCCTGTCCCGGGTCGCTCGGTGGTGCACCGGACTGGTCCGGGTCGACCGGTGGGCGAGCACGCCTCCTGGTCGTCCCGGCGTCCTGCACCCAGCCAGCCGCCCAACGCCGTCCGGCCCCGGTTTGTGCCCGCCTGTCGGAGACCGACACATCGGGACCTCCGGGAGGCCGGCCGAGCCGAGGAGCGCCAGAGGCTACCCTGCCGCCGTGGGGACTCCAGTGGGTGCTGATCCGGGGGTCGTCGGCCCTTATCTGGCGACTGCTCTCGGGCACGAGAAGTGGCGATCGGTCCGGGTGGAGCTGATCGCCGCGGGCATGTCGAACCTCACCTACGTGGTGACGCCGGAGGGCGGACCGGAGGACGACGCGGTGATCCTGCGCCGGCCGCCGACGGGTGCGGTGCTGGCCACCGCCCACGACATGGTGCGCGAGCACCGGGTCATCTCCGCGCTGGCTGGCACCCCCGTCCCGGTGCCCCGCACGTTGCACCTGGCCACCGACACCTCCGTGCTGGGCGCCCCGTTCTACGTGATGGAACGCGTGGTCGGCGTGCACGTGGTCAACGAGCTGCCGCCCGGGTACGCCGACGAGCCGGCCCAGCGCGGGGCCGTGGCCGACGGCCTGATGGACACCCTCGCCGCCCTGCACGCCGTCGACCCCACGTCGGTCGGGCTGAGCGACTTCGGCCGCCCTGAGGGTTTCCTGGAGCGACAGGTGCGCCGCTGGACCAAGCAGTGGGACGCCACCCGCGACACCGACCGGCCGGAGCTGGACGCACTGGCCGCCCGGCTGGCCGAGACCGTGCCCGCCACCCGGCGCACGGGCATCACCCACGGCGACTACCGGCTGGACAACTGCCTGCTGGACCCCCAGACCCCCGGCCGGGTGCGCGCCGTCCTGGACTGGGAGATGTCCACGCTCGGCGACCCGCTCACCGACCTGGGGATGCTCTTCGTCTACTGGCCGCAGGCCGGCGAGGAGCGGGCCGTCTCGGTCTCGCAGGTCACCACGCTGCCCGGCTTCCCGACCCGGCTCGAGCTGGCCGAGCGGTACGCCGCCAGCAGCGGCGCCGACCTGTCGGACCTGAACTGGTACGTGGGCTTCGCCTACTTCAAGTTCGCCGCGATCGTCGCCGGCATCGTGGCCCGGTCAGCGGCCGGCGCGATGGCCGGCAAGGACACCACCGGCTACGCCGACAAGATCGACCCCTGTGTGGAGCTGGGACGCGCCGCACTCGAGGACGGTGCGCTGTAGCCGCTCCGGACGCCGCTAGGGTCGACTG
This sequence comes from Modestobacter caceresii, assembly GCF_000761485.1. Taxonomy (GTDB): domain Bacteria; phylum Actinomycetota; class Actinomycetes; order Mycobacteriales; family Geodermatophilaceae; genus Modestobacter; species Modestobacter caceresii. Next base: position 4,011 of record NZ_JPMX01000075.1, read on the forward strand.
CGTGTACGTGCCGGCCGCCGTGAGGACCCAGTGACCGAGCTCGCCGACGACACCGCCGAGCGCGGACCCGACGCCCCGCGCCGCAACCGCCGGCCGGTGCCGGCCCTGGTGTTCCTGCTGGTGCTCGCCCTGGCCGCCATGGGCGTCTGGTGGAACGTGCTCAGCGACGAGAAGGCCCGGGAGCAGGCCGAGGAAGCGGTCTGCAGCAGCGCCAGCAACGTGCCGACCGAGCTGGACCCGGCCACGGTGTCGATCAGGGTCTACAACGCCACGGACACCCCCGGACTGGCCGGTGAGGTCACCACGACCCTGCAGAGCCGCGGGTTCGTCGTCACGGAGACCGCCAACGACCCCAGCACCGCCGACGTGACCGGGGTCGGGGAACTGCGGTTCGCCGGCCCGGGACGGGAGGCCGCCGACTTCCTGCGGCTGTACCTGCCCGGCGCCACCAACCGCGTCGACACCCGCTCCACCGGCGTCGTCGACCTCGTGATCGGGCCGGACTTCGCCGGCCTGGCCAGCGAGGAGGAGGTCGCCGCCGCGCTGCTCGAGGCGGCGAGCGCCGAAGCGGACTGCTGACCCGCCGCGCGTCCCCGGTCAGCCGGCGGCGTGCAGCCGGTCCAGCAGCGCGAGCAGGGGCTCGGCGACCGAGTCGGCCACCGCGACCGCCATCGGCTCGGCGAACGGGCGGCCACCCGTCCCGGTGACGACCAGCCCCGCCTCCGCGGCGATGAGCGCGCCGGCCGCGTGGTCCCAGGGCTTGAGGTCCAGCTCGTAGTAGGCGTCCACCCGGCCTGCCGCTGCCGCGCACAGGTCCAGCGAGGCGCACCCCCAGCGGCGGATGTCCCGCACCTCGGGGAGCAGCTGCGCGACGACCGCGCCCTGGGCACGGCGCTGCTCCACCCGGTACCCGAAGCCGGTCGCCACCAGGGTCTGCTCCAGCGAGGCCGGCGAGCTGCCGTGCAGCTGCATCGCCGCCGCCCCCGGGGCGGTGAGCCAGGCACCCCGACCGCGGACCGCGGTGAACAGCTCGCCGGTGCCGACGTTGAGCACCACGCCGACCTCGGTGCGGCCGTCGACCTCGCCGGCGATGGAGACGGCGTAGGCGGGCAGGCCGTAGAGGAAGTTCACCGTGCCGTCGATCGGGTCGACCACCCAGCGGACGCCGCTGGTGCCCGTGCGGGACGCGCCCTCCTCCCCCAGCACCCCGTCGTCCGGCCGGGCCTCGAGCAGCCGGCGGACGATGAGCTCCTCGCTGGCGGTGTCGACGGCGGTCACGACGTCGACCGGGCTGGACTTGGTGTCGACCTGCTCCGCGGCGCGGCTGCGCCCTGCCCCGACGAGGGCTGCCGCCTCCTCGGCGGTGGCCCGGGCCAGCTCCAGCAGCTCGGTGGACAGGTCGGGCACGGGGGTGCCGGAGGTCATCACGGAGAGCGATCCTGCCCGACCTGTGCGCCGTCCGCGGCGGGGGTCGCTAGCCTGCCTCCCGTGCAGGGCTTCGGAGTGGACATCGGTGGCAGCGGCATCAAGGGCTGTGTGGTCGACCTGGACAGGGGCGAGCTGGTCGGGGCACGGGTGCGCATCCCGACCCCGCAGCCGGCCCTGCCCGACCCGGTCTACGGCGTCGTGGCCGACATCGTCGGGCAGTTCGGGTGGGAGGGACGCATCGGCGTCACCTACCCGGGGGTGATGAAGCACGGGGAGGCCTTCACCGCCGCCAACATGGACAAGAGCTGGATCGGCACGGACATGGCCGCCGGGCTCGAGGCGGTCATCCCCGGCACCGTCCAGACGCTCAACGACGCCGATGCCGCCGGCATCGCCGAGATGGCCTACGGCGCCGGCCGGGGTGAGCGCGGTCTGGTGCTGATGCTGACCTTCGGCACCGGCATCGGCAGCGCGCTGTTCATCGACGGCACCCTCGTGCCGAACACCGAGTTCGGCCACATCGAGGTCGACGGCCAGGACGGCGAGAAGCGCGCGTCGGCGTCGGCACGGGAGCGCGAGGAGCTCAGCTACCCGCAGTGGGCAAAGCGCGTGGACCGGTACCTCGACACGCTGGAGGCCAGCCTCTGGCCCGACCTGATCATCGTCGGCGGCGGGGTGAGCAAGAAGGCGGAGAAGTGGGTGCCGCTGCTGTCCGCCCGGACCCGGGTCGTCGCCGCCGAGCTGCTCAACGACGCCGGGATCGTCGGCGCGGCACTCGCGGCCGAGCAGCACATCGGTCAGTGACGAGGGACTGACATAGGCCCGCCCCCTCCCCGTCCGGGGCGGGGGGCGGCCTGGGCACCGGGTCGCGCGCACAGAACCTGTGGACCGCCGCGTGCGCGTCGTTACAATGGGAACGCCCCACCGCGACGCTCCCCCAGCCAATAGGTCATCCCCACTCCCGGCCCGGCGAAACCCCGCACGGCGTGCGTCTCGTCCGGTCCCTCGGTGGGCCCTGTCACGCCCGAGCGTCGTCCGGGCCGCTGCCCGCAGGCCACCGCGGCCCTCCAGGAACGCACTGCAGTAGCACGGGAAGGAACCCGAGTGCCCGCCGACCAGCCAGGACCGGACGCGACCACGGTGAGCAGCCAGAGTCGCAGCAGGACGGTCGCCGCCCGTGCCAGCGCCTCGTCGACCACCGCACCGGTGACCGCGACGGGCAAGAAGGCCCCGGCCAAGAAGGCCCCGGCGAGGAAGACCGCCTCCCGCAAGCCGACGATCACCCCCTCCCCGGGCACCGGTGAGGGCACCGTCCTCACCGCCGTCGCCTCCGACGGGGCGGCCCTCGCCGTGGTCGACGCCGGGGCCGAGGGCCTCAAGCTCGACGAGACCGTCGTGACCGGCAAGGACGGCGTCGCCGTCGCCGAGACCGAGGAGAAGGACGCCGAGCCCAGCGGCGACTTCGAGTGGGACGACGAGGAGGAGTCCGAGGCGCTGCGGCAGGCCCGGAAGGACGCCGAGCTCACCGCGTCGGCCGACTCGGTCCGCGCCTACCTCAAGCAGATCGGCAAGGTCGCCCTGCTCACCGCCGAGGAGGAGGTCGACCTCGCCAAGCGGATCGAGGCCGGCCTCTATGGCGCCGAGCGGCTCCGCCAGGTCGAGGAGGACGGCCAGAAGCTCTCCCCGCAGATGCGCCGGGACCTCAACTGGATCGTCCGCGACGGCGAGCGCGCGAAGAACCACCTGCTGGAGGCCAACCTCCGTCTCGTGGTCTCCCTGGCCAAGCGCTACACCGGTCGCGGGATGGCCTTCCTGGACCTGATCCAGGAGGGCAACCTCGGGCTCATCCGCGCGGTCGAGAAGTTCGACTACACCAAGGGCTACAAGTTCTCCACCTACGCGACCTGGTGGATCCGGCAGGCCATCACCCGCGCCATGGCCGACCAGGCCCGCACCATCCGCATCCCGGTGCACATGGTCGAGGTCATCAACA
>NZ_JPMX01000075.1:7501-163051 GCF_000761485.1 Modestobacter caceresii
CATCCAGCGCGAGCTGCTCCAGGACCTGGGCCGCGAGCCCACCCCGGAGGAGCTGGCCAAGGAGATGGACATCACCCCCGAGAAGGTGCTGGAGATCCAGCAGTACGCCCGGGAGCCGATCAGCCTGGACCAGACCATCGGCGACGAGGGCGACAGCCAGCTCGGTGACTTCATCGAGGACTCCGAGGCCGTCGTGGCCGTCGACGCGGTCAGCTTCACCCTGATGCAGGACCAGCTGACCAGCGTGCTGCAGACGCTGTCCGAGAGGGAGGCCGGCGTCGTCCGGCTGCGGTTCGGGCTCACCGACGGCCAGCCCCGCACCCTGGACGAGATCGGCCAGGTCTACGGCGTGACCCGCGAGCGGATCCGCCAGATCGAGTCCAAGACCATGTCCAAGCTGCGCCACCCCAGCCGCTCCCAGGTCCTGCGCGACTACCTGGACTGAGGCAGACACGTCAGCGGCCGGTGACCCGAGCGGGTGACCGGCCGCTGGTGTGTCCGGGCGCGCGAGCGGGTCGAGCGCTCCCATCGGGTGATGCGGTGGTGTGCGACGGCACGCACCGGGTAGACGGCGTAGCGTGGGGGACGTCAGAACAGCAGCGGACCCACACACCGCCAGCCGGTGACAGCACCACCCAGCACGTGCACCATCCGGACCCAGTTCCGAACCAGTGACGTCCCCTGCTGACCCGCTCCACCCGCACCTCGAGTGTCACGGCCGCATCTCATTCGGCGAGTTCGTGCACGACAGGCGCAGGAACGGGAACACGAGGGGCCATCCTGGCGCTGTGCAGGAGGCCGATCCGCAGCCGCGGGTCCGTGCGGTAGAGAGCGAGTGATGAGCCAGATGACCCAGACGCTGACGACGACCCCGCCCACCGAAGAACTCGTCGTTCCCTTCCACTGCGACCGTTGCGGTGCTCTGGCCAAGGTGCGAGTGGTCCTCCCGAGTGGGAGTGACCTCGTCTTCTGTGGACACCACGCACGTGAGTACGAGGACAAGCTCCGCGACATCGCGGCCGACATCATCGAGACCGACGGCGAGGCGCGCCTCTCCAACTGAGTGGGCCAACTATCGTCGCGCCAGCGATGAAGCCCTCACTCGACGAAGCCGCCGACAGCCCGGACCCGCACCGCGGGGTCGGGGGGTCGGCGGCTTCGTCGTCGTCGGGACCGGCCACCGGTCCCCCGCGATCCGGAGATCGACCGATGCCGCAGGAACCCCGCGGGGTCTCGGACACCGTGCGCCTGCAGCCCGACGGCACCGTCGGCAGCAGCCGCCCGGCGCCGCCCGCACCGCCGGCCCCGCCCAAGGCCGGGCCCGCCGACGCCGACTCCCCGGCCGCGGCCGAGCCGCCGGCACCCGTCGGCACCGCCGAGGGCACCGCTCCCGAGCCGTCCGCGGAGTCCGAGCCACCGGCGGACGCCGAGCAGCCCGCGGACGTCGAGCAGCCCGTGGACACCGAGCAGCGCGGGGAAGCGCAGCCACCCGCGGACAGCGAGCCGTCAGCGGACACCCCGAAGCCCGGGGACACCCAGGTGATCGGCCCTCCCGTCGAGGCAGGCGGCCCCCCGCCGCCCGCCGCACCGGAGCAGCCCCTGGTCCCCGGGTCACCCACCCCAGCCGCCACCTCGCCGGCCGACTCCCCGACGGTCTCTGACGCCCCGGTGGGTGGTTCTGCGGTCGAGGACACCGCCGTGGTCACCCGCGTGGACACCCCAGCCGCCGCATCCGCGGACAACGGCAACGGGGACGTGGCTCACCGGAAGGCCCCGACCGGGTCCTCGCCCGCCGCTGCTCCGCGGGGTCCTGGCGGGCCACCGCCGGCGGGCACCACCGGCGCCCGGGACGGCAGCGACGGCGGCGACGGGGACAGCGCCCCCGCGTGGCGCCGACGCAGGGTGCTGGTGCCTGCGGCCGTCCTCCTGACCCTGGGCGTCCTCTACGGCGCCGACCTGGCCCTCGCCGGAGGCGACGTCCCCCGCGGGACGGCCGTCGGCGGCGTCGACGTGAGCGGCCTCTCCCCCGCTGCCGCCGCACAGCGGCTGGAGGGCGACCTGGCGCCGAAGGTCGCCGCCGACCACCCGGTGGTGGCCGACGGCGTGACGGGCGTGCTGCACCCGGCGTCGGCGGGGATCGCCCTGGACGTGCCGGCCACCGTGGACGCCGTCGACGACCAGCCCCTCAACCCGTGGACCCGGTTCACCTCGCTGTTCGCCGAACGAGACGTCGACGCCGTCCTCACCGCCGACGAGACGGCGCTGGACGCGCAGCTCGAGCAGCTCGCCGCCACCGTCGACCGGGCGCCGGTCGACGCGACGATCACCCTCGACGGCACCGAACCGTCGCTCGTGGAGCCGGTCGACGGCCGGACCCTGGACCGGGCCGGCGCTGCCGAGGCGATCACCGCGACGCTGGCCGCGGGTGGTGCGGTCGACGACCCGATCGAGCTCCCGGTCGAGGTGACCGAGGTGCAGGTGGCGGCCGAGGAGGCCGCGCGGGTGCTGGAGGAGACGGTCGTCCCGGCGCTCTCGGCCCCGGTCACCGTGGTCGGCCCCGCCGGCTCGGAGTCCGTGGAGGTCCCGGTCACCGCGATCGCCGCGTCGCTGACGTTCACCCCCCAGGACGACGGCACCCTCGCCGTCGCGGTCGACCCGGCGACGCTGCAGGCGGAGATGGGCGAGGCCTTCGGCGTCTTCGGCTCCCCCGCCCAGGACGCCCGGTTCGAGGTCTCCGGTGACACGATCGCCGTCGTCCCGTCGGTCGACGGCCAGGGCATCAACCCGGCCCAGCTGGCCGACCAACTGCTCCCGGTGCTCACCGAGCCGGCTCCGCGCACGGTCACCGGTGTGCTGGGCCCGGTGCCGGCCTCCCTCACGACCGAGCAGGCGCAGGCGCTGGGGATCACGGAGAAGGTCAGCTCCTTCACCACCGAGTTCACCAACCAGGCCAGTGGCACGAACATCCGCGTCGTGGCGGCGGAGGTCGACGGCGCCCTCGTCCGACCGGGCGAGACCTTCAGCCTCAACGGGTACACCGGTCCCCGCGGCACAGCGCAGGGCTACGTCCCGGCGGCGGTGATCAGCGGCGGCGAGCTGTCCAAGGCGGTGGGCGGTGGCATCAGCCAGTTCGCGACCACCATGTTCAACGCGGTGTTCTTCGCGGGGCTGGAGGACGTCTACCACAAGCCGCACAGCTTCTACATCAGCCGCTACCCGGCGGGACGTGAGGCCACGGTCTACGAGGGCCAGATCGACCTCAAGTGGCGCAACGACACCGACACCGGCATCTACGTGCAGACCGAGTGGACCCCCGGCTCCCTCACGGTCACCTTCTGGGGCACGAAGTACTACGACATCGAGTCGATCAGCAGCGAGCGCCGCAACATCCGGGAGCCCGCCGTCCAGGAGAAGGTGGACGAGGGGAACTGCACGCCCCAGTCGGGGTCGCGCGGCTTCGACATCACCGTGACCCGGGTGTTCCGTGACCTCGACAGCCAGGCCGAGCTGCGTCGGGAGGACTTCGAGACCCGCTACGCCGCCGAGGCGATCATCTCCTGCGTGCCCCCGCCCGCGCCGCCCGCCGACCCTGCTGCCGGGGACCCGGCAGCCGGCGGTACGACGCCCGCCGGCCCGCCGGCCACCACGCCGACCACCCAGCCGCCCGCCCCGGCCGGCTGACGTCGGGGGCGGACACCGAGGCACTCCGGACACCCCGGCCGTGCACACTGGACCCGTGGCCTCCGTCGTCCCCCGCAGCTCAGCGGCGCACGCCGGTGACCTGGACGGCGACACCGTCGAGACCCCACCGGTGACCGAGCAGCCTGTCGATCAGGGGTCCGGGAGCGCTGAGGAGCCACCTCGGCGCGGACTGGTCGGCCGGCTGCCGACGCCCCTGCGGGTGCCGCTGCAGGTGCTGGGCCGCACGCTGGCCAAGGCGTGGAACGACCGCATCCTGGGGTTGTCCGCGGAGGCCGCGTTCTGGCAGATCCTCTCGGTCCCCCCGCTGCTCATCGGGCTGCTGGGCTCCCTGGGCTACCTCAGCTCGTGGATCGGCGAGGATGCGGTGCGCCAGATCGAGAGCGAGCTGGTCAGCGCGTCCGCGGAGGCGCTGACCCCCGGCGTGGTGGCCGACCTGGTGCAGCCGACCCTGAACGACATCCTCGGCTCCGGCCGGCTGGAGATCGTCAGCATCGGCTTCCTGATCTCGCTCTGGGCCGGGTCCTCGGCGACGGCGACGTTCCTCAACACCGTGGTCATCGCCTACGACCAGCGTGACGTGCGGGGCCCGATCAGGACCCGGCTCATGGCGCTGTGGCTGTTCATCGTCGGGCTGGTGCTGGCCGTGCTGACGCTGCCGCTGCTGGTGCTCGGCCGCGGGACGCTGGTCGCGCTCATGCCCACCGACTGGCAGGGCACCGCCGCGCTGCTGGTCAACGCCGTCTACTGGCCGCTGGTCGTCATCGCCCTGGTGCTGGGGCTGACGAGCTTCTACCACGTGATCCTGCCGCGGCGGCTCCCGTGGCACCGGCACCTGCTCGGCGGGCTGTTCGCCGTCGTCTTCTTCATCGGCGCAGCGGTCGTGCTGCGCAGTTACGTGGCCGACATCCTCACCGTGGCCCTGCCCTACGGTGCGCTGGCCGCGCCGATCGCCGCGCTGCTGTTCTGCTTCCTGCTCGGCATGTCCCTGCTCCTGGGCGCCGAGCTGAACGCCACGATCGAGGCGTGGTGGCCGGCCCCGCGCCCGCGGCACGATCGGCGCCGGCAGCGCCGGCGGGCGGCGAAGATCGAGCTCGAGGCGCAGAAGCTCGGCCTGAGGTAGCGGGTTCGGTCCGTCCAGCACGGGCTGGCCCGGCCCCCGGGCGGGCTCCCGGCCCGAGCCGGAGCGAGCGGTCGGGGCAGGGGGCCTCCCGCTACTTCTTGAGCTGGTTGTAGACCTCCTTGCAGGCCGGGCACACCGGGCTGCCGGGCTTGGGGGTCTTGGTCACCGGGAAGACCTCGCCGCACAGCGCCTCGACCATCGTCCCCATGACCGCGCTCTCGGCGATCTTGTTCTTCTTGACGTAGTGGAAGACCTCGTTGGCGTTGCCGGTGTCGGACTCGCGGACGTCCGGGCGCTCGAGGATGTCGCTGCTGCTCACGGTCTGCTCCCTCGGTTCGGGGGTCCGGACCGGGGTCCGGTCCGTACGGGGTGCCCCCATGATGGCAGGGTGCCGTCGACCCACCGCTCCCCCAGCCCGTCCACCGCCGTCCTGTCCCCGGAGGTCGCCGACGCGCTCGCGGGAGGCCGGCCGGTGGTGGCGCTGGAGAGCACGCTGCTGGCGCACGGCCTCCCCCGCCCGGAGAACCGCAGGGCAGCCGACCAGATCGAGGACGCCGTCCGGGCCGGTGGTGCGGTGCCGGCCACCATCGCCGTGATGGACGGCGTGCCCCACGTGGGGCTGACCGCGGCGGAGGTCGACCGGCTCTGCGCCGACCCGGAGCTCGCCAAGCTCGGGGTCCGCGACCTGCCGATCGCCGTGGCACAGGGGCGCAGCGGAGCCACCACGGTCTCCAGCACGGCGCTGCTCGCCGCCCGGGCCGGCATCGGCGTCTTCGCCACCGGCGGGCTCGGCGGGGTGCACCGGCACGCCGCCGACACCTTCGACGAGTCCGCGGACCTAGTGGCGTTGGCGCGCACCTCGCTGGTCGTGGTCTGTGCCGGGGTGAAGTCGATCCTCGACGTCCCGGCCACGCTCGAGCGCCTGGAGTCCCTGTCGGTCAGCGTCGTCGGCTACCGCACGCACCGGTTCCCCGGCTTCTACGTCGCCGACTCGGGCTCCCCGGTCGACTGGTCGGTGGCCTCCGCCGCTGAGGCGGCACGGGTGTTCGCCGCCCGGCGGGAGCTCGCCCCCGGTGCGGTGGTCGTGGCCAACCCGCTCCCGGTCGACCAGCAACTGGACCCGGCACTGCACGACCGGGTCATCGCCGACGCGCTGGCCGCGGCCGACGCCGCCGGGGCGCGCGGCAAGGACGTCACCCCGTTCGTCCTCGGGCACCTGCACGCGGCCAGTGGTGGCGCGAGCCTGGAGGTCAACGTGCGACTGGTGCTGCGCAACGCCGAGCTGGCCGGGCAGATCGCGGCCGAGCTCGCCGCGCTCCCCCGCTGATCCCGGCCGTGGCGACGCCCCCGGTGGTCGTCGTGGGCGACGTCTGCACCGACGTCGTCGTCCTGCTGGCGGGTGCACCGGCACCGGGGTCGGACCGGCCGGCGTCGATCACCACGCGGGGCGGCGGCGCCGGGGCCAACGTGGCCGCGCACCTGGCGGCGCTCGGCACCCCGGTGCAGCTCGTCGGCTGCGTGGGCGCGGACGTCGCCGGCGAGGCACTGCGCCGTGAGCTCGCGGCCGCGGGGGTGGCCCTGGCGGTGCGCGTGGTCGACTCGGCGCCCACCGGGACGATCGTCAGCCTGGTCGAACCCGGCGGGGAGCGGAGCATGCTGGCCGACCGCGGTGCCAACCTGGCGTTGCGGCCCGCCGACGTCCCGGCACCCGTGACCGGCGGACACCTGCACCTGTCGGGCTACACCCTGCTGGACGCCGGTCCGCGCGCCGCCGGGCTGGCCGCCCTGGCGGCGGCGCAGCAGGCCGGCTGCACGATCTCGGTCGACCCGGCCTCGACCGGCCCGCTGACCGGCCACGGGGTCGACCGGTGGCTCGCCGACACCGCGGCGGCGACCCTGCTGTTGCCGAACGCGGCCGAGGCCCGCCTGCTCACCGGTTGCGCCGACCCGGCAGCGGCCGCGCGGGAGCTGGCGGCCCGGCACCCGGTGGTCGTGGTCAGCCTGGGCGCCGACGGCGCACTGTGGGCGGCCGACGACCTGCTGGTGCACCGGCCGGCGCACCCGGCCGCGGTGGTGGACACCACCGGTGCCGGCGACGCCTTCACCGCGGGGGTGCTGACGGCGTGGACGGCGGCGGGCGGGGACCCCGACCCGACGGCCGTCCTGGAGGCAGGCCTGGCGCGGGCCGCCACCGTGGTGGGACGGCCCGGCGCCCGCTGACTCACATGTCGATGACGCGCGCCCTGCTGCTGCCGGACTCCAGGATCCGGTCCGGTGCCGGCGGCCGGTAGCGGTTCATGTCGCCCTTCTTCTTCGGCGGCCGGTCGTTGGCCATGACGACGGCGATCCACGGCAGCACGGTGCCGAGGACGGCGAAGACCGCCATCAACCAGATCGAGTAGGTGTAGGTCATCGCCGCCAGGACGAGGCTGACGCCACGGATCGCCATGGTGATGGCGTAGCGCTTCTTCCGAGCGGCGTGCTGGTCGACCTGGCTGGGCTCGGCCTCGGTGATGAGGACCGGCTCGTTGCGGCTGCTGGACTGGCTGGAGGCCACGGACGCCCTTCCCTGGACCGGCCGGGGGAAGGGCGGCGGTGGTCGGCTGGATCGCCCATGCGGGTGGTGCGACCGGCCCCCGGAGCCCCCGGCTCCTGAGACCCATGGTGCCACTCGATCGTGCGCGATGCAGGGGTCCGGCGACACCGTCCGTGCTGCGCCTCAGTCGGTCCCGGACCTCCCGGCCCGCGCCTCCTTCGCCGCCTGCTTGGCGGCCTGCTTGGAGCTGCGCACCTCGGCCAGCGACGCCGGGTCGGTGATGTCGGCGACCGACCGGCGCGCCCCCTCCTGGCCGTAGTCGCCGGCGGCCTGCCGCCAGCCGGGCGGGGTGACGCCGCACTGCTTGCCCAGCAGGGCCAGGAAGATCGCCGCCTTCTGGGCGCCGAACCCGGGCAGCTCCCGCAGCCGGCGGAGCAGGGTGGCGCCGTCCGGGACGTCGGCCCAGACGGCGTCGGCCCGGCCGTCGTACCGCTCGACCAGCGCCCGGGCGAGCTCCTGGGTACGGCCGGCCATCGACCCGGGATAGCGGTGCACCGCCGGCGGGCCGGCGAAGTGCCGCTGCAGCACCTCGGGGTCGCACTCGGCGAGCTGCACCGCCGACAAGGTCTCCACGCCCAGCCGGTCGGCCAGCAGCCGGGGCCCGGCGAACGCCCGCTCCATGGGGAACTGCTGGTCCAGCAGCATGCCGATCAGCAGCGCGAGCGGATCGCGGCTGAGCAGCTCGTCGGCGGCAGTGTCCTGGGCGATCCGGATCGTCGGCACACGGAGATCGTGCCGCAGCGCGACCCAGACGCACCCACCCGCCGCCACAGCGACCCGGCTGTCCGCGCCCGGTCGACGACTGCCGGGCGCCAGCAGCACGGCCGACGCTGCGACCCGTCAGGCTCGCCGCAGGCGGTACCAGTGCGGCGCGGTGCGCTTGAGCGGGCCGGGCATCCCGGTCACGTCGGCGAGCTCGTCGTCCACGAGGGTCCAGCCGGGAAAGGCCGTCTCCACGTCGCCGCGACCGGCACCGCGTGGCAGGAGCGGGCGCCGTCCGGGCCGGAAGGCCAGCAGCAGCAGCGTTGCGTCGCGGGCGGCGACGGCGGTGACCCGCTCCCCCATGACCGCCCGCTGGCCATCCGTCAAGCCGTGGAAACACCCGACGTCGAGGAAGAAGGCGACCTCGCCCACCTCGTCCAGGTGGAGGTCGGTGACGTCGCCCTCGAGGAACCTGACGTCCAGCCCGTCCTCGGCAGCCCTCGCCCGGGCCTGCCGGACCGCGGCACCCACCGCATCGATCCCGGTCACGCGCCACCCCCGCTGGGCGAGCTGGAGGGAGTGGCCCCCGGTCCCGCAGCCGAGGTCGAGTGCCGGCCCGTAGGGCGGGGTCCGCTCGGCCTCCTCCCGGTGCACCAGGGCGGTGAACTGAGCCGCGGCGCCCCGTCCCGCGCGCTCCCAGGGGGTGATGCCGAGGCGGTAGGCAAGGGCGTATCCGGTGCTCATGGGCACCTCTCATCAGTTCGGTCCTAGTTGGACTAGGACGAATACAGGTAGCGTGCTCGCCATGCCGCAGCCTGTCAACCGGCGGTCCTACAGCTCTCCGCTGCGGGCCGAGCGCGCGAGGGGGACCCGTCGCCGGGTGATCGCGGCGGCCGTCGAGCTCTTCCTCGCCCGGGGCTACGCCGGCACGACCCTGGCCGCGGTGGCCGCCGGGGCCCAGGTGTCGGTCGACACGGTCTTCCACCTGTTCGGGAGCAAGCGCGGGTTGCTGCAGGCGGCGATGGACACCGTGATCGGGGGTGATGACGCCGACGTGCCGCTGCTGGAGCGACCTGATCCACAGACGATGCGGACCGAGACCGATCCCCGACGGCAGATCGCACTGTTCGCCCACGGCATCCTCGGCCAGCTCGAGCGGATCGCCCCGGTCGACGACATGCTGCGCAGCGCTGCCGCGGTCGACGCCGACGTCGCCGCACTTCGGGAGGACCTGCACCACCGCCAGCGGCGCCAGGCCATGACCACCGTCGCGGGGTGGATCGCGTCGAACAGCCCCCTGCGGGACGCGATGCCGGTAGAGGAGGCAGCCGCCATCCTGTGGACGCTCACCAGCCCCGAGCTTCACCACATGTTCCGGGTCGACTGCGGCTGGCCTCCGGACCGGTACGAACGCTGGCTGCGCACCACACTGGAAGACGGCCTGCTGCCTTGACGGGCCGCGAGCCGGCCGAGACCCGGGCGGTCAGCGATCGGTGTGGCCGGGCGCCGCTGGCAGTGCGGCCGCGGCGCGGCGCTCGACGCGCGCCTGGACCAGCAGGGCCGCGGTGACCGCCATCCCGGCTCCGACGGCGAGGGCGAGCATCGGCAGCGCGCCGTCATCGGGGGCCAGCAGGCTGCGGTCCTCCTCCTGCCACGGCCACAACGCTCGGAGCGACCCCGCCATGAGCCCGGTCATCAGCGCCAGGGTCAGGGCGTGGTGCCGACGCAGCGCGGCCTGCAGCGCCTTGACGAACAGCCCCAGTCCCAACGCCGCCCCGAGGGCGAAGGCACCCAGGTAGCCGACGTCCCGGTCGTTGACCGCAGCCAACGTCGGTTGGTACAGCCCGACGGTCAGCAGGAGGAAGGAGCCGGACACCCCGGGCAGCACCAGCGCGCAGATGGCCACCGCGGCAGCGGGGACGACCAGCGTGAGCGGCGGATCGACGTCGCCGCCGGGTGGCAGCCCGGTCAGCAGGAACGCCACGCCGGCGCCCAGCACAGCGACCGCGACGTCCCGCCCGGCCCAGCGGCCCACCATCCGCGCGGGGACGACGATCGAGAACAGCACCAGCCCGGAGAAGACCGCCCGCGCCCCGACCGGGTGGTCCTCGACCAGCGGCTCGAGGAGCCGGGCCGCGACCAGGACGGCGACGACCATGCCGATCAGCACCGGGACGATCGTGGGCCAATGCGCCCGGTTCAGCTCCGTGCGGGCCGGCGCCCACCGCCCGGTGAGCGCCAGCCGCAAGGCCGTCACGACGCGCCCGGCACCGTCGATGAGCCGTTCGTACACCCCGACGACGAGTGCGACCGTGCCCCCGCTGACCCCCGGGACGACTTCGGCGGCGCCCATCGCCATCCCTCGGAGGACGTGGCCGGGAGCGTGTGCGAGCCCCGCTCCCGGGGCCGGTGGACCGGGACTGCCGTGCTCCGCTGGGTGCATCGCCCGAGAGCTACCGCCGTGCACTGATCCGGTCAGACCTTGGTGTTGCGCTTCACCCAGCCGAAGGCGGCGGTCGCGACGAAGAGCACGGCGCCGATGACGAGCAGCCAGAACAAGCCCTCCACGACCGCACCGATGACCACGAACGCCAGCCACAGGACGAGCAGCAGTGCGATGAACCCGAGCATGAGGATCCCCTCTCCGTCGTCTCGGAGGATCTGCCCGTCACCTTGCCGTCGGACACCCGTTCGGCGCGACCGTCACACGATCGCCACGAATGCGGCGGGGCACCGCGGTCTCGGTTCCGGCTGACCCGCCGCGGCCGAACTGGGCCGGCGTTTCTTGACTGCTTCAAGGGAGCAGGCCACGATGAGCCCGTGCCCGACCCTGCGGAGCTGGAGCGCGACCTGCGGACCGCGGGCCTGCGCGTCACCCGCCCCCGCCTGGCGGTCCTGGACGCCGTCCACGTGCACCCGCACCTCGACACCGAGGCCCTCATCGGCGCCGCGCGCACCCGCCTGGAGTCGATCTCCCACCAGGCCGTCTACGACGTCCTGCGGGTGCTCACCGACACCGGTCTCGTCCGGCGCATCCAGCCGCAGGGATCGGTCGCCCGCTACGAGGCACGCGTCGGCGACAACCACCACCACCTGGTCTGCCGGGACTGCGGCGTGATCGTCGACGTCGACTGCGCCACCGGTGCGGCGCCGTGCCTGATGCCGTCCGGTGACGCGCCACCCGACTTCGTCGTCGACGAGGCCGAGGTCATCTACTGGGGCCGGTGCCGCTCCTGCGCCACCGCACCGGCCGCCCCGTCCACCACCGCCCGTCCCGCAGAGAGAGGCAACCCGTGACGGAATACGACAAGTCCCAGGTCAGCACGGCCGACCACGACAAGACCGAGGTCGCCAAGGCCCAGTCGGAGAGCACCAGCGAGAGCGAGAACCCGGCGATCAAGGCGCCGGAGCCGGCCACCAACGGGCGCCCCCGCACCACCCGCGACTGGTGGCCCAACCAGGTCGACGTCCAGGTGCTCAACAAGACCTCCAAGGACTCCGACCCGCTCGGCGCCGACTTCGACTACAAGGCCGCCGTGGCCACGCTCGACGTCGAGGCGGTCAAGCGCGACGTCGTCGAGGTCATGCGCACCTCGCAGGACTGGTGGCCGGCCGACTGGGGCCACTACGGCCCGCTGTTCATCCGGATGTCCTGGCACGCCGCGGGCACCTACCGCATCGCCGACGGCCGCGGTGGCGGTGGCGAGGGCGGGCAGCGCTTCGCCCCGCTGAACAGCTGGCCGGACAACGCCAACCTGGACAAGGCCCGCCGGCTGCTGCTGCCGGTCAAGCAGAAGTACGGCCGCAAGCTCTCCTGGGCCGACCTGCTGGTGCTGGCCGGCAACGTCGCGCACGACGACATGGGGCTGAAGACCTTCGGCTTCGCCTTCGGCCGCGCCGACAACTGGCAGCCCGGCGAGGTCTTCTGGGGCCCGGAGGACACCTGGCTCGGCGACGAGCGCTACGCCGACGACGCCCCGCTGGACCTGGACGACGGCCACCTCGCCGCCGTCACCATGGGACTGATCTACGTCAACCCGGAGGGTCCGCAGGGCAAGCCGGACCCGCTGGCGTCCGCCCACGACATCCGCGTCACCTTCAGCCGGATGGGCATGAACGACGAGGAGACCGTCGCGCTGATCGCCGGCGGCCACACCTTCGGCAAGACGCACGGCGCGGGCAACCCCGAGCTGGTGGGCCCCGAGCCCGAGGGCTGCCCGGTGCACGGCAACGGCATCGGCTGGGTCAGCCAGTACGGCACCGGCAAGGGCGCCGACACCATCACCAGCGGCCTCGAGGGCGCCTGGACCCCGACGCCGACCCAGTGGGACAACACCTACTTCGAGATGCTGTTCAGCTACGACTGGGAGCTCACCGAGAGCCCGGCCGGCGCCAAGCAGTGGAAGCCGAAGAACCCCGAGGCACAGGAGCTCGTCCCGGACGCGCACATCGAGGGCAAGAAGAACGCCCCGATGATGGCGACCACCGACCTCGCCCTGATGGCCGACCCGGGTTTCCGGGAGATCTCCGAGCGGTTCTACAACGACCCGGAGTACTTCGCCGACCAGTACGCCCGGGCGTGGTTCAAGCTGCTGCACCGCGACATGGGCCCGAAGAGCCGCTACATCGGCCCGGACGTCCCGGCCGAGGAGCTCATCTGGCAGGACCCGGTCCCGGCCGTCGACCACGAGCTCGTGGGCGAGGCGGAGATCGCCGACCTCAAGGCCCGGCTGCTCGACTCGGGTCTGACCGTGTCCCAGCTGGTGCACACCTCCTGGTCGGCAGCGGCGTCCTACCGCGGCACCGACAAGCGCGGTGGGGCCAACGGGGCGCGGCTCCGCCTGGAGCCGCAGATCAACTGGGCGGCCAACCAGGGCGTCGCCGACGTGCTGCCGGTGCTGGAGCGGGTGAAGAGTGACTTCGAGTCCCAGACCGGCAAGCGGGTGTCGCTGGCCGACCTGATCGTGCTCGGTGGCACCGCGGCGGTGGAGAAGGCCGCGGCCGACGCCGGCGTGCAGCTCACCGTGCCGTTCTCCCCCGGCCGCACCGACGCCAACCAGGAGCAGACCGACGTCGAGAACTTCCGCTGGCTGGAGCCGCGGGCCGACGGCTTCCGCAACCACCTCCAGCCGGGCAGCAAGCTCGAGCCGGAGACGCTGCTGATCGACCGCGCCTACATGCTGGAGCTGACCGCGCGGGAGATGGTGGTGCTCCTGGGTGGACTGCGGGTGCTCGGGGCCAACACCGGCGGTGTACAGCACGGCGTGTTCACCGACCGGCCGGGCGTCCTGTCGCAGGACTTCTTCCGCAACCTGCTGGACCTGGGCGTCCAGTGGCGCACCTCGGTGCAGGACGAGGACGTCTACGAGGGCCTGGACGCCGACGGGAACGTCGTCCGCACGGCGACCGCTGCGGACCTGGTGCTCAACTCCAACTCCATCCTGCGCGGCATCGTCGAGGTCTACTCGGGCGACGACATGCAGGAGAAGTTCGCCGAGGACTTCGCCACCGCCTGGGTGAAGGTCATGGAGCTGGACCGCTACGACCTGCGGTAGCCATCCCCACCCGGACGCCCCGGCCCGCCTCGTGCGGGCCGGGGCGCCCGCGCGTCCGGGCCTCCGCGGGGTGGGAGGACATCGAGGAGAACGGCGAGGCCGAGACGCTGGCGGAGGCGCAGCCCCGGCCCGTCCCCGACGTCGACGGCTCCGCGCTGCGCGACTGCCCGCCGGCCTGAGCCGAGGACGGGCTAGAGGGCCAGCAGCAGCGCGGTGAAGGCCAGGCAGGCGCCCCCGAGCAGCGGGACGTGTGCCCGTCCGGACCCGGGCAGCTGCTGCTTGAGGCTGGTGAGGACGATCGAGCCGGCCAGCAGCGCGGAGAGGACCCGCACGGCTGCGTCGCCGAGGTCCACCGCGGCCCCGATCCCCCAACCGACGAGGACCGCCGCGGCCAGGACCCACCGCCCCAGCCGGTCGTAGGCGCGCGGGTCCTGGTCGCGCAGCGCGATCTCGCCGACGAGGTACCGGGCGGACAACGCGACCGTGTAGAGGACCAGCTCGGTCGGACCGGGGCGGACCTGGTGCACCAGCAGGTACCCGACGAAGAGGTTGAAGACCAGGTACAGGGCGCCGCTGGCCCAGAACGGCCACGGGGTCGACGTGCCGCCCTCCTGCCGCTGCTCCCGGCGGTCGGCGTCCTGGGCCCAGTCGAGCACCGCGTAGTACAGCAGCAGGCCGGCCAGCGCGACGAGGAACGGACGTTCGGCCAGCAGGCCGAGCAGCCCCTGCCCCGGACCGGTCGGAGCCGCGGTCACGGGCTGCGCCAGGTCGGGGAGCAGGCGCACGAAGACGTAGGCGATCGCCAGTCCGCCGGCGAACGACTGGAACCTGGCCGACCAGGGCGACACGCGCCGGCGGATCCGCGGGACCAGCAGCTGCACGACCACGAGCGCACCGGCGGCCACCAGGGCCGCCAGCGGTACGCCGCTCCCGGTCAGCTGGGCAGCACTCGACATCAGGTGGCGCCCACTCCGCACTCAGACAGCCGCGCCTGCGCGGCTGGTGCGCCCCGCTCCCGCTCGCGGACGCCGCCCTTGCGCCGGTGCAGCGTGAGGGTCATGACCACCACGACCAGGGCACCGACCCCGGACACGATGGC
Organism: Modestobacter caceresii; assembly: GCF_000761485.1. GTDB lineage: Bacteria > Actinomycetota > Actinomycetes > Mycobacteriales > Geodermatophilaceae > Modestobacter > Modestobacter caceresii. Next base: position 22,276 of record NZ_JPMX01000075.1, read on the forward strand.
CTTCTCGTCCGGCAGCGCGTCCTCCATCGTGGCGTGGCTCTCCTCGTGCGGCCGCAGCCGGTGCCAGATCTTCTCCGCCCCCTCGTAGCAGAGATAGGCGCCGCCGATCATGAGGATCGGGGTGAGGAGGAAGGGCAGGAACTCGCTGAGCAACAGCACCGCCGGCAGGATGATCAGCAGCTTGTTGCGCAGCGACCCGAGGGCGATCTTCCGGATGATCGGCAGTTCGCGCTCGGCGTTCAGCCCGTGCACGTACTGCGGGGTCACCCCGGCAGTCTCCCGCACCGGGGCAGCCGAGCCGGGCGACCGTCACCTCGATCGGGAGGCGACCGTGCCGGAGGGTCCCGCGCGGCCGCCACCGCACGGGTCACCGCGTTGCGCGAGCAGTTGACGGCCACCGGTCACGGTCAGATCGGCGCTCGGTCCTGACGCTCGCCCCTCCGGCGCCGGCCCACGCCAGGACCTGCTCGTAGACCCCGAGCGTCTCCTCTGCCATCCGTCGCGCCGTGAACTGCTCGACGTACCTGCGTCGCCCGGCCCGGGCGTATCGGCGCCGCAGCTCGGGGTCGGCGAGCAGGTCGCCCAGCGCGCGGGCGAGGGCGGGCGGGTCCTGCGGGGGCACGAGCGTCCCCGTCACCCCGTGCGCGACGACCTCCGCCGTCCCGATGACGTCGGTCGCGACCACCGGCAGCCCGGCGTCCATCGCCTCCAGCGCCGCGAGGGGCAGCCCCTCCTGCCGGGACGGCAGGGCGAACACGTCCGCGGCATCCAGGAGCATCCGGGCGTCGCTCCGGTGTCCGAGCAGGTGCAGGGACCCGGCCACGCCGAGCTCGGCCGCCTGGCGGGCCAGGTCGCCCGACAGGTGGCCGTCGCCGACGATCACCACCTCGAGTCGTGGGAACCGGGCGGCGAGCGCCGGCAGGGCCGCCACCAGGTACCGCTGGCCCTTCTGCGCCAACAACCGACCGACGTTCATCACCACGAGCGCATCGGGGTCCAGACCCAGGGCGGCTCGCGCGGCCTGCCGGCCCGGGCCAGGACCTCGGGGGACGATGCCGTTCGGCACAGTCACCAGGCGCTCAGCGGGTACGCCGATGCGCTCGTGGGTGAGGCGCACCCCCTCGGACACGGCGATGAGCCGGTCCACCGGTGCGATGGCACGGAAGAACGAGGCCCTCTTGCGCCGGCTCAGCAGCCACGGCTGGTGCTGCGTCTGCAGGACCGCCGGCACGCCCGCTCGCCGGGCCGCCCGCGCGCCGTCGAAGTCCTCCCGGCCGCTGCCGACGTGGACGTGGAACACGTCCGCCGGGTGGGCGGAGAGGAACTCGACGATCGCCTGGGCGAACGCCGGGTCCCGCGGACGCGGGAGAGCGCAGGTGCCGACCCCGAGGGCGGCCGCGCGGTCGAGCACCCGTCGTCCGGCCGGCGTTCCCCAGCAGAGCACGGAGACGTCGGCACGGGACCGGAGTTCGGCGGCCAGGTCCACCATGTGTGCGCCCATGCCCGAGGGATCGGCCGACGGGCTGTAGAGGCAGATGGAGAGCCGGCGACGACGCGCCACGGTGCTCTCGCGCCGGCGGGCCACCAGGCCCGCTGCAGGACGATCGGCTCCGCCCGTGGCGATGTCGGCTGCGTTGACCATGGGCCACCTCTCCTCCGCCCCCGCCTCGCCGCACGGTGGCAGGGCGAGGCGGATGGCGCAATGCCTCGGCGCCGGGCAGCCACCCCGGCGACGGGACCGGGGTGCTGCCGCCCAGGCCGCGCCCCCGCCGCCTGGGCACTACGGTCAGCAGCCGTGGAGTTCCGTCGCCTGGGCCGGTCGGGCCTGAACGTCTCGCAGATCGCGTTCGGCAACTGGCTGACGCACGGCAGCCAGGTGGAGGAGGACTCCGCACTGGCGTGCGTGCAGGCCGCCCTCGACGTCGGGATCACGACGTTCGACACGGCCGACGTCTACGCCGGCACCAAGGCCGAGTCCGTGCTCGGCCGCGCCCTGGCCGGCCAGCGTCGCGAGGGCCTGGAGATCGCGACGAAGGTGTACTGGCCCACCGGTCCCGGCGCCAACGACCGCGGCCTCTCCCGCAAGCACGTCACCGAGAGCTGCCACGCGTCGCTGCGCCGGCTGCAGACCGACCACATCGACCTCTACCAGGCGCACCGCTACGACTCCACGGTCCCGCTCGAGGAGACGATGACCGCCTTCGCCGACCTGGTCCGGGCCGGCAAGGTGCTCTACCTCGGGGTCTCGGAGTGGAACGCCGAGCAGATCGCGGCCGGCGCGGCCCTGGCCCGCGACCTCGGGGTGCAGCTGATCAGCAACCAACCGCAGTACTCGATGCTGTGGCGGGTCATCGAGGCCGCCGTCGTGCCCACCTGCGAACAGGAGGGGGTCTCCCAGATCGTCTGGTCCCCCTTGGCCCAGGGGGTGCTCACCGGGAAGTACCGCCCCGGGGAGCAGCCACCGGCCGGCAGCCGGGCGAGCCACTCCGCGGTCGGCTTCCAGGTGGAAGGCTTCATGGCCCATGCCGTGCTCAGCCGGGTCCAACAGCTCCGCCCGATCGCCGACGACGTCGGCCTCACCATGGCCCAGCTGGCACTGGCCTGGGTGTTGCAGAACCCCAACGTCGCCGCCGCCATCATCGGCGCCAGCCGGCCGGAGCAGGTGCACGCCAACGTCAAGGCCGCCGGCGTGCGGCTGGACGCCGAGATCATGACGCGGGTCGACGAGGCGCTGGGCGAGGTGGTCGAGCGGGACCCGGCGCAGGTCTTCCTCCCGGCCGACAGAGCGGCACGGGGCACCGCCGCCTAGCGGCTCCTCCGCCGGCGAGCCGCTCCGGGCTGCCGACGAGCAGCTCCGGTCTCCCGGCATGACAGCGACCCTAATCTAACGTTAGGGTAGGGCGGTGTCGCACCGCCCCGATCCACCCGCCGCCCTCCCGGCCAGCCCGCTGAACACCAGCACCCTCGGCACGCTGGCGGGAGCGGTCGCGACCCCCGCCTACGACCGTCGCCGGGTCCGCACCGGCATGGTGCACATCGGCGTGGGCGGCTTCCACCGGGCGCACCAGGCGATGTACGCCGACCGGCTCATGAACGCCGGCCTGGGTCCCGAGTGGGGTGTCTGCGGGGTCGGTGTCCTCCCGGCCGACCGGCGGATGCAGGAGGTGCTCGCCGCGCAGGACGGGCTGTACACCCTCGTGGTCAAGCACCCCGACGGCTCCCTGGAGCCGCGCGTCATCGGATCTCTCGTCGAGTTCCTGCTGGCTCCCGACCACCCGGAGGCCGTGGTCGAGAAGATGGCGCACCCCGACGTCCACATCGTCTCCTTGACGATCACCGAGCGCGGCTACAACACCGACCCGGCGACCGGTCTCTTCGACGAGGCGGCCCCGGACGTCAGGGCCGACCTGCGGCCCCACGCCGTGCTCCGCAGCACCTTCGGACTCGTCACCGAGGCGCTGGCGCGCCGCCGGGCGCGCGGGGTGCCGCCGTTCACCGTGCTCTCCTGCGACAACCTGCACGGCAACGGCGACGTCGCCCGGCAGGCGTTCACCGCCTTCGCCACCCTGCGCGACCCGGACCTCGGTGGGTGGGTCGCGCGCGAGGTGTCCTTCCCCAACAGCATGGTCGACCGCATCACCCCGCGGACCACGCCCGACGACGTCGCGACGCTCCAGGACCAGTTCGGCATCGCCGACGCGTGGCCGGTCGTGTGCGAGCCGTACGCCCAGTGGGTCGTGGAGGACCGTTTCCCCGCCGGTCGCCCGCCCTGGGAGGCAGCCGGTGTGCAGCTGGTCGAGGACGTCGCCCCCTACGAGACGATGAAGCTGCACCTGCTCAACGGCAGCCACCAGGCGCTCGCCTACTTCGCCTCGCTCGCCGGCCACCGGTTCGTGCACGACGCCGGCCGGGACCCACCGTGGTCCGGGTTCCTCCGTGACTACCTGGACCACGAGGTCTCCCCGATGCTCCCGGCCGTCCCGGGAGTGGACCTCGGGGACTACAAGCGGACGGTCCTCCAGCGGCTGGCCAGCGCGGCGGTGGCTGACCCGGTGTCTCGACTGTGCGCCCAGAGCTCCGCGCTGATCCCCAAGTACGTGCTCCCGGTGGTCCGCGCCCGCCTCGCCGCCGGCGGCGAGGTGCACCGCGGCGCCGCCGTCGTCGCCAGCTGGGCCCGGTACGCCCAGGGGCTCGACGACTGCGGGCACCCCCTCCCCCTCGTCGACCGGCAGGCCGACCGCATCCGGGCCAACGCGGGCCGGCTGGACGAGGACCCACTCGCCTTCATCGCCGATCGCAGCGTCTTCGGTGACCTCGTGGACCAGGAACGGTTCGTGGTGCCCTACCGGAGAGCTCTGACGTCCCTGCGCGAACGGGGTGCGCGGGCCACGCTCGCGTCGCTGGTCGACGAGTCCCCCCGCCCGGACTGAGGACCCGGACGGCTCGGCCGGGACCGGACCGCGGGTGCGCAAGCGCCGAGGCCGTGTCGGCCTGACCGCCACCCCCGGTTGCCCGAATGACGCTCATCGGGCTTCATGGGGCGAGGGCAGCAGCCCGCGGCGACAGGAGGTCCGGGTGGTCACCGAGTCGCCCCGCGTCAGCCCGGCCGGCCGGCTCCTCGCGGCCCCGACCCGAGCGGGGATCGTGGCATGACCCGGTTGCGCGTCGGCTGCGTCGGTACCGGCTTCATCGCCGGGCAGCACCTGCGGGCCCTGGCCGGCTTCGACGACGTGGAGGTCGTGGCGGTGGCCGACACCGTGCTGGAGCGGGCCCAGCAGGCGGCCGACCGGTCCGGCGGACGGGCCTACGGCGACGGGCTGACACTGCTGGACTCCGAGGACCTGGATGCCGTCTGGCTCTGCGTACCCCCGTTCGCCCACGGCGCGCTCGAGACCGCAGCCATCGCACACGGAGTCCCCTTCTTCGTGGAGAAGCCACTCGGGCTGGACCTGCCGGCCGCCCAGGAGCTGGCCGACCAGGTCTCCGCCAGCGGCCTGACCACGGCCGTGGGCTACCACTGGCGCCATCTGGAGGTGGTCCACCGGGCGGCGGAGCTGCTGGCGCGGACACCGGCGCAGCTGGTGACCGGCTACTGGCTGGACAAGACGCCAGCAGTCCCGTGGTGGCCGCAGCGCGCGTACTCGGGCAGCCAGGTGATCGAGCAGACCACGCACGTCTTCGACCTGGCCCGCACCCTCGCCGGTGAGGTGGCGAGCGTCGCAGCGGCCGAGCGGGCCGCCTCTGACGGGCGGGGTGACGTCCCGGCCGCGGCCAGCGCCCTCCTCCGGTTCGTCTCCGGTGCGGTGGGCAGCATCTCCTCGGCGCGGGTGCTCGGCTGGCGGCACCGTGTCGCCCTGCACGTGGTGGCCGAGGGCCTGGTCGTGGAGCTCAGCGAACGAGGACTGACCGATCACGAGCTGCGGGTGGTGACCGCACACGGGGAGGAGGTGCTCCGGTCGGACCAGGACCCGATCCGCACCGAGGACCGGGAGTTCCTCGACGTCCTGCTCGGCCGGGCAGCGCAGGTCCGCGTGCCCTACCACGAGGCACTGCGCACGCACGCCCTGGCCTGCGCCGCAGACCGCTCGGCCCGGGACGGGCGACCGGTCGGGCTGCCGGACCCGGAGGGGCGGTGACCGGGCGACCGATCCGGTCCATCGGGGTCATCGCACCGGGACGGCCGGCGGTCCTCGAGGACGTGGAGCCGGAGCCCGGCCCAGGGCAGGCCTGGGTCCGCACCGAGTGGTCCGGGGTGAGCGCAGGCACCGAGGTGGCGCTGGTGCGCGGCACCGATCCGCAGCACCAGTTGGGGTGGGACCCCGACCTGCGGGCGTTCGGCGTCACCGGCGCGACGGCCGGCTACCCGATCCGGGCGCTCGGCTACATGGAGGTCGGTCGGGTCACCGAGAGCCGTGCCGACGGGCTGGCCGAGGGCGCTCTGGTGGCCATGGCCTACGGACACCGCACCGGCCGGTGCGCGGACCCGGCCACCATGCCGGTGATCCCGGTGCCCGACGACCTCGACCCGCTGCTGGGTGTCTACCTGGCCCAGATGGGGCCCATCTGCGTCAACGGCCTGCTGCACGCCGCGGCGGCGCTGGCCGGGCCGGCAGCCGGGGTGGCCGACGGCGTGCGGGACCGGTTCGTGCTGGTGACCGGCGCCGGCGTCATCGGGCTGTTGTCGGCGATGCTGAGCGTGCAGCACGGCGCGGCGCAGGTGCTCGTCCTCGACCCGTCCCCGCAGCGCCGGGCCGTCGCCGAGGCGCTCGGTCTCCCGACCCTGGCCACTGCGGAGGCCGCCTGGCTGTCGGTCAAGCAGCGGTGGCGGCATGCCCACGGGGATGCCGGTGCCGATGTGGTGCTGCAGTGCCGGGGGCACGACGAGGCGCTGGCCGCCGGGCTCAAGTCGTTGCGGCCGCAGGGCATCGTGGTGGACCTCGGCTTCTACCAGGGCGGAGCGGAGCGGATGCGGCTCGGCGAGGAGTTCCACCACAACGGGCTCAGCATCAACTGTGCGCAGATCGGCCGCGTGCCGCGCGGCATGGCCGCTGCCTGGCCGCGGGAAGCGCTCGCCGCAGTCACCCTCGACCTGCTCCGGCACCGCGGGGAGGAGATCCGCACCCACCTGGTCACCGACGTCGTCCCGTTCGAGGACGGGCCGCGGTTGCTGACCGACCTCGCTCAGCGCCGGCTCCCGAGTCCGCCGCTGCAGGCGGTCCTCCGGATGCCGTCCGACTGACAGCGGGAGACCTGCGCGTCAGGACCCGGTGCCACCCGGACCGCCGCTGGGCAGAGGTGGAGGACGACGTCGGGCGCAGAGCCTGCGCCTGCGCGGCTAGTTGAGCTAGTGCGCCCCGCTCCCGCTCGCGGACTCCGCCCTGCGCCGGTGCAGCGTAAGGGTCATGACCAGCACGACCAGGGCACCGACGGCGAGCCCGAGGATGGCGCTGCCGAGGGTGTTGACCAGCCAGCCCACGACGGAACCGAGGGCTCCGGTCGCCTCCGCGGCGGCCTCCTCCAGGTGGTGCACGACGTCGTAGAGGAACGTCAGGCCCAGCTCGTCGGTGCCGATCAGCAGGATGTGGCCACCCACCCACAGCATCGCGGCGGTCCCGACCACGGTGAGCGCGCTGAGCAGCTTCGGCATCCCCTTGACCAGCCCGCGCCCGAACCGGGCGACGCCCTTGCTGGGGCGCTGGGAGAGGTGCAGGCCGACGTCGTCCATCTTCACGATCAGGCCGACGACGCCGTACACCAGCACGGTGATCCCCAGGGCGACGACGGCGAGGATGACCGCGCGGGACCAGAAGCCCTGGTCGACCACCTCGTTCAGCGAGATGACCATGATCTCGGCCGACAGGATGAAGTCGGTGCGCACCGCCCCGGACACGATGGTCTTCTCGTCCGGCAGCGCGTCCTCCACCGTGGCGTGGCTCTCCTCGTGCGGCCGCAGCCGGTGCCAGATCTTCTCCGCCCCCTCGTAGCAGAGATAGGCGCCGCCGATCATGAGGATCGGGGTGAGGAGGAAGGGCAGGAACTCGCTGAGCAACAGCACCGCCGGCAGGATGATCAGCAGCTTGTTGCGCAGCGACCCGAGGGCGATCTTCCGGATGATCGGCAGTTCGCGCTCGGCGTTCAGCCCGTGCACGTACTGCGGCGTCACCGCGGTGTCGTCGACGACGACGCCGGCGGCCTTCATGCTCGCCCGCCCGGCCGCCGCCCCGATGTCGTCGATCGAGGCCGCGGCGGCACGCGCCAGCACGGCCACGTCGTCGAGGAGAGCTACGAGTCCACCCGCCACGGGAGGTCCTTCCGATCGGTCGGCACGCGCGTGCCGTCTGGGTGGTCATGGTGACTGGTGCGGCCGGACGGCGCACGACGCGACGTCCCGCGCCGAGAGCAGTGTGGAGCACCCGCGCTGTCCGGCCGGCGCACCCTGGCCGCGACCGGCGAGGACCGTCGGTCGAGGATCATGCCGTGCGTGCGGTGGTGACCCGGGTCAGCCAGGCATCGGTGACGGTGGCCGACGAGGTGGTCGGCAGCATCGGCCCCGGCCTGCTGGCCCTGGTGGGGGTGGGCCGGGACGACGACGCCGACCGGGCACGCGCCATGGCCCGGAAGCTGCACGAGCTCCGGGTGTTCCCCACCGACGACGGTGCCCGCTCGGTGGGCGACCTCGGGCTGCCGGTGCTCGTGGTCAGCCAGTTCACCCTCTACGCCGACACCCGCAAGGGCCGCCGGCCGTCCTGGGCGGACGCCGCCCCGGGCGAGCTCGCCGAGCCACTGGTCGAGGAGGTGGTGGCCGACCTCCGCCGGCGCGGCACCCAGGTCGCCACCGGGCGGTTCGGGGCGCGGATGGCGGTCGCCTCGGTGAACGAGGGCCCGATGACCTTGCAGTTGGAGGTCTAGCCCCGGCGTCGCCGGGTAACCATCCGTCGTCCCCCCGCGTGCTCGTCACTCGCCCGCGGAGCGCCACACCTGGACGTTCCCTGTGAGTTTAGCCGCTTCGGAACACCGACCCACCCGGGTCCGTTGCACACGATGTACCACACGGACAGAACGGCTGGAGAGCCACCCGGTGACGCCGGGCCGACGCTCTGACCTCCACCGGGGTGCACCGCACATCGACGACGCGGCGCATCCGGACCCCGAAGCAAGGACGAAGACTCATCGTGACCGTGCTGCAGTCCTCCCCCACCGACACCCTCGAGGTGCGCTCCCCGCGCCGTGCCCCGGACACCAGTGGCCTGGTGTCGACGGACCTGGTGCGCGTCTACCTCAACACCATCGGCAAGACCGCGCTGCTGACCGCCGAGCAGGAGGTCGAGCTGGCCAAGCGGATCGAGGCCGGGCTCTACGCCGACCGCCTGCTGGGCGAGCGGCAGCTGACCCCCGCCGTCAAGCGGGACTACAAGCTGCTGGCCGCTGACGGCAAGGCGGCCAAGGCCCACCTGCTGGAGGCCAACCTGCGCCTGGTCGTCTCGGTGGCCAAGCGCTACACCGGCCACGGCATGACGTTCCTGGACCTGATCCAGGAGGGCAACGTCGGGCTGATCCGGGCCGTCGAGAAGTTCGACTACACCAAGGGCTTCAAGTTCTCGACCTACGCGACGTGGTGGATCCGTCAGGCCATCACCCGCGCCATGGCCGACTCCGGCCGGACGATCCGGCTGCCCGTCCACCTGGCCGAGCAGGTCAACAAGGTGGTGCGCACCCGCCGCCGGATCCACCAGGAGCTGGAGCGCGAGCCCACCGCCGAGGAGCTGGGTCTCGAGCTCGACCTGACGCCCGAGCGGATCACCGAGCTGCTGGAGTACTCCCGCGACCTGGTCTCGCTCGACCAGACCGTCGGTGCCGACGAGGAGTCCCGGCTCGGTGACTTCATCGAGGACGCCGACGCCGCGGTCGCCGAGGACGCCGTCGCCTTCCAGATGATGAAGGGCGACGTGCGCAACGTCCTGAAGACCCTCGAGGACCGCGAGCGGGACGTCGTCGTCATGCGGTTCGGCCTGGACGGCGAGCAGCCGCGGACGCTCGAGCAGATCGGCAAGCGCTTCGGGCTCTCCCGCGAGCGGGTGCGCCAGATCGAGCGCGAGACGATGACCAAGCTGCGGGCTCCGCAGCGCGCCGACGCCCTCCGGGACTACCTGGGCTGACGTCCCGACCGAACAGCTGAGAGCCCGCCACCCCCTCGGGGCGGCGGGCTCTCGTGCTCACACGCCGGGGCGGAACATGCGGCGGGGGCCGGCGTCCACCCGTGCCGTCGGCTGGCCGATCCGGACGGTCGCACCGGCGACCACCAGGGACCGGCCACCGTGCCAGGCATCCGCGGGGCCGACGATCACCGGCTCCAGAGTCAGTGACAGCACCTCGGGCAGGTCGTCGCCGACCCGGGCGACCCGCAGCAGCAGGTCCTCCAGCGCAGCGGTGTCGACCGGCGTGCTCCCTCGGTAGCCGTTCAGCAGCGGCCAGGCCCGCGGCTCGCGGACCAGCTCGGCGGCGTCCAGGTCGGTCAGCGGCAGGGTGCGGTAGGCCCGGTCGCCGAGCAGGTCGGTGGCGACCCCGCCCACCCCGAAGCTCACCAGCGCACCGAAGGACGGATCGTCGACGATGTCGACCACGGTGGCCACCCCCGGAGCCGACTGCTCCTGGACGATGACCGGGTCACCGGCCGGGATGGCGGCGAACGCGCTGCGCACGTCCTCGGCGTCGGCCAGGTCGAACCGCATGCCGCCGAGGTCGCGGCGGTCCCGCAGCCACGGCGCCGTCGACTTCAGCACCACCGGGTAGCCGATCTCCTCGGCGGCGGCGACGGCCGCCTCGACGTCCTCGACCCGGCGCGTGCCCAGCATCGGCACCCCGTAGGCGCCCAGCAGTGCCATCGTCTCCTCGTCGGAGAGGGCACGACCCTCCGGTGCCGCGCCGAGCGCGGACTCGACCACCTCCCGGGCGGCCGCCTCGTCGATGCCGCCGAGCTCGGGGACGACGCCGAGGGGCCGCCGGCGCCAGCGGGCGTACTCGCTGATCTTCGCCAGCGCCATGACCGCACGCTCGGGGGTGGAGAACGACGGCACCGAGCCACGGCCCGGCATGCCGTGCTCGTCCCGGACGACCAGCTCGGCGGGGATCCCCTCGGTGGACAGGAAGTTGGCCACCAGCGGCTTCTCCGCCGTGCGGGAGACCTCGCGGAGGACCCGGCCGAAGGGCTGCTCGCCCTGCAGCAGCGGCGGCAGGAAGACCGCGACCACCGAGTCGACGCCCTCGTCGTCCAGCGCGGCCTGCAGCGCGGCCCGGAAGTCCTCCGGCGCGGCCTGGGTGCCGATGTCGACGGGCCGCTCGTGGGCCAGCTCCAGCCCCTGCTCCAGGACGGCGTCGGCGACGAGCACCCCCATGGCGGTGGAGTTGCCGACGATGGCGACCCGGTCGCCGGCCGGCAGCGGCTGGTGGGCCAGCAGCGTGCCGACGTCGAAGAGCTGGGCGAGCGTCTCGACCCGGATGACGCCGGCGGAGGCGAACAGCGCGGCCACCGACTGCTCGGGGACGGCGACGCTGGTACCGGCCAGCCCGGCGGTCATGCCCACGTGCCGGCCGCTCTTGACCGCCACCACCGGCTTCGTGCGGCCGACCCCGCGCGCGAGCCGGGCGAACTTGCGCGGGTTGCCGAAGCTCTCCAGGTGCAGCAGCACGACCTCGGTGCCGGGGTCGCTCGCCCAGTACTGGAGCATGTCGTTGCCGCTGACGTCGGCCCGGTTGCCCGCGGAGACGAAGCTGGACAGCCCGATCCCCCGGGCCCGGGCGCGCTCCAGCAGCGCGACGCCCAGCGCACCGGACTGGGCGAAGAAGCCCACCCTCCCGCGGCCGGGGACGTCGGGGGCCAGGCTGGCGTTGAGCCGCACGTCCGGGTCGGTGTTCACGATCCCCAGGCAGTTGGGGCCGACCACCCGCATCCCGGACGCGCGCGCCGAGGCGACCAGGGCGCGCTCGGCGGCCCGCCCCTCGAGCCCGGTCTCCCCGAAGCCACCGGAGATGACCACCAGTCCGTGCACGTTCTTGCGCCGGCAGGCCTCGACCACCGCGGCCACCTCGTCGGCCGGCACGGCCAGGACCGCCAGGTCGACGTCGTCGGGGATGGCCTCGATGGAGGCGTGCGCCGGCACCCCGCGGACGTGCCGCACCGCCGGGTTCACCGGGTAGATCGGCCCGTCGAACCCGTACTCGAGCAGGTTGTGCAGCACCGCGTGGCCGACCTTGGCCGGGTCGTTGCTGGCGCCGACGACGGCCACCGAGCCCGGGTTGAGCAGCCGGCCGATGGAGCGGGACTCGCTGCGCTGCTCGCGCTCGTGCGCCACCGCGAGGGACTGCTCGGTGGGGGCGATCGGGAAGGTCAGGTGCACGACGCCGTCCTCGTAGGACCGCTTGGCCGAGTACCCGGCGTCGAGGAAGACCCGCACCATCTGGCTGTTCTGGCTGAGCACCTCCGCGACGAACCGCTTGATCCCCCGCTCCCGGGCGGCCGCCGCCAGGTGTTCCAGCAGCACCGACCCGAGCCCCCGCCGCTGGTGGGCGTCCTCGATCAGGAAGGCGACCTCGGCGTCGTCGGTGCCCGGGTAGCGGTCGTACCGGCCGACGCCGACCAGCCGGTCGCCCAGCAGCACCACGAAGGCCACCCGGGCGTCGTGGTCGACGTGGGTGAAGCGGTGCAGGTCCTTGTCCGACAGCCGCCGCATCGGTCCGAAGAACCGGTAGTAGCGGGTCTGGTCGGAGCTGCGGTCCATCAGCCCGACGATCCTGTCGGCGTCCTCGGGTGTGATCGGGCGCAGGTGCACGGTGCCGCCGTCGGCGGCGACCACGTCGGCCTCCCAGTGCGGGGGCGCAGTGCGGTTCACAGACGTCTCCTCGCTCACGGTCACCCCCTCGGCCCCTCAGCAGGGTCCCGCGGCGAGCCTGCTGAGGGGCCGAGGGGTCCTTCGTCAATCACGGGGGTCGTCCGGGTCGAGTCCGAAGTAGGGGAAGGAGGCGGTGCGGGTGCGCAGGACGGCGCGGTCGACCCGGTTCTCGGTGAACGGGTCCCAGCGGTGGAAGCCGACGTAGCCGCCCTCGGTCATCGAGCCCGGCGGCGGCGTGCGCAGGCCCCGGCGCCGGACGTCGTCCTGCCAGCTCTGCGGGATCACGGTGTCCGGCGCCAACCGGTCACCGCCGGCCTCGGCGAGGAGGTGGGTCCAGGCCCGCGGCACACAGCGGACCAGGCCGTAGCCACCGCCACCCAGGGCGATCCACCGGCCGTCGCACACCTCGTGCGCCAGGTCGTGCACGGCGCGGTAGGAGGCCCGCTGCCCGTCGACGGTCAGCCCGAGGTCGGCCAGCGGGTCCTCGTGGTGGGCGTCGCAGCCGCACTGGGTGATGAGGATCTGCGGGTCGAACGCGCGCACCACGCTGGGCACCACGGCGGTGAACGCCCGCAGCCAGCCGGAGTCGTCGGTGCCGTTGGGCAGCGCCAGGTTGACCGCGCTGCCCAGCGCCTTCCCGGGGCCTCCGGTCTCCTCGGGGAAGCCGGTGCCGGGGAAGATGGTGAGCGGGGTCTGGTGGATGCTGACGGTGAGCACCCGGGGGTCGTCGTAGAACGCGGCCTGGACGCCGTCGCCGTGGTGCACGTCGAGGTCGACGTAGGCGATCCGCTCCCAGCCCTGACCCAGCAGCCAGGCGATGGCCACCGCGGCGTCGTTGAAGACGCAGAAGCCCGAGGCCTGGTCGCGCATGGCGTGGTGGAGCCCCCCGGCGATGTTGACCGCGTGCTGGGCCCGGCCGCTGGAGACCAGCTCGGCGGCGAGCACGCTGCCGCCGGTGATCAGGGCCGCCGCCTCGTACATGCCCGGGAACACCGGGTTGTCCGGGGTGCCCAGGCCGTGGCCGGCGCCGTACGGGTCGTCCGGGGCGCGGCGGACGGCCTCCAGGTAGGCCGGGTCGTGGACGAGCGTGAGCAGCTCCGGGCCCGCCGGCTCGGGCTTGACGACCTCGATCCGGGAGGAGCCCAGGACGCCCAGGGAGTCGGCCAGCCGCATGGTCAGGTCCAACCGCACCGGGTGCATGGGGTGGTCACCGCCCATGGTGTAGCCGAGCAGGGCGTCGTCCCAGATCACGGTCACGGCGTCGCTCACGGGCGCTCCCCCCGCCGGGGCCGGCCGGGGCGCTGCGCTGCGGTGCTCCTCGTCGAGCGGGCGAGCTCCATCACCGGCCCGACGCTACCGCTGCGACCCGGGCAGCGCGCCCGCCGGACCCGAACGCAGGAGATCCGCCCGTCCAGCGGCCCGACCCTCGTAGGATCGGGGTGAACCTGACGGAGGAGTGTGGACGTGAACGACCTCATCGACACCACGGAGATGTACCTCCGGACCATCTTCGAGCTCGAGGAAGAGGGGATCGTCCCGCTGCGGGCCCGGATCGCCGAGCGCCTGCACCAGAGCGGCCCGACCGTGAGCCAGACGGTGGCCCGGATGGAGCGGGACGGCCTGCTCTCGGTCCAGGGCGACCGGCACCTCCAGCTCTCCGACGAGGGCCGGGAGCTCGCCACTGCCGTGATGCGCAAGCACCGGCTGGCCGAGTGCCTGTTGGTCGACGTCATCGGGCTCGACTACGCCGACGTGCACGAAGAGGCCTGCCGCTGGGAGCACGTGATGAGCGAGGCGGTGGAGCGCAAGCTGCTCAGCCTGCTCGGCAACCCGACGGTCTCGCCGTTCGGCAACCCGATCCCCGGCCTGGACGCCCTGGGCGGCGACACCTCGGCGGTGCTCGACGCGCTGACCCTGCTGTCGGCGACGGCGACCCCCGAGGGCCGGCAGGTCGTCGTCCGGCGGATCAGCGAGCAGCTGCAGGAGGACGCCCCGCTGCTGCGCTCGCTGGCCGACCAGGGCGTGCGGCCGGGGTCGACGGTCACCGCCACGCTGACCGACGGTGCGGTGCTGGTCGACGGCGTCGCCCTGCAGCCCGGGGTCGCCCAGCACGTCTTCGTGAGCGCGGTCGACGAGGAGCTGTCCCCGGTCGAGGCGGCCGAGGCGACCGCCGGGGTCGGCTGACCGGAGCGAGGTCGTTCGCCGGCCTCACGACCTCGCGCCCTTCTCACTAGGCTCCGGTGCGACCTGTCCGGACGCGCAGAGAGAAGGCCACGGTGAGCGACACCGCAGCTCCCCTCGAGCAGAGCGACGACACCCCGCCCAGTCCGTTCCACCGGCTCGCGGACTTCGTCGCCCTCCCCCGGCTCGGCGGCCTGGCCCTCTCCCCCGACGGCAGCCGGCTGGTCACGTCGGTGGCCACGCTGGACGCCGAGGGCAAGAAGTGGCAGTCCGCGCTCTGGGAGGTCGACCCGACCGGGCAGCGGGACGCCCGGCGGCTGACCCGCGGGGCGAGCGGTGAGTCCGCGCCGGTGTTCACCCCCGCCGGCGACCTGCTGTTCACCTCGACCCGGCCCGATCCCACCGCGGCCAAGGACGGCGGCGACCCGAAGCCCGCCCTGTGGGCGCTGCCGGCCGACGGCGGTGAGGCCCGGCTGGTGCTGCAGCGGAGCGCCGGCGTGGCCGGCGTCGCGGTCGCCGCCGACACCGGCGACGTGGTCGTCGTCGCCAGCACCATGCCCGGTGCCCCGGACGCCGAGGCCGACGAGGAGCTCCGCACCCGGCGCCAGGACGCCGGCGTCAGCGCACTGCTGCACGAGAGCTACCCGGTGCGTTACTGGGACCACGACCTGGGCCCTGCGGTGCCGCACGTGTACTGGATCGGCCAGCTGCCGGGTGAGACCGTCCCGGGCACGCCGACGGCCGCGCCGCAGTGGCGTGACCTGACCCCCGAGGCGGGCCCGCCGCTGGGCTCGGGCACCGACCTGGCCGTCTCCCCCGACGGCCGGTGGGTGGCGCGCAGCGAGGAGCTGCCCGACGGCCCGGCCGGACGACGGTCCCGGCTGGTGCTCATCGAGGTGGCGACCGGGGAGACCCGGGTCCTCGTCGACGACCCGCAGGCCGACATCTCCGCCGCCCGCTTCTCCCCCGACTCCCGGCGGGTGGTGTGCGACCGGGAGTCCGCCTCCACCTACGCCGAGCCGCCGGACCACACGCTGCTGCTGGTCGACGTCGCCAGCGCCGAGACCCGGGAGCTGACCCCCGGGTTCGACCGCTGGCCCAGCGCGCCGCAGTTCTCCGCCGACGGCACGGCCGTGTACTTCCTGGCCGACGACGACGGCCGGCACGCCGTCTTCCGGGTGGCGGCCGACGGCAACGCGCTGGAGGACACGGCCCCGGTGCGGCTGACCGACCAGGGCGCCTACAGCGACCTGCAGGTCGCCCGGGACGGCAGCGCGCTCTACGCCCTGCGCTCCGGCTACGACACCCCGCCGGTGCCGGTACGGCTGGACCCGCACGCCCCGGGGCAGGACCCGGCCGCGCTGCCGAACCCGGGCACGATCAGCAGCTTCCCCGGGACGCTGCGCGAACTGGACGCCACCGCGGCCGACGGCACCCGGGTCCAGTCGTGGCTGGTGCTCCCCGAGGGCGCCGACGCGACGGCGCCGGCGCCGCTGGCGCTGTGGGTGCACGGCGGCCCGCTGATGAGCTGGAACTCCTGGTCCTGGCGCTGGACGCCGTGGGTGCTCGCCGCCCGCGGGTACGCCGTGCTGCTGCCCAACCCGGCGCTGTCGCAGGGGTTCGGTCAGGACTTCGTCCGGCGCGGCTGGGGTGAGTGGGGCGACGCGCCGTACACCGACCTGATGGCGGCGGTGGACGCCGCGGAGGCGCTCCCGGAGATCGACCAGACCCGGACTGCCGCGATGGGCGGCTCGTTCGGCGGCTACATGGCCAACTGGATCGCCACCCAGACCGACCGCTTCCGGGCGATCGTCACCCACGCCAGCCTGTGGCACCTGGACGGGTTCGTCGGGGCGACCGACGCTGCGTACTACTGGGAGAAGGAGTTCGGCGACCCGCTGACCGAGCCGAAGCGGTACGAGCAGAACTCCCCGCACCGCTACGCCGACGCGATCCGGACGCCGATGCTGGTGATCCACGGTGACAAGGACTACCGCGTGCCGATCGGCGAGGGCCTGCGGCTCTGGTACGACCTGCAGAAGCGCGGGGTGCCGTCGAAGTTCCTGTACTTCCCGGACGAGAACCACTGGGTGCTCACGCCGGGGAACGCGGCGGTCTGGTACGAGACCGTGCTCGCCTTCCTCGCCGAGCACGTGCTGGGCGAGGAGTGGCGGCGTCCGGAGCTGATCTGAGGGCAGCGCCTCTGGGGCCAGCGCGCCGCTCACCACCGGGTGTCGAGCGGCGCGCTGGCCTGCCGGATGAGCCGGCGCATCTCGGCCGGGGCGAGACAGGCGTCCAGCGCCGAACGCAGCAACCCGGCGAAGGTGTAGCTGGGTTCGCTCCGCAGCGCTCGCTCCAGCGCGACGTTGGCCAGCGCCCCGCCGCCGCGCACCCATGCACTGACCGCCAACAGGGTCGCCGGCGCCGCGTCCAGCGGCGCCGGCGACCGACGGGTCAGCTCGGTCCACAGCGCCTCGGCGGCCGCCGCGGACTCCCCCAGCGCGAGGGTGAGGGCCCGGTCCCGCAGGTCGTGGTCGCGCAGACCCCAGGCCAGCCGGGCCACCTCGTGGTCCGACAGCCGCGCGCCGGCACCTCCGTGCTCGCCGGGGCCGGCTGCCTCGACCGCCGCCAGCACGGCCGCCCAGCCCTCCTCCACGAGGACGTCCCAGCCCAGCTCGGTCGTCCGCCGCGCCAGCGCGTCGCCCACCTCGTCACAGGCCCGGGACATCGCCTGCGCCGCCAGGAAGCCGACCGGTGCGATCCGCCGGACCAGCGCTGCCCGTTCCTCCTCCACCACCTGCCCGTCGACCACGCTGGCCACGGCGAGTTCGCTGGTGCCGGTGGGCAGCGGGGTGCCTGCCTCCGGTGCGCAGCACGCCGCCGGGCAGTCGTAGGACCACCAGCGCTCCCGCCGGACCAGCAGAGCCTGACGGAGCGGGACGTCCACGGCGTCCAGCGCCAGCACGACCTCGTGGACGAGGTCCCGGTGCGCGAGGTCCTCGGCCGGGGGCGGCTGGAGGACGTCAGGCCAGCCATCCGGGGTCGCCGGCTCGTCGGTGGCCTCGGAGACGACCACCAGCAGCGCCGCCGTCGGCCCGTCGGTGAGCAGCGAGCGCACCAGGCCGGAGACGACCTGGCTGCGGTGCTCGGGCGGCGGCAGGTCGACCCGGGCGGTGAGCCCCACCCGCTGGCCCGGCGACCCGCGCAGGCTCATCAGCACCAGCGACTCGCGCGGCCGGAAGCCGAGCAGGTGCGGCAGCGCCGCGACCACCTCCCCGGGGTCGGAGAGACGGATGGTCAGGGGCTCCTGCGGTTCGGCCATGAGCCCGACCCTGGTGCGCCCGGTGCCGATCCGGGCCGGCCGGAGCGAGGTTGTGGACGGCGGCGCCGGCTGTGGACGGCGGCCGGCAGGACGGCCACCGCCCGGCGCACCCTCCCGGCGTGCACCTCATCCCAGCGGCCGGGCTGCCGGCCTCAGACCTCGTACTGGACCGCCGACCGGCTCGCCAGGTGCGGCTTCACGTGCTCGGCGATCACCGCCAGGTGCCGGGGGTCGGCGGCGTAGGCGCGGAACGCCTCGACGTCGGGGAAGTCGGCCACCAGTGCGGTGTGCGCGTTCCCGTCCACGAGCCCGGCGTCGGGACCGACCGCGAAGGCGGTCATCCCACCGACCTCCTCGGGCAACCGGCCGAGCGCGGCGACCGTGGCCTCCCGCGTCTGCGGGGAGGTGTCCTCGGTCCAGGTGAACAGCACGACGTGGCGCAGCATGAGCGCACCCTGCCAGGCCGGTCCGGGCACGGGCCAACCGGAGCGCCCTCGTTACAGTCCGGTCATGGGACGGTCGTTGCGGGTCGCACTGCTGTCCTACCGCAGCAAGCCGCACAGCGGCGGGCAGGGCGTGTACGTCCGGGCGCTGTCGCGGGAGCTGGGCGAGCTCGGGCACCGGGTCGAGGTGCTCAGCGGCCAGCCCTATCCGGAGCTGGCCGACGGCGTGCCGCTCACCCGGGTTCCCAGCCTGGACCTCTACCGCGAGCCGGACCCGTTCCGGACCCCTCGGCCCAGCGAGTTCACCAGCGCGATCGACGTGGCCGAGTGGCTGGCCATGTGCACGGCCGGCTTCCCCGAGCCGCTGACCTTCAGCCTGCGTGCCGCCCGCCTGCTGGGCCGCCGCACCGCGGACTTCGACCTGGTGCACGACAACCAGTCGCTGGGCTACGGGTTGCTGCAGCTGCGCCGTCGAGGGCTGCCCACCGTCGCCACGGTGCACCACCCGGTCGCCATCGACCGCGACCTCGAGCTCGCCGCGGCGCCCGGCCTGCGCCGGCGGCTGACGCTGCACCGCTGGTACGGCTTCACCACCATGCAGGGCCGGGTGGCCCAACGGCTCGACGGCCTCACCACCGTCTCGGAGAGCTCCCGCCGGGACATCACCCGGCACATGGGCGTCCCGGCCGCCGACGTCGAGGTCATCCCGGTGGGCATCGACCCGGACGTGTTCCGGCCCCCGGCCGAGCCCGCCGTCCGGGAGGCCGCCCGGATCGTGGTGACGACCAGCGCCGACGTCCCGCTCAAGGGCCTGGTCCACCTGCTGGAGGCACTCGCCAAGCTGCGCACCGAGCAGGACGTGCGGCTCACCGTGGTCGGCACGGCCCGGCCCGGTGGGCCCGCGGCCGCCGCGCTGGACCGCTTGTGCCTGACCGATGCGGTCCACTTCACCGGGTCCATCCCGACCGAGGAGCTGGTACGGCTGTTGCAGACCGCCACCGTGGTGGCCATCCCGTCGCTGTACGAGGGCTTCTCGCTCCCGGCGGTCGAGGCGATGGCCTGCGGGACGCCGCTGGTGACGACCGACGCAGGTGCCCTGCCGGAGGTCGTCGGGTCGCACGCCGGGGTGCAGGTGCCGGCGGGTGACGTCGGCCGGCTGGCCGAGGCGTTGCGGCTGGTCCTGGACCACCCGTCGCTGCGTGACCAGCTGGGCCGCGCGGGGCGGGCCCGGGTGCTGAGCTCCTACACCTGGCGGCGTACCGCCGAGCGCACGGCCGAGTGGTACGGCGAGGTGCTCGACCGCCGGGCGACCTCGACCACCGGAGGAAGCCGGACGTGCTGACCGTCGACTACGACCTGCTCGACGTCCGGCCGGGCATGCGGGTGCTGGACCTGGGGTGCGGCGAGGGCCGGCACGCCTTCGAGGCCTACCGGCGCGGGGCGAGCGTCCTCGCGGTCGACTGGGGGCAGCAGGAGGTGGCCACCACCGCCCAGTGGCTGGGAGCGATCACCGCCGCCGGCGAGGCCCCGGCAGGTGCGTCCGCGGGAGTGGCCCGCGGCGACCTCCGCTGCCTGCCGGTCCCCGATGCCAGCGTCGACCGGGTGATCGCCTCCGAGGTGCTCGAGCACATCGTCGACGACCGCACGGCCCTGGCCGAGATCGCCCGGGTGCTCAAGCCCGGTGGCCGGGTCGCGGTGAGCGTGCCCCGGTACGGCCCCGAGCGGATCTGCTGGGCGCTGTCGGACGGCTACCACGCCAACGAGGGCGGGCACATCCGCATCTACCGGGGCGACCAGCTGTGGGAGCGGCTCGCCGGGGCCGGGCTGCGGCCGACCGACGCCCACCACGCCCACGCCCTGCACGCCCCGTACTGGTGGCTCAAGTGCGCGGTCGGGGTCGACCGGGACACCGCGCTCGTCCGCGGCTACCACCGGCTGCTGGTCTGGGACCTGGTGCGCCGTCCCTGGCTGACCCGAACCGCCGAACGGCTGCTGGACCCGCTTCTCGGCAAGAGCCTCGTCCTCTACGCCGACAAGCCGCCGACCGCCGCTGGTGAGGCCGCTGCCGCGCACGGGGCACTCGCGAGTGCCTGACTGCACGCCGGCGCTGCCCGAGGTCCCCGGCGTGCTCACCGCCGACCAGGTGCGCCGGACCGTGGCGGCGATCGCCGCCGAGCAGTCCGCCGACGGCGCCCTGCCGTGGTTCCGCGGTGGGCAGCTGGACGCCTGGGACTCCGTCGAGGCGGCGATGGCGCTCGATGTCGGCGGGGAGCACGAGCGGGCTCGCGCCGCCTACGACTGGCTGGCCGGGCGACAGCGCGCCGACGGCTCCTGGGCGGCCGAGTACCGGGACGGCGCCGTCGTCGCCCCGGCGGTGGAGAGCAACCACGCGGGCTACCTCGCTGTCGGGGTGTGGCACTCCTGGCTGTGCACCGGTGACGCCGGGGTGGTCGACCGGTTGTGGCCCACGGTGCGCCGGGCACTGGACCTGGTGGCGACGATGCAGCTGGCCACCGGGGCGATCAGCTGGGCGCTGCGCCCGGACGGGACGCCGGACGACACCGCCCTGCTCACCGGGAACGCGAGCCTGTTCCAGGCGCTGCGCGCCGGGATCGCGCTGGCCGACCTGGTCGGTGCGGCCCGGCCGGACTGGGAGCTGGCCGCCGAGGACCTCGGCCGGGCACTGCGGCACCAGCCCGCTGCGTTCGCCGACCGGTCGCGGTACTCGATGGACTGGTACTACCCGGTGCTGGCCGGTGCGCTCACCGGCCCGGCGGCCGAGGCGCGGCTGTCCGCCGGCTGGGACACCTTCGTCGTCCCCGGGCTCGGCGTGCGGTGCGTCGCCGACCGGCCGTGGGTGACCGGCGCGGAGACCTGCGAGCTGGCACTGGCACTCGCCGCCGCCGGCCGGCCGGCGGACGCGACGGAGCAGCTGGCCGCCATGCAGCACCTGCGGGCCGAGGACGGCTCGTACTGGACCGGCCTGGTCTACGCCGACGACGCCCGCTGGCCGGTCGAGCGCACCACCTGGACGGCGGCCGCCGTGGTGCTGGCCGCCGACGCCATCGCCGGCACCGGCCCGGCCGCCGCACTCTTCGCCGACCCGGCTGCACTGGAACTGGACCGCGCCGCGGTGACGGAGGTCCTGCGGTGACGGAGGTCCTGGGTTGACGCTCGGACCCATCGGGCACGATCACCCGGTGCGCACAGAGCCCAGGACCTCGGCGGTGACCTGCGTGGTGGCCAGCCGCAACCGCCGCGACGACCTCCTGGCCAGCCTGCCCCGACACGAGGCCCCGGTGGTGCTGGTCGACAACGCCTCCACCGACGACACGGTCGCCGCGGTGCGGGCCGCGCACCCGGAGGTCACCGTCGTCCCGCTGGACCGCAACACCGGCGCCGTCGCCCGCACCCTCGGCGTCGCCCGCGCCGGTACGCCCTTCGTCGCCTTCACCGACGACGACTCCTGGTGGGCGCCCGGCGACCTGGCGCGGGGGGTGGAGATCATGCGCGCGCACCCGCGGCTGGGGTTGCTGGCCGCCCGGATCCTGGTGGGCCCCGCCGAGGAGCTCGACCCGGTCTGCACCGAGATGGCCGACAGTCCGCTGGCCAGCGAGCCCGACCTGCCCGGCCCGTCGCTGCTCGGCTTCGTCGCCTGCGCCGCGCTGGTGCGGACCGAGGCGTTCACCGCGGTCGGCGGCTTCGACCGGGTCGTCCGCTTCCCCGGCGAGGAGGAGCGGCTGGCGCTGGACCTCGCAGCCGCCGGCTGGGGCCTGGCCTACGTCGACGAGGTCACCGTGCACCACCACCCCTCCACCCACCGGGAGCCCAGCACCACCCGGCAGGCGGGCATCTGGCGCAGCCGCGTGCTCACCGCGCTCATGCGCTACCCGCTGCGCGACGTCGCCGGCCAGCTGGTCCGGTCCGCGCGCGCCGGCCGTCCCGGCTGGCGGGGACTCGCCGGGGCGGTGCCCCGGGTCCCGGCCGCCCTGCGCAACCGGCGGGTGCTCCCCCAGCACGTGATGGCCGGCGTCCGGGAGCTGGCGTCATGACGAGCGAGCCGACCGGACCGGCGGCCTCGGACAGCGGCCGGGACCCCCGCGTCGCCGTCGTCGTCATCACCCACGACCGCCGGGACGAGCTGTTGCTGGCGCTGTCCCGGCTGCGCGACCTGCCCGAGCAGCCGCACGTGGTCGTCGTGGACAACGGCTCGAGCGACGGCACCGCCGACGCGGTGCGCACCCAACACGCGTGGGTCGAGCTGATCGCCAGCCCGGAGAACCTGGGCGCGGTCGGCCGCAACCTGGGTGTGGCCCGGCTGGACACCCCGTACGTCGCCTTCTGCGACGACGACACCTGGTGGGACCCGGGCTCGCTCCGCACCGCGGCCGACGCGCTGGACGCCCATCCGCGGCTGGCCGTGGTCACCGCCCGGATCGTGGTCGAGCCCGGCGGTGTCGAGGACCCGATCGTCGCCGAGCTGCGCGACTCCCCCGTGGTCGGCGCCGACTGGCTGCCCGGACCGGCGCTGGGCAGCTTCCTGGCCGGTGCCAGCGTGCTGCGCCGGGATGCGTTCACCGAGGTCGGCGGCTTCTCCGAGCGCCTGTGGCTGGGCGGCGAGGAGGAGCTGATGGCCGGGGACCTGGCGGCGGCCGGCTGGGAGCTCTGCTACCTGTCCACGATCGCGATCCACCACCAGGCCAGCACCGCCCGCGACCCGCACAAGCGGAGGCAGGACGGCATCCGCAACACGCTGTGGACCACGTGGCTGCGCCGCCCGTTCCGGCCCGCGCTGCGACGCACCGTGCACCTGCTGCGCACCGTCCCCCGCGACCGGGTCACCGCCCGGGGGCTGCTCGCCGCGGCCCGCGGCCTGCCCTGGGTGCTGCGTGAACGCCGGGTGCTGCCCCCGCACGCGGAGGCCCGGTTCGCTGCCCTGGAACACGCCCAGCGCAGTTCCAGCGCCCGCCGCTACGTGAGCTGAGGGACGACCCAGCCGGTCAGCTCGGCTGGGCGGGCGTGGCGTCGGACTCCCGGACGGCCGGGGAGCCGCGACGGGAGACGAGGTAGAGCGCGGTCAGCACGCCGGTCAGGACGACCACGACCACCGCCGTCCTCGCCCCCGACCACGACGGCATGGCCGGGTCGACGACGTCGGTGGACTGCAGCCCGTCGGCCAGCGCCACCACCGCGCCGGACCAGTCCCCCTCCACGACGGCGGGCTCGACGTCCTCGTCGACCAGGGTCTCGACGGCGTCCGGCTGCAGCGTCGACTCGTCCCCGATCCACCACTCGTACGCGGCCTCGTCCGTCGCGACGGCCAGCAGCACCTCCTCGGCGCCGAGCTCGGACCGCATCGCGGTCAGCTCGGCCCAGTCGGCGTCGTCGGTCGCGCCGTCGAAGGAGGGCACGAAGACGGCGGACAGGGCGATGCCGGCCTCCCGGCGGAGCTCGGCCACGGCGCGCTCGGCCGCTCGGGCGTCCGCGCCGAGGACGCCGGCCTCGTCCGTGATCGGTGCATCGACCGCCATCGGCTGCTCGGCCATCGCGATCCCTGCGGGCAACGACCCGGTGATCAGGACGACCAACAACGCGATGCGCGTGCGCACACACACTCCCTCTGGATCGATGGGACGGACACCTGCGGGGCCGACGACCTCCGCGGCTCGGGGACGTCCGCCGACGAGGCCATTCCCCTGTCGGCGAGCTTGATCGAATGCGGACCGCGCTGCAGCGAATGGTCGTCCAATTCGCGAACACGCGGGGCGCCCGCGCAATTGCGTCATTGATCAGTGACGACCAGTGAGCGAGATGTTCCGGGAATGTGCCCGTGCTCACTCAACCCCGCACTGGCCTTTCCGGTGCGCCGTGGCCAGCTCGGTGGACGAACGGACCGCGGGGACGCCCGCCCCCGCGACGGCCACCAGCGCCCGTCGCGTCGGGTCGCGCCAGTCGACCAGGCGCAGGCCGCGGTACCGGCTCACCGAGCGTCCGGCCCGGTGGTGGCGCTCGACCACCCGCGACAGGTCGATCCGGTCCACCTGGTCCAGCGGCGCCACCCCGGCCTTCACCAGGCACTCCTTGCGGACCCAGTGGCGGAGGGCGAGCAGGGAGGGGTCCGGCACCGAGCGCAGCTGCCACTGCTCGGCCGGGGCGAGCCCGGGGAACCGCCCGACCACGGACCCGTCCGGCGGGAACGTCTCGACGTCCACCCCGACCGGGTGCCATGACGCAGCCGCCACCACGGCACCACGGCTGTGCCCCCAGCTGATGTGGACGTCCGGGGACCCCGCGATCGAGGGGCGCCCGTGCCCCGCCGTCCCACAGTCGGCACACCACTGGTGCACGGCCAGGTCGGCCACCGGCCGTCCGCTGAGCGCAGCGGCGCACCGGCGGACCAGCAGGTGTGCGGCGACGTAGGCGGCCCGATCCGCCGGGTCGTGCAGGGACGCGCTGCGCTGCCGTTCGGCGGCGCCGAGCAGGCCGACATCGGCGTTCGCGAGGACCTCGGCGGGGGTGGCCACCACGACCAGGGGTCGCCGAGCAGGTGCCCGGCGCATGAGAGCGAACACCAGTCCCCTTCCCGGCCGGCACGTCGGCGCCGCGGCGTGTGCTGTGACTGTACGAACACGTTCAATTGCGCAAAGAATTGATCTTCACATTCGTGTTTGAGGAAGTTGAACGCTCAGGAATTGGTCGAACACAGCGAGTCAGGACCGCAGAAACAAATGTGAGTTCACCCGGAATGAGTGGCGGGAGCCTGTGCTTCTCCCTAGCGTCGGACGAAATTCTTGATTGTCAACTTTGAGAGCGAGTCGATGGCGACGGAGAGCGACAGCCGGGACTTCATCCCAGGCTTCACCACCCCCAGAGAACCGGCAGCCGACTCCTCGACCCGACGCTTCTCCTTCGCCGGCAACGTCGCGGGGGCTCCGCCCCGACCGCAGCAGGACACGACCCGGCTGTCCCAGTACTTCGAGCGGACCTGCGACGAGCGCCCCTCGGCGACGGCGCTGGAGTGCGACGGCGAGCGACTGAGCTACGCCGACCTGGACCAGCGGGCCAACCGGCTGGCGAACCACCTGCTCGGCCTCGGCGTGCGGTCCGGCGTCCGGGTCGGCATCCTGCTGGACCGCTCGGTCAACACCTACGTCGCCCTGCTCGCGGTGACCAAGACCGAGGCGACCTTCGTGCCGATCGACCCGGCGGCGCCGGCGGACCGGGTGCAGTTCATCGCCGAGGACTCCGACCTCGGCCTGGTGGTCACGACCACCTCCTTCGCCGCGACCTGCAGCGGGGTGCCCTGCCCGCCGTTGTTCCTGGACGAGCTGGGCGGCGATCTCGCGGCCGCCCCGAGCTGGCGCCCCGACCTCGAGACCGGCGGCGACCCGGTCGCCTACATCATCTACACCTCGGGTTCCAGCGGCCGCCCCAAGGGCGTCGAGATCGCCCAGTCGAGCATCTGCAACTTCATCGGCATCGTCCCGGTCCTGTACGGCGTCGAGCCGAGCGACCGGGTCTACCAGGGCATGACGATCGCCTTCGACTTCTCCATCGAGGAGATCTGGCCGACCTGGGCGGTGGGCGCGACCCTCGTCGCCGGGCCCACCGACGGGCGCCGGGTGGGTTCGGGGCTGGCCGACTTCCTGGCCGAGCAGGAGATCACGATGATCTACTGCGTCCCCACCGTGCTGGCCACCCTCGACCGCACCCTCCCGCTGATCCGCACGGTGAACGTCGGCGGCGAGGCCTGCCCGCGTGAGCTCGTCGACCGGTGGGGCCCCGGCCGCCGGATCCTCAACACCTACGGGCCGACGGAGACCACGGTCACCTGCACGATGGCCGAGCTGTACCCCGGCAAGCCGGTGACGATCGGGCGACCGCTGCCCACCTACCGCGTCACCCTGCTGGACGACGAGCGCCGGCCGGTGGCCAACGGCGAGGTCGGCGAGATCTGCGTCGGCGGCCCCGGGGTGGCCCTCGGGTACGTCAACCGCCCCGACCTGACCGCCGATCGCTTCCTCCCCGACCCGCACGGCTTCCCCGGCGAGCGGCTCTACCGCACCGGTGACCTGGGGCGCTTCCTCCCCGACGGCGAGCTGGAGTACCTCGGCCGCGCAGACAGCGAGGTCAAGGTCCGCGGCCACCGCGTCGACCTCCAGGAGATCGAGGGGATGCTGCTGCAGCACGACCGGGTCACCGCCGCGGTCGTCACGCTGCTGGAGGCGCCGGAGACCGGCGGAGAGCTCGCCGCCTACGTGATCCCCCGCCCTGGGGACGATGCCGAGGGCCTCGTCACCGAGCTGCACGACCTGGTCCTGGAGCAGCTGCCGCCCTACATGGTCCCGGCCTTCCTCGACGTCGTCTCGACCATCCCGATGCTGCCGAGCGGCAAGGCCGACCGGAAGGCGCTGCCGGAGCCCCGGGGCCCGCGCCTGATGCGGGACACCGGTGCGCACGTGCCCCCGGACTCCCCCACCGAGGCGTGGGTGGCCGGCATCTGGGAGGAAGCGTTCGGTCTGCCCGGCGGATCGGTGTCGGTGGAGGCCAACTTCTTCGACGCGCTGGGTGGCCACTCGCTGCTCGCCGCGCGGATCATCTCCACGATGCGCTCCAGCGACCTGGGCGCCGGTCTCTCCATCCTCGAGCTCTACCGGCACCCGACGGTCCGTTCGCTCGCCGCGCACCTGGAGGAGGACGCCCGGGCCGGTGAGGCCGTCGCCGAGCCGCACCTGCGCCGCCCGGTGCAGTCCTCCCGCCGCCGGGTCGCCGCCTTCGGCAGCGCCCAGCTCGCCACCTTCTACGGCATCGTCCTGCTCTTCCTGTTCCCGGCCGCGGTGGTCTACGCAGTGAACGACGGGGAGCCCTCGGTCGCCCTCGTGCTCCAGCTCGCCCTCGCACTGCCGGCGTTCTTCCTCGTCGTCCGCTGGGTGCTGCCGGTCGTCGGCTCCCGGCTGCTCTCCCGTGGCCTGCAGCCCGGTGACCACCCGCTGTGGAGCTGGACCCACCTGCGGGTCTGGACGATCCAGAAGCTGATGGTGATCTCCCCCCTCACGGTCCTGAGCGGATCGCCGTGGGCGGCCACCTACCTGCGCCTGGCCGGAGCACGGATCGACGACGACTGCCACATCGGGACGTCGGAGATCAGCCTCCCGGCGATGCTGGACGTGGGCCCCGGGGCGACCCTCGGCTACGGCACCCAGCTGCACGGCCACCGCATCGCCGACGGCGTCCTCTCCCTCGGGGTCGTCTCCGTGGGTGCCGGGGCGACCCTCGGCTCGCAGTCGCTGCTGGAGGCCGGCTCGGCGGTCGAGGACGGCGGCGTGCTGCGCGAGCAGTCGCTGCTGCCCGCCGGTCAGGTCGTCCCCGCCGGGGCGACCTGGGCCGGGTCACCGGCCCAGGCCTCGACCGAGCCGACCGACCCGGTGCTCGCGCTGATGACCGGCTGCACCGCGGCACCGACCACCTGGTCGCGTCAGCTGCGGACCGGCTTCGCCGCCGGCATCGGGCTCCTGGAGCTGCTGCCCTTCCTCGTGCTGCTGCCGGTGGTGGCGCTGGTCTGGTGGGTGCTGCTCACCTTCGGGCTGGGCGCCGCCATCCTCGCCACCGCGCTGTCGGGGCCGGTCTTCGTGGCGGCCTCCTGCGCGCTCATCCTGGGCTCCCGTCGGCTCGCCCTGACGGAGACACCGCCCGGCGTGCACCACGTGCGCTCCAAGCTCGGGCTGGAGAAGTGGCTGGGCGACAAGCTCCTCGAGATGAGCCTGATGCTCAACAACAGCATGTACGCGACGCTGTACACCTCCATCTGGCTGCGGGCCATGGGCACCAAGGTCGGCCGTGGCGCCGAGGTCTCCACGATCGCCAACATCGACCCCGACCTGCTCACCCTCGGCGAGGGCAGCTTCGTCGCCGACATGGCCAGCGTCGGCAGCGCCACCTACGCCAACGGGCACGTGGCCTTCCAGGTCACCGAGGTCGGCGCCCGCGCCTTCGTCGGCAACGCCGCCTTCATCCCCTCCGGTTCACACCTGGGCGAGGGCTCGCTGATCGGCGTGCGCAGCGTGCCGCCGACCACCGGCGTCGAGGCGAACAGCTCCTGGCTGGGTTCCCCACCGATCAACCTGCCGCGCCGGGAGATGTTCGAGGAGTACACCGAGGCGGAGACCTTCACGCCCAGCCGCCGACGGGTCCGCGCTCGGTACGCCATCGAGTTCCTGCGGATCGTGCTGCCCAGCTCGATCCTCGCGTTGGCGATGTTCGCGACGCTGTACGGGGTCTCCCTGCTCGCGGCGAACCAGAACGCGTTCGTCACCGTGGTGGTGGCACCGCTGATCGCGCTGCTGTCCAGCCTCACCGTCGTGGTGGCGGTGGCCCTGCTCAAGTGGGCCATGGTCGGCCGGTACAAGCCGCGGGTCCGTCCCCTGTGGAGCGGGTTCGTGCGTCGCACCGAGTTCGTCACCGGCATCTACGAGGCGGCCGCCGTCCCGGCGCTGCTGACCTGGCTGACCGGCACCCCGCTGCTCGGCCCGCTGCTGCGGCTCTACGGGGCGAAGATCGGCCGGCGGACGCTGATCGACACCACCTACCTCACCGAGTTCGACCTGGTGACCCTGGGCGACGACGTCTCCGTGGGGACCAACGCCTCGCTGCAGACCCACCTGTTCGAGGACCGGGTCATGAAGATGGACCACGTCGTCATCCGGGACCGGGCCAGCGTCGGGGACAAGTCCGTGGTCCTCTACGGCTCGATCATCGAGGCGGACGCCACGCTCGCCGACCTCTCCCTGGTGATGAAGGGCGAGGTGCTGCCCGCCGGCACCGCGTGGAGCGGCATCCCCGCCCAGAAGGTCGGCCGCGCCCCGGCCAGCACGCTGCCGGTGCGGGACGACCCATCTCTCGACAGCCCGGCGGTCGACAACCCGACAACGGAGAGCCGTCAGCTCAGCACCGCGTCGAACAGCCGGGAGGTGTGACCGTGTCGCAGACCAGCGCGCACCAGAACATCGTGGCTCCGCTGCCGCCGGAGGTCCCGACGGCGACGGCAGCGGCTCTGCCGCACAGCTGTGCCCCCACGCAGCCGGGTGACGTCGCCGGCACCCCGGCCGAGGGCACCCCTGCAGGTCCGCCGGCCGCGGCGCCCCGGCGCCCGAAGGCACGCCTGGTCGGGATCGACGCCGCCCGCGGTGTCGCCCTGGTGGGCATGATGTCGGTCCACCTGATCCCCGCGGCCACCGCCGACGGGGACGTGTCCTGGGCCTGGCTGCTGTCCAACGGCAAGGCCTCGGCGTTGTTCGCCCTGCTCGCCGGCGTCGGCATCGCCTTCTCCACCGGTGGGCACCGGCCGCCGAGTGGCCTGGCCTGGCGGGCCGGCGCACTGTCGCTGCTGACCCGCGCCGTGATCATCGCGGCGATCGGCCTCGCGCTCGGCTACGTCGTCGGCACGGACGACGCCGCGGTGATCCTCGCCTACTACGGCGTGCTCTTCGCTCTCGCCATCCCCTTCCTGCGGCTCTCCACCCGCGGCCTGGTGGTGGCGGCCGCGATCGCGGCGCTCGTCATGCCGCTGGTCAGCTACGGGCTCCGCAGTGAGATGACGCCGGTCGCCGAGGTCAACCCGACGCTGACCGACCTGGTCACCGACCCGCTGGGGCTGCTGTCCCGGCTGACCCTCACCGGGGTGTTCCCCGCCCTGGTCTGGATCGCCTACCTGCTGGCCGGCATGGCAGTGGGTCGGGCGGTGCTCGCCTCGCGGCGGGTCGTCGGCCAGCTCACCCTCATCGGCCTGGGGCTCGCACTCGCCTCGAGCCTGCTGTCGATGCTGCTGCTGACCGCCGGCGGCCTGGGCAGCCGGCTGCGCGTGGACGCGCTGCAGACCATGGACTTCGAGCTCTACCAGGACACGTTGACCTGGGGGCCGTCCGGGGCGACGCCCACCAACAGCCCGTGGTGGCTGGCGGCCACGGCACCGCACAGCGGCAGCCCGCTCGACCTGGCCTTCACCATCGGGGTGGCGCTGGCGGTGCTGGGCGCGTGCCTGCTGCTCGGCCGGGGCCTGCAGCCGCTGCTGCGGCCGCTGGCCGCCGCCGGCAGCATGACGCTGACCCTCTACAGCGTCCACCTGCTGCTGGTCGCCGCACCGCTGCCCCGCGGCGTCCTCAACCTCATCGTGCAGGTCGCCGTCCTGGTGGGCTTCGCCCTGGTCTGGAACCGGAGCCACCTGCGCGGGCCCCTGGAGGAGCTCGTCTGGCGGGTCACCGACGCCGTGCGCCGGAAGGTGCTCGGGTCGTCGGGCGCCCACCGGGCGCCGGCCGCCACGACCGGCAGCTGATCGTGTTCGGGCGTGGCGTGTTCGGGCGGGGCGGTGACCGGCGGCTGGCGCTGGTCTACCGGGGCCCGGCCTCCACGGCCGGGTGCCCGGAGGCGGTGGCCGGTGCGCTGGCGCGGAGCCGGTGGGACCTCGACGTCCGGTACGTCGGGCCCAAGGAGCGCCTCGCGCTGGAGCCGGCGGTGCTCGCCTCCGCCGTCCTGTACGCCCAGCCCGGCGGTGGCGAGCTGGACAGGGCCTGGCGCAAGCTCCGCCGCCAGGCCCCGGCGGTCCGTGACTACGTCGCCGGTGGGGGCCGCTACCTGGGCTTCTGCCTGGGCGGCTACCTCGCCGGAGAGACACCCGGTTTCGGGCTCCTGCCCGGGGACACCGACCAGTTCATCGCCTCCCCGGGCGCGTGGCCGACGCACACCGACGACACGGTCGCCACCGTGATCTGGGACGGCCGCCGCCGCGAGGTGTTCTTCCAGGACGGCGCCTGGTTCGATCTCGACCCCGCCCGGGGGCCGGCCGAGGTGCTGGCCACCTACGAGAACGGGCTGCCCGCCGCGGTGGTCGCGCCCTTCGGTGCCGGTGCGGTCGGCGTCGTGGGGCCGCACCCGGAGGCGACGCCGGACTGGTTCACCGACTGTGGCCTGCCCGTGCCAGCGGACCTCCGGGCCGACCTCACCCAGGACCTCGTCGACCGGGTGATGCAGCTGGGTCAGCTCGCCCCGGCCCACTGAGCACGACGGGCACAGCACACAGGCCACCGCGGGGAGCTCGAGCTCCCTGCGGTGGCCTGTGTCGTGCGGCGTGGTCGGAGCCGCCGCTCAGCCCTCGTCGAGGAAGCCGGCCACGATGGTGCCGAACTGGCCGTTCCGGCTGTGGCCGACCCCGGCGGGGGCGACCAGTCGGGTGTCGAGGCCCTGGGCCGCGTACCACCGCTCCCCGGCCTGCGCACCGTAGGGACCGGACAGCGCGTTGAACCCGCCGCCGGCGCCGGTGTCCAGGGCGCCGGTGTCCCAGCGCAGCGCGACCTTCCCCTTCACGTCCGCGGGGATGGTGGCCCGACCGGCCGGTGCGCCACCGCCGCCGATCGCGATGACCCCGCCGCCGCCGGACCACAGCGCCGGGTGGGCGGGGAAGACGAAGCGGGTCGCCGCCTGCGCACCGGACGAGTAGCCGGAGAACCACAGCTCACCGGCGCCGTACTGGGCCTTCGTCTCGGCGATCAGCGCCGCCAGGTACTTCGCGTACCCGGCCGCGTCCCCCCGCTCCCAGCACTGGCAGGAACGGTTCGGGCTGAACGGCGCCACGAGCACCATGTTGCGCGCCTTGGCCACGGCGGCGAGCCCGCTCGACCCGCCGATCGCGTAGGACTGGGTCGGGTTCTCGACGCCGTACTCGCCGGTGCCGTCGGCGTACACGAGCAGGCCGATCGGCTTCGCGGGGTCGATGCCCTCGGCGAAGACCCGGTAGTCCGCGGTGTACCCCGCGGCGCTGAAGGACGTCGTCCGGTTGGTCAGCGGCCCGGTGGGAGCCGACTTCGTCGGGGCGGTGGCGACCGGGGCAGGAGCGGGAGCCGGGGCCGGGGCCGGTGCCGGGGCGGGCGCCGGAGCCGGGGCGGGCGCCGGAGCCGGGGCGGGTGCCGGTGCGGGAGCGGGAGCCGGGGCGGGAGCGGGAGCCGGTGCCGGGGCGGTCGCCGTGGGCGCCGGCTTCTGCGTGCCCCGACGTGCCCGCTCGGAGTGCCGCGCAGGCTTCTCGGCTCGGGCGGCCTCGACCTGGACCTCGGTCTCCGCCTGCGGCTGGACGTTGCTCACCGGCGACGCGACGGGCGAGCTGTCAGCGACGCTGGTGGCCCCGAACGTGGCGGTCACGCACAGGAAGGCGGCGGCGATGCCCGTCCGCGCACGCCGGCCGCTGCAGGTGGTGAGAGCGGACAGGAAGCGGCGGCCATGGCCACTCCGGGTGTGACGTCTGGACAAGAAGAGACCCCTTCGAGCGTCCGTCACCTGGGGTGCGGACGGTGTGCGGTGATTACGGAACTGATCGTTACACGCACTTTGTGCATCCGTAAGGTCACGCTCGGTTCACAGTTGACTCGTTCGTCACAGCAGCAACAGCAACCTCGGGAGTCGGGTACGCCTGCCGCCCGGCACTGCCGAGGACCGCGGGTTGGCCCGAGTTGCACAACCGAGAGAATGGGACGCGGCGGGAGGATCCCGTCGTCCATCTCGAAGGGCAGTGATGCGCGCGGGTCGTCGTCGGGCCGCGGCCGCCGCGCTCACCGGAGCCGTGCTGCTCGCCGGCTGTTCCACGAGCGACTCCCCCGACCCCGCGCCCCGGCCCACGTCCACCCCGGACGCCGCGGGCTGGCCCGAGCCCCGGGCCGACCGGCCGGTGGTCGACCTGCGCTTCGACGTCGCCGAGGACCTGGAGACGGTCTCCGGTGCGGAACGGGTGGTCTTCACCCCTGACCTCGACACCTGCGTGCTGGTCTTCCGCTCCTGGCCCAACAAGCCGGCCACCGCCCGGGCGGGCAGCGGGCTGACCGTGTCCGAGGTCCGGGTCGACGGCGAACCGGCCGAGGTGCGCGACGTCCCGGCCGGAGCCCCCGACAGCGCGCCCGCCGGCACGCTGCAGGAGGTGCCGCTGCCCGAGTGCGCGGAGCCCGGCGAGGAGATCACCGTCGAGCTCGAGTTCGAGGTCGAGCTCGGCCCCGACGTCAACGAGCGGGTGGGCACCGCCGGCGGCGTCGACGTCGCCTGGTTCGCCACCGCCTTCCCGTTGCTCGCCTGGGAGCGCGGGCGGGGGTGGGACCGCAGCCCCGCCGTCGCCGTCGCCGGCGAGATGACGGTGAGCGAGGACTTCGAGCTGGCCTCGCTGGAGGTGGTCGCGGACTCCCGGTACGAGGTGCTCGGCATCGGCGAGGCGGTCGGCACCTCCGACGGACCGGGCGACACCACGGTCCACGAGTTCACCGCCCCGTCCGTCCGGGACGTCGCGGTGACCGTCGGGGAGCTCGACGTGCAGTCGGCGGAGATCGGCGGCGTCCGGGTGCACGTGGGCCTGGACGAGGGGGTGGAGGAGGCGACCGCGGCTGAGTGGCTGGCCCGGCTCGAGGAGTCGATGGGCGCCCTCGTCGCGCTGCTCGGCCCCTTCCCCTACGACGACCTCTGGGTCTCGGTGCTGTCCAGCCAGACCAGCGGCATCGAGTTCCCCGGGGCGATCCAGTTCGGCGACGTCGACCCGGACTTCCGCCGGGCGCTGGTGACCCACGAACTCGCGCACATGTGGTTCTACGGCCTGGTCGGCAACAACCAGGCCGTGCACCCCTGGCTTGACGAGTCGTTCGCGACCTTCGCGCAGATGGTCGTCCACGGGGAGGGCTCGGCCAGCATGGCCGACCTGCCGGGGTCCCGCCGGCACGGCGTGGGCGAGCCGATCCAGTACTGGGAGCAGTTCCGGCGGCCCAGCTCCGCCTACTACGACACCGTCTACATCGTCGGCGGGACGACCCTGGCGGACGCCCGGACCCGGTTGGGCGTCGAGGCGTTCGACGCGGCGCTGCAGGAGTACCTGCGCGCGAACGCCTGGTCGATCGCCACCCCGGACGACGTCCAGGAGGCCTTCGCGGAGCTGCCCGAGGTGCTCACCGAGCTGGAGCGGGTCGGCGCGCTCCCCTGACCGGGCCCCGGGTCAGCGGGCGCAGGCGATGCAGGTGCGGGCCTGGGGGCGGGCAGCCAGCCGCTCCGGGGCGATCGGCTGCCCGCAGTCGGCGCACCGGCCGTAGTCCCCGGTCTCCGCGCGGGCCAGGGCGTCGTCGACGTCGGCCAGCCGACGGCGGGCCTGGTCCAGCAGCGCCACGACCTGCTGGCGCTCGAAGGCGATCGTCGCGCCCTCCGGGTCGTGCTCGTCGTCGGCGTTGGACGACCGGGACGCGGCCACGACCTCGTCGAACTCCCGGGTCAGCGCGTCGATCTGGGCGAGCGTCTCGGCCCGGGCGCGGACCAGCTCGTCGGTCACCGTCACGGCGCCATCGTCGCGCACCTCGGCCCCGTCAGGACGTGGCCCGGTCAGGACGACGTGCGCCGCAGCAGCCGCAGCGAACCGGTGCCGGGCAACTCGGTGAACTCCCCCGACCCCAGCACCCGCTGGTAGACCCCGAACGGCGCCTGCCCGCCGTCGGCCGGGTCCGGGAAGACGTCGTGGATCGCCAGCGTGCCGCCGACGGCGAGCTTCGCCACCCAGGCGTCCTGGTCACGGCGCGCGGACTCCTCGGTGTGGCTGCCGTCCAGGAACAGCAGCGCCAGCGGTGTCGACCACAGCGGCGCCAGCACCTCCGACCGGGCGACGACGGCGACCACGACGTCCTCCGCGCCGGCGGCGGCGATGGTGCGCCGGAAGCCGGGGAGGGTGTCGATCCGCCCGACCAGCGGGTCGACCAGCGACGGGTCGTGGTACTCCCAGCCGGGCTGGTGCTCCTCCGAGCCGCGGTGGTGGTCGACGGTGACCACCTGCCGGCCGGTCTCCCGGGCGGCGGCGGCCAGGTACAGCGCCGACTTGCCCAGCCAGCTGCCGACCTCCAGCAGCGGCCCGGGCACCTGCACCGCCCGTGCTGCGGCGTAGAGCGCCCGGCCCTCGTCCGGTGGCATGAACCCGGGTGCGACGGCCGCAGCGGCCAGCAGGTCGGTGGTCATCGGGCAGCTCCTCCGGTGCGGTCGGCCGGCAGCTCGGCGGTCGCGGGGGTCGCCGACGTCGCCGCGGCCGCCACCAGCGCGCCGATCAGCGTGGTCACCGGGACGGCGAGCACGAGCGCGATCCCGCCGACGAGCGTACGGACGACCTCCTCGCCCACCACCGAGCCGGTCAGCGTCGTCCAGAACGGGCGCTCGTAGATGTCGAACAGCAGCAGCAGCGGCAGCGCGGCGCCGGCATAGGCGAAGACGATCGTGTAGATCGTCGAGGCGATGTGGTCGCGGCCGATCGCCATGCCGCGCTGGAAGAGCTGCACCCAGCCCATCTCCGGCGAGACCTCGTGCAGCTGCCAGACGGCGGAGGCCTGGGTGATCGTGACGTCGTTGAGGATGCCCAGCCCGGCCACGACGAGGGCGGCCAGTACGAGGCCGGAGAAGTCCAGGGTCGGGTCGAACTGGAGCAGCTGCACGGCCTCCTCGTTGGCCAGCCCGGTGAGGTGCGCGGCGGCGACGGCGATCGTCCCGAGCACCGCGCTGAGCGCGAGCCCGAACAGGGTGCCCAGCAGCGCCGTCGTCGTCCGGGCGTTGAAGCCGTGCGCCAGGTACAGGACGACGTACATGATCGCCGAGGAGCCGACCAGGCTGACCCAGATCGGTGAGGACCCGGCCAGCAGACCGGGCAGCATGAACTGCAGCAGGATGAAGAACGCGAACACCAGGCCGAGCAGGGCGAGCAGCCCGCGCAGCCGGGCCACCGCCCCGACCACCAGGGTGAACGCCAGCGCCAGCGTGATGATCGGGGTGCTGCGCGGGAAGTCCTGGAACTGGTACGTGACCTGCCCGCTGTCGATCCCCGGATCGCGGTTGAGCACCAGCTCGTCGCCCACCTCGATGCCCTCGGCCACCACCTCCGACGACAGCTCGACCTGCACGTAGTCACCGGAGCTCTCGCCCTCGGCGACGACCAGGACCGCTCGGGCGCAGACCTGCGCGGGCGCGTTGCCGGTCGCCGCGGCGCACTCGTAGGTCTCCAGCGAGGCGATGGTCGCCTCCGGGTAGGTCGTGCCCGGCGGTTGGAACGACTCCGCCGCCCGCTGCGCCGCGGTCTGCTCGCCGCTGGGCCACAGCACCAGCAGGCCGACCAGCGTGGCGATGCCCACCGGCACCAGCACGAGCAGCATCAGCCGGACGGCGGTGCGGCGACGTGCGACCGCGGCCGGGTCGGGTGGGCGGACCTCGCCCTCGGGTCCGTGGACGTGGGAGTGGGCCGACACCCGGACAGGCTAGGTGGCCGGTCGGCCGATCCCCGGCCGGACGGGCGGACGGCGTCGCACCCGCCCCTCGCCTCCCGGGCGTCCCCCGCGGCGCCGCAGATCAGCCGAGCCGGTAGGCGCGCTCGGCGTTGCCGGCGCCGATGAGACCGGCGATCCGGACGGCGTCGGCCGTCGTCCAGGCGTCCTCGGCGACCCCCTCGGCCAGGTACCGGCCCAGCCCACGGCGGAACAGCAGCGTGCCCAGCAGGTAGAGCTCGGCCAGGCCGAAGGCGTCGGAGGAGAACAGCACCTTGCCGAACGGCGCCAGCTCGAGCAGCTCGCGCAGCACCGCCCCCGACCGGTGCCCGACGTTGTGGGTGGCCAGGCCGACGTCGACGAAGACGTGGCCGAACACCTGGGCGAGGAAGCCGGCGTGCCGGTGGAACGGGTAGTTGTGCAGCAGCATCACCGGCACCCCGGCGGGCTCGGTGGCCCGCAGCAGGTCGGTCAGCAGGAGCGGGTCGCAGCGGTGCAGGTCGACGTCGGCGTCGCCGTACCCGACGTGGAACTGCACCGGCATCCCCAGCTCGATGCCGGACCAGACCAGGAACCGGTGCAGCACCGGGTCGGCGACCCGGATGGGGCCGCCCCCGGCCAGCAGCCGGTCGGCGGCCCGCGCCACCTCGGCGTCGTCCGGGCGGGTGCCCTCCAGGGCCAGCCCGACCCGGTAGGCGGCGATCGACTTCACCCCGGCGGCCCCGGCGGTGCGGGCGGCCAGCCGGGTGCGGAACCGCTCGGGGAAGTCCCCGGCTGCGCCCTCGGCGAGCACCTCCTCGGCGAGCGCCTCCAGCCGCACGATCTCCCGTGCCCGCCCGCCGGCCAGGGAGGCCAGCTCGGCCGGGGAGGTGATCGGCTCGGGCAGGTACCCGGTGTCCACCAGGAAGGTGCCGGTGCCGGTCGCTGCGAGCATCCGGCGGTTCACCTCGTCGGCGCCGAGCTCGGCCCGGCGGTCGAGGTACTGCCCGGCCGGGGCGTGCGCGGGCAGGTCGAGCACCGGTGGGCACCACCGGCGGACGGCGAGACCGACCTGCGAGTCGAAGAGCGAGCCACCGAGCGCGCTGGGCCCGGCCGCCTCGGTCAGCATCGACTCGAACCCGGCCCGGGTCAGGTCCCGGCGGACCAGGCCGTGGCAGTGGTGGTCGACCAGCGGCAGGTCGGCCAGGTCGGGGTCCAGGTCGCTCACCGGGCCAGTCTGGCTCGCCGGGCCGGCCCGGCGCCGCCTGCCTGGCGCCGGGGCCCTGCCTACAGTCGGTGGATGGCCTCCTGGAGCACCGCCGACGTCCCCGCGCAGTCCGGCCGCACCGTCGTGGTGACCGGCGCGAACAGCGGCCTGGGCCTGGAGACCGCGCGCGCCCTGGCCGTGGCCGGCGCCCGCGTCGTGCTGGCCGTGCGGGACACCGCCCGCGGCACCCAGGCTGCGGCCAACCTGCCGGGTGAGGTGGAGGTGCGCCGGCTCGACCTGGCCGACCTCGCCTCGGTGCGTGAGTTCGCCGCGGGGTGGACCGGCGACCTCGACGTCCTGGTCAACAACGCCGGGATCATGCACGTGCCGGCCGGGCGCACCGCCGACGGCTTCGAGCTGCAGTTCGGGACCAACCACCTCGGCCACTTCGCGCTGACCGACCTGCTGCTGCCGCACGTGACCGACCGGGTGGTCACGGTCTCCTCGATGCTGCACCGGTCCGGGGAGATCGTGCTCGACGACCTCAACTGGGAGCGCCGGACGTACTCGGCCACCGGCGCCTACGGGCAGTCCAAGCTGGCGAACCTGCTGTTCACCCTGGAGCTGCAGCGCCGGCTGACCGCGGCGGGCTCGACGGTGCGCGCCCTCGCGGCACACCCTGGCTGGGCGGCCACCAACCTGCAGGGCCGCACGGGGAACCGGGTGAAGGACGCCGCGATGGCGGTGGCCAACCGCGCGCTGGCCACCAGCGCCCAGCAGGGCGCGCTGCCCACCCTCTTCGCCGCCGTCGCCGACCTGCCGGGTGGGAGCTTCGCCGGGCCGGACGGCACCACCATGCGCGGTGCGCCGACGCTGGCCGGCCGGAGCCCCGCCGCCTCGGACCCGGTGATGGCCGGCCGGCTGTGGGCTGCGTCCGCCCAGCTCACCGGCGTCGACTCCCCGGCCCAGCCGCCGGCCTGAGCACCGCCGGTTCCGCGGCCGGCGCCGCCGCGAGGACGAGGGCCGCGGCCACCACGAACGCCGTCCGGGTGCTCGTCGCGTCCGCGACCGCGCCGAGCACCAGGGCACCGGCCGCCTGGCCCACGGTGAGCCCGATGAACAACACCGCCGCCGCCTGCGGCGCTGCGGCGGGGAGCCGGTGGCCACCCCAGACGATGAGCACGCCGCTGAGTGCCACGAAGGCGGCACCGAAGCCGGCCAGCGCGAGCGCCGCGACGGCGGGCGAACCGGGCAGGACGGCGAGCGCCAGGGTGGCGGCCGCCGCGGTCCCGGCCGAGCACGCCCAGGCCCGGCGCAGCCCGACCCGCAGCACCAGGTCGCCGCTGAGCCCACCGATCAGGCCGGCACCGCCGAGCACGCACCAGAGCAGCCCGGTGGTGCCGGCGGACAGCCCGCCGGCGACGGTCATCAGGTCCCGCCCGAAGGTCCACACGGCGGCGCAGCCCGCCCCCGCCAGTCCGGCGGCGACCAGGGGCCGGACGAGGTCGCGCAGCGGCGCCTCGGGGCGGGCCTCCGGGACGGGGGGCCAGCGGCTGTTCCGGTCGGCCCACGCGGTGACCAGCACGGCCACCAGGGCGAACCCGGCCCACGCCGCCCGCCACGCGTCCGGCACGGCGAGCACGAGCAGCCCGCCGACGACGACGCCGGCTCCCGTGCCGCTGTTGACCAGCGCCTGGGCCCGCGGCTGCACCTCCGGCCGCAGGGTCGAGGCCACGGCCGCCACCAATGCCGGGCTGGCCGCCCCGGCTCCGCTGCCCGCGACGAGCGCCCCGACCGCCAGGGCCGGGACCGACCAGGCGGCAGCCACGAGCAGCGAGCCCAGGGCAGCGGTCCCGCCGGCCAGCCACAGTGCCTGTCGTGCCCGGGCGCGCCCGGCCAGTCGCTGGCTGGCGTGGGCGGCGAGGCAGTACGCCAGATAGCTGGCCGCCGCGATGGCCCCCGCGGTGCCCGGGGACAACCCGAAGGCGGCACGGAACTGCGGCAGGTAGAGGCCGAAGCCGTAGCGGGCCAGCCCGTAGGTGACGGCGATGACCGCCAGCCCGGGCACGACCAGGGCGGCCGACCGGTACTCCGACGGCAACTGTAACGATCGTTTCATCATAACGAGCGTTACAGTAGGCCCATGACCCCACGCTCCGCGACCCAGCCGGCTCGCGAGCGGCTGCTCACCGCCGCCGGCGAGCTCTTCTACGAGTCCGGCATCGCCGCGACCGGGGTCGACGCGGTGCTCGCCCGCGCAGGGGTCGCCCCGGCGACGATGTACGCGCACTTCGCCGGGAAGGACGGGCTGGTGGCGGCCTACCTGGAGCAGCGGTACGAGGTGTGGCGCCGGACCTGGGACGAGGTGCTCGCCGAGCGCACCGACCCGGTCGACCGGCTGCTGTCGCTCTTCGACGCCGTGACCCGGTACCGCGAACGCGAGGGCAGCAGGCGCGGGTGCGGCTTCCTCGCCGCGGCCACCGAACTACCGGCCGACCACCCGGGCCAGGCGTGGCTGCAGGCGGACTCCCGGCTGCTGACCGACCGGCTGCGGGAGTTCGCCGTCGCCGCCGGTCTGGCCGACCCGGACGAGGCCGCCGCCACCCTGCTGCTCTGCTACGACGGCGCCCTGGCCCGCTCGGCGCGGGAGTGGACGACCCCGGAGCTCCACTCGGGAGACCCGGTCCAGCGAGCCCGCGAGTTCGCCGCCGCCTGGCTCGCGATGCGCGGGCACACGCCGACTGCCTGAGCCACGCCGCCACCTCGTGGCCCGGCTGCAGGCACGGCCGACTTCGCGTGGTGCGCAACCGGGATGCCGTGGTGCACTGCCGCGGTGTCCGTTGTCGAGAAGCTCGACCGGCTGCAGCGCCGGCGCCGCGCGGCTGGGTTCCCCATCGCCGTCGTCTACAAGTACGTCGACGACTCCGGCCCCTACCTCGCCGCGCTGATCACCTACTACGCCTTCGTCTCGCTGTTCCCCCTGCTGCTGCTGTTCTCGACCATCCTGAGCAACGTCCTGGTGAACGACCCGGAGCTGCAGCAGCGGCTGCTCGAGTCGGCGGTGAGCCAGCTTCCCGTGGTCGGCCAGCAGATCGGTGAGCCGCGGGGCCTCAGCGGTGGCGTCCTCGGCGTGGTCGTCGGCATCCTGGGCTCGCTGTACGGGGCCCTCGGCGTCGCCCAGGCGATCCAGTACGCGATGAACACGGCCTGGGCGGTGCCGCGCAACAGCCGGCCGAACCCGTTCCTGGCCCGCGGCCTCAGCCTGCTGCTGGTCGCCACCGCCGGGCTCGCCGTCATCGGGACGACGGCGTTGGCGACCTTCACCGCCGGCCACGCCGGCTCGCTGGGCGGGGCGTCCCGGGTCCTCACCGTCATCGGGTCGGTGGCGATCAACGCCGCCGTCTTCGTCTTCGCCTTCCGGCTGGCCACCGCCCGACCCCTGACGACCCGCCAGGTGCTCCCGGGGGCGCTCATCGCCGCGGTGCTGTGGCAGTTGCTGCAGACCTTCGGCGTCACCTACGTCAGCCGGGTCATGACCACGGCGAGCGCCACCAACGGCGTCTTCGCCCTGGTGCTCGGCCTGCTGGCGTTCCTGTACCTGGCCGCGGTGGTCGGCGTGCTGTGCGTGGAGATCAACGCGGTGCGGGTCAACCGGCTGTGGCCGCGGGCGCTGCTCACCCCGTTCACCGACGCCGTCGACCTCACCCCCGGCGACCGGCGCAGCTACACCGGCATGGCCAAGGCCCAGCGGACCAAGGGCTTCGAGACGGTGCACGTCTCCTTCGACCCACCCGACCGCAGCACGGACTGAACACCGCACGGACCGAACGCGACCCGACCGACGCCGGAGGGCACATGGAACTGCACGAGCGGGACGAGCGACGGGCCGCGGCCGAGGCGGTGCTGGACGACCTGGCGAGTGCGGGGGTGGTCGGCGTCGTCCTGCCCTGGGTCGACACCAGCGGCATCACCCGGATGAAGTCCGTGCCGCTGGCCAGGCTGCCCAGCGCCGCCCAGTGGGGCGCGGGCATGAGCCCGGTCTTCGACGGCTTCCTGGTCGACGACTCCATCGTCGCGGGCACCCACGCCGGCAGTGCGATCGGCGACCTGCGGCTGCACCCCGACCTGTCCGGACTCCGGGTGCTGGCCGCTCAGGACGGCTGGGCGTGGGCGCCGGTCGACCGGTACACGCAGGACGGCGCACCGCACGTGCAGTGCTCGCGCTCGCTGCTGCGCCGACTGGTCGGTGAGCTCGCCGAGGAGGGGCTGAGCGTGAGGGCCGCCATCGAGGTCGAGTGGGCGCTCGGCGAGGGCGCGGGGCCAGCTGGCTCCGACCCGCGCACCTTCCGGCCGGCGCTCGCCGGGCCGGCCTACGGCATGACCCGGCACATCGAGGTCTCCGACTACGCGCGGGACCTGCTGGAGGCACTGGACGCCCAAGGGGTCGCGGTCGACCAGTTCCACCCGGAGTACGCCGCCGGCCAACTGGAGGTGTCGGTGGGCGCGCAGGACCCGGTCGCCGCCGCCGACACCTCGCTCCTGGTGCGCACCACCATCCAGGCGGTCAGCATCGCGCACGGGCTGCGCGCCTCCTTCTCCCCCAAGGTCACCGCCGACGGGGTGGGCAACGGCGGCCACGTGCACCTGTCGCTGTGGCGCGGGACGGAGAACCTGATGAACGGCGGGCCCGGGACCTTCGGGCTGACCGAGGACGGCGAGGGGTTCACCGCCGGACTGCTCGCCCACCTGCCCGCGCTGCTCGCCGTCGGCTGCCCGAGCGTCGCCTCCTACCTGCGCCTGGTGCCCTCGCACTGGGCCGGCGCCTACGCCGTGTGGGGTCTGGAGAACCGGGAGGCCGCCGTCCGCTTCGTCACCGGGCCGAGCGGCAACCGACAGGCCGCGGCCAACGTCGAGGTCAAGTGCGTCGACGGCGCGGCCAACCCGTACCTGCTGCTGGCCGGGTTGCTCGCCGCCGGCCAGGCGGGGCTGCGGGCCGGCTGCGTCCTCCCCGACCCGGTCGCCATCGACCCCGGCACGCTCACCGAGGAGGGACGCCGGGAGGCCGGGATCGTCGCGCTGCCGACCTCGCTGGAGGAGGCGGTGACCGCGTTCGAGCGGGACGACGTGCTCCTCACCGCCTTCGGGCCGGAGGTGGCGACCACGATCGCCGAGGTCCGGCGAGGGGAGATCACCCTGTTCGAGGGGACGTCACCGGAGGAGCTCACGGCAGCGGTCCGCTGGCGGTACTGAGCCGGGGACGATCCTGCATCGCCCACTATAAGATTTCTGCCCTGGCGGTGTTTACTTCCATGCGCGACGGAGGTAATCTCCAGTCGTCGCTGGAAATCCACCCCGCGGCCACGACATCAGAACATCGGATCTGCACGACATCCGGAGGTACGCAGCCATGATGCTGACTTCCTACGACCCCTTCGCCGCGACGTCCGCCGCCGTCCGCGCGCTGGACCAGCTGACCGGCCGATCCGGCACGACCACCGCCCGCCCGCTGGCCGGCATGCCGATGGACGCCTACCGGGTGGGCGACAACTTCGTCGCCCACCTCGACCTGCCCGGCGTGGACCCCGGCTCGATCGACCTGTCGGTCGAGGGCACCACCCTGACGATCAGCGCCGAGCGCTCGGTGCCGCAGATCGAGGGCGCCCAGTGGCAGGTGGCCGAGCGTCCGTTCGGCAGCTACACCCGGCAGCTGGTGCTCGGCCGCAGCCTGGACACCGACCGGCTCCAGGCGAGCTACCACGACGGCGTGCTGACGGTGAGCATCCCGGTCGCCGAGCGGGCCAAGGCCCGCAAGATCACTGTGACCCGGGCGGACACCCCGGCCGCGGTGCAGGGCCACACCATCGAGGGCGAACAGCCCGCCGTCGAGAGCTGATCGACACTCCGCCCACGTCGACAGCTGATCGACAGCAACCCGGGAGGGGCGGGACCCAGCGGTCCCGCCCCTCCGTCGTCTTCCGGAGGACGTATGAGCACCGACCCGCTCCAGCCCCTGGACGACCCCGACCACCCGGTGCTCACCATGAGCCAGGCGGCCGACCTGCTCGGCGTCCAGGCGGCCTTCCTGCGCAGCCTGGACTCCTCCGGCGTGCTGCACCCGCACCGCTCCCCCGGCGGGCACCGCCGCTACTCCCGACACCAACTCCGGCTGGCCGCCCGGGTGCGGGTGCTGCTGGACGACGGCCACCTGCTCGGCTCGGCCCAGGTCATCGTGCAGCTGCAGGACGACCTGGCCGAGGCCGTGGCCGACGCCGCGCACGCCC
Organism: Modestobacter caceresii; assembly: GCF_000761485.1. GTDB lineage: Bacteria > Actinomycetota > Actinomycetes > Mycobacteriales > Geodermatophilaceae > Modestobacter > Modestobacter caceresii. The sequence continues at coordinate 66,368 of NZ_JPMX01000075.1, forward strand.
GCGACGAACGGGACGCCGCCCGGGTCGAGCGGGACGCCGCCCGCGGACGAGCACCGACTGCGCAGCCGCCGACGACTGGCGCACGCTGACCGATCGAGCACACAGCCGACTGTCAGACTCGTCACGTTCCGTGTCGATCATGGGGTGCGGGGTAACGGAACGTCATGGCAACAACTGATTCGAACAACTCTGCCCATGGCCGCACGCTCGAGCAGACCCGTCGGGCGAACACCACGGGCGCGCACGTCGCCACCGCCGGCGTCGTCGTCTTCCTGATCGCCACGTTCCTGGACTGGGTGTCCACCGAGGGCGACCAGAGCACCTCCGGGTCCGGCTACGAGACCGACACCACGATCCCGCTCGTCGCGTTCCTGGGCATCGGCCTGGTCGTCGGACTGCAGTACGCCGCCTCCCGCGCCCGCGGTCGCCAGCACCGGGGCCTGTCGCTGACCGCCATGGCCGTCGGCATCACCGCCGTCCTGCTGTCGCTGAGCTACATCATCGACGCACCGGGCGCCTTCGAGCGCGGCGGTGACCTCTCCACCGAGCTCGGTGCCTGGATCGGCCTGCTCGGTGGCATCGTCTGGTCCATCGGTGCCGGCCTGCTGGCCAAGGAGCCCGAGGGCGACGACGACTGGGACGACGCCGTCACCACCGGGGCGCGCTCCGCTCGCTGACCCACCCCGTGCGGCCCGACCGGCCGCGCACGTGGTCCCCGACGGGCACCCGTTCCCAGGCACACTGCCTGCGAACGAGTGCCCGTTCGGCGTCTCCGGGCACCACCCGCGTCAGAGTTCGAGCACCAGCTTGCGGTGGGCGAACGAGGTCTGCCGCTGCCAGACCTCGGCCACGTCGGCCAACGGTGCCCGCTCGACCTCCACGGCGATCCGCCCGTCGGCGGCGTGCCCGGTGAGCTCGGCCCAGCCCCGGGCGACGACGTCCTGCGGCACGTGCCGGGTCGTGTAGCCGAGCAGGTCGACCATCGCCTCCCGGAAGCCCCCCGCGACCACCTCAGCCGCCGGCGCCGCCGAGTGCCCGATCTGCACGTGCCGCATCCCCATCCGGGCAGCCGCCATGGCGGCCAGCGCCGGCTGACCCCACACCGGGTCGATGGTCACGTCGACCCCACCGCCGGCCGCGTCCCGGATCCGCTCGCCGAGCGCGGCGGTGGACTCCTCGCCGGTGAGCTCGACGGTGGCGTCCGCACCCAGGTCGGTCAGCCGCCGGAGCGACTCGGCGTCCCGGGCAGCCGCGACCACCCGGCCGGCACCGAGCACCTTCGCCGCCTGGACGGCGATCGTGCCGAGCACCCCGCTGGCCCCCAGCACGAGCACCGTCTCCCCGGGCTGCAGCCTGGCCCGCCACTGCAGCGGCAGCCAGGCCGCCAGCCCGGCGATGCCGAGAGCGACCGCGAGCCCGTCGTCGAGCCCCTCGGGCACGTCGAACAGCGAGTCGGCCGGCACCAGCGTGCGCTGCGCCATCGAGCCGAACGGCGCGACGCAGCCGTTGAAGTACACCCGCCGGCCCTCGACCGTGCCGACGCCCTCGCGCCCGGCGACCGACGGGAACGGCGGCTTGGTGACGAAGGCGCCGGCGGCGATGGCGACGTCGACCGGGTTGACCCCGGCGACCCAGACGTCCACCACGACCTGCCCGGGGCCGGCGGCGGGCTCGTCGAAAGAGGCGAAGGTGGGAGTGCCGGGCTCGGTGAGCACTGCTGCGTCCATCGGGCTGACGCTAGGCGAGCGGAGGCCGCTGCGCGCTCCAGCTCAGAGGCGCTCCGGCTCAGAGCAGAGCGGGGAGCAGCAACAGCAGGGTGGGCACGAGGAGCAGCGCGACCGCGCTGGTGAGTGCGGCCCAGCGGGCCCGGGCGGGCAGCGGGTCCGGCGGAGCGAGCAGCCGGCGGACCCGGACGGCGACCGGTCCCCCGGTGACCGCGAGCGCCCCCTCCGGCACCTGGCCCCCTGCCCCACCGGCGGCGGCCACGATCGCGACGGCGAGGGTCCGCCGCGGGTCCGGCCCGGTGAGCGACCGCAGGGCGACGTCGTCGGCGCGCATCTCGACCAGGTCGCGCACCCCGTCGTGCGCCCGTCCGGCCGCCGGCAGCACCGGCAGCGCCGCCCGCCAGGCGACGAAGGGCAGCAGCAGCAGGTGGTGGTGCTCGCGCAGGTGCGCCCGTTCGTGGGCGACGACGGCGTCCAGCTGGGCGCCGTCCAGCTCGGCCACCATCCCGGAGGAGAGCACCAACAACGGCCGCGCCCCGGGGATGCAGAACGCCACCGGCGCGGGGTGGTCGAGCAGCAGCGTCTCCCCCACCGACGTCCGGTCCGCCGAGACGCTGTCGGGCCGGACGAGCAGCTCCAGCAGCGCGCGGTGCCGCCGCCGGGTGCGCGCGGTGCGGACGCCGGAGAGCGCCAGCACCCCCAGCAGCTCCAGCGCCAGCACCGCAGCGAGGGTCTGAGCGACCCAGTGGTCACCGCGCACCGGCTCGGCGCTGGGCTGCCTGGTCACCCAGTGCCACCACGCCTCGGGCAGCGAGTGCCCCCAGGGCGCGAGCCCGTGCACCAGCAGGGCACCGATGATCGCCAGGCCCCCGGCGAGGCCGATCGCCTGCCAGCAGACCAGGGCCGCGAGCGGGTCGCGCCGCGGCCAGCGCGCCCGGGCCAGCGCCGCGGGCACCGGCCAGGCCAGGAGTGCGGCGAGGACGCCGAGGGCCAGAGCGGTGGCCGGGAGCACGCTCAGCGAGCGCCGGCGGCGTCCGAGCCGGCCCCGTCCCCACCGGCCAGCAGTGCCCGCAGCATCGCGGCGTCCTCGGCGTCGACGCTGCCGACGAACCGGGCGAGCGCCGCCTGCCGGTCACCCGCCTGGCCGAGCACCTCGTGCATGAGCTCCGCCGCGTGCGCCTCGCGCGTGGCCCGGGGGGTGAAGCGCCGGGGGCGCCGCTCGTCGTGGACGAGGAACCCCTTCTGCTCCAGCCGGCTGAGCACGGTGTGCACCGTGGTCAGCGCGAGCCCGCGGTCGGCGAGCTGCTGCTGGAGCTCGGTGGCGCTCACCGGACCGGGCGCCGCCCAGAGCCGGTCCATGAGCGTGCGCTCCAACTCACCGAGTGAGGCCATTGGTCCCTCCCCTGTCCGGCGTCTCACACCCGATGGTCACTGCGGGTCGTGGACGAGAAGTTCTACGAGGCGTAGAAATGAGTTCTACAGCAGGTAGAAGACTACGCGCCGGTCGTAGGAGACAGGGAGGCAGCAGCCGTGGACGTCCTGGACGTAGCGCGCTGGCAGTTCGGGATCACCACCGTCTACCACTTCATGATGGTCCCGCTGACCATCGGGCTCGGGATCCTGCTCGTGGTCATGCACACGATGTGGGTGCGCACCAACAAGCCCGAGTGGCTGCGGATGACCCGGTTCTGGGGCCGGATCTACCTGATCAACTTCGTCCTCGGGGTGGCCACCGGGCTGGTCCAGGAGTTCCAGTTCGGGCTCGCCTGGAGCGAGTACAGCCGGTTCGTGGGCGACGTCTTCGGGTCGCTGCTCGCACTCGAGGCCCTGCTGGCCTTCTTCCTCGAGTCGACCTTCCTCGGCCTGTGGATCTTCGGCTGGGGGCGGATCCCCAAGAAGGTGCACCTCGCCGCGCTCTGGGCGGCGGTGATCGGCTCGATCGTCAGCGCGTACTTCATCATCGCGGCCAACTCGTGGATGCAGCACCCGGTCGGGGTCGTGACCAACGACGCCACCGGGCGGCCGGAGCAGGTCGACTTCCTCGCCGTCCTGACCAACAACACCGCGCTGGCCGCGTTCAGCCACGCCATCGTGGGCGCGCTGATGGTCGCCGCCGCCCTGCTCGTGGGCATCGGACTGTGGCACCTGCGCAAGCGCCGGCTGGCCGGGCTCTCCCCCGAGGACGTCGACCACGCGGTGTGGCGGCGCTCGGTGCGGATCGGTGGCTGGGCCTCCCTCATCGCGTTCGTGCTGGTGGCGATCACCGGCGACTACCAGGCCAAGCTCATGTACCAGCAGCAGCCGCTCAAGATGTCCTCGGCCGAGGCGCTCTGCGAGACCGAGGCGCCGGCGCCGTTCTCGGTCTTCGCCTTCGGCAAGCTCGGCAGCAACGAGTGCGACGACGTGCACTCCTGGACCGTCCCGGCGCTGCTCTCCTACCTGGCCCACGGCGACTTCACCACCGCGGTGCCCGGGGTCAACGACCTACAGGAGGCGTACGCGGAGGCCTACGGGGCGACCTACCCCGACGACCCGTCCTTCGGCGACAAGGCCGGCGAGCCGATCGACTACACCCCGCTGCTCGCGGTCACCTACTGGAACTTCCGGCTGATGATCGGCATGGGCATGCTCTCGGCCGGGGTGGCGGCCTACGCACTCTGGTCGACCCGCCGGGGACGGGTGCCGACGTCGAAGATCGGCGTCTACGGCTCGCTGCTCGCGGTGGGTGCGCCGTTCGTCGCCAACGCCACGGGGTGGATCTTCACCGAGATGGGGCGCCAGCCCTTCGTCGTGCACCCGAACCCCGACGTGCCGCGCGAGGACCAGGTCTACTTCTTCACCGCGCAGGCCGTCTCCCCCGGAGTCAGCGCGGCCGAGGTCTGGACCTCGCTGATCGCCCTGACGCTGGTCTACGGCGCCCTGGCCGTGGTCGAGCTCTGGCTGATCGTGAACTTCGTCCGCCGCGGGGTCACCACCAGCGACGGCGCCCCGACCCCGGGCCACACCCCCGAGGGCGACCCCGACGACGACGTCACCCCGGGCAGCGCGAGCACCCGGCGGGCCGACGACGACGACGTCCTCTCCTTCGCCTACTGACCGGCCTGAGACCGAGAGAGACACTCCCATGGACCTGCAGACACTCTGGTTCGCCGCGGTCGCCGTCCTCTGGACCGGCTTCCTGCTCCTGGAGGGCTTCGACTTCGGCGTCGCCGCCCTGCTGCCGGTGATCGGGCGCCGCCCGGCCGACCGGCACCTGATGCTCCGGTCGATCGGCCCGCTCTGGGACGGCAACGAGGTGTGGCTGATCACCGCCGTCGGCGCGGTCTTCGCCGCCTTCCCCGGCTGGTACGCCACCTGGCTGCCGGCGCTCTACCTGCCGTTCGTGCTGGTGCTCTTCGGCCTGATCATCCGGGCCGTGGCCTTCGAGTGGCGGCACTCGCACCACACCGCGCAGTGGGACAGCACCTGGACCAACGTCATCGTCACCGGATCGCTGATCGCCGCCCTGGGGGTCGGGGCGGCGCTGGGCGGCACCACGCTGGGTCTGCCGATCGACGGCGACGGCACCCGGGTCGGCGGCGCCTTCGCCGGCGTGACCTGGTCGGCGGTGCTCGGCGGGGTCGCGGTGCTCGCCTACTCGATGGTGCACGGCGCGGTCTTCCTCGCGCTGAAGACCGAGGGCCCGGTGCGGCTGGCCGCCCGTGCCTTCGCCCGCCGCTGGTCGCTGGTCGCGGCGGTGCCGCTGCTGGCCTGGGCCGGGCTGGTGCAGCTGCGCGAGGGCACCGCCGTCACCGCGGTGCTGTGGCTGGTCGCCGCACTCGCGGTGCTGGTCACCTGGGCGAGCATCCGAGTGGACCGCGAGGGACCGGCCTTCACCGCCTGGGCCGTCGTCATGCTCGCCTCGGCGGCGACGATCTTCGGCGCCGTCCACCCGGTGGTCGTCGTCTCCTTCATCGACCCGGCCTTCGACGTCACCATCGCCGAGGCCTCGGTCAGCGACTACACGTTGACCGTGATGACCTGGGCGGCCGGCTTCGGGCTCCCGGTCGTGCTGGGCTACCAGGCCTGGACCTACTGGGTGTTCCGCAAGCGGCTCACCGCCGACCCGGAGACCCCGCACGCCGACGCCACCGAGGAGCCGGTGCGCGCATGACCCCGCGTCCCAGGAGGGGCCAAAATCGCGATTTTGGCCCCTCGGATCGGCGGGGGCCGCTGGGGGCGCTCGCTGGGGTGCCCGGGCTGACCGGGGCGCTGGTGCGGGCCGCGGTCGCCGCGCTCGGGCAGACCGTCGGCGTCGTCCTGCTCGCCGCCGGGCTCGCCCGGGCGGTGGCGGACGTCGCCGCCGGCGTCACCCCGGGGACGTCGCTGCTCGTGGCGCTGCTCGGCGTCGGGATCCGGGCCGCCGCCGGCGGGCTGGGCAGCGTGCTGGCCACCCGGGACGCCCGGCGGGCCGAGGACGCCCTGCGCCGCCGGCTGCTCACCCGGCTGCTGGCCGGCGAGGGCGAGGCGGTTGCGGCCGCCGGCGGCACCGGGCCGGCGGCGGTGCTGGCCAGCACCCGGCTGCACGACCTGGGCCCGGCGCTGGCCACCTACCTGCCGGCGCTCGCGCAGACGATCGTCGTCCCGCCGGTGCTGCTGGTGGTGCTGGGCCTGACCGACTGGCTCTCCGCGCTGCTGGTGGCGCTCACCCTGCCGCTGGTGCCGCTGTTCATGGCGCTGGTCGGGCTGCACACCCGGGACCGGACGGTCGAGGCGGCCCGGGCGCTGGACCGGATCGCCGGGCACGTCGCCGAACTGGTCCGCGGCCTGCCGGTGCTGGTCGGACTGGGCCGCGCCGCCGACCAACTGTCCGCGCTGGCCGACCTCGGCGAGACCCACCGCCGGCGCACGCTGGCCACCCTGCGGATCGCCTTCCTCTCCTCGCTGGTGCTCGAGGTGCTCGCCACCCTGTCGGTCGCGCTGGTCGCGGTGACCGTCGGCGTGCGGTTGGTGCACGGGGACATGGGCCTGGACGGCGGCCTGCTCGCCCTGCTGCTCGCCCCCGAGGCGTTCGCGCCGCTGCGGGCACTGGGCGCGGCGCACCACGCCTCCGAGGACGCCGCCGAGGCCGCCGCCGCCGCCCGCGCCGTGCTCGCCGCCCCCGCTCCCCGGCCGGTGCTGGCCGCTCCGCCCGCCGGGCAGCTGCGCGGGATCACCGTCGACGGCCTCACCGTCTCCTTCCCCGGCCGCGGCCGGCCGGCCGTCGACGGCGCCTCGTTCGAGGTGGCGCCGGGCGAGCTGGTGGCCCTGCGCGGGCCGAGCGGATCGGGCAAGTCCACCGTGCTCGCCGTCCTGGCCGGCCAGCTCCTCGACGGGGCGACCGCGCAGGTCGACGGCGTGGTGCTGGCACCGGCCGACGTCGCCGTCGTCCCGCAGTTCCCGCACACCGTCGCCGACACCGTGCTCGACGAGCTGCGCCGGCACGCCGGCGACGTCCCCGACGAGTGGGCCACCGACCTGGCCGACACCGCGCTGGCCTGGCTCGACGCCGGGCACCTGCGCGAACGCGCCTGCCGCACCCTCTCCCCCGGCGAGCTGCAGCGCGTCGCGCTGGCCCGGGCGCTGGTCCGGGTGCAGCGGGGGGCCCGGGTGCTGCTGCTGGACGAGCCGACGGCGTCCCTGGACGCGGCGAGCACCGCGCAGGTCGCCGAGCTGCTGGTCCGGCTGCGCGGCTCGCTCTGCACGGTGCTGGTCACCCACTCCCCCGCGCTGGCCGCGCTCGCCGACCGCGCCGTCGACCTCACCGGCCCCGACGCCCTGCCGCCGCTCACCAGCGTCCCGGCGCCCGAGCGCACCGGCAGCGCCGAGGACGCCGGTGCCCCGCTCCCCGCCGCCGAGCCCGACGCCGCTCCCGAGGCGGACCGCACCACCGCCGGCCTCAGCTGGCCACGGCGGGCGGTGGTGCGGGCGGTCGCCGCCGGCTCTGCCTCGGCGGCGTCGGCCGTGGCGCTGACCGCGGTCTCGGGCTGGCTGATCGTCCGGGCCGCCGAGCAGCCGCCGATCCTCACCCTGCTGGTCGCCACGGCCGGGGTGCGCGGCTTCGGGCTGGCCCGCGCCGGGCTGCGCTGGCTGGAGCGGCTCACCGGCCACGACGCCGCCTTCCGGCTGGCGTCGAGCACCCGGCTGCAGGTGTGGCGCGCGCTGGTCGCGCAGGGCCCGGCCGCCGACCGCACCCCCGGGCGGGCCCTGGCCCGGGTCGTCGGGGACGTCGGCCTGCTGCAGGACCTCTCCGTCCGGGTGGTCACCCCGCCCCTGGTCTCCGGCATCGTGCTGGCCGGGACGACGGCGGTGCTGGCCCTGCTCGACCCGCGGGCCGGCGCACTGGTCGCCGCGCTCGTCGGGATCGCGGTGCTGGGCGTGCTCGGCGTGCACCGCTGGGCCGACCGGGGCGGCGCCCGGCACGCTGCCGAGCTGCGCACGGTGACCCTGCGGGAGGCCAGCGCAGCCCTCGAGGCCGCCGGCGACCTGCGGGCGCACGGCCTCACCGGCGAGGCCGTCGACCGGCTCGACCAGCTGGGCCGCCGGCAGGGCCGCGCGGCCCGGACAGGGGCCATCGCCACGGCCCTGGGCGACGCGCTCGCGGTGCTGGCCACCGGTGCCGCCGCCGTCGGTGCGCTGGCCGTCGCGGCCGTCAGCGTCCGCGCCGGGGAGCTCTCCGCACCCACCGCCGCCGTCCTGGCGCTGGCGCCCCTGGCGCTGCTCGAGCCGCTCACCGCACTCGGCGCCGCGCAGCGGCACCGGCTGGCCTGGCACGACGCGCGCGCCCGGGTCGAGTCCGTGCTCGCCGAGCCGGTGGCCGCCGACCCGACGCCGGCCGAGCAGGTGGCCCCGCCGCGGCCGGTGCGCGAGCTGGCGCTGGAGCACGTCACCGCCGGCTGGCCCGGACGCCCGGCGGTGCTGCGCGACCTGGACGCCGTCGCCACCGCCGGGTCCGACTGGCTGGTGGTCACCGGCCCGTCCGGATCGGGCAAGTCGACGCTGCTGTCGGTGCTGATGGCCTCGCTGCGCCCCACGACCGGCGCCTACGTCCTGGGCGACGGGCGCCGCCCGGTGCCGGCCGACCGGCTGACCCGGGCCGACGTGCAGGGCACCATCGCCTGGTGCCCGCAGGACGCACACGTCTTCGACGCGACGCTCCGGGCCAACCTCGCGCTGGCCCGCCCCCGCGGCGAGCTGGCCGGTGCCGACGGCGAGGAGGCGATGCGCCGGGCCCTGACCGACGCCGGGCTCGGTGCGCTGCTGACCGCCCTGCCGGCGGGGCTGGACACCCCGGTCGGGGCCGGCGGCACCTCGTTGTCCGGTGGCGAGCGGCGGCGGCTGGCGGTGGCGCGGGCGCTGCTGGCCGACCGGGACGTCGTGCTGCTGGACGAGCCGACCGCCCACCTGGACCCGCCGACGGCTGCCGCCCTGGTGGCCGACCTGCGCCGGGCGCTGGCGGGCCGGCTGGTCGTCTGCGTGACCCACGACCCGGCGGTGGCCGAGGACCACGACAGCCTCCTGCAGCTGGACGGCGCACCCGCCGAGTCCACCCCGGCACCGGCGCGCCGCTGACCCGGCCTCCGCCACTGGGCGGCGACGGGACCGGCCGCGCGGCGAGCCGTGCCGCGGGCGGGCATGGGGGAGGCTGGGCCCATGGCGCAGAACCCGACGGTCGAGGAGTTCCTCGCCACCCTGGACCACCCGCGCGCGGACGACGTCCGCCGGCTGCGCGCGGCGATCATGGCCTCGAACGCCGACCTCACCGAGCACGTGAAGTGGAAGGCGCCGAGCTTCTGCGCCCGAGGGGTCGACCGCGTCACCTTCCGGCTGTTCCCCGAAGACCACCTGCAACTGGTCTTCCACCGCGGCGCGAAGCCGCAGGAGACCGCGGGCTTCGCGTTCGGTGACGACACCGGGCTGCTGCGCTGGGCCGACACCGATCGCGCCGTGCTGACGCTGGGCGACTCCGCCGACGTGGCCGCCAAACAGGACGCGATCGTGGCGCTCGTGGAGCGCTGGGTCCGGGTCTGAGCACGGTTCGCCGAGGACGGCGGTGCGACTTGCTGGTCGGGCTATCCCTGCCGCTCGTGCTCTGCCTACGGTGGGCGGGTGCCGGTGGAGATCGTGCCCTTCCTGCTCGTCGTCGCGGTCCTGACCCTCACCCCTGGTCCCGACATGGCCCTCGTGCTGCGCAACGGCGTGCGCGGCGGCGTCCCGGCGGCCTGGTGGACCGGGCTGGGCTGCTGCACGGGGATCGCGGTGCACGCGACCGCCGCCGTGATCGGCCTGTCGGCGGTCCTCGCCGCGTCGGCCACCGCCTTCACCGTGGTCAAGCTCGCCGGCGCGGCCTACCTCGTCTACCTGGGCCTCGCCGCGCTGTGGCACTCCCGGCGGGGGGAGCCCGGCACGGCCCAGCCGGCGGCGGCACCGGCGGTGGCGGTGGCGGAGCGAGGGACGGCCTTCCGACAGGGCCTGGTGACCGACCTGCTCAACCCGAAGATCGCACTGCTCTTCCTGACCCTGCTCCCGCAGTTCGTCTCCCCGGGGGAGCCGGCCCTGGCCACCACCGCCGTACTGGCGGCCGTGTTCCTCGGCCTGGCTGTGCTGTGGTGGCGACTGTTCTCCCTCGCCGTCGCACCGCTCGGCCGGGTGCTGTCCCGGGAACGGGTGCGCACCGTGTTCGAGCGGGTCACCGGCACGGTCCTGGTGGCACTCGGCCTGCGCGTGGCACTCGCCGATCGCTGAGAAGCGCCCGTCGACGGTGACCCCGAGGATGGTCCAGCCGCTGCCCGCCCCACCTCAGCCGTACGGGAGGAGCCGGCTCAGTCGCAGGGCGGCCCCGCCGGGACGTCGACCTGGATCTCCGGGCCCAGCTCCGCGTCGACCAGCGGCAGGTCGTCACCGGACCAGAAGCTGCCCGGGTCGTAGGCGTTGAGCGGCCGGTTCTTCGGCAGCAGGCCCATCGCCGTGTAGGTGGTGGCGACCAGCTCGGCGCAGAAGATCGTGTCGTTCGTCTGGTGTCGGCGCAGCTTTCCGTTGACCCAGCCGTGCGCCAGGTGCCGGGTGGTGGGGAACGGCTTGCCGTCGAGCCGGGCGATGGTGCGCAGCACGGCGTCCTCCATCTCCCGGGGCACCCCGCCGTCGTCGGCCGGGCCGACCAGCTGGCGCAGCCAGGCCTGCTGGCCGTAGCGCTTCTTCCAGACGCAGACCGCATCGGACAGGTCGTGCAGCTGGACGCCGCGCTGATGGCGGCCGGACCACACGTCGGCCAGGGAGTGCCCCAGCTCGGCGTGCCAGAGCAGCGGCGGCAGGTCCTCGATCACGACGGCCATGCCGACGTGGTTGACCGGGGCGTTGGTGACGGTCTGGATGGCCCGGTCGGCCACCGACCCACCACGGAAGACCCAGACGTCGCCGGTCCGGGTGAGCTCGACGGCGTCGTGCAACGGCAGGACACGGGCGGACGAGGTGCGGGACAGGGCACGAGAGTGAGCCACACCACTACCGTAACGGCTCATGCGCCTCTCGAAGCTGCTCGGAGTCGCCGGGATCGTCGGCGTTGCCGCGACCGGCACCGTCCTCCTCCGCCACGAACGCCACCGCCGGGCCTATTCACCGGAGGAGGTGCGCGCCCGGCTGCAGGGCCGGGTCGCGGAGGTGGCGACCGCCGACGCCGACCCGGACCTCGTCCCCGACTGGCCGGCCGAGGTCGAGCGGCCGCAGCGCCACCCGATGGAGGCGCTGCTCAGCACGGTGATGCGGGTCGGGCCCCTCCGCCGCTTCTGACGGCCTCTCTCCCCCCGCCCCCAGCTTGCGAGGGGTGGGGGGAGAGAGGGTCCTTCAGCCCGCGCCCGGCGGGAGCGTCGTCCCCTCGTCCTTGAGCACGACCCCGGAGGCCCCCAGCTGGCGGGACGCCTGGAGCAGCCCGGCGAGGGTGTCGGCGGCCTGGGCGTAGCCGAGGCCGTGCGGTGGCCGCACGTTGGAGATGCAGTTCCGTTCGGAGTCCGCCCGGCCCGGTCGCGGGCCGTGGGTCAGGTACAGGCCGAGGCTGTCGGCTGAGCTCAGCCCCGGCCGCTCCCCCACCAGGACCACGACGATCCCCGCGCCCAGCGCCTCGCCCACCGGGTCGCCGAGGGCCACCCGTGCCTGGTGGGCGAGGACCAGCGGGGCGACCGACCAGCCGGGCAGCCGGGCCAGCAGGGCGGCCACGGTGCCGGCCGCGTGTTCGTGCACGGCCCGCGGGGACAGCCCGTCGGCGAGCACCAGCGCCAGGTCGTACGTACCGCCGGGCAGCTCGGTGTCCGGGGCGAGCCGCCGGCCCAGGTCCGGACGCTGCAGGTAGGTGGTCCGGTCCGGTGCCTGGCTGTGCACCTCCAGCACGTCCAGCCCGACCCCGGCCTCGGTCAGCGCCGTCCGCACCCGGTCGGCGTCCAGGGCGGTGTGCACCGCGTCGCGGGCGGCCGCGTGCGCGGCGCGGAACTCCAGCTCCCGGGACGTCGGCAGCCCGTCACCGGCCCGGCCCAGCGCGACCCGCGCCCGGGTGGCGTCCCGCAACACCGCCCACGGGTCCGGCTCCCCACCACAATGGCCATTTTGGTGGTCGGGGGTGGTCATGAGCGGGCGGCGGCGAGCAGGGCGCGGGCCGCGGGCGCCTCGGGGGTCAGCTCGCGCACGTGGCCGGCGTCGTCGAGCAGGTCCATCATCGCCAGCCATGCCTCGAACTCCGGCGCCGGCCGCAGGTCCAGCACCGAGCGGGCGGTGAGGACGTCGGTGAACGACAGCGACTGGTAGTGCAGCATCACGTCGTCCGAGCCGGGGACGGCGATGACGAACGAGCAGCCCGCCGCGCCGAGCAGCAGCGTCAGGGTGTCGGTGTCGTCGCCGTCGACGTCGGTGTGGTTCGTGTAGCAGACGTCCACGCCCATCGGCAGGCCCAGCAGCTTGCCGCAGAAGTGGTCCTCCAGCCCGGCCCGGATCACCTGCTTGCCGTCGTAGAGGTACTCCGGCCCGATGAACCCGACGACCGTGTTCACCAGCAGCGGGTCGAAGTGCCGGGCGACGGCGTAGGCGCGGCACTCCAGCGTCTGCTGGTCGACCGGGCCGTCGACGCCGTGGTGCGCGTCGGCCGACAGCGCCGAACCCTGCCCGGTCTCGAAGTAGGTGACGTTGGCCCCCACCGTCCCGCGGCCCAGCTCCAGCGCACCGGCGCGCGCCTCGGCGAGCAGGTCGAGGGTGACGCCGAAGCCGCGGTTGCCGGCCTGGGTGCCGGCGACGGACTGGAAGACCAGGTCGACCGGCGCACCTGCCTCCAGCGCCCGCAGCGTCGTGGTCACGTGCGCCAGCACGCAGGACTGGGTGGGGATCTCGTACCGGCTGATCACCGCGTCGACCAGCTCCAGCAGCGCGATCGTCTGCGCCGGGGAGTCGGTGGCCGGGTTGATCCCGATGACGGCGTCGCCGCTGCCGTGCAGCAGCCCGTCCAGGATTGCCGCGGTCACCCCGACGGCGTCGTCGGTGGGGTGGTTGGGCTGCAGCCGGGACGCCAGCCGGCCGGGCAGCCCGAGCGTGCTGCGCAGGCCGGTGACCACCCGGGTCCGGCGGGCGACCGCGACCAGGTCGGCGTTGCGCATCACCTTGGAGACGGCGGCGGCCATCTCCGGGGTGAGCCCGCGGGCCAGGCCGGAGATCGCCGCCTCGTCCCGCTCGGCGGCGCGGGCCAGCAGCCAGTCGCGGAACTCCCCCACCGTCAGTGCGGAGACCGGGGCGAAGGCAGCCGGGTCGTGGGTGTCCAGGATCAGCCGGGTGACGTCGTCCTCGTCGTAGCCGACCACCGGTTCGGTGAGGAAGGTGGCCAGCGGGACGTCGGCGAGCACGTGCTGCGCGGCGACCCGCTGGGCCTGCGACTCCGCGGCGACCCCGGCGAGCACGTCGCCGGAGCGGGCCGGCGTCGCCTTCGCCAGCACGTCGGTCAGCGAGCGGAACTCGTGGGTGTGCCCGCCCAGCGTCGTCCGGCGGACCGTCATCGCACGTCCTCCTCGGCGGCGGCCAGCAGCGCGAACTCCTCCTCCGGCGCGGAGGCGACCAGGTGGTGGCGGCTGTAGAGGGCGAAGTAGCCGATGAAGACGGCGTAGGCGACCAGCGTCCAGGCCGCGGCGACGGGGTCGACCAGGAAGGTCGCGAGCACGGCGGCCGCCGCGAGCACCAGGGCCACGCCGGTGGTGACCGTCCCGCCGGGTGTCCGGTAGGGCCGGGGCAGGTCCGGCTCCCGCCGGCGCAGCACGATGTGGCTGACCATCATCAGCACGTAGGAGACCGTCGCCCCGAAGACGGCCATGTTGAGCAGCATCGCGCCCTGCCCGGTCAGCGAGAGCGCGAAGCCGATGGCACCGGGGACCAGCAGGGCCAGCACCGGCGCCTTGCGGGAGTTGGTCACCGACAGGGCCCGGGGCAGGTAGCCGGCGCGGGAGAGCGCGAAGGTCTGCCGGGAGTAGGCGTAGATGATCGAGAAGAAGCTGGCGACCAGGCCGACCAGCCCGGCGTAGTTGATCACCGTGGTGAGCCCGCTGGCGGCCCCGGCGACCTCGAGCGCCTCCACCGGGGGGTTGCCACTCGTCGACATCGCCTCCGCGCCCCCGGCACCGGCGGTGAACACCAGCATCAGCACCGCCAGCACCAGCAGCAGGCCCATCGCGGCGACGATGCCGCGGGGCAGGGAGCGGGCCGGGTCGCGGGCCTCCTCCGAGGCCAGCGGCACGCACTCCACGGCCAGGAAGAACCAGATGGCGAAGGGGAAGGCCGCCCAGATGCCCATCAGCCCGAACGGCAGGAACTCCGAGGCGCTGGCGGCGTCGGTGGGCGCGATGTCGGTCAGGTTGGCCGCGTCGAAGGCCGGGACCGCCCCGACCAGGTAGAGCACCAGCCCGGCCACGGCGACCGCGGCGATCACCAGCATCACCTTCAGCGCCTCACCGACGCCCAGCAGGTGGATGCCGATGAACAGACCGTAGGCAACGAGGTACACCCACCAGCCGTCGGTGATGCCGAACAGCCCGAGCGACTCGACGTAGGCACCGATGAAGGTGGCGATCGCCGCCGGGGCGATCGCGTACTCGATCAGCACCGCGACGCCGGTCGCGTAACCACCCCAGGGCCCCAGCGCCCGGCGGGCGAAGGTGTAGCCGCCGCCGGCGGTCGGCAGCGCCGAGCCCAGCTCGGCCAGGCCGAAGACCATCGCCGAGTACATGACCGCCATCAGGACGACGGCGATCAGCAGCCCGCCGAACCCGCCCTGCTCCAGCCCGAAGTTCCAGCCGGCGTAGTCCCCGGAGATGACCGCGGCGACGCCGAGCCCGGCGAGCAGCACCCAGCCGGCGGTCCCCCCGCGGAGCTGCCGCTTCTCCAGGTAGCCGGAGTCGACCGTCTCCGCCTCGACCCCCCGCCCCGGTCCGTGTGCTGCTCGGGCGGGTGCGGGTTCGACGGTCATCTGCGGTCCTCCGACTCGTGGCCCCTGGGATCAGGCGGGGGCCAGCGTGTTCCCCTCGCACCCGCCGGTCAACGGGGTGCGACGTCCCGGAACACGTTGTTCACAAGACGCCGGTCAGCCGAGCTCGAGCAGCTGCAGGTCGCGCACGTAGCTGCAGGCGCCGACGTGCGCGCGGGCGGCGGCGGGGCGCAGCACCACCCCGACCGGGCGCAGCACGACCGCCACCGGGCGCCGACCGAAGAGCACCGGCTGCGTCCAGCCGCGCCGGGGCAGCGGTGGGCGCCGCACCTGCTCGCCCTCGATGCCGAGCACCAGCACCGCGGCCAGCACCGCCATCAGGGCCACCGTGCCCAGCGCGGCGGGCAGCCCGGCGTGCTCGGCGAGGAAGCCGATCACCGGCGGGCCACCGAGCAGGCCGGTGTACCCGACCGTGGTGGACAGCGCGACGCCCGAGGGCCCGCCGAGTGCACCGGCCCGGGCGATCGCCAGCGGGAAGACGTTGGCCAGCCCGAGCCCGACGAGCACGAAACCGGCCAGGGCGACCGGCAGCGACGTCGTCGTCACCGCGGCCAGCGCGCCGGCCGCGGCCAGCAACGAGCCGCCGACGAGCAGCCGCCGCTCGCCCAGGGCGAGCACCAGCCGACCACCGGCCAGCCGACCGGCGGCCATCGCCGAGGAGAAGCCGGCGTACCCGGCGGCTGCCAGGGCGGGAGCGGCGGCCAGCTGCTCGCGCAGGTGGAGCGCACCCCAGTCGCTGAGCGCGCCCTCGCCGTAGGCGGTCGCCCCGGCCACCGCACCGAGCAGCACCAGGACGCCGGTGGGACGGGCGCTGCGCGTGCCCTCGGCGGCCGGCGCCCGCAGGTCGGCCGCCGGTTCCGGGCGGTCGCCGCGGACGAGCACCGGCCCGGCCCAGGCCATCGCGACCAGCCCGACGATCGCCACGCCGGCCAGGTGCGGGGCGACCCCCATCACGGACGAGGCCAGTCCGCCGACGAGGGCACCGACCAGACCGCCACCGCTGAACGCGGCGTGCAGCCCGGACAGCAACGGCCGCCCGGCGCGCGCCTCGACCTGCACCCCGACGCTGTTGGCGGCGACGTTCACCGCACCGGTGACGGCGCCGAACAGGAACAGCCCGGCGCACAGCGCCGGGAGGGTGCCGGCCAGCCCGGGCAGGACGGCGCTGAGGCTGGCGGCGACGCCGGCCAGCGCCGCCACCCGCCCGGTGCCGAACCGGGTGCACAGTGCACCGGTGGCCTGCATGCAGGCGAGCGCGCCGAGCGACAGGCACAGCAGCGCGACGCCCAGGGCGGTGTGGCCGGCGCCCGTGGCGGCGCTGACGTCGGGAACCCGGGCGGCCCAGCTGCCGAAGACGAAGCCGTCGAGACCGAAGAGGACGGCGACGGCCACCCGCAGCCGGCGCAGCGAGGGTGGGGTGGACGAGGGGACGGCCCGGGCGAGCACCGAACGGAGCAGCCCCGGGGCACGGGAGGGCACAGAGATGACCATGGGAGACCTTCAGGGAGTGGACGCGCAGCACCGCGGAACGGCTGGCGGGGGTCGGGGAGCACACGACCTCGGGCGCTGTCTCCCACGGTGCCACTCGGACGTGTGCAATGCGTGTCCATCCGGGGTCCACGCGGCGTGAGAGCGCCCACGGTGTCGCACCCCACGTCCCGGCCGCCTCTGCGGTTGCCGGAGCAGCGCGGGAGAACGAGGGTCAGGGCATGACCGGGACCTTCGCTCGTGGGCTGCTCGCCGGCGCCGCCGGCACCACCGCCCTCAACGCCCTCACCTATGCCGACATGCTGCGCCGCGGCCGTCCGGCCAGCACCGTGCCGGACCGGACCGCCGCCGCGCTCGCCGACGCCGCCGGCGTGGAGGTGCCGGGCAGGGGTGCGGAGCGGCAGGCCCGGACCACCGGGCTCGGTGCGCTCCTGGGGATCGGCAACGGCCTGGGCGTCGGCCTGCTGGCCAGCCTCGCCCGCGCCGGCGGGGTGCGGATGCCCGGGCCGGTCGGTGCGGTCGTCGTCGGTGCCGCGTCGATGGCGGCCACCGACGGGCCGACGGCGGCGCTGGGCGTGACCGATCCGCGCACCTGGACGTCATCGGACTGGGCGGCCGACGCGGTGCCCCACCTGGCCTACGGTGCGGCCGTGCAGGCGGTCGTCTCCGCGCTGCCGACGCGGGAGGAGCGGGTCCTGGTCAAGCAGCGCGCCTCGGCCGGGCTGGTCGCCCGCTCGCTGCTGCTCGGCACGGCGGCCGGGTGCCGCAGCTCCCTCGGGCTCGCCGCGCCGACGCTCACCGCCGCCGACACCGGCGTCGTCAAGAAGCTGGGCTCCCTGCTCTCCGTGGGCGGCGAGGTCTACGCCGACAAGCAGCCGGGCATCCCGGCACGCACCAGCCCCGCCGTCCTCCCCGCGCGCCTGGCCAGCGGGGCCGGCGGCGCCGGGCTCCTCGCCCGACGCCAGGGGCAGAACGCCGCGCTGCCGGTGCTGGCCGGCGCCGCCGGTGCCGCGGCCGGCTCCTTCGGCGGCCTGGCCTGGCGGCGCTGGGCAGCGGACCTGATGCCGGACTGGCAGGCCGCGCTGATCGAGGACGGCGTGGCCGTCGTCCTGGCGCTGTCCGCCTGCCTGCCCGGCCGCCGGCGCTCGACCCGGCTGCGCGTGGTCACGATGCTCGACTGACCGGTCAGGCCCGCCAGCCGGGGTCCCGGCCGGCGAGTCCGAGCGCCCGGTCGAAGGCGGGGGCGTCGGCCGGCACGGGCACCGCGGCCCCGTACCAGCCGCCGTCCCGGCCCATCGGCGCCAACGGCTCGACCGCCGCCAGCACCGCCTCCCCCAGCCCGGCCGGGACGTCGTAGCCGGCGCCGATCGCCCGGGCCAGGTCCCAGCCGTGCACGGCGAACTCGGCGAGCATGAGCGGGCCGACGACCCCGGCGGGCATCGGCGTGGTGCCGAGCAGCGTCTCGCCCTCCCAGGCGGCGCGGTCGGCCCAGGCGTCGGCCGCGGTGTCCAGCTCGACGGGGACGGCAGCGGCCCACTGCTCCACCGGCACGCCGTCCAGGAACGGCGCCGGCCGCAGGCTGCTCCCGTCCTGCTCCAGCGGCATGCCGGTCGCCGACCGCTGGGACAGCAGGGCGGCCCAGGCCAGGTGGTCGACCAGCGCGCGGACGTCGTAGTCGCCGCACGGCGTGGGCGCGGTGAGCTGCTCGGGGCGGACGGCGGCCAGCGCGGTGGCGGCCAGGTCCGAGGCGGCGCGCACCGCGGCGGGCGGGCTGAGGGGCGAGGTCATGGAGGCAGCCTGCACCCTGCCCGCCCGGTGGCTCAGCCGGGGACGAAGCCCGAGCGGTAGGCCAGCACCACGGCCTGCGTCCGGTCCCGGGCCCCGGTCTTGGCGAGCACCGCGGCGACGTGGGTGCGCACCGTCTCCACGCCGAGGAACAGCTCTCCGGCGATCTCGGCGTTGCTCAGCCCCTGGGCCATCAGCCCGAGCACCTGGCGTTCCCGCTCCGTCAGCCGCGCCAGCCCCGGCGCAGCGACCGGGTCGGCGGCGCGCACGTGCCGGCGGGCCAGTTCCCGGACGGCGTCGGGGAACAGCAAGGACTCCCCGCGGGCCACCGTCCGGATGCCGTGCAGCAGCTCCTCCGGCGTCGACCGCTTGAGCAGGAACCCGTCGGCGCCGGCGGCCAGTGCGTCGAAGACGTGGTCGTCGTTGGAGAAGGTCGTGAGCACGAGCACCCGGGCGGGCGAGCCGGCCCGCACCAGTGCCCGGGTGGCGGCGATCCCGTCCAGCCGGGGCATCCGCACGTCCATCAGGACGACGTCCGGCGAGGTGCGGCCGACGAGGTCCAGCACGTCGGCGCCGTCCCCGGCCTCCCCGACCACCGACAGGTCCGGCTCAGCACCGATCACGGCGGCCAGGCCGCGACGGATCATCGGCTCGTCGTCGACCAGCGCCACCCGGACGGTCACCGGACCGCGCTCCGGGCGTGCACCGGCAGCCGGACGGCGAGCTGCCACCGGCCGTCCTCGGCGACGCCGGCCCGCACCTCGCCCCGGAGGTCGCGCACCCGTTCCCGCACGCCGCGCAGCCCGCGCCCACCGCCGGCGCCGGCGGCCGCGGCGCCCGGCCCGGTGTTGGCCAGCACCAGCTCGAGGTCATCGGCGGCGGCGTCGACCACCAGCCGGCAGGCGGTGCCCGGGGCGTACCGCAGCACGTTGGTGAGCCCTTCCTGCACGATCCGGTAGGCCTCCCGGGAGACCAGCGCCGGCAGGCTCTCGACCGCGCCACGGACCTCCACCGAGACCACTGCACCGGCCGCCCGGGCGGTGCCGACCAGCTTGGCCAGGTCGCGCAGGTCCGGGGCCGGGGCGACGTCGGCGGCGGCCTGTTCCTCCGCGCGCAGCAGGCCGAGCACGTGGTCCAGGTCGACCAGTGCCCGCCGCGTGGCGTCCTCCGTCGCCCGGATGGCCTCCTCTGCGGCCACCGGGTCACGGGTGAGCAACCGGCGGGCGGCGCCGGCCTGCACGCTGGCCAGGCTCAGCGCGTGCCCGACGCTGTCGTGCAGCTCGCGGGCCAGCCGGTCCCGGCCGGTCAGCACCGACACCGAGGCCTCGGCCGCAGCCAGCCGCTCGGCCGTGGAGCCGGCCAGCAGCCGGGGGGCGACCGCGGCCAGGCCCCGGCCGAGGAACTCCCCGCCGGCCACGACGAGCAGCAGCAGGCCGGCGGCCAGCCCGACCCGGACCGGCCATCCAGCGGGCACGGCCATCCCCAGCAGGTCCTCCGCCCCCGCGCCGCCCGGCACGGCCACCAGCACCACCGCGGACGGCACACCGATGACCAGCAGGGCACCGACGACCGTGCCGGCCAGCACGTGCAGGGCCAGCAGCAGCGCGGTGCGGGCCCGCTGCGGCGCGGTGGTCGACGGCCCGGGGCGGTCGGTGAACCCACGGGCCAGCAGCCCACCGACCGCGACCGCCTCCACCGGCCGGACCTCGGCGAGCGCGCCGACCGCCACGACCGGGGCGGCCACCAGCAGCACCACGAGCACCCCGATCAGCACCGGCGGCAGGCCGGACGTGGCGATCACCTGCACCGGCCAGGCCAGCACGATCCCGACCGCCACCCCGATGGCCCCGCCCAGCAGCAGGTAGAGCCAGCGGTGCAGCGAGCGGCGCACCGCCGGGGCCGCCGTCCGCCGAGCCACCTCTCGAGCCACCTGTCGAGCCACGAGGCCATCCTCTCCAGCCGGACAAGACCCGGACGACGCCCGCGCCACCCGATCGGCGCGGGCATCGGGGCCCCCGGTCAGTCGCGCACCGACAGCGCCGGCTCGCCCTGCCCGCAGGTGGCGCACGTGCCCCGGCGCCGGAACGCGTAGCCGGTCACCGCCGCGGCCAGCGCCAGTCCCCAGGGGAGCGTCGGGAAGACCAGGACGAGAGCGGCGTCGCCCAGGTCGCCGGCCAGCAGCCGCTCCACCGCCATCGCCAGGAACGCCGGGCTGGCTGCCAGCAGGGCCACGGCGACCAGTCCGCCGGCCAGCACGGGGACCCGCACCGGCACCGGCCGGCCGTGCAGCCCGGGCACCCACCCCGGCCAGACCTCACCCCACGGCCGGATGAGCCCCAGCGTGAGCACCGCTCCGCCGAGCGCGGCGAAGCCGAGGCCCAGCCCGAACAACCGCATCTGCGGCTCCAGCACCCCATCCGTGGGCATGCCGACCGGCCACGGGGTCAGCCAGGTCATCCGCAGCAGGGCGTACGGCAGCGGACCGGCCACGGCGATCCAGGTGGCCACGGTCCCCCAGCGCCGGGCCGCCTCGGGTCCGGTCCACGCGGCACCGGGGCGCCCGCAGACCGCGCACCGGCCGGTCGCCGACCGTCGCAGCAGCATGGCGGTGGTGCCCCAGATCGTGGCGCCGGCCAGCAGCAGCGCCAGGTGCAGGTGCGGCATCGCGTGCTCGGCGAAACCGGAGCCCAGCTCGCCGGCGAGGTCGGTCACCGTGCCCGGCCGCAGCAGCCCGGCGGCCATCCCGGCGGCGACCACCGCAGCCACCCCGATCAGCCACGGCCGGGTGCACCGGTCCCGCGCCGCCCCGACGGTGAAGACCACCAGGAAGGTGGCCGGGCCGACGATCGCGGCCAGATAGCCCAGCAGCACCAGCGAGCCGAGGTCAGCGGCGAGCACGCCGAGGACCGCAGCCTGCACCGCCATGGCGGCCACCAGCAGGGACGACCCGCCCCGCCGGCGGGTCAGCAGGGCGAGGAGCAGGCCGGCGCCGGAGAGCGCCAGCAGGGTCCACGCCGTGGACGTGCGATCGAGCAGGGAGAGCACGCCGTACCGCTCGTCGGCGTCCAGCCCGGGCCAGCTGCCCGGGTCCAGCAGCCAGCGCAGGGCCAGCAGTGCGTGCAGCACGCTCCACCCGACGCCGACGCCGACGCCGGCGGCCAGCAGCCGGCGGACGGTGGGCGTGCTGTGGCCGATAGCATGGGCTGGGGCGGCGGGTGCACGGTCGAGGGTCACGGTGGACCTCCGGATCAGCGGCCCGGGTGGGTCCCGGGGTCGCCGTCCAGCGTCGTGAGCGCGCTCGACCACCGGCTCCCCCGCTCGGGGGACCCGCCTCCGCCGTGCGGGTGGCTCAGCCCTCGGCCGGGTCGGCCGCTCGGTCGGCCGCGGCCAGCAGCCAGCCGGGCCCGGCGATCCGGGCGACGGCGGGGAGCCGGTCGCGCAGCCCGCGGTCGGCGGTGACCACCAGCAGGTCGTCGTCGCCGTCGGCGAGGTCGGCGGCGGTCGCGGCCAGCGCGTCGTCGCCGCTGCCGGCCGCCCGGACCACCCGTAGGCCGGCCGGGGCCGCGACGTCCCGGGCCTGTCCCTCGACCACCGCGACCAGTGCGGTCACCGGTACCGGCTCGCCGTCGGGCCCGGCCAGCTCCCGGCCGGGCAGCGCGGCGAGCTGCTCCAGCAGCCGGGCGGTGGCGCCGGCCCGGTCGCGCCACCAGCCGTCGGGCCGGGCGCCCACGGTGTTGGCGACGTCGACCAGCAGGGTCGTCATCGTCGTCGGGACGCGCCGAGCACTGCGGTGGCGACGAAGAAGAGCAGGCCGACGATGGCGAGCCAGAACAGGCCCTCGACGATGACGCCGACCACGGTCACGGCGACCCAGACGAGGAGCAGCAGGAGCAGGAGGCGGAGCACGGGTCCGACCGTAGCGAGGGTCAGCCGCCCTCGGCTGCGCCCAGCCGCCAGTAGCCCATGAAGGCCACCGAGGTGCGCGGCACACCGAGGTCGCGGACCAGGCGGCGGCGGAGCTTCTTGACCATGCCCGCCTCCCCGGCCAGCCAGGCGTAACAGCCGTCGGCGCCGCCCTCGTCGGGCACCTCCCAGAGGACGCCGCCCGCCAGGTCGACGTCCTCGAGCTCCTGGCCAGCGGTGCGGGCGGCAACGCCGAGCTCGCAGAGAGCGGCGTGCACCGCCGTGCCGAGCGCCTCGCCGGGCGCGCGACCCCCGCGGACGAGCCAGCGGACCTCCACCCCCGGCGGCACGGCGAGCGACAGCACGTCGCGGGCCTCGGGGACCTCGAGCACGGCGATGGCGCGCCGGCCGGCGGGCAGCGCCTCCACGATCGCGCTGATCGCCGGGACGGCGGTCTCGTCCCCGGCGAGGAACAGGGGGCCGTCGGCCGGTGGGGCCCACTCGACCCCCCAGGGCCGGCCGGACCCGGCCCGGCCGGGGCGGGGCCGGTCGGGGCCCAGCACGACGATCGGGTCGCCCGGTACGGCGGCGGCGGCCCAGCTGGCGGCCGGGCCGGAGTGGCCCTCTTCGACCCCGTGCAGCACGACGTCGACGTCCAGCTCGCCGAGCTCCGGGCGGGCGGCGCGCACGGTGTAGGTGCGCAGGTACGGGCGGCGCTCGTCCGGGAGCGCGCAGTAGTCCTGGTACCAGGTCGGGCCGTCGGTGAGCAGGTCGGTGACCGGGGCGCCGTCCCGGGAGAGCACCAGCTTGATCCGCTGGTCGTCGCCGGCCGCGCCGAAGCCGGTGAGCTCCGGGCCGCGGAGGGTGAGCCGCAGGAAGGTGGGGCTCAACCGCTGGACGCGCCCCACGGTGGCGCTGAAGAAGCGGTAGCTCGGTGCGGCGACCGGCTGCGGGACCGCCGGTTGCGGCTCGGTGAGGTTCTCGAGAACCGCCGTTCCGGCACGTCCGGTCACCGCCGTGGTCATCGCTGCTCCCGCGCTCGTCGTGACCGGCTCGTGCGCAACCGGACGATGGTGAGGCTAGCCTAACCAGGGCATCGAGGGAACGCCCGAAGCGAGAAGAACTGCGCGCGGCGACTCACCGAGCGCCCGGCTCGCGCCCCAGCGCGGCACAGATGGCGTCCGTGACCACCTCGGGGTCTTCGTGCTCCCAGAAGCGCAGCACCCGCCAACCCAGCTCGGTCAGCACCGCGTCGGTGCGCCGGTCGCGGGCGACGTTGGCGGTCAGCTTTGCGTCCCACCACTCGGCGTTCGTCGTCGGCCAGTGGCCGCAGGTCGGGCAGGCATGCCAGAAACAGCCATCGATGAAGACGACGAGGCGACGGCCCTTCCACACCAGGTCGCCACGGGCCCGGGTCGCGGCACAGGGCCGGACGTCGACCGGGTAGCGGACCCCGCGGGCGTGCAGCCGCCGGCGGACGGCGAGCTCCGGCGCGGTGTCCCGCCTCCCCTGCCGGTGGAACCTCGCTCGCACCGGAGCCGACGGGGGCTCCGGGGCGCGCCGGAGGTCGACCGCCGCCGTCCTCACACCTGGGCGACGGCCGGGGCCGGCGGCGCGGGCCGGGCCGCCGCGGTGGCGATCTCCACCAGGCGGCACAGGCCGTTGACCAGCCGCAGCTGCTCCGGGGTCTGCACCGGCGAGGTGAGCAGCGCCGGGCTGCCCACGAGGTAGGCGACGGTCTTCGCCCGGGACAGCGCGACGTTCAGCCGGTGCCGGTCGAGCAGGAAGTCCAGCCGCCGGGGCACGTGGGCACCGCTGGAGGCGGCCAGGGAGAAGACCGCCACCGCCGCCTCCCGGCCCTGGAACTTGTCCACCGTGCCGACCTCCACCCCACCCAGCCCGACTGCGGCGAGCGCGCTGCGCACCTGGTTGACCTGCGCGTTGTACGGGGTGACGACCAGGACGTCGGCCGGCCCCATCACCCGCTCGACCCCGCCGGTCCGCCAGCTCCGGCCGATCAGCCCGGCGACGAGCTCGGCGACGACGGCCGCCTCCTCCGGCGAGGCGGAGCCGTTGCCCTCGTGCACCACCGGCACCCAGCCGATCCCGGCCGGCGCCGCCCACCGGGCCGGGGCGTCGAGCTCGTTGCCGGCCGTGACCGGCGCGGGCTGCAGTTCCCCGCCGTAGGACAGCCCGGAGACCACCCGGCACAGCGCAGGCGCCATCCGCCAGCTGCGGTCCAGGAACACCCCCCGGTCGGCGGGCAGCACCTCCTCCTCGCCCAGCACGTGCTGCAGTGCGGAGACGTCCGCGCCGTCGGGGTGGATCCCCCGACCCGGCTGGCGGAGCTGCTGGGGGTCGCCGAGCAGCACCAGGCTGGCCGCGGCCCTGCTCACCGCCAGGGTGTTGGCCAGGGACAGCTGCCCGGCTTCGTCGACCACCAGCACGTCCAGCCGACCGGCCAGCTCCGGCCGGGCGAACAGCCACGAGGTGCCGGCCACCAGGTCGACGTCGCCGCCGTCGAGTGCGTCGACGACCTGCCCGTTGGAGCCGACGCACTGGACGTCGGCGTCGCCGCACCGCTGCAGCTCGTCGGCCTTCTGCAGCGCCCGGACCGGCACCCCGGCCTCGCGGGCGGCCGCCATCACCGCGTCGAGCAGGTTGCCGATCACCTTGTGGCTGGAGGCGGTCACCCCCACCCGCTTGCCGGCGCGGACCAGGTCGATGACCGCGCGGGCCCCGGTGTACGTCTTGCCGGCTCCCGGCGGGCCCTGGACCGCGAGCACCCCGCCGTCGAGCAGCCCGGCCAGCCGGCGCACCGCGGCCGCCGACTCCTCCCCCGGCTCGCGCTGCGGCGCCTCGGCGAGCAGCCGCGGCGGTCGGCGCAGCAACAGGTCGCGGGCCGACCGCGCAGGGCCCGGGGCGTCGATGCCGCTGACCGCGACCTGCTCACCGAGGTCGGTGAGCGCGGCCCGGAACAGCTTGTCGCTCGGTGGCGAGGTGGGCAGCAGCCCGGTCGGGTGCTCGAGCGTGGCGGCGGCGCCGCGCGCCAGCACCACCCAGCCGGCGGTCGGGTCGATGTCGACGACCGAGCTGGTGAGCCGCTTCCCGTCCGCGTCGGGCAACAGGTGCTCGTACCGGTTGCCGGCCGACACCTTGGTCTCCTGCGGCGGAAAGCGGTAGCGCCAGTGCTGCGACCGCTGGGCCGCACCGACCAGCTCGGGCGCCTCCAGCGGGCCCAGCGCCGGGGTCTCCCGCTCCAGGTCGTCGGCCGCCAGGTCGCGCAGCCGGAAGTACTCCCACCAGGCCGATCGGGCCTCCCGGGCGTGCCACCCCAGCTGCTGGGCCAGCAGCCAGGTGGCCTCCTGCTCCGGGGTCCGGTCGGTGTCGGGCAGCCCGGCGGTCAGCCGGAGCTCCAGCTCCTCGCGCAGCTCCTGCGCCGCGGCGTTCTCGGCAGAGCCGTCCGGGTCGCCGTCCTCCGGCCGGCCCAGCCGCGCGCCCGAGGCGAGCAGCTCGGTGCGCCGGGCCTCCAGCCAGTCGCGCAGCTCCCGGGTGGAGACGCAGTCGTCGCGGTTGTAGGCCTCGATCTGGTCGAGCAGCGCCTGGTCGCGGGTGGCGAGCCAGCGCTCGAAGGCGACGATGCTCTCCCCGGCGTCCGACACGTCCGCGCCGTGCGCGCGGGTGTGCCCGCGGTAGTAGTCCTCCACCTGCTTGATCGAGTACGACTCCTTGCTCAGCCGCAGTCCCTGGCGCACCACGGCGTAGAGGTCGACGAGGACGTCGCCCCGCAGCAGCCGGTCGACCTCGACCTCCCGCGTCTGCAGCCGGGCCGACAGCGTCTTGAGCCGGGTCGGCTCGTAGGGCGCGTAGTGGAAGACGTGCATCGCCGGGTCGGCGGCGTGGGCCGCGGTCAGGTGGTCGACCAGCGCCTCGAACGCGAGCCGCTCGGCAGCGGACTGGTCGTCAGCGGCCGGGTCGCAGCCCCAGAAGGCGGTGAACTCCCCGGCGGTGTCCAGGACGCCCCACAGGTACTCCAGCCCGGCATCGCCGGCGAAGGGGTCGCCCTCGATGTCGAAGAACAGGTCGCCGGCGCTCGGCGGCGGCAGCAGCTCGAAGCCCCGCCCCGGCTCGCGCGGCAGGAACTCGTAGCTCGGCAGCCCGGACTCGCGCTCGGCCACCTGCAGCCGGGCCTGCTGGGTGAGCCGCTCCCGCGAGCTGCGGCCGATGGCGTCGGGCAACTCGTCGGGGGCGCGGGTGGCCAGCGCGGTGACGGTCGGGACACCGGCCTCGACCAGCGCGGTCGCGTGGTCGCGGCGCATGAAGGCCACGAGGGACAGCGAGTCCTCCTCGCGCCAGCGCGCCGTGCAGGTGTCCCGCCAGGGGCAGACGCCGCAGTGCGCGTTCGGGTACGGCGGCGCCAGCTCCCCGTCGGCGAGCCCGGAGAGGAACCGGGTGCGGGCGGCCCTGGTGTACGCCTCCGCGTCGGAGTACCGGAAGACCAGTTCCTGCTGGTCGCCGGTGACCACGGTGAGCAGCTCGGGCGGCACGCCCTGCAGCCCGGCCAGGAGGTCGCCGTACAGCGCCATCTGCAGCAGGGCCGGGACCTTGATCCGGCGGGCCAGCTTGGTGTCGGCGACGTCGTAGGCCCAGGCCCCCAGGTCGCTGACCCGATCGGTGCGCTTGAGCAGGAAGTCGGCGTGCCCGCGCCAGGTGCCGTCGAAGAAGGTGGCCTGGTAGACGACGTCCGCGCCGGCGCGCATCGCGGCGAGCGTCTCGTCCTGAGCGCGACGCAGCCCGGCGGCGTCCTTGCCCGACGGACCGGTGACCTCCACGACGGACAGGCCCCGGTCGCCCAGCCGCTGCACGTGCCGCTCCTCGTGCGCCATGCCGTGGGCGGCGACCAGCTCGGTCATCGGATCGACCGCCGGCGGGCGGCTGCGGGAGCCGCGGGCGACCTCGAGGGAGAGCCGAGTGAGGTGCTCGCACTCGATGAAGCCGGTCAGGTCACTGGCACTGACCACCAGCGCGCCGTCGGACTCGTACACCGTTGCCCCCGTCCCCTCCCCCTGGTGGAGGAGCTGCAGCGACCGTACGGCGGGGGTACGACACGTCGGCGGAGGCGCCGACCGCTCCCGTCGGACAGCTCCGGTCAGCTGAGGAAGCGTTCCACCACCGGCGCCAGCTCCGGCGCCTCGGTGACCAGGGCGAGGTGACCGCCGCGGTAGAGGTGCAGCTCCGAGTCAGGGATCAGCCGGGCCATCACGCGAGGGTTCACCGCGGGGATGATCGGGTCGTCGTCGCCGGCGATCACCAGGGTGGGCTGCTTGATCATGCGGAGCAGCGGAAGGCTCGACCAGCCGGCGCCGGCCGCCAGCTGGTAGTAGTAGCCGCGCTGCGGGCCCAGCCGCGACTCGGCGTGCAGCACCTCCGCCGCGCGCTCGGGGTGCTGGCGCATCGTGCCGCCGTAGATCTCCCCTGCGATCGTCCGGGCGTAATCGGGGTCGCGGTGCCGCCGTGGGGTGAGCATCTTGGACAGCACCCGCGGGTGCGCCGGCACCATGAGCGACCCCGTCCCGGTCGCGGCCAGCACCAGCCGCCGACACCGCCGCCGGTGCTGCACGGCGAACTGCTGTGCCAGACCGCCGCCCCAGGAGAAGCCGAGGACGTCGACGGCCTCCCGGTGGCCCAGCTTGCTGAGCAGCCCCGCGACGACCGGCGCGAACGTGACCATCGTGTAGGGCATGACCGGCCTCGGGGACCCGCCCACACCCGGGACGTCGAACCGGATCACCTCACGCCGGGGATCGAGCGCATCGACGAAGGGCTGCAACACCTCCAGGCTCGCGCCGATGCCGTTGAGCAACAGCAACGGCGGCAGCGTGCCGTCGCCGGGGTGGACCGAGACGCGCAGCGTCCGGCCCCCGACGGTGACCGTCCGCAGCGGGGGGTCGCCGTCCCGGCGGGTGCCCCTCCCGACGCTCATTTGTCGAACACGTACGTGCCAGGAGCCGCGCCCAGGGCGGGCTGGCCACCGCCGAGCTCCGCCGGCGCGTCGACCCCGTCGCCGGCCCGCTCACCCACCCACCGGGCGTAGTCGGTCCACCACGACCCCTTCTCGGTGTGTGCGGCGGCGAGCCACTCGTCGGCGTCCGGGACGTTGGGCGCGCCCGTCCGCCAGGTCGACTTCGGGTTGCTCGGCGGGTTCACCAGCGAGGCGATGTGCCCGCTGGTGGACAACACGAACCGGGTGTCCCCACCGAGCAGCTGGGTGGTCGCGTAACAGGACTGCCACGGGCAGATGTGGTCGGCGATCCCGGCGACCACGTAGGCGTCGACCGTGACCGCGGACAGGTCCACTGGCGACCCGAGCATGGTGGCGGCACCCGGCTTGGTCAGGGAGTTGTGCACGGCCATGTCCATGAAGCCCCGGTGCAGTGCCGCGGCCATCCGGGTGGTGTCGGAATTCCAGTACAAGATGTCGAACGCCGGCGGGGGCTTGCCCTGCAGGTAGTTGTTGACCCAGTAGTTCCAGATCAGGTCGTTGGGCCGCAGCCAGGCGAACACCTCCGCCAGCGTCGCGCCGTCCAGGTACCCCTTCTTCGCCGACGCCCGGATGGCCGACTGGGCGGACTTCTCGTCCAGGAACGCCCCCACCGTCCCGCCGCGGGCCTGGTCGAGCACGGTCACGGCGAAGCACACGGAGGCGACCCGCTCCTGCTCGCCGATCGCGGCGAGGTGCCCGAGCACCATCGCGGTGATCATCCCGCCGGAGCAGAAGGACATCAGGTTGGTCTGCCGCTCGCCGGTGATCCGCTCCGCCGCGGCCATCGCGTCGAGCACCGCCTGCCCGTAGGTGTCCAGGCCCCAGTCGGCGTGCCGCGCGTCGGGGTTCCGCCAGGACATCATGAAGACCTGCTGCCCGTCGGCGACCATGTGCTCGGCGATGCTGCGACCCTCGGCCAGGT
The DNA here is from genome assembly GCF_000761485.1 of Modestobacter caceresii. Taxonomy (GTDB): domain Bacteria; phylum Actinomycetota; class Actinomycetes; order Mycobacteriales; family Geodermatophilaceae; genus Modestobacter; species Modestobacter caceresii. The sequence continues at coordinate 95,752 of NZ_JPMX01000075.1, forward strand.
CGGCGATGTAGAACTTGTTGATCGTCGGCGGCACCATCACCAGCGGGACGGCGTGCACCGTCGGCGTGGTGGGCTGGTACTGGATCAGCTCGAAGACCGGCGTCCGCAGCACGACGACGCCGGGGGTGCGCGCCAGGTCCTTGCCCACCTCGAAGGCGTCCGGCTCGACCATCGAGGGCACCCGGGGTGCCGAGGACAGGTCACGGACCAGCCGCCTGGTGCCGGACACCGCACTGCGCCCGCCCGTGTCGATCGCCGTCTTCCACGCCGAGGGGTTCAGCGCCGGGTTGTTGCTGGGTGCCAGGGCCTCGACGATGTTGGTCACGGAGAACCGGATCCGCTCGTCGTGGGCATAGGGCAGGGCTGCGTCGTCGACCAGTCGGGTCGCCGTCTGCGCCGTCGCCAGGTGTGCCTGCATGGCCCGCTTCAACACCGGGTTGCCCGACCAGGCCGGATCGGCGTAACGCTTGTCCTTGGCGTTCGGCGCCACCTCGGAACGGCCGAGCCCGATGCGACCCCACTCGCCGACGAGCCGGCCGGTGTGGCCGAGCACGGTGCGCGGACGGCGCGCCAGCGCCGCGGTGAAGCGGAGGCTGCTGCTGACCGGCGGCACCAACCGGCGCAGCGGCCCGAGCGCAGCGTCGGTCAAGATCATGTCCAGCCCGGTGGCCGACTCGGCGATCCGCTCCGGCTCGGCATCGGGATCGCCGCCGGTGGTCGACGCGGCCACCGGTACGGATCGCGCGATGCCCTGCCCGGACGAGCGCGCGGGGCCGCTCACGTCGCACTCCTCGGGCTGAGGTGGACTGACCGTGCTGGGGTGGTGCGGAGCTGGCACACGAGGGTTCCTCGTCTCGACACGCTGGCGGTCACGCGATGGTCCATCCGGGCGTACTGGACGTGATGCCCATCACACAGCCCGCAGGCCGGGTGAGCAACCGGGCGGCCCGGCGGCGAGCCGCGCGGTGTTCCTGCTGCGGCACTGCCGCCGGTGCCGACATCCTGGCGTGCGCCGACCAGGGCCGGACAGGGGCAACAGCCAGGGACACATCGCCCTGTACATCGAAAGACACATCGACGGATGTGCCCTGCCCGGACAGCACACCTACACCCGCCGTCTGCCCACGGGGCAGCGGTTTCCCCCTTTCTCCACTTCGGTAGAAAGCGCGCTGTGCCTACGACGTTGAGCTCCGTGGCCGCAGCCGCGGGGGTCAGCACCAGTACCGCGAGCCGCGCCCTGTCCGGACACCCGGCGGTGCTGCCCAGCACCCGCGCCCGGGTGGAGGCGGCCGCCGCGGCCCTGCAGTACGAGCCCAACCGCACGGCCAGCGCACTGCGCACCCGGCGTACCGGGCTGATCGGCCTGGTCGTCAACAGCCTGCGCTCGGCGACGTCCCACACGATCGCGGAGACCCTGCAGGGCTGGGCCGCTGAACACGAGTACCAGCTGCTGGTCTGCACCACCGGGGGCGACCCGGCGCGCGAGGCCTCGTTCCTGCAGACAGTCCGCCAGCACCACTTCGACGGCGTGGTGATCGCCGGCTCCGGTGCGAACACCGACCTGGTCAACGCCCTGGTCCAGGCGGACCACGCGGTCGTGACGATGAACCGCGAGGTGCCCGGCTCCCTGGCCCCGTCGGTGATGTCCGCCTACGAGACCGCAGCCCGACTGGCCGCCGAGCACCTGCTCCAGCTGGGGCACACCCGGATCGCCGCGATCGAGGGCCCACCGTCGGTGACCTCCGGCCGACTGCACGACGCCGGCTTCCAGGCCGCGATGGCGGCGGCCGGCGTCCCGGTCCTGGAGGAGCTGGTGTGCCGGGGGCCCTTCACACCCGACTTCGGCCGGTGGGCCGCCGCCGAGCTGCTCGGCCTGTCCGAGCCACCGACGGCCCTGCTGGTGACCAACCACGAGGCGTCGTTCGGGGCACTGCCGGTGATCGGCGACAGCGAGCTGCGGGTGCCCGACCAGCTGTCGGTGATCTGCACGGAGGACGAGCCGTTCTACCAGTGGTGGTCGCCGCCGGTCACCACCGTCGACAACTGCGCCGCCCTGCTCGCCGTGGGCGCGGCCGACCTGCTGCTCCGTCAGCTGACGTCCGGCGCGCAGGACCTCCCGTCGCGCCGCACCGAGCTGGTGACCCCGGCGCTCGTCGAGCGCGGGTCGACCGCGCCACCACCTGCGCGGCCGCCGGGCCGCCGCGGAGGTGTCCACGGCGGCCCCGGGGCGCACTCAGCTCAGCCGGCCACCTCGGACAGCTCCGGCGCGAAGCCGTCCAGCAGGTAGGGCAGGCTCAGGGCGCTGGCGAACTGCAGCGCCGCGTAGTCCTCGCCCTCGATGAAGATCGACCGGCCCTCGGTCACGGTGGGGAGCCCGGACAGCACCGGGTCCCCTTCGATCCCCGCCCGCTCGGCCTCGGAACCGGACTGGAAGACCAGCACGTCGGCGTCCAGCATCCGGGCCTCCTCGCGGCTGACCGTCCCGTAGAAGTCGCTCTGCGCCGCGGCGTCCAGGGCCGGGTCGACGACCATGCCCAGGTCCAGGAAGAACCGGGTGCGGGTGTCGTCGGACGTGTGGAAGGGGTACTCCCCGCCGTACGCCGGGCCGGAGAGGGTCACCGTCTTCCCCTCCAGCTCCGGGTGCTCCGCCCGCGCCGCCGCGATCTGCTCCTCGACGTCGGCGATCAGCTCCTCCGCGCGGTCGGGCTGACCGAGCGCCTCGCCGGTGATCCGGGTCTGCTCCTGCCAGGGGGTGCCGAAGGCGATGTGCTCCTCGGGCTGCACGACCGTCGGCGCGATCGCGCTGAGCGTCTCGTACTCGTCCTCCGTCAGACCGGCGGTGACCGCCATGATCAGGTCCGGGTCGAGCGCCGCGATCTGCTCCGGGTCGACCTCCGCCCGCGGCAGGATCTCCGGGTCGGCGTCGCCGGCCGCCTCGTCGGCCCAGGGGAAGAAGACGTCGTCCTCGGGGCCGAATGCGTAGCGGACGGCCACCGGGACGACACCGAAGGCGAGGATCGCGTCCTGCTCGGTGTAGCCGAGGGAGACCACCCGCTCGGGCTCCTCCGGGATCGTCGTCGTCCCGTAGGCGTGCTCGATGGTGACCGGGAAGGCGGCCTCGGCTGCCGAGCCGGCGGCGGCCTCGGCCGGCTGCTCGTCGGACTTCGACGAGCAGCCGGCCAGGACGGCGACCGCGAGGACGGGGAGGGCCACGGAGCTGGTGAACGTGCGTCGCGCGAGCGACCGGGAGAGGAACATGGTGTTGTTCTACCTGAGGGCAGCCTTACCTAACTAACCGGTCGTCTCCCTCGTTGCCCGATCGATACCTGCCGACGGGGTCAGACGACCCGCTCGAACACCGCGGCGAGCCCCTGCCCACCGCCGATGCACATCGTCTCCAGGCCGTAGCGGGCCTCGCGGCGGCGCATCTCGTGGGCGAGCGTGGCCAGGATCCGGGCGCCGGTCGCCCCCACCGGGTGCCCCAGGGAGATGCCGGACCCGTTGACGTTGACCCGGTCGCGGTCGTCCGCGCCCAGGCCCCACTCCCCCAGGCAGGCCAGCACCTGGCTGGCGAACGCCTCGTTGAGCTCGATGAGGTCCATGTCGGCCAGGGTCAGCCCGGTCTGCTCCAGCACCTTGGCCGTCGCCGGGACCGGGCCGATGCCCATGGTCTCCGGCGGCACGCCCGCCACGGCCCAGCCGGTCAGCCGCACGAAGGGCTGCCAGCCACGGCGGTCGGCCTCGGCGCGGGTGGTCACCACGCAGACGGCGGCGCCGTCGTTCTGGCCGGAGGCGTTGCCGGCCGTCACCGTCGCCTCCGGGTCGACCCGGCCCATGACCGGGCGCAGGCCGGCCAGGTCCTCCATCGTCGTGTCCGGGCGGGGGTGCTCGTCCTCGGTGACCGTGCGCGCCGGCGTCTTGCGGGTCCCGGGCACCTCGACGCCGATGATCTCGTCGGCGAACCGGCCCTCGCGGATGGCCGCGCCGGCGGCCTGCTGGGAGCGCAACGCCCAGGCGTCCTGCTCCAGTCGGTCGACCGAGTACTCACGACGGACGTTCTCCGCGGTCTCCAGCATGCCGCCGGGCACGGGGTGGTGGAGGCCACCGGCGGTCTCCCGGGCCCGCGCCAGCCGGTCGTGCAGCATGACGCCGTCGCCCTTGGCCCCGCTGCGCAGCCCCAGTGCGTAGTGCTCGACGTTGCTCATCGACTCCACCCCACCGGCGACGACGACCTTGCCGGCGCCGGCCGCCACCTGCATCGCGGCGTAGATGACGGCCTGCAGGCCGGATCCGCAGCGCCGGTCGATCTGCAGGCCGGGCACCTGTACGCCCAGGCCGGCGTCCAGGGCGGCGATCCGGCCGATCGCCGGGTTCTCACCGCTGGGGCTGCAGTTGCCGAGGATGACGTCGTCGACCTCGCCCTCCCCCAGCCCGGTCCGCTCCACCAGGCCCCGCAGCGCGGTAGCGGCGAGCTCGTTGGCGGACAGACCGGCGAAGACCCCGCCGAAGCGACCGACGGGAGTGCGGACCGGGGAACAGATGACGACGTCGTCCATGCCCCGACTCTGCCAGCTCTGCCCCGGCTCGGTGCAGCGGAGCCGACCACTCACCGGAAGTCGGCGTCGCCCGGGACGCCGACGACGCCCCTGCCCGCGGATCGAGAGGGGCGTCGTCGGAGCGGGTCAGTCGCGCGGCTTCGCCATCGCCTCGTGCGCGGAGCTCTTGAGCGAGTCGGGGAGCACCTTGTTGGCCGCGCCCTGCACCTTGGTCCTCAGCGAGGCGGCGAGCACCTTCTCCTCCCCGGCCATCAGCGCCTCGAAGCCCTGCGCGGCGACCGCCGCCGGGTCGTCCTTGGGGCCCTGGCCGATGGCGGTGTCCTCCAGGTCGGCCCGGGAGAAGAACTCGGTGTCCGTGGGGCCGGGCATCAGCGCGGTGATCGTGACGGCGGAGTCCTTGAGCTCCTGCTGCACGGCCTCGGTCAGCGACTGGACGAAGGACTTCGAGGCGTTGTAGACCGGCTGGTACGCGCCGGGCATGGTCGCCGCGATCGAGGAGGTCACCAGCACCCGGCCCGCGTTGCGACCGGTCATCTGCACGAGGACCAGCTTCAGCAGCGCGGCGGTGGAGACCACGTTGAGCTGCATGACCTCCAGGTCGTCGGCCCAGTCGGTGTCGACGAAGGCACCGCCACGGCCGACGCCGGCGTTGAGCGCGGCGGCGTCCAGCGGGCGGCCGAGGCCCTGCACCCGGGTCCACAGCTGTTCGATCCCGTCGGGGGTGCGCAGGTCGGCCTGTACGGCGGTCACCTCGGCGCCCTCGGCGCGCAGCTTCGCGGCCGCCGTGTCGATCGTCGGGTCCTCGGCGTCGATCACCAGGTCGAAGCCGTGCTGGGCGAACTGCTTGGCGAGCTCGTACCCGATCCCGCTGGAGGCGCCGGTGACGAGGGCAAGGGGCTTGGTGTCGGTCATGCACCTCGCCCTACCCGCCCCCCGGGCCTGGTTCACCCACCGCGACCTCCTTTCCGGCCGCGGGGGCTGGCGGCCGCACCCGGGGTCAGGGAGTGCGGCCGGACCGACCCTCGCACCCGCTGCTGACGGTTCCGTGTGCACCGGCTCAGACTCGGCCCATGACCGAGGACGCAGGGCCGGCCGGGGACGTCGGCGTGATCTGTTCGGCGAAGGGCTGCCGGGAGCCGGCGACCGTCGTCCTGGTGTGGAACAACCCGAAGGTGCACACCCCCGACCGGGAGAAGACCTGGACGGCGTGCGAGGCGCACCGCGAGCAGCTCTCGCACCACCTGGCGATCCGGTCGTTCCTGCGCCGCGTCGAGCCGGTCCGCCCGCTGCGGTAGCTTCAGCGGCGCACACGGGAGCCCGGGCGCGGGCTGAGAAGGCGGACGACCACCGCCGACCGTCCACACCTGATCCGGTTCATGCCGGCGGAGGGAGCTGCTCGATGCTCGCAGCCCGTTTCCACGCACCTGACCGACCCCTGGCCCTGGACGACGTCCCGGTGCCCGAACCCGCCCCCGACGAGGTGCGGGTGCGGGTGCGCGCGGCCGGGGTCTGCGGCACCGAACTGCACTTCACCGACGGCCTGTACGCGCCGTCCCGGACGCCGATGACGCTGGGCCACGAGGCCGCGGGCACGGTCGACGCGGTCGGGTCGGCCGTCACCGGCTGGGCCGAGGGCGACCGGGTCGCCGTCTACTACTACCTCTTCTGCGGCAGCTGCCGCTGGTGCCTGCGCGGTCGGCAGAACCTGTGCCTCACCCCGCGCGGGGTGCTGGCCTTCGCCGCGGACGGCGCCTTCGCCGAGCAGCTGGTGGTGCCGGCGCACTGCCTGGTCCGGCTGCCCGACGAGCTGCCGTTCGAGGCTGCCGCACCGCTGTGCTGCGCGGGCACGACCGCGGTGCACGCGCTCACCGAGGCCGCGGTCGAGCCCGGTGACGTGGTCGTCGTGCTCGGCGCGGGCGGGGTCGGGCTGGCCGCGGTGCAGGAGGCCCGACGACGCGGCGGCGTGGTCGTGGCCGTCAGCCGGGACGACGCCCGTAGGTCGGCTGCCCGGTCCGCCGGAGCGGTGGCCGCGGTCTCCCCCGCCGAACTCGCCGACACCGTGGCCCGGCTGTCCGGCGGGCAGGGCGCCGACGTCGTCGTGGAGCTCGCCGGGGTGACGGCGACCCTGGAGCTGGCGACGGCGGTGCTCGGTCGCCGCGGGCGGCTGGTGCTGGTCGGGTACAGCGCCGACGCACTGACGGTGAGCCCGCTGGGGATGGTGGTCGCCGAGCAGCGGGTCATCGCCAGCGTGGGCAACACGCTGGCCGAGCTGGAGCAGGCGGTGGCGCTGGCCGCGGCCGGGCAGCTGGCGCCGCCGGTGGCGGGCACGCTGCCGCTGACCCAGGTGAACGAGGCGCTGGACCGGCTGCGCAAGGGGGACGTCGCAGGGCGGCTCGTGCTCACCCCCTGACGCCCCGCAGCGGTGTCCCGGGCCGCGTGTGAGGATCGGCGCTCGTGCGACATCGCAGCAAGGACGCCCCCCTCCCCCGCGAGGTCGGCGTCCTGGCGATCGTCGCCTTCGTCGTCGCCCTCGGCTTCGGAATCGTCGCCCCGGCGATCCCGCTGTTCGTCCGCGACTACGGGGTCGGCACCACCGCCGTCGGGTTCGCCGTCAGCGCGTTCGCCTTCTTCCGGTTCGTCTCCGCCTTCGCCGGGGGCTCCCTCGTCGAGCGGATCGGCGAGCGCGCCGTGCTCGCCGCCGGGCTGGCGATCGTCGCGGTCGCCACCGCCGCGGCCGCCCTGGCCGGCAACTTCCCGCTCTTCGTCGCCCTGCGCGCGGCCGGCGGGATCGGCAGCGCGATGTTCACCGTGGCCGCCCTCTCGCTGCTGCTGCGCACGGCACCGGCGGCCCAGCGCGGCCGGGCTGCGGCCACCTACCAGGGCGGTTTCATCCTCGGCGGCATCGCCGGCCCGGCGGCCGGCGGGTTCCTCGCCGAGGTCTCCCCGCGGCTGCCGTTCTTCGTCTACGGCGGCTTCCTGCTGGTCGCGGGGGTGGTCGCGCTGGTCCTGCTGCGCCCGGCCGCGCTGCCCCCGGTCGCGGGAGCCGCGGCCGACCCGGACCCCGCGGCTGACCAGGTGCGCGGCGGTGGCCCCTCGGCCGTGGCCGTGCCCCCCGCGGGCGCCGATGGTGGCGGGCTGCGCGCGGCGCTGCGGTCCCGGGCCTACGTCGCGGCGCTGGTGGCCAACCTGGGCGTGGGCTGGGTGCTGTTCGGCGTCCGCAACTCCCTCGTGCCGCTGTACGTGACCGAGGAGCTGGGCAAGACGGTGGCCTGGGCCGGCGCCGGCCTGCTCGCGGGGTCGGTGGCGCAGGCGGTCGGGCTGCTGCGCGCCGGGCGGCTGGCGGACAGCTGGGGTCGCCGCCCCTCGCTGCTGCTCGGTTCGGCACTGTCCACCGCGGCGATCGCGGTCCTGGTGCTGCCGCCGACCACCGCCGCGTTCCTGCTCTCGATGGCCACCTTCGGGCTGGGCGCCTCGCTGCTGGCCAGCGTGCCGGCCGCGGTGGTCGGTGACGTCAGCCCGGCCCGAGGCGGCCGGGTGGTGGCGGTCTTCCAGATGGTCGCCGACCTGGGCGCGGTGGCCGGGCCGCTGGTCGCCGGCTGGCTCACCGACGCCTTCTCCTACCAGGTCGCCTTCGCCGTCAGCGCCGCCGTGCTGGGCGCGGCGCTGCTCGCTGCGCTGGCGATGCCGCGGGACCGCCCCGCCGGCTGAGTCGGCAGGCCGGTCAGAGCCAGGGCGCCAGCGTCGGCAGCGGACCGTCGGCCTCCAGCTCCTCCCCCGCACTGCGGCCGGTGACCCACGCCGCGACCGCCGGCAGCGGACCGGCGACGGCCAGGGCGCCGGTGCCCCACTCCCGGTCACCGGCGAACAACGCGACGTCGGGCACGGAGTCGCGGCGGTCCCACATCCGGAAGACGTCGTCGACGAGCGCGGCCAGGACGTCGTCCGGGAGGTCGGTGAAGGCGACGCCCTCGTCCAGGTCGACCGCGTGCACCCACACCTCCCGGCAGCGCATCCAGGGCACCTCCGCGGCCGGCACCTGGCGCCCCTGCGCGGTCCGCACCTGGGCTGCCCACGCCTCCTCCGGCAGGCCACGGACCGCGGCTGCCAGCCGGCCGGTCGCGGCCACCACGGCAGCGCGCAGCTCGGCGGCCGGCAGCTGTGCCGCCTCGTAGATCTGGGCGTCCCGCGCCTCCATCGAGGCGTACATCGGCGTCTCCACCCCGGTGCGCGCCCAGGTCAGCAGGTTCACCAGCGCGTCGGCGTTGGCCGCCAGGTGCGCCAGGAGGTGCCGCCGCGACCAGCCGGTCAGCAGGGACGGCGCGTCGAGATCCTCGTCGGTCAGCCGGCCCAGCGCCGTCCCGAGGAGTCGCTCGCCGTCCTCCCACCAGCCGAGCGTCTCGACCGGCGCGGTCATCGACGGGTTCCGGGCTCGTGCGCGGGCGCGGTCATGACGTCACCCTGCCGCGCCGCGGGCCGACGTGCCAGAGCTGGCCCGCGGCCGATCGGGACTACCGCCGTTCACCTGCACCCGGTTGGATGGAGATGCCATCGGGGGCCTGCCCACCGGGGCGGTCCACCTCGACGGCCCCGACCGGAGGTGCCGTGCCCGCGCGACCTGTCCTGCTCACCGTCGACGACGACCGCGCGGTCAGCCGCGCCGTCGCCCGCGACCTGCGCCGCCACTACGGCGACCGCTACCGGATCGTCCGCGCCGAGAGCGGCCGCGACGCGCTCGCCGTGCTGCGTGAGCTGACCGCGCGCGGCGAGGCCGCCGCCCTGCTCCTCGCCGACCACCGGATGCCCGGGATGACCGGCGTGGAGTTCCTGGAGCAGGCGATGGACCTGGCGCCGACGGCCAAGCGGGTCCTGCTCACCGCCTACGCCGACACCGACGCGGCGATCCGGGCGATCAACGACGTCGACCTGGACCACTACCTGCTCAAGCCCTGGGACCCGCCGGAGGAGCTGCTCTACCCGGTGCTCGACGAGCTGCTCGAGGCCTGGTCGCGCACCGCCCGGGCGCCGTTCGAGGGCATCACGCTGCTGGGCCACCAGTGGTCGGCGGAGACCCAGCAGCTCAAGGAGTTCCTGGCCCGCAACCAGGTGCCCTACCGGCACCTCCAGGGCGAGGACGCCGCCGGCATCCGCACCGCCGCCGACCTGGCGGACGACGCGACGCTGCCGGCCCTGCTCTTCCCCGAGGGAACCGTGCTCCGCCGGCCCACCCTCCAGCAGGTCGCCCAGCAGGTCGGGCTGGCCACGACCGCCGGCAGCCCGTTCTACGACGTCGTGGTGGTGGGCGGCGGACCGGCCGGGCTGGGCGCGGCGGTGTACGCGGCCAGCGAGGGGCTGCGCACCCTGCTCGTCGAGCGCACGGCCACCGGCGGGCAGGCCGGCCAGAGCAGCCGGATCGAGAACTACCTCGGGTTCCCGCTCGGGGTGTCGGGCAGCGAGCTCGCCCAGCGGGCCCGCGACCAGGCCGTGCGGTTCGGCGTCGAACTCCTCACCGCCGCCGAGGTCGTGCAGATCGCACCCAAGGGCGATGGCCGGGCGCTGCTCTTCGCCGACGGCAGCCAGGTCGCCGCGCACGCCGTCGTGCTGGCCACCGGCGTCTCCTGGCGGCTGCTGCCGGCCGACGGCGCCGCCGACCTCACCGGCCGCGGCGTCTACTACGGCGCCGTCGCGCACGAGGCCGCCGACTGCGCCGGCGAGGAGGTCTTCGTCGTCGGCGCGGCCAACTCCGCCGGCCAGGCCGCGCTGCACTTCGCCCGCTTCGCCAGCAAGGTGGTGGTGCTCTGCCGGGGCACCGACATCCGGCAGAGCATGTCCGAGTACCTGGTCGCCCGGATCGAGGCCGACCCGCTGATCGAGGTGCGCACCTGCACCCAGGTGCGGGCCGTGGAGGGCGCCGACCACCTCGAGCGACTCGTGCTCGCCGACTCCCGTACCGGTGCCACCGAGGTCGTCCCGGCGTCCCGGCTCTTCGTGTTCATCGGCGCCTCGCCGCCCACCGAGTGGCTGGGCGAGGCGTTCCTGCGCGACGACCGCGGCTTCCTGCGCACCGGGCCGGCGCTGCTGGACGAGGCGGGCCGCCCGCCGCGGGACTGGCCGCTGACCCGGGCGCCGTACCACCTGGAGTGCTCCGTGCCCGGCGTGTTCGTGGCCGGCGACGTCCGCGCCGAGTCGGTGAAGCGGGTCGCCTCCGCCGTCGGCGAGGGCGCGATGGCCGTCACGCTCGTGCACCGCTACCTGGAGGCGAACTGAGATGACCGCGAGCCACGGGCCCTCCTCGGGGGTCGACCTCGCCGAGGTGCGCAGCCTGTTCCTGTTCGCCGAGCTGGAGGACGCCGACCAGCGCTGGGTGGCCGAGCACAGCGACGTGCGGGTGTACGACGCCGACGTCGTCGTCTTCGCCGAGGGACAGCCCTCCGACGCGCTGTACGTGCTGCTGGAGGGTGGGCTGCTGCTGTCCAAGCACACCGACGGGGAGGACGTCGTCCTCAACGACACGACGCACCGCGGCGCCTACGCCGGCGCGGTCCGCGCGTTCACCCAGAGCCGCGACCCGAACTTCCAGACCACGCTGCGGACCACCCGGCCCAGCCGGTTCCTGCGGTTGCCGGCCGAGGACTTCGCCGCGCTGGTGCACCGGCTGTGCCCCATGGCGGTACACCTGCTCGACGGCCTGTACGAGGGCATCCGGATGACCGAGTCGACGATGCGCCAGCGCGAGCACCTGGTGCAGCTGGGGACGCTGTCGGCCAACCTCGCCCACGAGCTGAACAACCCGGCAGCGGCCGCGGTGCGAGCCACCGAGCAGCTGCGCTCCCGGGTCGCCGGCATGCGCCGGAAGCTCGGCCTGCTGTCGGAGGCCGGGCTCTCCCCCGAGCTGGTCGGCCGGCTGATCAAGACGCAGGAGATGTCCGTCGAGCGGGCGCTCAAGCCGCACGCCGATCTGACCGCGCTCCAGGAGAGCGACCTCGAGGACGCGATCGCCGACCGGCTGGAGGAGATCGGCGTCGAGCAGGCGCTGGAGCTCGCACCGGTGTTCGCCGGCTCCGGCATGGACGCGCAGTGGGTGGACGACGTCGTGGAGCAGGTCGACTCCGGACTGGAGTGGGACGCCGCGTTCGGCTGGCTGCGCTACACCCTGGAGACCGAGGCGCTGATAGACGAGATCGAGGAGGCCACCACCCGGATCTCCTCCCTCGTCGGCGCGGTGAAGCAGTACTCGCACCTGGACCAGGCCCGGCACTCCGACGTCGACGTCAAGCCCGGGCTGGAGAGCACGCTGGTGATGCTGGCCCGCAAGCTCACCGGCATCGAGGTGCACCGTGACTACGCCGCCGACCTGCCGCCGGTGCCCGGCTACCCGGCCGAGCTGAACCAGGTCTGGACCAACCTGATCGACAACGCCGCCGACGCGATGGACGGGTCCGGGGTGCTGACCCTGCGCACCCGGGCCGACCAGCACGCGGTGTTCGTGGAGGTCACCGACGACGGCCCGGGGGTGCCGGAGGCGGTGCGCCAGGACCTGTTCGAGCCGTTCGTGACCACCAAGCGGGCCGGCGACGGGAGCGGGCTGGGACTGGACAACGCGAGGCGGATCATCGAGCGGCGGCACGGCGGGTCGCTGACGTACACGACCGGTCCGGAGGGGACGACGTTCTGCGTCCGGCTGCCGCTGAGCCGGACGCACTGACCGGCCATGTCCTGGCGGGTGGACGGGGAGGCCGTCTGTCGGCATGCCGAGGGGCTGCCGGCCGCACCCGGCCCGGCCGAGGCGTGCGCGGACTGCCTCCGGGACGGCGGGCAGTGGGTGCACCTGCGGCGTTGCCTGAGCTGTGACCACGTGGCCTGCTGCGACTCCTCACCGCACCGGCACGCCACCGCGCACGCGACCGCGACCGGGCACCCGGTGGTCGCCTCCGCCGAGCCGCGCGAGCACTGGGCCTGGTGCTACCCCGACCAGGCCCTCCTCCTCCCCCAGCGCTGACACCGGGCCGGGGGCGGACCGTCAGCCCTTCACATAGGGGATCGTCTGCGGGCCCTCCGGCAGCGCGCAGACCCGCGCGCCGGGGCCCGCCGCCGCGACCGCCTCGGCGACGGTGGCCGCGATGTCGGTCGTCTGCCCCAGGTGGGCCTCGGCCAGCTGGGCGTCGGTGAGGTGGTCGGTGTGCATCACGACCCGGTGCGCCGACTGGATCCGCGCCTGGATCTGCACCTGCCACTGGTCGGGCACGGTCTGCTCGCGGGCGGAGATCAGCTCCAGCAGCGCCTCCGGTGACGCCGCTGAGGTGAGCACCTCGCGGTAGGAGCCGTGGTCGGGGAAGCCGTCCTCGCAGGCGGCGGCGCAGACGATCAGCCCGTCGGGCCGGGTGACCTGCGCGGCCGCCGACATGCCCTTCACCGACTGGTAGAGGTTCTGGTCCAGCGGGAAGCCCGAACCGGTGGTGACGACGACGTCGAACGGCGCGTCCACCGGTGCCATCGCCACCTCGCGGGCCCGCTCGATCGCCACCGCGTGCATCTCCAGCGTGTCCCCGCCGAACGCGGCGATGACCTCCTGCCGGGTGTTGAGCACGACGTCGAAGGAGTACGTCACGTCGGTGCCCGCGGTGATCGCCCGGACGTCGTCGTGCACCGGGTTGCCCTGGGTGACGCCCCACGTCGCCCGCGGGTCGCCGATCCGCTTCGCGTCGTGCAGCACCAGCACCGTGTCCAGCGCGGCCAGGCCCGGGGCGACCATCTTGGGCCCACCGGAGAAGCCGGCGAAGAAGTGCGGCTCGACGAAGCCGGTGGTGATCCGGACGTCGGCGTCCACCCACTGCTCGTTGAGCCAGACCGGCACCCCGTCGCCGAAGGTGCCCATCCAGCGGTGCGTGTCGCTCGCCCGGGAGTCGTGGTTGACGATCCGGACGGTGTCCACGACCTCGTCGCCGAACATCGCCCGCAGCTCCGCCTCGGTGTTGGCCCGGTGCGTGCCGGTGGCGACCAGGACGACGACGTCCTCCAGACGCACGACGCCGTCGAGCTCCTCGAGCACCGCCGGGATCATCAGGTGCCGGGGCTGGGCGCGGGTGCCGTCGCAGGCGGAGATCGCCACCGTCTGCCCCGGCCGCACCCGATCCCGCAGCGGCAACCCGCTCACCGGCTCGCGCAACGCCCGGCGCAGCTCGGCGGCGACGTCCGGGGCGGCCGGGTGCTGCACGGGGGTGATCACCGCCGCGTCGTCCGGGAGCTCGACGGGGAGCCCTCCGCGCCCGTAGGCGAGCGTCACCTGCTGCACGTCGTCCTCCAGGAGCCGGGTGCCCCATCAGACCACCAGACCGCGCATCCCACCGGGCGACCGTGTGCCGTCGACCGCCCCGGGTAGCTGCGGTGGATGAGCGACACGAGCTTCGTGGAGACCCTGGGCGTGTACGGCCGAACGGCGGAGGACGGGACGGCGCAGCTGCAGCTGGACGTCACCGACCAGCACCTGAACGAGGCGGGCACGCTCCACGGTGGGGTGCTGGCCACCCTCGTCGACACCGCCATGGGCCACGCCGTGCGCAGCCGCACCGGGGAGGACGACGTCCCGGCCACCAGCCAGCTGACCGTCACCTACCTGCGGCCCGGCGGTCCCGGCACCCTCCAGGTCACCGGCCGGGTCAGCAAGCAGGGCGAGCACCTGACGGTGTGCGAGGCCGACGTCGAGCAGGATGGCCGCAGCCTGGTGCACGCCGTCGCCACGTTCGCGGTGCTGCACCGGTGACCTGACCCCGAGCAAGGGAGCTCGCATGCCCACCGTGCACACCGTCCGCGGCCCGATCGACACCGCCGACCTCGGCCGCACCCTCATGCACGAGCACGTGTTCGTGCTGTCCACCGAGCACCAGCAGAACTACGGCACCGGCGACTGGTGGGACGAGGAGGAGCGGGTCGCCGACGCCGTCACCAAGCTCAACGAGCTCAAGGCGCTGGGGATCGACACGATCGTCGACCCGACGGTGTGGGGGCTGGGCCGCTACCTGCCGCGGGTGCAGCGGGTGGCGGCGCAGACCGAGCTGAACATCATCGTGGCCACCGGGCTGTACACCTACGACGAGATCCCGTTCCAGTACGCGCATCGCGGGCCGGGCACCCTCATCGAGACACCCACCGACCCGATGGTCGACGACTTCACCCGGGACGTCCGCGCCGGCATCGCCGACACCGGCGTGCACGCCGCCTTCCTCAAGTGCGCCGTGGAGGCCAAGGGGCTCACCCCGGGCGTCGAGCGCACCCTGCGGGCCGTCGCAGCCACCCACCGGGAGACCGGGGTGCCGATCACCGTGCACACCTCGGCCGCCGCACAGACCGGCCGGCTGGCGGTCCAGGTGCTCCGCGAGGAGGGCGCCGACCTGACCAAGGTGGTCATCGGCCACGCCGGCGACAGCAACGACCTCGACCACCTCAAGGAGCTGGCCGACGCCGGCTGCATCCTGGGCATGGACCGGTTCGGCCTGGACCTCTACAACCCGACCAGCGCGCGGGTGGACACCATCGTCGCGCTGGCCGAGCAGGGGTACGCCGACCGGATGGTGCTCAGCCAGGACGCCAGCTGCTACATCGACTGGTTCCCCGGGGAGGCGCGCACCGCGATGACCCAGGCGATGCCGAACTGGAACTTCACCCACGTGCCGCAGGACGTGCTGCCGATGCTGCGGGAGCGCGGAGCGAGCGAAGGGCACCTGGACCAGATGCTGGTCCAGGTGCCCCGGCGGTACTTCGAGTAGCGGGTCAGGCGGGCCGGCGGCCGGCGAGCTGGCGGGCCGCGGCGACGGTGTCGGCATCCAGCGCGTCGACGTCCCCGTCGCGGCGCGCTGCCGCCTGGCCGTCCAGCCAGCTGACGTGCCGCTCCCAGGCGGCCCGCGGCGAGATGCCGAGCGCCCGCCCGATCTGCTGCCAGTCGGCGCCGCCGCGCAGCGCCGCTCGGATGCCGAGCTGGCGGTGGGCGTGGGCCTTGCGGGCGACGACCTCACCGAGGGCGAGCAGCTCGAGGGCCTCGTCGACGTCCAGCGAGGTGCCGAGGGCCTTGAAGCTGGCCCAGTCGTCGTCGTCGTCCGCACGGTCGTTGGGGCCGTCGACGGCGACGTTGTCGCGCCGGCTCAGGAAGTCCAGCCGGGTCACGGCGGTCACGAGCGAGAACTCGCTCTCCAGCACCTCGGGGGTGGTGGCGACCTCAGGCACAGTGGTCATGAGGAAGAGCATTTCCCGAAGCCAGCACGCTGTAACCCGATCGTGACCAGCGTCTCGTGCACGGCCGAGTGGCCTCGCACACGGTGGTCGGCCGGACGCGGCACGTGCCCGGCTCCGACCCGCCGCACGGCGGCCCGGAGCCGGGGCGCTCAGTCCGGGATCCCGACGGCCTCCTTGGCCAGGGCGGCCAGCCGGGTCTGCACCGCGCTCACCACGCTGGAGCGCGCCTTGTGCGCCTCCTCGTAGCGGATGACCGCGTCGATCTCCTGCGGGTCGTCGAGCTCCTCCACCGCGGTGGCGATCTGCGCGGTCGACATCGAGTCGTAGCCGGTGATCGGCAGCTCGTCGGCGGTGAGGTCCCCGAGCTCGCGGCGGGTGGCGGCGACCGCCTCGGCCGCGGCACTGTCGCCCTCCCGCTCGGCGATGCGCTCGGCCCGGCGGAGCGAGGCGAGCCGGCCCACGGCGAGGGTCTCCCGCACGGCGCCGGTGAGGGCACCGGCCTGCTCACCGGCGTGCTGCGCGGTGTCCACGGCCCGGTTGACCGTGTTGGCCGCGAACCGGACCGGCAGGTTCGCCAGCTTGGTGGCGCCACCGGCCACCCGCTGGAACGGAGTGGCCACCAGCGCCGCGGGGCCACCGAGGGCCTGCTCGGCGAGGACGACGGTGAGCCACTCGACGGTGGCCGAGTGCGCCCTGATCAGCCGCTCGGCGAGCGCCTTCACCTCCGCCTGCCCGGCGGTGTCGGCCAGCACCCTGAGGTAGGTGGCGCGGTCCAGGAGCTGGTGCTCCAGCTGGAGGTCCTGCAGCAGCGCCTCGTCGATCGGCTCCGCCTGCTCCAGCGTGCCCTTGACCAGGGCGCCGAGCCGGCCGAGCACGGGCGTGACGACGTCGGTCACCCCGCCGAGCTCGCGCAGCTGGTCGGCGATGGCGGTGCTGCGCTCGGCCGCGTGCTGGGCGTTCTGCTCCAGCTCCCGGCGGACGGCGTCGGTGCGCGCCTGGGCGACCCGGATCCGAGCGATCTGCTCCTCGGTGTGGGTGAGCGCCAACAGGGCGCGGAGCTGGGTGAGGAGGGGGGTGGTGTCGGTCATGGGGACTCCAACGGGTTGGGTGTGACCGGACCCCTGCTGCATGCCCAGCGTGACCCGGGTGCCAACAACAGCAAGCGGTCGGCTGGCGATGACCGTCGTCACATCCGGGCGTGCGCAGCTCCCTCGCACTGGGCAGCCGCCAGGAGAGCCGTGCCGCGCACGGGCGAGGGCGTGGACAGTGGGGGGACACGAGGAGGTGAACGGTGGCGACGATGAGTGACCAGACGCGTGACCAGACGCGTGACCAGACGAGTGACGACGTGCGCGACCCCGACCTGGTGGCCGTGCAGGAGGGCCCCGAGGCGGCCAGCGAACTGACCCGTCCAGCCGGCCTGGACCGGGACAAGATCCTGCAGGCCGCCGTCGACTTCATCGACGAGGAGGGCCTGGCCGCCCTCACCATGCGCCGGCTGGGCTCCACGCTGGGCGTCGAGGCGATGGCGTTGTACCGGTACGTGCCCGGCCGGGAGGACCTGCTCGACGGGGTCGTCGACCGTGTCGTGGAGACGCTCTGGGACGACGAGGACGGCGACGACGTCTACATCGGTGACCACTCCGGCTGGCAGGACTACCTGGTCCGGCTGGCGCACGGGATGCGCCGGATCGCCCTCGCCCACCCGGCGGTCTTCCCGCTGGTCGCCAGCCGTCCGCCGGCTGCGCCCTGGGTGCGCCCACCGCTGCGCAGCCTGCGCCTGGTCGAGTCCTTCCTCGGCACGCTGCACGACGGCGGCTTCCCCGACCAGGCCGCCGTCGCCGCGTACCGCGCCTACTCCAGCTTCCTGCTCGGCCACCTGCTGCTCGAGGTCACCCAGATCGGTGCGCAGGTGAGCCTGCTGGACCAGCCCGAGGGCGACCCGCAGGCCCAGAAGGAGACCGACTTCGCCGAGTACCCGAACCTGGCGCGGACCGAGCCGCTGCTCGGTCAGGACAAGTCGGCGGCGGAGTTCGAGGAGTCGTTGGAGAACCTGCTGGACCGGCTGGACCGGCTGCTGCACGAGGCGAAGAACTCCGGCGGCGACGTCGGCGACCTCTGATCGCGCCCGGCCCGGCCCCCGCTGGGTCGGAGAGTCCGACGAGGATGGCGTTTACGCCGTAAACGAGCGGGCACAGAGGTGTCTGACGACCGGCCGTCCCGAGACGGTGCACACCGGTCCACCAGATCCTCCGAAGGGAACGCCCGTGATCACGCAGCAGGACATCACCAGCATCATCGGCAGCAACGCCGTGGATGCCGACGGCGACAAGCTCGGCAAGGTCGGCCAGGTCTACCTGGACGACCAGACCGGCAGCCCCGAGTGGGCCACCGTCAGCACCGGCATGTTCGGCACCTCGGAGACCTTCGTCCCGCTGACCGACGCCACGGTCGCGGACGGCACCCTCCGCGTCCCCTACCAGAAGTCCAAGGTCAAGGACGCCCCCCGGGTGGACGCCGACCAGGGTCACCTCAGCCCCGAGGAGGAGACCGAGCTCTACCGCTACTACGGCGTCGGCGTCGGCACCGAGACCGCCCGGGTCGACACCACCCGGACCGACACCACCCGGACCGACACCGTCGGGACCGACGCCAACCGGCACGGCACCGTCGGCCACGACACGTCCGGCCCGACGACCGACGACGCGATGACCCGCTCCGAGGAGCAGATCCGGGTCGGCACCCAGCAGGTCGAGGCCGGCCGGGCCCGCCTGCGCAAGTACGTCGTCACCGAGGACGTGACGACCACCGTCCCGGTCTCCCACGAGGAGGTCCGGCTCGAGCGCGAGCCGATCACCGACGCCAACCGCGACGAGGCGCTGGCCGGCCCGGCGATCTCCGAGGAGGAGCACGAGGTCGTGCTGCACGCCGAGCGTCCGGTCGTCGCCAAGGAGACCGTCCCCGTCGAGCGCGTGCGCCTGGACACCGAGACGGTCACCGAGCAGGAGACGGTGACCGACACGGTCCGCAAGGAGCAGATCGAGAGCGACGTCGACGGCGTCCGGGACACCGACCGCCGCTGATCCACCGGGTCGGCCCGCCACACAGCGGGCCGACCCCGCACCACCCCGCGACCGCGTCGGCCAGCCCCGCCCACCGGTCGCCCTGTACCCGTCACGGTCGGCGTGCGGCTGCTCGCCCGCCGACCGTGACGTCTTCTTCCCTGGAGCGACCATGACCGGCAGCACCACCCCCTCCGACCCGTCCGATCGCAGCACCTCGGTCGGCGACAAGACCACCAGCTTCCGCAACAACGACGTGGACCCCGGCACCGGCGCACGCGCCAGCCGGGGCACCGTCCACGACGCCGTCGACCGCCAGCACGACCGCTTCGGTGGCATCAAGTGGGGTGCCGCCTTCTTCGGCTGGCTGTCCGCCAACGGCCTGGCCGTCCTGCTCATCGCGGCGATCTCCGCCGCCGGGGTCGCCATCGGGCTGACCGAGGGCGTCCCCTCCGTCGACGAGGCCGCGTCCAACGCCAGCGGCATCGGGATCGGCGGCGGCATCGCGCTGCTCGTCGTCCTCTTCCTGGCCTACCTGGCCGGTGGCTACGTCGCCGGCCGGATGGCCCGCTTCGACGGTGTGCGCCAGGGCATCGCGGTGTGGGTGGTCGGCCTGCTGGTCGTCCTCGCCCTGGCCATCGCCGGCGCGGTCCTCGGCTCGGAGTTCAACGTGCTCTCCGACCTGAACCTGCCGCGCATCCCGATCGACGAGGGCACCCTCACGACCGCCGGCATCATCGCCCTGGTCGCCGTCCTGCTGGTCACGCTGCTGGGCGCCGTGCTCGGCGGCAAGCTCGGTGAGCGCTACCACCGCAAGGTCGACCGGGCCGGCTTCGCCGCCTGACCGACTGCGGACCAGCCCGCTGGTCCGCACGCACAGCAGTCCCAGTACCGCCACCGTTGGCCCGGGGGAGGGCCAACGGTGGCGGTACTGCTGTGTCCGGGGTCGGTCCAGCCGGGCCACGGGGCGCCTGCCGGGGTGGCTGGGGCTGGTGAGGTGACACCCCGGACACGGCCTGCGTGTTGCGCGCGTCGCAGCCGCCGGCGTCTCACATCGTGGCGCCATGGCCTTCCCCTACCGCACGGCCCGGGCCGTGATGATGGTCGGCTCGCTGAACGACCCGGCCGGCCAGACGGCGCGGCTCATCGGACCGGCGCACGCCACCCTCGGGCTCAGCGGGGCACGCGGCCGTACCGCTCTCTGCGGCGCCTACGTGGCCCGGGACGAAGCGGTGCCGTGGCCCCCGCAGGCCGAGCTCTACGACGCCCTCTGCGCCGACTGCGACACCCTCGCCCGGCTCTGACCGAGCGGGCCGCGGCGCCACCACCGCCGGCGAGCTGATCGGCGCACCGAGACCTCACCGGACATCGGCTGTCACACCCGTCCCACGAGCGGCTCGCCTGAGCGGAACGGTCCGTCCGACCAGGTACACAGACTCCATGCGCAACGCGGCCGACCTCCAGGTGAGCTCCGAGGGCCCGGCGGCGGCGTCCTCGCCGTCGGTCTCGGTCGAGCTCAGGGTCAGCCCGGTGGTCAGCTACGCGCTCGCCGCCCTCGCCGTGCCGGTCGTCTCCCGGCTCACCCTCGCCGGCAGCACGTCGACCGTCCGCGGGGCGGCGCTCCGGCTGTCCGTGCAGGACGCCCAGGGCGAGCTCGCCCCCGCCGTCGAGCGGCTGGTCGACCTCGAGGCCGGCCGCACCACGGTGATCGACGACGTCGGCCTCACCCTGGACCCCGCCACCCTCCGGCAGGGCGGGGAGCGCCGTCCGGGCTGGGTGCAGGTGGAGCTGGCGGCCGCAGGCCAGGTGCTGGCCGAGCATCGGGTGCCGGTGACGGTGCTGGCCGCCGCCCAGTGGCTGGCCACACCCCTGCCGCTGGCCCTGGAGGTGCTCGCCGCCCACGTGCAGCCGCAGCACCCGGCGATCACCGCGCTGGTCGCCGACGCCGCCACCCTCCTCCAGGAGGGCACCGACAGCAGCAGCATGACCGGCTACGCCGACGGGCCCGAACGGGTCGACGAGGTGGTCGAGGCGATCACCTGGGCGGTGCGCCGCCGCGAGGTCCGGCACGGTCAGCCGCCGGCCGACTGGACCGGGTCCGGGCAGCACGTCCGCGACCCCGGTGAGGTCCTCGACGGTCGGGCCGGCACCTGCCTGGACACCGTCCTCACCCTCGCCGCCGCCCTGGAGCACGTCGGCCTCCGCCCGCTGCTGTGGGTGGTCGAGGGGCACGCCTTCCTGGGCTACTGGCGGGAGGAGCGCAGCGCCGAGACGGCTGCGACCACCGATGTGGCAGCACTGGTGGACCTCGTCGACCAGCGCGTGATCGGCCTGGTCGAGACCACCCTGCTCACCGACCGCGGCAACACCACGCCCGACCTGCACGGCCCGGCCTACACCGCCTGGTTGTCCGGTGACCTCTCCCGGGTCCTCGGTGTCACCGACGTCCACCGCGCCCGCCTCGACGGCGTCCGCCCGCTGCCCGTCCACACCCGCTCGGCGGACGGCTCGGTCCAGGTGGTCGAGCCGCACCCGACCGCGGGCCAGGCCCCGACCCTCCCCGACGACCCGGCCCTCCCCGACGACCCGACGGCGCCCGGGGCCGACCACCGCCCGCCTCCCCCGGCCCGGGTCCAGCAGTGGCAGGACGACCTGCTCGACCTCAGCCCGCGCAACCGGCTGATCGACTCCACCGAGGGCTCCGGGCTGCCGCTCACCGTGCCGCAGGACGCGCTGGCGACGCTGGCGGAACTGGTCAGCGGCGGGGCCACGCTGACCCTCCTGCCCAGTGACCGGGTCGCCGGCGTGCAGGCCGACCCCGGGGTGCGGACCGCCGGCGACCTGCCATCCCAGCAGCTGCTGCAGCAGCTCACCGAGCGTCGCTCGGTGCACGTCGACGTCCTGCACGCCGACTACCCGTCCCGGCTGCGCGGCCTCGCCCACCGGGTGCGCACGGTGGGTGAGCAGACCGGCGCCAACGGCCTGTACCTCGCCCTGGGCAGCCTGGTCTGGGAGCTCGACGGCCGCCCGCTGCGGTCACCGCTGGTGCTCGTCCCCGTCCTGCTCACCCCACCCGCCCACGGCGGCGGGTACCGGCTGACGGTCGACGAGGCCGGGAACAGCCTGCCGAACGGCTGCCTGCTGGAGCAGCTCCGCCGGGTGCACGGGCTCACCGTGCCCGGGCTGAGCGCCCTGGCCGACGACGGCGCCGACATCGACCCGGCCACGGCGGTGGAGGCGCTGCGTGCGGCGCTGGCCGCCGCCTCGCTCCCCCACCGGATCGAGGCGACCGCGGACCTGGCCGTCCTGCCGGTCGCGGCGTACCGGCTGTGGCGTGACCTCGACGAGCACTGGGCCGAGTTCGTGTCCAACCCGCTGGTCGCCCACCTGGTGCACGCCCCGACCGAGGCCTTCGTCGACCCGGCGCCCGCCCCCGCCGACCCGGTCGACCTGGACGAGCTCGCCGCGCAGTGCCCGGCGCCCGCGGACGCCGCCCAGCTGCACGCGATCGCCGAGGCCACCGCCGGGCGGACGTTCGTGCTCGAGGGCGCGCCCGGCACCGGCAAGTCCCAGACCATCACCAACCTGCTCACCCGGGCCGTCGCCGAGGGCAAGCGGGTCCTGTTCGTCGCCGGGAAGCGCGCCGCGCTGGACGTCGTCGCCCGCCGTCTCGACGCGGTCGGCATGGGCCCGTTCGCCCTCGACCTGCACGACAAGGGCAGCCGACCGGCCGTCGTCCGGGCCCAGATCCGTGCCGCGCTGGAGCACACGGTCGACGTCGACGCCCAGGGCCTGGCGGCCGACGCCGAGGAGCTGCGGTCGGCCCGGCGCAGCCTGCAGCACTACGCGGAACGGCTGCACGCGGACAACCCTGCGGGCCTGTCGCTCTACTCCGCCCGCACCGCCGTGCTGGCCGCGGCCGCCGACGTCGACCCGCTGCCGGTGACCGCCCGCTTCGCCGCTCGGGCCACCGCCGAGGTGGTCACCGAGGTGCACCGCGCGCTGGCGCTGCTGCCGGACATCGCCGGCCTGGCCCGCCCGTCGGCCGGGCACGCGTGGGCCTTCATCGACACCATCGAACTCGACATCACCGAGGTGCAGCAGGCCGCGGTCGCCGTCGACGCCGCCATCCGGGAGCTGCCGGGCGAGGGTGGGCTGGCCGCGGTCCTGCGGGCCGTCCGCACCCCGGAGGACCTGGACGCCCTGGTGCACCTGCTCGGCGGCCCCCGGATCGGGCTGGCCGTGCTCGACGAGGTGCGCTCCCCACGCTGGACGGCGGCCACCGACGACCTGCTCGGCGAGATCGCCGCGCTGGCCGCCGCGCCGCACCCCGGTCTGGAGGCGCTCACCCCGGCCGCCCTCGACCTGCCGCTGGCCGACCTGTTCGTCCAGGCCCAGGAGGCCGCCGCGGCGAGCTGGGTGGCGCGGCGCGGCAAGCTGGCCGCCGTCCGGGACCAGCTCACCCCGGCGCTGCGTCCGGGCGCCTCGATCAAGCCCGGCGACGTCCCCGAGCTGACCGCCGAGCTGCGGCGGGTGCAGACCGCCGTCCGGGCCCTGGCCTCGCGCGCCGCCGGCATCCCGGGGCTGCAGGTGCCGCCCGGGTGGAACCCCTTCACCGAACCGGGCCGGTCGGTCTTCGACGCCGAGGTGCGCTGGCTGCGCCGCGCCGCCGCCACGGTCGACGGCAGCGCCGGGTTCCCCGCTGCCGTACGCAGGTTCCTCACCGCCGGCCCGGTGACCGACGCCTTCGGGGCCCGCACCGTGGCCCGGCTACGCGACGCGCTCCGCCAGCTGCTGACGGTCTGCGCCAGCAGCTCGGCGCAGCTGGGCGCGTGGAGCGGCGAGGACGGGCTGGTGCTGCGCTGGACGATGACCCGGCCGGAGCGCGGCGTCGAGTACGTGCACCCGATGTCCCTGCGCCGGTGGGTCAGCCTGCTGGACACCCTCGAACCGCTGCGGCTGGCTGGGCTCACCGAGGCGCGGCTGCAGCTGCTGCACGGCGCGGTGCCCGCCGACGACGCGGTGCGTGCCTTCGACCGGGGGCTGGCCGAGGCCTCGGTCCTCGAGCGGCAGCAGGCCACCGGGCTGGACACGTTCGACGCCGGGCTGCACGAGCGCACCCTCGCCCGTTTCGGCGCAGCGTCCCGCGCTGTGCGGTCCCACCTGGTCGACGCCGTGCCGGCCGCGGTGCTGGCCGCCCGGCCGTTCGACGCCGCCAGCAGCGATCAGGTCAGTGCCCTGCTGCGCGAGCTGGCCGAGCAGCGGTTGGGGGTGCGCGGCCTGCTCGCCACCCACGGTGACCTGATCACCGCCGTCCTGCCCTGCGTGCTGGCCACGCCGGAGTCGGTGGCCCGGTTCCTCCCCGCGGTCGCCGACCAGTTCGACCTGGTCGTGTTCGACGAGGCCTCGCAGCTCCGGGTGGCCGACGCCGTCGGCGCCCTGGGCCGGGCCCGGTCCGCGGTGGTGGTCGGGGACAGTGCGCAGCTGCCCCCGCTGACCGCCGGCCTCGACGACGACGCCGACACCGACGCGATCCCCACCGAGGCGAGCATCCTCACCGAGTGCGTGCAGGCACGGGTGCCCCAGCAGCGGCTGACCTGGCACTACCGCAGCCAGGACGAGTCGCTGATCGCCTTCAGCAACGCCCGGTACTACGGCGGCCGGCTCTCCTCCTTCCCGGCGCCGGCGCACGGGCCGGCCGCTGCTGCCCCGGACGGCCACGGGGTCTCCCTGGTTCAGGTCGAGGGCACCTTCGTGCGCTCCGGCCCCGGCCTGCGCACCAACCCGGTGGAGGCCCGCGCGGTCGTCGCCGAGGTCGTGCGCCGGTTCTCCTCGGCCGCCCCGGCGGTGCCGTCGATCGGGGTGGTCGCCTCGACCGCGCCACAGCGGACGCTGATCGAGGAGCTGCTGCGCGACTCCGGTGACCAGCGGGTGGTCGACGCGCTGGACCGCAGCGACGGCGAGGGGCTCTTCGTCAAGGACCTGGACAACGTGCAGGGTGACGAGCGGGACGTCGTCTTCCTCTCCACCGTCTTCAGCGCCGACGCGCGCGGCCGGCTGCCCCTGGACCTCGGGCTGCTGAGCCGCAGCGGCGGGGAGCGGCGGCTGAACGTGGCCGTCACCCGCGCCCGCCGGCAGGTCGTCGTCGTCAGCTCCTTCGCCCCCGAGCAGCTGGACGCCGACCAGACCACGTCGACGGGGGTCGAGCACCTGCGCGCCTACCTCGACCTCGCCGCCCGCGGCACCGATGCACTCCCCCGCACCGGGACGTCGCTCGACCGGCACCGCGACGACGTGGCCGCCGCGCTGCGCGCCCGGGGACTGGTGGTGCGCACCGACGTCGGCCTGTCGGGCTTCCGCCTCGACCTGACCGTCGCCCGCGAGTCGGCGCCGGACGCCCCGGTGCTGGCCGTGCTGCTCGACGGCCCGGCCTGGGCGGGGCGCCAGACGGTCGGGGACCGCGACGGCCTCCCGGTCGAGGTGCTCCGGGAGCTGCGCTGGCCGGCGGTGGAGCGGGTGTGGCTGCCGAGCTGGCTGGCCGACCGCGAGGCCGTGCTGACCGCGCTCGAGGCGGTGGTGGAGGCGGCGTCCCCCGCCCCGGCAGCCGTCGAGCCCCAGGTCCGGGTCGAGGTCGAGGAGCCGCCCTACGACGGCCCGCTGGCCGACGTCATCCCGCTCCGCCCGCTCGCGGCCCGGGTCACGCCGGCCCCCGAGCCCGACCCCGACCCCGTCGTGGTCGAGCCCGTCGTGGCCGAGACGGACCCCGAGCCGGTCGCCGTCGCCGAGCCGGCCGCCGTCCCGGAGCCGGTCGCCCCGCAGCCAGCGGCGACGCCCGCACCGGCCCCGCCGAAGCGCGCCGCCGGGACGTCGCCGAAGGCGCCCGCCAAGGCTGCCCGCAGCCGTGCGCCGCTGGACGAGGAACAGCCGTTCATCGCCTGGGCGCCGAAGCCCGCCGGGGAGAAGAAGCAGCTGGACCAGCTGAGCGACCCCGCCGTCGCCCGGCTGGTCCGCCGGGTGCTCACCGCCGGCCTCAAGGCGGAGGGGCCGGTGCACCGCGACCGGCTGGCCCGGCTCACCGCCGCGGCGTTCGGACTGTCCCGGGTGACCGAGGCCCGGCGGGACGCCCTGCTGGCGCTGCTGCCGGCCAGCGCCGTCGACGGCGACTTCCTGTGGCCCGCCTCGATCGACCGGGCGCCATGGCGCTGGTTCCGCCGTCAGGCCAGCAGCACCGCACGCCCGCTGGAGCACGTGGCGCCGCAGGAGATCGCCAACGCGATGGTGGCGCTGTGCCGGGCCGGCACCGGCCTGTCCCGCGACCAGCTGCAGCTCCGGACGCTCGAGGTCTTCGGCCACCGCCGGCGCACCGCGGCCCTGCTGCCGCTGCTGGACGCCGCCCTGGCCGACGCCGTGGCCGCCGGGCGGCTCACCGAGCAGCCGTCCGGTCTGCTCAGCGTCTGACCCCGTCCAGCGGGTTGGCCCGCACCCGGTCGGCGAAGCCCTCGGCGACGAACTGCCCGGCCAGGGACGAGGGCTTGCGGCGGGCCTGCTCGGTGAAGCAACCGAGGAACTCCTCGGCCAGCCCCAACCGGGGGTGGGCGTCCAGCACCTCGGCCCGGAAGGCCGCCGGCCAGTCGTCGGGACGGCGGCCGGAGACGTCCAGCCCGGTGGCCAGCTCGAGCAGGTGGCCCTCCGGGTCGGTCGCGACGTCCACCTCCGGTGCCATGTGGGCGACGATGACCTCGACGGTGCGGCGACGGCGGCCGGCGTCCCACCCGGCGCCCGCGCCGAAGACCCAGGCGACCGCGCCGCCGGCCTCCTCGAACGGCACGGTGGCGCTGTCGAAGGCCGGCGCCAGCCCGATGTCGTGCAGCATCGCCGCCACGTAGAGCAGTTCGGCGTCGAAGGCGATCCCACGCTCCCGGCCGTACTCGGCGGCCCAGAGATGGGCGCGCCGGCAGTGGTTCAGCAGCGCGGGTGAGTGGAAGGCCTGGGCCACCTCGAACGCGGAGGCGGCAGCGGCGGTGTCGGGGACGAGGTCGTCGAGGGGCACGGACGGCAGTCTGGCCGCCGACCGTGCCCTCCGTCCCGGGTCCGGCCCGACGTGGCAGGAACCCCGCGCTCGGCGGCGGGATCAGCCCCGTCGGGTCAGCCGGCCGGCGTCCAGCCGGTGCTCTGCAGCCACCCGGGCAGGTCGTGCAGGTCGGGCACGAGCGCCCGGCTGGCGGCCAGGTCACCCTGGTAGGCGGGGAGCTCGGCGAACCAGCGGAACATCCGGGTCATGTCCTCGTCCCCGCCGAGCACCGCCAGCGGCAGCGCCTCGTAGCGGCCGGGCAGTCCCGCTGCGGCTCCGAACGCGGCGGCGATCTGCGCACCGGTCCGCTCGTCGCCGACGAGCTCGACCGAGCCGCCGGGCACCTGGCCAGGCTCCCGCAGCAGCGCTGCGGCGGCGACGCCGATGTCCTGGACGGCGACCATCTGCAGCGGCACGTCGGCCGGGAGCGGCAACCGCACCACGACCACGCCGTCCTCCACCGTCGGTCCCTGGGCGGTCAGGTTGTCCAGGAAGAAGACCGGCCGCAGGAAGGTGGCGGGCACCCCCAGCGCCGCGATGTGCTCCTCGACCCGGCGCTTGCTCTCGAAGTGCGGCACGCCGGTCTCCCGCTCCGCGCCGCCGACCGAGCTGTACACCAGGTGCCCGACACCCGACTCGGCTGCGGCATCGGCGAGCGCCCGGCCGTCCTGCACCTCCCCGTCGACGCCGCGCTCGTCGGCGAAGGTGGTCATCGCGAACACCCGGTCGGCTCCGCGGAATGCGGTGCGCAGCGACTCCGGGTCGCGGAGGTCGGCGTGCACTAGGTCCGCGCCGCGTGCGGCCAGCGCCTGGGCCGTGGCCTTGCCGGGATCGCGCACCAGCGCGCGGACCCGCACGCCGGCGGCGAGCAACGCCCGCGCGGTCGCCCCGCCCTGCTGTCCGGTCGCGCCGACGACGGCGACGAGCGGGCTGTCGTTGCTGGGGATGCTGCTGTCCATGCTGTACTCCCTCGGACCAGGGACCGCCTCGCGCGGCTCCTGTAGCCGACTAACCAATAGCCGGCTGTCTTTCATTCCGGGGGTGGGCACACTGGAGCAGGAGCACGCGCACGGTGCGTCGTCGGTCGCGGCGGTCGGGCCGGTGAGCGCGCTGATCCCGGCGGTCGCGCGGGCGCACCGCACGCTGGCGGGGACCCTGCTGCGGGAGGTCGGCCTCTACCCGGGCCAGGAGCTCCTGCTGAT
Source organism: Modestobacter caceresii (assembly GCF_000761485.1). Lineage (GTDB taxonomy): Bacteria > Actinomycetota > Actinomycetes > Mycobacteriales > Geodermatophilaceae > Modestobacter > Modestobacter caceresii. The sequence continues at coordinate 123,866 of NZ_JPMX01000075.1, forward strand.
GCAGCTCTGGGAGCACGAGCCGCGCTCGCCCGGCGAACTCGCCCGGGCGCTGCGGGTCGAGCCGCCGACTGCCGTCAAGGCGGTCTCCCGACTGGAGGACGCGGGGTTCGTGCAGCGGGAACGGTCGACCGACGACCGTCGGGTGGTGCTGGTGTCGCTGACCGCGAGCGGCCGGGCGCTGCGTGCGCGGGTCGAGCAGATCTGGGCCGAGCTGGAGCGGCGCACGGTCGGGGACCTCAGTCAGGCCGACCGCGCGCGGCTGATCGAGCTGCTGGGCTCGATCAGCCGCAACGTCGGTGACGTCGGCCCGGACCCGTGCGGGCCCTGACCTCGTCCCGGCGAGGGGAGACGCTGGGTCAGCCGCGACGACTGGTGCCGGTGCCGCCGCTCTTCTTGCCGCGCATCGAGGAGATGGCGTTCTTGATCTTGGCCTGGTTCTGCGGCTTCTTCGCCTCTGTCATGGCCTTCTTGGCGACCGCGCCCTTGGTGAGCTTGCTGATCAGTCCCATGGTGTTCTCCTTCGTCTCGTCTGCCCGGTGTTCCCCTGTCGGTGCCCGCCCAGCGCGCGCTCAACCGGCCCCGGGGGGTCTCGTTCAGCTGGACGCCGGCCGGCCCTCGTCGGCGTCCCGGGCTGCATCCCCGTCCTCGTCCTCGTCGTCCGGCGCGTCCCCCAGACCGCTGTCCCGGGCCAACAGGTAGGTCGCCCCGCCCAGCAGGGCCCCGGCGATCACCGAGAGGACCACGACCACCGGTGGGCTCACGGGGCCGAGCGCCCAGGTGAGCAGCGACCGGGAGCGGGAGGTCGGGTCCGCCAGGACCACACCCACGAAGACGGCGGCCAGCAGACCCGCCCCGGCCGCGAAGACGGCGGAGGCCCGGCCGGTCCACCCCAGGCGGTCGGCGAGCTCCCGGGCGGCCCGCACGATCCGGCCGGCCCGCAGCACCCGGAGCGCGCCGACCGCACGGACCAGCCGGAGCAGCTGGACCGGTCCGACGGCGAGCACGATCGCCACCAGCACGGCGAAGCTGAGCGCCAGCAACCCCACGTGCCCCCGGATCCAGGCACGCTTGTCCTCGGCCACGACCAGCAGCACGACCGCCTCGCCGACGAGCACGACCCCGCTGGCGACGTCCACCCAGCGGCCGGCGGTGCCCAGCGGCCCGCCGGCGAAGGTCAGGAACATCGCCGGCACCGAGGCGAGCGCCGCGACCAGGACGGGGAGTGCCAGACGGCGCTCCCACCGTTCCTCCCGGCTCACGGCGCACCTCGCACAGGGGTCAGGACGACGGGGTCAGCGAACGCACCCGCTCGATGAGCTCGCTCTTGCAGACCTCGAGGAACCCGTCCGGGTCCGGACCTGCGTTCTGGAAGACGAGGTGGTCGAAACCGGCGTCGACGTAGGGCTGCGCCTGCTGCACGTGCCGGTCGAGGTCCGGGCCGCAGGAGAACTGGCCCTTGACGTCCTCGGCGGTCACCGTGCTGCTGGCGGCGTCGAAGTTGACCGGGTTGGGCAGCTCGCTCATCACCTTCCAGCCGGACAGCGCCCAGCGGCTGGTCTTCAGCGCCTCCTGCGCGGCGGCGTCCTCGTCCGGCGCCCAGGCCATCGGCACCTCGGCGTACTTCGGGCCGCTGCCGCCGTGCTCGGCGTAGGCCTCGACGAGCTCGGCCTTCGGCTCGGTGGCGAACAGCCCGCTCCCGTACTGGGCCGCGAGCTTGGAGGCCCCCGGGCCGCCGCTGGCGACGGCGATCACCGGCAGCTGGTCGGGCAGGTCGAACACCCGGGCGTCCTCGAGGGTGAGGTACTTCCCCTCGTAGGACTGGTAGCCGCCCTGCCACAGCAGGTTGATGATCTCCAGCGCCTCGCGGAGCATGTGGTGCCGGATCCGGACGGCGGGCCAGCCGCCCCCGACCACGTGCTCGTTGAGCCGTTCACCGGACCCGATGCCCAGGGTGAAGCGGTTGCCGGAGAGCAGCTGCACGGTGGCGGCGGCCTGGGCGATGATCGCCGGGTGGTACCGGATCATCGGGCAGGTCACGCCGGTGGCCAGGCCGATCCGCTCGGTCTTCGCCGCCATGCTCCCGAGCATCGACCAGGTGAACCCGCTGTGGCCCTGCTCCTCCAGCCACGGGTGGTAGTGGTCGCTCAGCTCGACGAAGTCGAAGCCGGCCTCCTCGGCCGCCACCGTCTGCTCGACGATCTCCGTGGGGCTGAACGCCTCGGTGGCGAGCTTGTAGCCGACCTGCATGGGGAGTCCCTCCGTCGTCACCTGCTGTCTGGACGGCGGTGCCCGGGAGGTCGGCAGCGGAAACCGGCCGGTCAGCCGACGACCAGGCCCCAGGGGTCGGCGTCCACCTCGTCGGCCTGGGCACGGGTCAGCTCACCGACGTCCACCAGCCGGTCCAGCACGTGCTCCTGCCGGCCGGCGGCCCGGTCGGGGTGTCGCACCGGGTCGTAGGCGCTCGGGGCCTGCAGCAGGCCGGCCAGCAGCGTGGCCTGGGCCCAGCTGAGCTCCTCGGGCGGCACGCCGAAGTACCCCTGCGCCGCCGCGGTGGCACCGGTGAAGCCGTGCCCGAAGTAGGCGTCGTCCAGGTACATCCGGAGCACGGCGTCCTCGCTCCACGTGCGGTCCAGCTTCAGCGCCAGCACCACCGCGGAGACCCGGTCGGTGAACCCGTTCTCCCCGCCCTCGTAGACGTTCTTCGCCAGCTGCTGGTGCAGCGTCGACCCGCCCAGGTCGACGCCGGTCAGCGCTCCGCGGGCCGCCCGCACCACACCGCGCGGGTCGACGCCCGGGTGGCTGCGGAAGTGGCTGTCCTCGGGGGCCAGCACGGCCGCCGACAGCCGCGCCGGCAGTGGCCCGGACAGCGGCGGCGCTGCGGCGGCCGCCAGCCGGGCGTCCACCCGGTCCCGGGCGTCGCCGACGTCGGGGGTCAACTGCCAGGCCACGGCGAGGAAGAGCAGCCCGACGAGGGCGAGGGCGACCATGGCCCGGACCGCACGGCGCAGCGCCCGGCGCCCCCAGGACACCCGCCGTGGCTGCGGGGCCGGTGCGGGCGACCGGGTGGGCCGGGACGCCGTCGTCACCACGCCGGCCCACCGGCGGACGTCGGGGCGTGCGGTGCGGACATCGGGTGCTCCTCGGCTGGGGTGCGGTGCTCCCCCAGTCGACCGCAGCCCACCCGCGGCGCGCATCGGCCCGCGCGCTGACCTCCGCCGTCCCACCTGCACCCCCGGGCGGACCCCTGCCTCCGCTCCTGGGTGGACCCCGGTCAGGCCGGGGTGGCCAGCCGGGCCAGCAGCCGGTCCAGGAACGGCACCTGGCCCTTGACGAGCTTGGCCCGCGCCTCCGCGACCGGGAACCACCCGGCCCGGTCGATCTCGGGGAACTGCTGGACCCGGCCCGTCCGGGGCGGCCACTCCAGGTCGAAGGTGTTGCTGGTGCAGGCTGCGGCGTCCAGGTCGCCCGCCGCGGCGAAGACGGTGAGCAGCTTGCCGCTGGTCACCCGCAGCTCACCGAGGTCGAGGAACTCCTGCGCCGGCACCGGCGAGCCGAGCTCCTCGGCGAACTCTCGGCGGGCCACGTCCAGCGGCTCCTCCCCCTGGCCGTGCTCGCCCTTGGGGATCGACCACCCGCCGTCGTCCTTGCGCGCCCAGAACGGGCCACCCATGTGCCCGAGCAGCACCTCGACCCCACCGTCACTGGAGACCCGGTGGAGCAGCACCCCGGCGCTGCGCGTGACTGGCACGCCCGGCAGCTTCGCACGGGGCCGGCCGGGTAAAGCGGGTGCGGGTCCAGCCGGCATCGCGTTGACTGCCCCGGCCGCGCGGCACCACCGACACCCCCGCAGGTCCACCGAAATGGCCATTCTGGTGGACGGGGTGGAGCACACGGGAAGGGACCATGGAGACCATCAACGGACGGCTGCTGAGCTGGGCGTCCATCCTCGACCCCGGCACCCGCGAGCAGGCCGAGCGCACCGCGGCGATGCCGTTCATCCGCCCGTACCTGGCGCTGATGCCCGACGCCCACCTGGGCAAGGGCGCGACCGTCGGCTCGGTCATCCCCACCGAAGGCGCCATCATCCCGGCCGCGGTCGGCGTCGACATCGGCTGCGGGATGATGGCGGTGCGCACCCAGTTCGACGCATCTGCCCTCGCCGGCCGGGACCTGTCCGTGCTGCACGGGCAGATCTCCCGCTCGGTGCCGCTGTCGGCCGGGCGGAACAACAAGGCGGTCCGGCCCACCGCCGAGCCCCGGGTCGCCGAGCTCCGCGCGCTGCCCGGCATCGCCCAGGCCGACGGCGCCGCCGGCAACTGGCCGCTGCAGCTGGGCTCGCTCGGCTCGGGCAACCACTTCATCGAGGTGTCGCTGGACGAGCAGGACCGGGTGTGGCTGTTCCTGCACTCCGGCTCCCGCGGGGTCGGCAACAAGCTCGCGTCGGTGCACATCCGCCGGGCCCAGGAGTGGTGCCGGGCGCAGGGGGTCGAGCTGGCCGACCGCGACCTGGCGTACCTGCAGGAGGGGACGCCGGAGTTCGACGCGTACCTGGAGGCGCTGCGCTGGGCGCAGCGGTTCGCCTTCCTCAATCGCGAGGAGATGATGGACCGGGTCGTCGAGCAGCTGGGCCGGTTCGTCCGGGACGACGTCCAGCGGCTGGAGACGGTGAACTGCCACCACAACTACACCGAGCGCGAGCGGCACGACGGGCGCGAGGTGTGGCTGTCCCGCAAGGGCGCGATCTCCGCCCGCCGGGGACAGGCCGGGCTGATCCCCGGCTCGATGGGGACGGCGTCCTACGTCGTCTCCGGGCTGGGCAACGCGACGGCGCTGATGTCGGCCCCGCACGGGGCCGGCCGCAACCACTCGCGGAACGCCGCCCGCCGGCTGTTCAGCCGGGAGGACCTGGAGCAGCGGATGACCGGGATCGCCTGGGGGCACTCCGACGCGTTCCTGGACGAGCACCCGGATGCGTACAAGCCGATCGACCAGGTGATGGCCGACGCGGCCGACCTGGTGGAGGTCCGGCACACGCTGCGCCAGGTCGTCAACGTCAAGGGCGACTGAAGAAGGACCCGGTCAGCTGGTGACCAGACCCCAGTCGTCGGCAGCGATCTCGGCGGCCTCGTCGCGGCCCAGCACGCCCTCGTCGACCAGCCGGCCCAGCACGTGGGCCTGCCGCTGGCCGGCGAGGGCCGGGGACACCAGCGGGTCGTAGGCGGTGGGCGCGGCGAACAGGCCGGCGAGCAGCGTCGCCTGCGCCCAGCTCAGCTGGTCGGGCGGCACCCCGAAGTAGCCCTGGGTGGCCGCGGTCAGCCCGACGAAGCCGTGGCCGTAGTACCCGTTGTCCAGGTACATCCGCAGCAGCTCGTCCTTGCTGTACGCCGCGTCCAGCTTGAGCGCGAGGACGACGGCCTCAGCCTTCTGCACCGGGCCGTTCTCCCCACCCAGGTACACGTTCTTGGCCAGCTGCTGCACCAGCGTCGACCCGCCCTGGTCGGTGCCCGACACCAGCCCCCAGAACGCGCGGACCGCCCCGGTCGGGCTCACCCCGAGGTGGCTGGTGAAGCCGGTGTCCTCGGTCGCGAGCAGGGCCTGCACGAAGGCCGGGGCGGGCTCCACCTGCAGCGGGGGCGCACCCTGCTCGGCCAGGTGCGCCGCGACCCGCGCCGCGGCGTCGTCGACCGGCGGCGTCCGCGCCCAGCCGATGCCGACCACGACCACGCCCAGGAAGACCAGCACCAGGGCCAGCCCGCCGAGGCGGCGCAGCACCCGCCGGGGCCAGGATCGCCGGGGAGGCAGTGGCTCGGCGGTCGCCCGGGCACGCTGCAGGGTGCCTGCTGACACCGGTCGACCACCTTCCCGTCCGGCCGCACCAGGACCTGGACGGCACCGATCATGATCGGTGCCGTGGTCGAGTCCGGGGAGCCCGGACGGCGGCCGGAGCGGCCCTGGGCGCCGGACTCCACCCTTCCGGGGGACGCACGGGGCGGGCGTCGCTCAGCGGACGGTCACTCCGGCAGCGGCCAGGGACGCTCCTCGCTGATGCCGAGCCCGGTGCTGCAGAGGCGGTCCGGGTCGATGTCCTGCGGGCGGAAGTAGACCGTCGAGGCGGTGACGTCGTCGCCGAAGTCCCGCGGGGAGTCCGCCGTCGGCGGGGCCACCAGCACCGGCTGCGTCGACTCGATCGAGAAGCGGATGACCCGGGTGAACTGGCAGTCGGTGGCGACCGACACGATGCTGAACTCGATCGGCGGGCGACCGGTGCCGCGCACGATGTTGTCCAGCCCGCCGGCTCCGGTCGAGCCCTCGACGAGGTCGATCACCCCGTCCTCGTCCTGCACCTCGGAGCTGTCGTTCTGGGCGTGGACGTGGCCGGAGATCGTCTGCCGCACCCGCCCGGGGAGCACCTCGCGCACCTCCTCGGCGGCGACCGGCTCGTGGACGGCGAAGACGTCGATCGTCTCCAGGGCGTCGGCGGGTTCCCCCGTTTCGGCGTCGATGCCGTCCAGCACGGCGGAGCCGTCGCCGACGAGGGGGTCGTCACCGCCGAGGGCGCCGTCGGCGGGGGCCTCGTCGAGGACGATCTCCTCGCTCGCCGGGATCTCCTCGTCCTCCAGCACGCCGAGGGCCTCCCGCACCGCCTCGCGCTGCAGCGGCTCCACCACGTCGGCCGCATCGGCGCCGTACCGGCCGGGGCCGCCGTAGACCCGGGGGTCCGACAGGCCCGCGACGGTGAGCCCGTAGGCGTCCACGACGCCGGCGGTCACGGCGTAGCCGTCCGCGGTGGCGACCTTGTCGCCCAGCACGGTGACGCCCGGGACGGAGCGCATGACCTCGACCGTGGCCGGGGAGTCGTGGTTGCCGGCCACCCAGAGCATCGGGGCGGTCTCGGTGAGGGCGGCGACCGCCTCCAGGTAGGCCGGGGTCAGCTCCTGGCGGGTGCCGAAGGCGCTCTCGTCGCCGGCGTTGACGATCAGGTCGACGTCGTAGTTGGCCGCGTACCGCGCCACCAGCGGGTAGTTCGCCGACAGGTGCATGTCGGAGATGGTCATGATCTGCAGCGCCGTCTCCGGCGTCTGGTCGTCCTCGATCTGGGCCTGCAGCGCCGCCTGGATGCCGACCACCGAGCCGAGCACGTCCAGGGCCTTGTTCGACTGGCTGTAGTAGGCGCTCAGCTCACTGGGGAACAGCTGCGCCGCGGCGAGCGTGCCGGTCAGCTGCGAGTCCCGCACCCAGTTCGGGTTGTAGCTGAGCACCCCGTACCCGGCGACGGTCACCGTGACGGCGGCGGCGCCAGCGGCCTGCAGCGACCGGTACCGCAGCTCGTGCGGGCGGCGCGGCAGGCCTCGCAGGTAGCGGACCGACATGTTGATCGCGGCGGCGATGAGCAGACCGGAGACGAGGCCCAGCAGGAACTCGGCGATCAGCCAGGTGGCGATCCGCGGCAGCTGGGCGGTGAAGTCGGCCTGCATCCGCTCCACGAAGCCGGGCAGGTCACCGCCGGCCAACCTGGTGAGCTGCAGGACGTCGACGTCGACCGGGCTGATGTGCACGCCGAAGGGCACCCCGCTGACCTCGGGGAACTCCCAGCTGCCCAGCGTGGTGTCGGCGCTGAGCCCCGGCCGGCTGAGCAGCGTGCCGCGGACCTCGAACGGCACCCCCTGCACGGTCGCCTCGTACGGGAACGCGCGCAGCGCCGCAGCGGCGCAGACCAGCGGCAGGACCAGCCGCAGCGCCCACCGCAGCACCACCTGGACGACGCGGGAGACGACCTGTCCGGTGCGCCGGGCGATCCGCTCCGCCTCCTGACGGCGGGTGAACGGGAGAGGGAGGGGCAGCTGGTCGCCGCCGCGGGTGCTGGACATCGGGGTCGATTCTCGCGTGTGGTGCGACGCGCCGCCCCCCTGCCCTGCCTCTCCGGCGCGTCCGGCAGGGGGTCATCGACCCGGAGGGCGGGGCCGGAGGTGACACGCTCCCGGCCCGGCGTGGGACGCTGGACCCTGACCGACGACGACGCGCTCGCTGACTCGCCGCCGACGAACGGGGCTCCCTTGGCACTGATCACCTGCCCCACCTGCAATTCCGAGGAGATCTCGGGCAAGCCGCAGCCGGACGGGCGCCTGCTGATCCACTGCGATGACTGCGGCGCCGAGTGGCTGCGCGGGGAGACCCGCCGCGACCCGGCCCGGCCCGCCGTGCAGTCCTTCGACTCCCTGCAGGCGGCCTTCCCCACCCCGGCCGACGTCCGTCCCGACGTGCGGGAGCGGGTGATGCTGCTGCAGTCGGAGTTCGCCATGGACCGGCCCGAGCCGGACCCGGACGTCGAGCCCTACCGCGAGCGGTATGCGGCGTTGTTCTCCCGCGAGAACCTGTCGTCGGCGACGCCGGAGCAGCTGCTGCACTTCGCCAACTCCACGACCGTCGCCGACCCGGGCAACGTGTCCGGCTTCAACCGGGCGTGGAAGACCGCCGGCCCGGACAAGGCGGCCGCCCAGGTGCGGCAGACGATCGAGCACCTGCTGTACGGGCCGGAGAGCCTGCGGCTCGAGGACCGGATGACCCAGCTGATCGACGGCAGCAAGAAGGGCCTGGGCTTCCCGTCGTTCAAGGAGGCGCTGCTGACCAAGGTCCTCTGCGTCGTGGAGCCCGAGCGCTTCCTGCCCGTGGTGCGGTACACCGCCGCGAACGGCGGCAAGAAGGAGCTGGCCAAGACGGTCTTCGAGCTGGACCTCCCGCCGGTGGAGAAGACGGCGTGGACCAGCGGCCGGCTGGCGGTCTGGAGCAACGACCTGCTCCGCTCACTGGTCGGCAACGACCTCCCGGACCTGCAGCAGGCGGCGCGCTTCCTGCAGTGGGCCAAGGACCGCCCGGTGATGTCCCGCAGCGACAGCTGACCGCCCCGCCCCGGCCTCCCGGGTGCGGGGCGTCCGGCGTTCAGCCGACGGCGACCGCGCCGCCGGAGTTGGGCACCAGCTCGACCCAGGTGTTCCCCGGAGCCAGTCGGACCGGGTTGCCATCGGCCCCGCGCAGCACCACGCGCTCTCCGACGCCGGTCTTGACCCAGGTGGCGGCCACCGTCTTGCCGCCGGTGGCGACGAGGGCCTCCCCCTCCCCCACCAGCACGGTCTCCGGCACCGCGTTGCCGGCCGGGTCGCGGGCCGCGGTCGCCCGGACGTCCACCCGCAACACGACGACGTTGGTGGCGGTCAGCCGGGCACCGTCGGCCCCGACGGCCGGGGTGCTGCCCTCGGTCCGCAGCCACCGGGCGTCCGGTGGGCTCCAGGTCCACTGCGGGCGGCTGACCCGGGACAGGGTCAGCGCCAGGTTCGTCGCCGGCGTCCCGGCGGTCACCGCGGTGGCCTCCTCCGCCGTGGCGGCCAGGTCGAACTGCGGCGGCGGCGCCGCCTGGTGGGCGGGGTCGGCCTGGGCCAGGAGGCGCAGCGGGTCGGCGTGCACGTTGTGCGGGGCAGGCCGGTCGCTGGTGCGGAAGAAGCCGTCGGCGCCGGCGTCGTTGCTGAGCACCTGCATCCCGGCGGCGGCGATCGCATCCACGTAGCCGGCCTGGCCACCGGAGAAGGCGAACAGGCCGTGCAGCGGCGCGGCGATCGCCGGGTCCATCGGACGCACGGAACGGATCGGCCCGATCTGGGCCGGCAGGGCCGAGTGGTAGACCGCGACGTAGCGGGGGATGCCGCCCTCGACGACCTGCTCCCACACCAGGTCCGCGGCACCCAGGCCGGTCTGCGGCCGGGCGTCGGAGGAGTTCTCCACCTTGACGGCCAGCGCGGGACGCGGGTCGACCGGGCCGCTCTCCAGCCCGGTGAGCGGCCAGAGCACCGGCGGGGGCGGCGGCGGTGGTGGTGGTGGTGGCGGGGTCGTCGCCGGGGTGGTCTGCGCCACGGGCGCCGTCCCCGCCGAGCTGCCGCACGCCACCACCCCGGTCAGGGCGACCCCCATCAGCAGTGCTGCGGCGAGTCGGCGCCGGGGGCGGCGCCCGACCGCCGGACCGGCGTCGGCGGAGGAACGGGAACGGGTCACGGCGGTGCTCCTCCGTCAGCGGGTGTCGGGACCGCCCGGCGGGCGGCCGGACCACCGTAGGTCGGCGGAGCGACGTGGTCGGGCTGCCGCACCGCCGACGCCCCCGCTACCGAATGTCCGGTGTGTCGTCACGCGGCGTGTCCGTCCGGGGCGGTGCGCTCGTCCGCGCGGACCCGCCGTCGCCACCAGCACGTTCGCTCCGGACGGGGCGCCGACATGCGGGACCGGGCCGGATCGGGACCGCCGGCCGGCTCTCGACGGGGACCCCCGACCGTGCCTAGGTTGCCGTCACCGGCCGCCGCACGGGATCCGCGGCCGCTCCCCCGAGAGGACGTCGATGTCGCTTCGCACCCGCCGATCAGCGCTCACCCTGACCACCGCAGCGGCCACCTTCGCCGGCTCCGTGCTCATCGCCGCACCGGCCGGCGCCGGGGGCAACCCCCACCCCCACGGCTTCGCCCAGCGGGTGTCGACCGAGGAGGTCGCCGCGCACCTCGCCGCGTTCCAGGAGATCGCCGACGCGAACGGCGGGAACCGGGCCAGCGGCACCCCCGGGTACGACGCCTCGGCCGACTACGTGCAGGGGCTGCTGGAGGAGGCCGGCTACCAGGTCGAACGGCAGTACTTCGACTTCGTCGCCTCGTCCACGACCGCGCAGGAACTCACCGTGGCCGGCGCGTCGGTCGACGTCATCGCGATGGAGTACTCGCCGTCGGGCGAGGTCACCGCGCCACTGTCGGCGCTGGCCGCCGACGACGCGACGCCGGGCTGCGAGGCCGCCGACTACCCGGAGACGGTGGCCGCCACCGTCGTCCTGGTCTCCCGCGGCGCCTGCTCCTTCACGGTCAAGCAGCAGCTGGCCACCGCGGCCGGCGCGGTGGGCGTCCTGGTCTACAACAACGTCCCCGACGAGCCGCTGAACGGCACCTTCGGCGAGGCCGTCCCCGGCGCCCCGGCCGGTGGTCTCACCCAGGCGGCCGGGCAGGCGCTGCTCGGCCAGGTCGGGCAGCAGGCCACCCTCGACATCCAGGTCGAGGTCACCGAGACCACCACCTCCAACGTCATCGCCCAGACCCCCTACGGCGACACCGACCAGGTGATCATGCTCGGCGCGCACCTGGACTCGGTCGCCGAGGGCCCGGGCATCAACGACAATGCCACCGGATCCGCGGGCATCCTGCAGACGGCGCTCGAGCTCGCCGAGGTCAAGCCGACCACCAACGCCGTGCGGTTCGCCTGGTGGGGTGCCGAGGAGTCCGGACTGGTCGGCTCCTGGGAGTACGTGGAGTCGCTGACCGAGGCCGAGCGCGCCCAGATCGCCGGCTACCTGAACTTCGACATGATCGGGTCGCCGAACCACATCATCGGGGTCTACGACGCCGACCAGTCGACGTACACCGCCCCGGTCACGGTGCCGGAGGGATCGGCGTCGCTGGAGCAGGTGTTCACCGGCTACTTCGACCGCACCGGCCAGCCGTGGGTCGACACCGAGTTCTCCGGGCGGTCGGACTACCAGGGCTTCATCGAGTACGGCATCCCGGCCACCGGGCTGTTCACCGGCGCGGACGACATCAAGACCGAGGAAGAGGTCGCGCTCTTCGGCGGCACCGCCGGGATCCCGCACGACCCGAACTACCACTCCCCCGCCGACGACCTCAGCAACGTCGACCTGACCGCACTGGGGATCAACAGCCAGGCGATCGCCTTCGCCACCCTGTCGCTCGCCCAGGACTTGACGCCGCTCGACCTGACCGACAACCACCCGGGCAAGGGGAAGGGCAAGGGCAAGGGCCTCGACCGCGGGAACGGGAACGGGGGCGACCGGGGCCACGGCGTGGCTGCCTGATCCTCCCGTTCCGTCCGCGGGGCCGGACACCAGCTGGTGTCCGGCCCCGCTGTCGTGTCCGGCCCGGTCGTGGCCGGGGGCCGGGTGGCATAACGTGCGGGAGCCGTCGTCCCGGACGGCCGGAGGAGGACACCGCATGACGATCACCCGGTCCGACGTCCGGCAGGCGGCCGCCCGGATCGCCCCGTTCGTCCGGCGGACACCGGTCGTCGTCCTGGCCGGCGCTCCCCTGGGGCTGCCGCACGACGTCGTCGTCAAGCTCGAGCAGCTCCAGCACTCCGGGTCGTTCAAGGCGCGCGGGGCGTTCAACACCCTGCTGTCCGCCGACGTCCCGGCGACGGGGGTCATCGCCGCCTCCGGTGGCAACCACGGCGCCGCCGTCGCGTACGCCGCCCAGCGGCTCGGGCACCGGGCGACGATCTTCGTCCCCGCCGCCGCACCGGCGGCCAAGCTGGAGCGGATCCGCCGTTACGGCGCCGACGTGGTGGCCGTCGGCCGCGACTACGCCGAGGCGCACCGGGCCAGCGTCGAGGAGGAGACCCGCACCGGCGCGCTGCGGGTGCACGCCTACGACCAGCCGGAGGTGGTCGCCGGGCAGGGCACGGTCGCCCACGAGCTCAGCGAGCAGGCGCCCGACCTGGACACGGTGCTCATCGCCGTCGGCGGCGGTGGGCTGATCGCCGGCTGCGCCAGCTGGTACACCGACAGCCTGCGGGTGGTCGGGGTGGAGCCGGAGCGGGCGCCGACGCTGCACGCCGCCCGGGCGGCCGGGCACCCGGTGGACGTCGAGGTGGGTGGGCGGGCCGCCGACGCGCTGGGCGCCCGCCGACTGGGCAGCATCGCCGCCGAGGTCGCCGACCGGTACGTCGACGACGGCGTGCTGGTGCCCGACGACGCGATCCGGGAGGCCCAGCGGCTGCTCTGGGAGGAGCTGCGGGTGCTCGCCGAACCCGGCGGGGCCACCGCGCTGGCCGCGCTGCTGTCCGGCGCGCACGTCGCCGCTGCCGGGGACCGGGTGGGCGTCGTGGTGTGCGGGGCGAACCTCGATCCGGCGTCCTGGTCGGTCCTGCCCGAGACGGGGGTCTGACGTGCCGGTGCTGCTGCGCGGCCGGGTGCTGCCGGTCCTGGCCGACCCGATCCAGGACGGCGCCGTCGTCATCGAGGACGGCGTGATCACCTACGTCGGCCCCGCGGCCCGGGCCCCGCACCTGACCGGGGAGGTGACCGAGGTCGACGCCGGCGACGGTGCGGTCGTCCCGGGGCTGGTCGACGCCCACGTGCACCTGGTCGCCGACGGCGCCGCCGACTTCGCCGGCTCGGTGCTGCGGTCGAGCACCGAGCAGCTGGCCGCCACCGCTGCGGCCAACGCCCGGCGCACCCTCGCCGCCGGCACGGTCGCGGTGCGCGACCTCGGCGCGCCCCACGGGATCGCCGTCGCCCTCGGGCAGCAGGTCGCCGCGGGCCGAGCGCCCGGCCCGGAGGTCACCGCGGCCGGCCGGGCGCTGACCGCCCCCGGCGGCCACATCCCCTACCTCGGCGTGGAGGTGCAGGGCGTCGACCAGCTGGCGGCGGCGGCCCGCACCGAGCTGGCCGCCGGAGCCGGCGGCATCAAGCTGGTCGCCACCGGCGGCGTCCTCACCCCCGGAGCGGCCCTCGGCAACGCGCCCTTCGCCGAGGACGAGCTGGCCGCCGCGGCAGCCGTCGCCCGCGAGCAGGGCCGGTGGGTCGCCGCCCATGCCATCGGGCACGAGGGCACCAGGCGGGCGCTGCGCGCCGGGGCGACCAGCATCGAGCACGGCTACCTCCTCGACGACGAGACGGTCGAGCTGATGGCCACGACCGGAGCGGTGCTGGTGACCACCCAGGTCGCCGTCGCCCGGATGCTGCGCAACCGGCACCTGGTCGACCCGGCCGTGGTGGCCCGGGCCGAGGAGGTCCAGGACGTGGCGATCACCTCGCTGCGGCGCGCGGCGCGGGCCGGCATCCCGATCGCCGGGGCCACCGACGCCGGCACCCCGTTCAACCCGCACGGCGGGGTGGCGGAGGAGGCGGCGCTGCTGGTCGCCGACATCGGGCTGACGACGGCGCAGGCGCTGCGGGCGGTCACCGCCACCGCCGCCCGCTGCCTGCTGCGGCCGGACCTGGGGCACCTGTCGGTCGGCGCCCCCGGACACGTCGTGGTCACCGGCGCCGATCCGCTGGACGACGTGACCGCCCTGACCGACGTCCGCACCGTCGTCCTCGGCGGTCGGCTGCTCGACATCCCGGAGAGGACGACATGACCGACACCTCCACGATCTCCCTGCCCACCCCACCTCCGCCGGGGGCGAACTACGTCCCGGCCCGCCGGCACGGCGACCTGTTGTTCATCGCCGGCCAGCTGCCCTTCGTCGACGGGCGGCTGCCGCGCACCGGCAAGGTCGGCGACACCGTCGACGTGCCCGCGGCCGCGGAGCTGGCCCGGCTGGCGGCGCTCAACGGGCTGGCCGTGGCCGCCGCACACCTCGGGTCGCTGGCCGCCGTCTCGGTCGTGCAGGTCACCGTCTTCGTCGCCAGCACGCCTGACTTCACCGAACAGCACCTGGTGGCCAACGGCGCCAGCGACCTGCTGATCGAGGCGCTCGGCGAGCGGGGCCGGCACGCCCGCACCGCGGTCGCCGCCCCGGTGCTGCCGCTGGACACCCCGGTCGAGGTGCAGCTGGTGCTGGGGGTGGAGGCACCGTGACCGCCGTGCACGTCGACGCGCAGCTGCTCGGCACCTACGTCGAGGAGCTGGGTGCCCTCGGGGAGACGCCCGACGGCATGTACCGCTTCATGTACGACGAGGCCTGGCAGCAGGCGCGGGACGCCCTGCTGCGGTGGATCGACGACGCCGGTCTGGAGGGCCGGGTCGACGCGGTGGGCAACGTGTTCGGGCGGCTGCCGGGCTCCGGCGACGGCGTCGTCCTCACCGGCTCGCACGTCGACACGGTGCCCTCCGGCGGGAAGTACGACGGCGCGCTGGGCGTGGTCGGTGGGCTGGCGGCGCTGGCCGCGCTGCGCGCCCAGCACGGCACCCCGGTGCGCACGCTGGAGGTGGTCGCGCTGTGCGAGGAGGAGAGCAGCCGCTTCCCGGCCAACTTCTTCGGCACCCGCGGGATGCTGGGCCTGATCGCCCCGGACGAGCCGGACCGGCTCCGCGACCGGGAGGGCGTGCTGCTCGCCGACGCCATGCGGCAGGCGGGCCTGGACCCGGCGGCGGTGGCGAGCGCGGAGCGGCACGACCTCCGTGCCTTCCTGGAGCTGCACATCGAGCAGGGCCGGGTGCTGGCCGACGAGGGCGTCGACGTGGGCCTGGTGGAGGTCATCCCGGGCATCGCCTGGGAGACGGTCACCGTGCGCGGCCGGCAGGACCACGCCGGCGCCACCCCGATGGACCTGCGCCGCGACGCCCTCCAGGCGGCGGCGCAGATGGCGCGGGAGATCACCACCGCGGTCGAGCAGGAGGGCCGGCCGGCCGTGGTCACCACCGGGCGCTGGACCGTCGAGCCGGGTCAGCCGAGCATCGTGCCGGGGCTGGCGCGGTTCTCCGTCGACCTCCGCCACCCCGACCTCGGGGTCCGGGACCGGCTGCTGGACACGGTGCACCGGATCTGCGCGACGGTGGCCGAGCGGCACGGGGTCGAGGTGGAGATCGTCCGGGACAAGGACGAGGAGCCGGCGACCATGGACGCCGATCTGCTGGACGTGCTCCGCGGCTCCGCCGAGGAGTGCGGCGCCAGCTGGCGCCGGATGCCCAGCGGAGCCGGGCACGACAGCCAGCTGATGGCCTCCCGGGTGCCGACGGCGATGGTCTTCGTGCCCAGCGTCGAGGGGCGCTCGCACACCCCGGCGGAGTACACCTCACCGGCGGACTGCGTACGCGGCGCCTCCGTCCTGGCCACCGCCCTCCACCACCTCGCCTGGTGACCCTTGGTGGGGCCAAAGTCGCGACTTCGGCCCCACCTCGGCTCAGGCGGTGGGGACGGCGGGGCCGGTGTCGGGGAGCTCGTCGCGGTGGACGACGCCGTCCTTGACCACCAGGACCACGCGGCCCGTCGCGGTGATGTCGGCGACCGGGTCGCCGTCGACCACGACCAGGTCGGCGAGCTTGCCGACCTCCAGGGTGCCGAGCTCGTGCGCCAGCCCGAGGTTCTCCGCGGCCCCGCGGGTGGCGGCGATCAGCGTCTGCATCGGCGTCAGGCCGTGCTGCACCATCAACGCCAGCTCGCGGGACAGGTCGCCGTGCGGGTTGAACGGCGTGCCGGCGTCCGTGCCCGCGGCGATCTTCATCCCCGAGGCGACCGCGGCCGCGAAGCTCTCCCGCTGCTTGGCCGCCTCGCGCTCGGCCTTGTCCACCACCCACTCCGGGATGCCGGCGGCCATGCCGTTCCGGATGATCCCGTCGACGGCGAGGATCGTCGGCACCAGGAACGTGCCCTGGGCGACGGCGATGTCCAGCAGCTCGTCGTCGAGGTAGAAGCCGTGCTCGATGGAGTCGATGCCGGAGATCAGCGCGTTGTGGATGCCGGACCGGCCGATGGCGTGCGTGGTCACCCGGCGGCCGGAGTTGTGCGCCTCCTGGGCGACGACCGCCAGCCCCTCGGGCAGCAGCGCGGTCTGGGTCGGTGAGACGCCGGGGGTCAGCACGCCACCGGTGGCCATCACCTTGATCACCGCGGCGCCGGCCTTGATCTCCGCGCGGGTGGCCTTGCGCACCTCGTCGGGGCCGTCGGCCTCCCGGCCGATGAAGTGCCCGTGCCCACCGGTCATGGTGATCACCCGGCCGGCCGCCTGCACCCGCGGCCCGGGCACCAGACCGCGGTCGATCGCCTTGGCCAGCTCCACCACGACATCGTCGGCGGCACCGCAGTCGCGCACGGTGGTCACGCCGGACATCAGCGTCTCCACCGCTCCGGCGGCCGCCCGGAGGGTGGCCAGCGGCACCGTGTCTCCGGCGGTCTGCGCCATCAGGTCCGGGGCGCCGTCGGCGGTCAGGTGCACGTGGCAGTTGATCAGCCCGGGCAGCACGGTGCGGCCGCCGCCGTCGATGACGTTCTCCGGGGCGGTGCTCGGTGCGTCGGCGACCGGGCCGATCCAGACGATCCGGCGTCCCTCGACCACCAGCGCCTGCCCGGGGACGGGCGCGGAACCGGTGCCGTCGACGACGGTCACGTTGCGGAGCAGGAAGCTGGCGGGGGTCATGCGGTGCCTTCCGGTCAGGTGGTCAGGCGGCCGAACAGGGTCAGGTCGACGTTGCCGCCGCTGGCGATCGAGACGACCCGGGTGCCCGGGGGCAGGTCGAGGACGCCGGTCATCAGCGCCGCCAGCGGGGCGGCGGCCGAGGGCTCCAGCAGCAGTTTGGTGCGGGAGACCGCCAGCGGCAGCGCCCGCAGGATGTCCTCGTCGCTGACCGTCACCACCTGCTCGACGAAGGCCTGCACATGATCGACGGTGACCTGCCCGCTCATCGGCGCGGCCAGGCCGTCGGCGACGCTGCGGGCGGTGGGGTGCCGCACCGGCCCGCCGGCGGCCAGGCTGCGGGTCATCACGTCGGCGGTCTCCGGCTCCACGCCGATGACCCGGACCCCCGGCGCCAGCCGGGCCAGCGCGGCGGCGACCCCGGAGATCAACCCGCCCCCGCCGACCGGCACCAGCACCACCTCGACGTCGGGCACGTCCTCGGCGATCTCCAGGCCGACGGTGCCGGTGCCGGCGACGACCGCGGGGTCGTCGAACGGGTGCACCGGCACCCGGCCGGTCTCGGCGACGGTGGCGGCGTAGGTCTCCAGCAGGTCGCCGTCGGTGAGGACGACGTCGGCCCCGTACCCGCGGCAGGCTGCGATCTTCGCCGGCACCGCGGTGGCCGGCATGACCACCGTGCCGGGCACCCCGACGCTGGCGGCCGCGTAGGCGACCGCGGCCCCGGCGTTGCCGGCGGACAGCGTGATCACCCCGCGGGCGCGCTCGTCCGGAGGCAGGGACAGCACCTTGTTCAGCGCCCCGCGGGCCTTGAAGCTGCCGGTCCGCTGGAACACCTCGGCCTTGAGGTCCAGCCGCACCCCCCACAGCTCGCCGAGGCTGGTGGAGCGGAGCACCGGGGTGCGGTGCACCCGGTCGGTGAGCCGGGCCGCCGCCGCCCGGACGTCGTCCAGGGTGACCAGCGGAGCCGCGCGCAGGTCGGCGGTCACCCGGCCGGCCCGTCGACGGTGCGCATCCGCGGGTCCAGGGCGTCGCGCAGGCCGTCGCCGAGCAGGTTGAAGGCGAGGATGGCCAGGAAGATCGCGATCCCGGGGAACGTGGTGAGGTGCGGGGCGCTGAAGATGAACTGCCGCCCCTCCCCCAGCATCGTGCCCCACTCGGCGGTGGGTGACTGCACGCCCAGCCCGAGGAAGCCCAGGCCGGCGGCGAGCAGGATGCTCACCCCGATGCTGAGCGTGCCGTGCACCAGCACCGGGGTCAGCGAGTTGCGGAACACGTGCCGGGTGATGATGCGCAGGTTGCTGGCGCCCAGCGCCCGCGCCGCCTCGACGTAGGGCTCCTCGCGCAGGCTGAGCACCGAGGAGCGCACCAGTCGGATGATCACCGGGATCACGCTGATCCCGACCGCGATGATCACGTTCTGCAGGCTGACGCCCAGGACGGCGACCAGCGTGAGGGCCAGCAGGATGGAGGTGAAGGCGAACATCATGTCGGCGAACCGGGAGATCGCCAGGTCCGCCCAGCCGCCGTAGTAGCCGGCGATCATCCCCAGCGGCACGCCGATCACCAGGCCGATCGAGACGGCCAGGACGCCGATCAGCAGTGAGATGCGGGCGCCGTACATCAGCCGGGTGGCGATGTCCCGGCCCAGCTGGTCGGTGCCCAGCCAGTGCTCGGCCGACGGCCCCTGGATGGCGACCGACAGGTTCTGCGCGTTCGGGTCGAACGGCGAGATCAGCGGGGCGAAGATCGCCAGCACGACGAACGTGACGATGATCCCCAGCCCGATCATCGCCGGGGTGTGGTGCCGGAATCGGCTCCATGCCCTCATGGTGTGGCCCTCATGGTGTGGCCCTCATCGGATCCCCTCCATCATCAGTACCGGATCCGCGGGTCGACGACGACATAGAGCACGTCGACGATCACGTTGAGCAGGATGAACGCCGCGGCGTAGACCAGGACGATCCCCTGGACGACGGCGAAGTCGCGGGCACCGATCGAGTCGACGAGCAGCCGCCCGATGCCGGGCCAGCCGAACACCGTCTCGGTCAGCACCGCGCCGCCGAGCAGGGCGCCGAACTGCAGGCTGATGACCGTCAGGATCGGGATGAACGCGTTGCGCAGCCCGTGCCGGATGATCACCGTGGTCGGCGGGGCGCCCTTGGCCTCGGCGGTGCGGACGTAGTCCTGACCGAGCACCTCGAGCATGCTGGCCCGGGTCATCCGGGAGATCAGCGCTGTGGAGAAGGCCGCCAGCGTCACCGCCGGCAGCACGATGCTCAGCGGCTCCCCGCTGCCCGCCGCCGGCAGCCAGCCGAGGGTGACCGCGAAGAGCAGGATGAGCAGCAGGCCCAGCCAGTAGACCGGCATGGACACGCCCATCATCGCCACGCTGGAGATCACGTGGTCGACGATCGAGTTGCGGCGGACGGCGGCGACCACCCCGGCGGTGACCCCGGCGATGGTGCCGATGATCGTCGCCACGACCGCGAGGATCAGCGTCGCCGGGAGCCGGACCGCGATCTCGCTGGACACCGGCGCAGAGGTGCGCGCCGAGGTGCCCAGGTCACCGGTCAGCACGCCGGTGATGAACGACCAGTACTGGGTCAGCAGCGACTGGTCGAGCCCGAGCTCCGCCCGGAGCCGGGCGACCTGGTCCTCGCTGGCGTTCAGCCCGGCCAGCACCCGCGCGGGGTCGCCGGGCAGCACGCGCAGCATCAGGAAGATCAGGATCGACACCCCGAAGAGGGTGATCAACGACAGCAGCAGGGTGCGCACGATGTGCGCCGCGGTGCCCTTCATCCCCGTCCTCTCCCGTACCCGGACCGGCGGCTCGCGTGCACCGCCGGGCGATGGCCGCCCCTGCCCGCAGGCAGGGGCGGCCGTCCGATGGTGGTCAGTTCGCCGGCCGGGCGTACATGGCGTCGAACTTCTCGACCGGGGTGGCGCTCACACCGGTGACGTCCGCGTCGTAGACGATCGGGAACGACTGGGTCCACAGGAAGATCCACGGGGCGTCGTCCCAGATGATCTGCGAGGCGTCGCAGTACAGCTGCTCACGGGTGTCCCGGTCGGTCTCCACGTCCGCCTGGGCGAGCAGCGCCTCGACCTCGGGGTTGGTGTAGAACGACGTCCCCAGACCGGCCGGCGGGTGGGTCGCCTGGCGGAACATCTGCATCTGGAAGTCGGCGTCCAGGTAGGCCGGGGCCCAGCCGAGCAGGTGCGCCTCCGGCGTGTTCTCCGTGACCGGTGCGTTCACCCGGGCGAGGAACGACGGGAAGTCGCTGGTGGAGACGCTGACGTCCAGACCGGCCTCGCGCAGGTAGCCGGCGATGGCCTCGGCCGCCTGGGCGTCCTGCACGTACCGGCCGCTGGGGGTGAGCAGCTCGATGCTCGCCCCGACCGCCCCGGCCTCCTCCAGCAGCTGCCGGGCCCGCTCCGGGTCGTACTCGTAGGAGCCGGTCTCGCAGTAGCCGAACAGGCTGGGGGCCATCGGCGCATCGAGCACCTCGGCCGCACCGAAGAGGACGTTGTCGATGATCGCCTGCTTGTCGACCGCGTAGTTCAGCGCCTGGCGCACCCGGGGGTCCTGCATCACCGGGTCGGTGTTGTCCAGCGCGATGAAGATGGTGCGGTCGCTCTCGGCGAGCAGCACCTCGACGTCCTCGTTGGCCTGCAGCGCCTCGATGTCCGAGACCGGCGGCAGGATGATCATGTCGACCTGGCCGGCGAGCAGCAGGCTCTCCCGGGTCGCCGCCTCGGGGACCACCCGGAAGACGACGGTCTCGTAGTAGGGCTCCTCGCCCCAGTAGTCGCCGTACTTGGTGACGGTGAGGCTCTCCCCGGCGGTGTACTCGCCGAACTCGTACGGACCGGTGCCGACCGGCCGGGTGTACTCCTGGTAGCTGTTGCCCTCCGCGTCGACCGAGGTCGGGGAGATGATCCCGGCGACCGTCGCCGACAGCGCGCTGACGAAGCCGGGCGAGGGCTGGCTGAGGCTGACCTCGACGGTGTTCTCGTCGACCGCGGTGGCCGACTCGAACGCCGCGAACGCCGCGCCCTGCGGCACGGTCAGCTCCGGGTCGGTGATCCGCTCCAGGTTGTAGACGACGGCCTCGGCGTCGAACGGCGTCCCGTCCTGGAACGTGACGCCCTCACGCAGCTCGAAGGTGAGCGTCAGGCCGTCCTCGGAGACCTCGTAGGACTCGGCGAGGACCCCGGCGATCTCCCCCTCGTCGTCGATCTCCACCAGCGTCTCGACCACGTAGTCGACCATGTTGGACACGGTCGTCGTGGTCTGCCCGGCCGGGTCGAACGTGTCCGGGTCGATGCCCACGGCGATGGAGAAGGTGGCGTCCCCACCCTCCCCGTCGGCCGCGGGCGCTTCCGGGTCGCTGACGCTGCAGGCGCTGAGCAGCAGGCCCAGCGCCGCGGCGGCGGCCAGGGACCTGATCCGGGAGGGGCTGCGTCGTGCTCGGGTCGTGTTCATCGGCTTCCGCTCTGACGAGGTGACACGCAACGGGTCGGACGGTGGGACGGTGTCGTCGGCGACGACGGGGCTTGGGGCGACGGGGCTGGGAGCGAGGCGGGGCCGGTCACGCGATCACCGGCTTGACCTCGGCGAAGTGACAGGCGCTGGGGTGGCCGGAACCGGCGCGGTCGATCAGCGCCGGCTCCTCCTCGGCGCAGATCTGCTGGGCCTTGGGGCACCGGGTCCGGAAGTTGCACCCCGACGGCGGGTTCGCCGGGCTGGGCACGTCGCCGGTGAGGATCATCCGTTCCCGGCTGCCGCGCTTGGTCGGGTCCGGGATCGGCACCGCGGACAGCAGCGCCTGCGTGTACGGGTGCGTGGGGCGGGCGTAGATGTCGGCCCGGTCACCGATCTCGACGACCTTGCCCAGGTACATCACCGCGACCCGGGTGGAGATGTGCCGCACCACCGACAGGTCGTGGGCGATGAAGACGTAGGCCAGGCCGAGCCTGTCCTGCAGTTCCTGGAGCAGGTTGACCACCTGGGCCTGGATCGAGACGTCGAGGGCCGAGACCGGCTCGTCGAGCACCAGGACCTGGGGGTCCAGCGCCAGCGCCCGGGCGATGCCGATCCGCTGCCGCTGCCCACCGGAGAACTCGTGCGGGTACCGGCTGGCCTGCTCGGCGCTGAGCCCCACCGACTCCAGCAGCTCGTCGACCCGGGCGCGCAGCTCGCTGCCGGAGGCCAGGCCGTGGATCTGCAGCGGCTCGGCGACGATGCCGCGCACCGTCATCCGCGGGTTCAGCGAGGTGTAGGGGTCCTGGAAGACGAACTGCATCTCCCGGCGGACGGCCTTCATCTGGGCCCGGCCGAAGCCGGTGATGTCCACGCCCTTGAAGTGCACTGAGCCCGACGTCGGCTCCAGCAGCTTGACCAGGGTGCGGCCGGTGGTGGTCTTCCCGCAGCCGGACTCCCCGACCAGGCCGAGGGTCTCCCCCGCGGTCAGCGTGAAGCTGACCCCGTCGACGGCGTAGACCGTGCCGACCTGCCGCCGGGTGACCCCGCCGCGGATCGGGAAGTGGGTCTTGAGGTCGGTGACCCGGAGGATCTCGGTGCCGTGCGCAGCACGGGTGTGCAGGTCCTGGGAGGCGCCGGTCGGCGTGGCCACGGCGCTCATGCGCCGCTGCTCCCCAGCCGGGCACCCATCTCACGGGACACGACGGCCATCTCGGCAGGGACCTCCTCGGAGAAGTGGCAGGCGGCGCGCGCGCCGTTGCCGGTGTCGTAGAGCGGCGGCACCTCGGTGCGGCACAGCTCACGGCCCTTGGACACCCGGCAGCGCGGGTGGAAGGAGCAGCCGGGAGGGAGGTCGATCAGGTTCGGCGGAGCCCCCGGGATGGGGTCCAGCCGGGCCAGGTCGACGTCCAGCCGGGGCAGGCTGCTCATCAGGCCGAGCGTGTAGGGGTGCCGCGGGGCGGCGAAGATCGAGAAGACGTCGGCGACCTCGACCACCTTGCCGCCGTACATGACCACCACCCGGTCGGCGTGCTCGGCGATCAGGCCCAGGTCGTGGGTGATGAGGATGGTGGCGGCGTTGGTGCGTTCCTTCGCCGTCTTCAGCACGTCCAGCACCTGGGCCTGGATCGTCACGTCCAGGGCGGTGGTGGGCTCGTCGGCGATGAGCACCTTCGGGTCGTTGGCGATCGCCATCGCGATCATCGCCCGCTGCCGCATCCCGCCGGAGTGCTCGTGCGGGTACTGGTCGAAGCGGCCCTCGGGGTTGGGGACGCCGACCATGGTCAGCAGCTCCACCGCCCGGGTGCGGGCGGCGTCCTTGCTCATCTTCCGGTCGTGCAGCCGGAGCGCCTCGGAGATCTGGGCCCCGACGGTCAGCACCGGGTTCAGGCTGGTCATCGGGTCCTGGAAGATCATCCCGATCTCGCTGCCGCGCAGCCGCCTCAGCTCCTTGGTCGGCATGGTCAGCAGGTCGCGACCCTCGAAGAGGATCTCGCCGCCGGTGATCCGCCCCGGGGGGCTCTGGATCAGGCCGAGGATCGACATCGCGGTGACGCTCTTGCCGGAGCCGGACTCGCCGACGACGCCGAGGGTCTCGCCGGGGAACAGGTCCCAGCTGACGTCGTTGACGGCCTTCACGACGCCGGCGGGGGTGACGAATTCCGTCGTCAGGCCCCGGACGGAGAGAACAGGACTGCTCACAAACAGCGCCTCCTCGACCGATCAGTGGCTGAAAGCTAGATCACTGCGACCGGGTTTGGGTGACGGTCGTGTCACGACGGTGAGTCCATGCGTTCCGTGTGACCGGCCTCACACTCTGTGTGTCGAAGGACGGAGCCTACTGCTCGCCGGGCACCGGATCGGACCAGACGTCCATCCGCACCGTGCCGGTCGCGCGCCCCTCGACGTCGAGCAGGTGGCCCATCCGCTTGACCGCGCGCAGCACCACCAGCCGGTCGACCACGACGACGTCGGGCACCACGTGGGAGAGCTCCTGCTCGAAGCGGTGCACCTCCTCCAGCGAGGCCAGCCAGGCCACCACGAGCAGGCTCGGCGTGCCGGCCAGCGTCGTCGACAGCCGCACCTGACGCAGCCGGCCCAGCCGGGCCGCGGCGTCGTCCAGCCGCCCGGCCGGGGCGTCGGCCGACAGCACGACCATCACCGGCAGCCCGGCCAGCGGCGCGGCCACCTCGGTGCGCAGCAGCACCGCGCCGGAGCTGATCAGCCGGTCGACCCGGCGGCGCGCGGTCGGCTGGCTGATCCCGGTCGCCGCGGCGAGCGCGGCGTAGGACGCCCGGCCGTCCTCCCCCAGCGCCGACATCAGCTCCCGGTCGACGTCGTCGAGCACGGTCGGGCGGGTCAGGTGCGGTGGTCCGCCGCTGCCGCCGTTCGACGGCAGCACGCCGAGGCGCCAGGTGCTGCCCTCGGCGTAGAGCCGGGTGGCGATCCGCGCCCGGGTGCCGGTGACCCCGGGCACCCGGTCCAGCCGCTCCAGCAGGTAGCGCCCGAGGGTGGGCAGGTCGACGGCGGCCACGGTGAGCATCAGGTCCCGGCCGCCGGCGGTGATGTCCACCGAGAGGGCGTGTGCGTCACGGGCGAGCTCACTGGCGACCCGGGTCTTCTCGCTCGGCAGGCAGGTCACGTCGACGTAGGCCAGCACCTGGGCGTGGTGCGACCCCGGGCCGGGCGTGCCGGTGACCCAGGCGGCGCCGGCTGCGCGCAGCCGGTCCCACCGCCGGGACGCGGTGACCGCGTTGGTGCCGACCATCGCCGCGACCTCGGTCCACGGGGCCCGCGGGTCGCGCTGCAACGCCTCGACGAGAGCCAGGTCGTCCTCGTCCAGCACAACCGATCGGGTCACTTCGGGCCCCTCTCGTGACGGATGACTGCAAATCCTGTCGGAGAACGTGCCGAACTCCTAACGTCCCGCCCACCGATCCGAGGAGGGCACGTGATCCGGTCAGGCGCGCTGCGCGAGGACGCCCGAGCGATGCAGGACGAACTGGTCCAGTTGCGGCACGCGCTGCACCGACGGCCCGAGGTGGGGCTGCAGCTGCCCTGGACCCAGGAGACCGTGCTCACCGCCCTCGACGACCTGGGCCTGGAGATCAGCACGGGCACCGAGCTCACCTCGGTGACGGCGGTGCTGCGCGGCGGCCGGCCCGGCCCGGCGGTGCTGCTGCGCGGTGACATGGACGCCCTCCCCGTGCAGGAGCAGACCGGGGTGGAGTTCACCAGCCAGGTCGACGGCACGATGCACGCCTGCGGCCACGACCTGCACACCGCGATGCTGGTCGGCGCCGCACGGCTGCTGAGCGCGCACCGGGAGTCCCTCGCCGGCGACGTCGTCCTGATGTTCCAGCCGGGCGAGGAGGGCTGGGACGGCGCCGGGTACATGCTCCGCGAGGGCGTGCTGGACGCCGCCGGCTCCCGGGTCACCTCCGCCTACGGGATGCACGTGATGTCGGCGATGAGCCCCCGCGGGGAGTTCACCACCCGCCCGGGCACGCTGATGGCGGCCAGCGACGAGCTGCGGGTGACCGTGCGCGGCAGCGGCGGGCACGGCTCGGCCCCGCACCTGGCGCGCGACCCGATCCCGGTGGCCGCGCAGCTGATCGGCGACCTGCAGACGATGGTCACCCGCCAGTTCGACGTCTTCGACCCGGTGGTGCTCACCGTCGGGCTGTTCTCCGCCGGCACGAAGCGCAACATCATCCCCGACGAGGCGACCTTCCAGGCGACCGTGCGCACCTTCTCGGCCGAGGCCCGGGAGCGGATGCGGATCGCCTCGGTGCGGCTGTGCGAGTCGGTCGCGGCCGGCTACGGGCTGGAGGCCGAGGCGCTGTACCTGGAGGAGTACCCGGTGACCGTCAACGACCCGGCGCACACGGCGTTCGCGGCCGGGGTCGCGCGAGAGGTCTTCGGCGAGGAACGGTACGCGCCGAAGCTGTTCCCGCAGTCGGGGTCCGAGGACTTCTCCCGGGTGCTGGCGGAGGTGCCCGGCTGCTACCTGTTCCTGGGCGCCGCCGTGGGCGAGGACCACGCCGACGCCCCGAACAACCACAGCCCGCGGGCGGAGTTCAGCGACGAGGTGCTCTCCGACGGCGCCCTGCTGCACGCCGAGCTGGCGGTGCGGGCCCTGGAGCGCGACGCGGCCGCCTGACCGGCCGCAGACGGACGTACGCCCCGCCCGGGTCGACCCCGGGGCGGGGCGTACGTCGCGGTCGGCCGGCGCTCCTCCGGCCGGCCGCTGCTACTCGGCGGCCTCGGCGAACGAGGCGTCGATGTAGTCGCTCTCCGGCAGCGCCTCCTCGTACTCCAGTGCGCCACCCTCCATCCAGATCCGCTCCATGGCGGTGAGCTGGTCGGGCAGCGGGGCCAGGTCGGGCAGCCAGGTGTAGAGCGGCACGGCAGCGACCTCCTCGGCGGTCTGCCCGGTCGCCTCCCCGATGATCCCGAGGTTCTCCTCGGAGTACCGGTCCTCACCCTGGAGGTCCTTGGCGGCGCGGGTGAGCGCGTCGAAGAACGGCTGGGCCAGGTCCGAGTCGGCGAACTCCTCGCCGTAGATCACGCCGGTGCCCGAGGTGCCCGACGGCGGCACCCACAGCGACGTGCCGGTGCCGTCCTCGATGGCCATCGTGGAGAACGGGGCACTGATCAGCCCGGCCGCGATGCTGCCGTTGGTCACGGCGGTCGGCATGTCGGGGTTGCCGAGGTTGACCAGGTTGACGTCCCCGAGCGACAGCCCCTCCTCCTCCAGTGCGAGCGCCAGCAGGTAGGCACCGGTGCCGCCCGCACCGCCGGCCGCGCCGATCTCCCGACCGGCCAGGTCGCCGGCGTCGGTGACCTCGCCGGACTCGACGAGCGAGGTGGCGGCGACGAGGTCGGTGGGCGACTCCGCACTGCCGTCCGAGACGCCCATCGAGCCCACGACCTTGACGTTCAGCCCGCTCTGGATGGCGGAGAACATGCCCGCGGAGAAGCCGGCGGCGACGACGTCGAGCTGGCCGGCCGACGCCAGCGGCACGGCGTCCTGACCCGACTTCACCGTCTGCAGGTTGATGTCGATGCCCTCGTCGGCGAAGTAGCCCTTGGCGTCGGCGACGTACAGCGGAGCGAAGATCGGCAGCTGCACGTACCCGACGTCGACCGTCTGCAGCTCACCACCCTCGCCGCCGGCCGCGGCATCGGTGTCGGTGTCGGCCTCCCCCGACGAGCAGGCGGTCAGCGCGATCCCGACGGTCGCGGTGAGCGCGAGCAGCTTGGTGTTCCTCATGGCTTCGTTGCCTTTCTCTTGGACCCGCCAGCGTGCTTCCAGGGGAGCAGCGCCTTCTCGAGCAGGATGATCAGACCGGTGGCGATCGCACCGAGGAGGGAGACGGCGATGAGGCCGACGAACATCTTCTCCGGCTGGAAGAGCTGCCAGGAGTTCCAGATCAGGTAGCCCAGGCCGTCGTTGGACGCGACGAACTCGACGGCGGTGATGACGATGACCGCCATGCCCGCCGAGACGCGCAGGCCGGTCATGATGCTGGGCAGCGCACCGGGCAGCAGGACGTACCGGAACAACTTCCAGCCGCTGGCCCGGTAGGCACGGGCGGCCTCGATGATCCGCGCGTCGATCTGGACGATGCCGGCGAGGGTGTTGATCTGGACGACGAAGAACACCGAGATCGCGACCGACAGGACCTTCGGCGTCTCGGTGAGCCCGAAGATCAGCAGCAGCAGCGGCAGGATGGCGATCTTGGGCAACGCGTAGAGCGCGGTGAACGTCGGGCCGAGGGCGGCGCGCAGCGGGCGCCAGACGCCCATCAGCAGGCCGGCGAGGACACCGAACACCGAGCCCAGCACCAACCCGGTGACCAGCCGGCCGACCGTGGCGACGGTGTGCGTCCACAGCTCACCGCTGAGCAGCATCTCCCAGCCGCGCTGGGCGATCTGGGTCGGCGGCGTGAACAGCCGCGCGTCCAGGACGCCGGTGCGGGCGGCGACCTCCCAGAGCAGCAGCAGGGCGATCGGCGTGAGCACCGCCAGCAACAGGTCGCGGGCCTTGAGCCGCCTTTCCCGGCGGAAGTCCCGCTGCATCGCCCGGTCGAGCTCGGCGGCTCCCGCGGCGTTCGGGTCGGCCACCGCGGAGGCGCCGACGGGACGGGGCGTGGTGGTGGTCATGCGTACCTCACAGAGAGCTGGACCTCGTCGCGGAGCGACTCCCAGATGGACTGCCGGGCCTGGGCGAACTCCGAGGTGCCCTCGATGGCGACGTCCCGCGGCCGGCTGAACGGGACGTCGATGACCTCCTTCACCCGCCCGGGGCGGGCCGACATCATCACGATCTGGTCGCCCAGCAGCAGGGCCTCCTCGATCGCGTGGGTGACGAGCACGACGGTCTTGCGCTCGGCCTCCCACAGCCGCACCAGCAGCTCCTGCATGAGCATCCGGGTCTGCGCGTCCAGCGCCCCGAGCGGCTCGTCCATCAACAGCGAGGGTGAGCCGGTGGCGAAGGCCCGGGCGATGGCGATGCGCTGCCGCATGCCGCCGGAGAGCTGGTGGGGGTAGGCCTGCTCGAAGCCGGTGAGGCCCACCTCGGCGATCCAGTGCCGGGCGTGCTCCTCGCGCTCCCTCTTGCCGACGTTGGCCATGTGCTCGCCGAAGGCCACGTTCTGCAGCACGTTGAGCCACGGGAACACACCGTGCTCCTGGAAGACGAAGGCCGACTTGGGCACCGCGCCGGCCTCGAGGTGGTCGGTCACCTCACCGGAGGTCGGCGTCTCCAGCCCCCCGAGGATCCGCAACAGCGTGGACTTCCCGCAGCCGGACGGGCCGACGATGCAGGTGAAGGAGCCGGTACGGAACTCCAGGTTGATGTCGCTGAGCGCGTGGACGTTGCCGTGTCGGCCCACGAACGCCTTGGAGACGCCGCGGGTGGTGAACGCGGGGCGGCCGACGTCGGCCGACGTCGTCGTCGTCTGGGTCATGACTGCTCCTCTGTGCGGGTCTGGCGGGGTGATGGTGCCTGGCCCGTTCCGCCGCCCGTCATCGGCCGCCGTCCACGGGTGCGCTGGGCGGGGTGAACGTGGGCGGGGCGGGCGAGCTGAACACCCCGCCGATGGAGCTCCGGTTCCACTCCTCGTCCGCGCCGGGGGCGGCGAGGACGTCGGCGGCGTACGGTTCGGCGTCGTCCTGGGGCTGGAAGCCGATGGCCCGGCCCCCCGCCGGGGAGAGGTAGCCGCGGGTGTTGGCCGAGACCCCCCACACGATGCGGAACCCGGTGGTGCCCGGGGCGAGGGATGCGGCCAGCAGCCGGACGGCGTCGGCCGGCGAGAGCCAGGTGCTGAGCATCCGGGAGTCCCTGGGCCGGTCGGTGCGGGAGGCGATCCGCAGGCAGACCACGTCCAGGCCGTACCGGTCGGCATAGAGGCTGCCGAGCGCCTCGACCGCCGCCTTGGTCACCCCGTAGAAGGTGTTCGGGCGCACCGGGACGTCGTCAGGCACCATCGCGCCGGCCGGTGGCACCGGCACGAAGCCCGCCGCGTGGATGGAGCTGGCGAGCACGGCCTTGCCGATGCCGAGCCGGCGGGCGGTCTCCAGCACCGCCTGGGTGCCGTCGACGTTGGCAGTGAGCAGGGCCGCCCAGTCGTACTCCAGTGGGATGCCGGCGAGGTGGACGACAGCGTCGCAGCCGGCCATCGCCGCGGCGAGCTGGTCCCGGTCGGTGACCTCGGCGCGCACCCAGGTGCACCCGGACAGTGGCTCCGCGGGCAGCCGCAGGTCGATGCAGACCAGCTCGTGCCCCAGCTCGAGCAGACCGGGGAGGACGTCGGTGGCCAGGCTGCCGGCGGCGCCGGTCACGGCGATCCGCAGCGGGGCGCTCACAGCAGCGCTCCCTGCTTGGTGAGGAGCTCCCGGACGGCGGCGGTGTCGTGCCGGTCCAGGTCGGCGTGCACGACGGCGGCGGCCCCGCAGGCCTGCCCGGTGGCGAACGAGGTGCCCATGACCCGCAGCGAGGAGTATGCCCGCGGGTCGGAGCTGACCAGCCGCCCCCCCGCCCAGAGGTTGTCGGTGGTCGCCGAGCACAGCGCGCCGTAGGGGATGTCGTACCAGCCCTTGTCCTTGATCCCGCCGTAGACGGTGAGGCCCGGGGTGGCGTGGTCCTCCATCGGCCATCCGCACCGGGCGACGCCGTCCTCGGGGCGGCGTCGCCCGGAGGTCACGTCATCGGCGACGACGGTCTCCACACCGGCCAGCCGGCGGGACTCACGGATGCCGATCTGCGGGCCGGTGGCAGCCAGGTAGCTGTCCTGCCAGCCGGTCAGGCCCTGCTGGAAGGCGTGCAGGTACTGCCAGCTCAGCCGACGGGCGGTGGTCTCGGCGGCGGTGAGTTCGTGGACGTCGAGGACGTCGCGGTGCTGGTCGGCCAGCAGCAGCATGACCTCCCGGGACAGCGGCATCCGGACGGCGACGCCGCTCTCCCGTGCCAGCTGCGCCCCGCTCCGCTCCCGGTAGGCGAGCACCGCGGTGCTCAGCGCGCCCGCGGAGAGGTCGGCGTCCTCGGCCACACCGCCCACCCGCATCACCAGGGTGCTGGCCTGCCGCGCGGCGACGTCGGAGACCTGCACCCCGGCGCCGGCGGCGACCAGCAGCACGCCGTCGCCACTGCAGTCGACGAAGGAGCGGCCGGTGATCGTCTCGCGGCCACCGCGGTGGTCGATGGTCACGTCGGTGACCCGCCCGCCTGCCACCGACGCGGCGATGACCCGGCTGTGCAGCAGCAGCGTGACGCCGGCGCCGGTGACCAGGTCGTCGTAGACGCTCTTGGTGGTCTCCAGGTCCAGCAGGACGACGGTGTTGCCCGTCGCCGGGAAGGTCTCGGTCTGGTAGAGGTCGCGGGCTTCCAGCCGGTCGAGCACCTGCTGGCCCACGCCGCCCACCACCTGGGTGCGGGTCTGGTCGAAGAAGCCGCAGTGCGTCAGCACCGAGCTGGCGGTGGCCGCGCCACCGAGGAAGCCGTACTGCTCGATCAGGCAGACCGTCGCGCCGGCATCGGCTGCACTGACGGCGGCGCCGATGCCGGCCGCTCCCCCGCCGACCACAACCACGTCGAAGTCCACGTCTCGCCTCTCGTCTGGGTTGGTGCGCTCGGCGGCCGGCGCGCTCGGGCGCTGGCGCGCTCCTCGCTCCGGGTCCGCGCCGGCCCGCACTGTGGTGCGGCTCACTGCGCTGTGTCGATGTTGTCCTCGGCCGGGGTAGACCGCAAATGCCTGTTCCGCAGCCCTCCGATGCCCATCGGGCATAGGCTGTCCCCGTGGAGCTGCGGCATCTGACCTACTTCGCCCGTGTCGCCGAGGCCGGGTCGGTGAGCGGTGCCGCGGCGATGTTGCACATGACCCAGCCCTCGCTGAGCCGGCAGATCGCCGACCTGGAGCGGGAACTGGGGCACCGGCTGTTCGAGCGGACGGCCGACGGGATGGTGCTCACCGCGGCCGGCCGGGGCCTGCACGAGCACGTCGCGGTGGTGTTCGCCCAGCTCGAGCGGATCCCCGAGGTGGTGCGCACCTTCGGGGCCGGGCAGGAGATCGTCCGGCTCGGACTCCCGCCGGGCGTGCCGCACGAGTGGTTCCTGGCTGTCATCGCCGCGCTGGAGGCCTCCCTGCCGCACGTCGCGCTCTCCCTGGTCGAGGCCAGCAGCGACGAGCAGCAGAACCTGCTGCGCAACGGGCTGATCGACGTCGGCCTGCTGCACGTCCAGCCGCCGGACCTCGGCTGCGCCCCGGTCCTCACCCAGGAACTGGGCGTCGCCGTGCCGCCGGACTCCCCCCTGGGTGACCGCCCGTCCATCCGGTTCGCCGACCTCGACGGGCGCCGGGTGATGGCACACGCCTCCGGGGAGATCACCAGCGAGGAGGCCCGGCTCCGGTCGGCGTCGGCCGCCGCCGGCGTGCACACCCACTGGATGTTCCGGCGGTTCTCCGTGCACAGCGAACTGATCGCGGTCAGCTCGAAGGTCGAGGCGGCGCTGATGACCGAGGCGTCGGCCCGGCGCAACCTGTCGGGCTGGCGGTGGGTGCCGTTCATGGAGCGGGACGCCACCGGTCGCGACCTCGCCGTCGTCACCTGGGCCGCCTGGCGCCCGCCGGCCCGAGCCACCACCACCACGCTGGTCCAGGTGCTGGGCGCGACGCCCTGGTCGCCGGGCTGACTGCCCCGGCCCCGCCCTGACGGGCGAACCCTCTCGCCCCAGTTGTCACACCCCCGCCCGGGCTCCCCGATCCGGGGCCCCGGCGGAGGTAGAACGACTCCATGGGCGTCTCCCCGTGCCCGCAGCACACCGCGACAACCGATCTGCGGCTCTCCGTGGCCCTCGACTGCGTGCCGGTGGTCGGCGAGGCGCTGGCCCGCGCCGGCGTGTCCGTCGTCGCCGGCCTCACGCTGACCGGCGCCGGCGAGCCGGTGCACGGCGCGCGGGTG
Organism: Modestobacter caceresii; assembly: GCF_000761485.1. Classification (GTDB taxonomy): domain Bacteria; phylum Actinomycetota; class Actinomycetes; order Mycobacteriales; family Geodermatophilaceae; genus Modestobacter; species Modestobacter caceresii. The sequence goes on from NZ_JPMX01000075.1 coordinate 156,424, forward strand.
GTCGTCACGATCGCCTCCTCCGACGGCCCCCTGGGCGACCCGGTCGAGCTGACCGTGGAGGTCGAACCCGGCCGGACGACGGTGTTCACCGACCTGGACCTGCGGCTGGACCCGGCCGTCCTCGCCGCCGTCGCCGAACCCGGCACGGCCACCGTCGAGGCCCGGGTCGAGCGGGACGGGCAGCTGCTGGGCTGCACCCGCACCGCCGTCCGGGTGCTCGCCGCCGGGCAGTGGCTGGCCGCGCCGACGCCGCTGGCCCTGGAGCTGCTGGCCGCACACGTGCAGCCGGGCTCCCCCGCGGTGGCCGGGCTGGTCGGCGCGGCCGCCGACCTGCTGCGCCAGCGCACCGGTGACCCCACGGTCGGCGGGCACCCGACCGGCACGGCACGCGTCGACGGGACGCGCATCGACGAGACGGCCGCGGCGATCGTGGAGGCCATGCGGCGCCGGGCGATCCGCCCGCGCCCCGCGGTCGCGAGCTGGGCCGACGTCCCGCAGCGGGTGCGCACCCCCGACCAGGTCCTCGACGACCGGGCCGGCACCAGCCTGGACACCGTGCTCACCCTGGCCGCCGCGCTGGAGCACGCCGGGATCCGTCCGCTGCTGTGGATCGCCGCCGACGGCGCGACCTGCCCGGGGCACGCCTTCCTCGGCTACTGGCGGGTCGAACGCTGCGCCGAGAGCGCGGCCACCACGGAGGTCTCCGGGCTCGCCGAGCTGGTCGACCAGGGCGCGATCGCGCTCGTGGAGACCACGATGCTGGGGATCGCCGCGGAGCCGGCGACCTTCGGAGACCTGCACCGCACGGCCGCCGCCGCCTGGCTCGCCGGTGACCTGCACCGGGTGCTCGGGGTCACCGACGTGCACCGCGCACGGCTGGACGGCGTCGACCCGCTCCCGCTGCCGGGACTGCCCGACCGCGGCCCGACCGGGAGCCCGACCCGCGCGGGGGCCCGACCGGCGGCGACGGCGGCCGCGCTGCTGGACCTGGACCGGGCCGACGGCGGCATCGTGCCGCTCACCGTGCCGCCCGGGCGGCTGACCGTCCTCGCCGAGCGGCTCGCCGCCGACGCCGCGCTCACCCTGGTGCCCACCGACCAGCTCGGCGCCGCAGCCCGGCGGCGTGGCATCCGGTCGGCCCGGGACCTGCCACCGCACCAGCTCGGCGAGCTGCTCGTCGAGCACGGCGGGCTGTACGCCGAGCTGGGCTCGGCCGACTACGCGCGCCGGCTGGCCGCGCTCGCCGACCGGGCGGCCGCGCTGGTCGAGGAGACCGGCACCGGCGACCTGCACCTGGCGCTGGGGTCGGTGACCTGGGAGCTCGACGGCCGGCCGGTGCGCTCGCCGCTGGTGCTGGTGCCGGTCCTCCTCTCCCGGGTGGCGAGCACCGGCGCCTACCGGCTGACCGCCGACCCGGCGGGGGCGATCGGCCCGAACGGGCACCTGCTGGCCGAGCTGCGCCGCCGTACCGGCGTGGCCGTGCCGGCCCTGGACGACGGCGGCGACCCCGACCTGGCCGTCGTCCTGCCGGCACTGCGGCAGGAGCTGGCCCAACGCGGGCTGCCGCACCGGGTCGAGCCGACCGCCGACCTGGCGGTGCTGCCCGCGGCGTCCGCCCGGATCCGGCAGGACGCCGACCAGCTCGGCGCGGCCGCCCTGCGCAACCCACTGGTGCCGGTGCTGCTGCGCCCCGGCCAGCCCTTCGTCGACCCGGTGCCGGCACCCGGCAGCGCACTGGCCACCGACCTGGCCGAGCTCGCCGCGACCCTGCCGCTGCCCGCCGACACCGACCAGCTGCAGGCGATCACCGACGCCACCGCCGGGCGGACCTTCGTGCTCGAGGGCGCGCCCGGCACCGGCAAGTCGCAGACGGTCGCCAACCTGGTCGCCGCCGCCGCGGCCGGCGGTCAACGGGTGCTGGTCCTCGCCGCACAGCAGTCCGCGCTGGACGCGGTGTCCCGGCGGCTCGACGGCGTGGGGCTCGGCGGGCTGGTCACCGGCCTGCGCCGTCCCGCCGACGTCCCGTCCGATGCCGGGGACCCCCCGGCGGTCGCCCCGCTCCCCGCTCTCCCCGACGAGCTGCGGACGGCGCGGCGCGAGCTGGCCGGCTACGCCGAGCGGCTGCACGCCCCCAACTCCGCCGGGCTGTCGCTGTACGCCGCCCGCGCCGGGGTGCTCTCCGCGGTGCCCGGCACCCCGGCGCTGCCGCTGGCGACGACGTTCGTCGCCACCGCGTCGGCGCGCACCACCGCGAAGGTCCACCAGCTGCTGACCACCCTCCCCGAGGTCGCCGCCCGCACCCGGCCGCGGCCGAGGCACCCGTGGGGGTTCCTCGACTCGGCCGACGCCGACCCGGTCGCGGTGCACGCCGCGGTGCTCGCGGTCGACACGGCGCTCCGCGCGCTGCCGCCGGCCGGGCCGCTGGCGCGGGTGATCGCCGCGGCGCGGACCCCGGAGGACCTCGACGCGGTCGCCACCGTGCTCGCCGGCCCGGACGTGCCGCTCGCCGCGGTGGACGCCGTCCGCACCCCGGAGTGGGCCGAGGACGTCGCCGTGCTGCTCGCCGAGATCTCCGCGTTCGTCACCGCGGCGCACCCCGGGCTCGACGTGGCCCTGCCCGAGGCGCTGGACCTGCCGCTGGCCGGGATCGCCGAGGACGCCGAGCAGGCGGCGGTGTCCGGGCGGTTCGGCCGGGCCAAGCGGCTGGCGGCGGTGCTCACCGAGCTCACCCCGTCGCTGCAGCCGGACGCGCACGTGGAGCCGACCGACGTCCCGCTGCTGACCGCGGAGCTGCTCCAGGTGCAGGGAGCGGCCCGCGAGCTGACCATGCGATGCACGACGGTGGCCGGGCTGGCGGTGCCGTGGAACTGGAACCCGCTGACCGACCCGCACCTGGTCGAACGGCAGGTCGCCGCCCTGCGCCGGCTCGGCTCCGCGCTGGACGGCGACCCGGCCTTCACTCCCCCGCTGCGCCGCTTCCTGGACACCGCGCCGGCACCGGACCCCGCGCGGGCCGTGGCGGTCCGGAAGCTGCGGGCCGCGCTGACCGCCCTGCCGGTGGCCTGTCTGGGCTCGTTGGACCAGCTCGTCGCGTGGGCCGGGGACACCGGCCTGGTGCGGCTGTGGGACACGACGCAGGACGAGCGGGCCGTCGAGCAGTTCGGCGTCCCCTCGCTCGGGCACTGGCTGGACCTGCTCCGGCACCTGCACCTGCTGGAGGCCGCCGGGCTCGCCGAGGCGCGCGCCGCACTGCTGTCCGGATCGGTGCCCGCCGACGACGCCGTCGCCGCCTTCGACCGCGGGGTGGCCGAGGCGTCGTTCGCCGAGCGCTCGGCGGCCGGCGGACTCGGCGTCGCCGACGCGCGGGCTGCGGAGCAGGCGGTCCACCGGGCGCTCGCGGCGTCGGCGGCGACCCGGGCACAGGCGGCTGCGACCCTCGCCGAGGGCGACCGGACCCGGGCGGTGCTCGCCACCCCGGACGCCGTCGCCCGCTTCCTCCCCCCGACGGCCGGCTCGTTCGACCTGGTGGTGATCGAGGACGCGTCGTCGCTGCGGGTCACCGACGCGCTCGGTGCGCTGGGCCGGGCGAGCGCGGCGGTGGTGGTCGGCGACCGCCAGCAGCTGCCGCCGCGTGCTGCGATCGACGAGGCCCCCGACGAGGGGCTGCTCGCCGCCTGCCTGCGCGCCGGGGTGCCGCGGCGGGAGCTGACCTGGCACCACCGCAGCGCCGACGAGTCGCTGGTCGCGTTCGCCGACGTCGTGGCCTATGGCTCCCGGCTGACGACGGTGCCCGGCCCGCCGGCCGGGCCAGCGATCTCGCTGGTGCAGGTGGACGGCGTCTTCCTGCGCGCGGGCGAGCAGCGGGGCACCAACCCGGGCGAGGCGGAGGCGGTGGTCGCCGAGCTGCGGCAGCGGTTCGCGGCGTCGGCGGAGTCGGTGCCCTCCGTGGCCGTGGTGGCGCTGCACGGGCCGCAGTGCCGGCTGATCGAGGGCCTGCTGCGGGTGGGCCGGGACCGGGCGGCCGAGGCGCTGGACCGGGGCGAGCTGCGGGTGCGGGAGGTGGAGGCCGCGCAGGGCGAGGAGGCCGACGTCGTCCTGCTGTCGCTGGGGTGCGCGGCCGACGAGCGGGGCTGCCTGCCGCTGGACCTCGGGCCGCTGAACCGGGCCGGCGGTGAGCGACGGCTGACCGTGGCGGTGAGCCGGGCCCGCCGGCAGGTGGTGGTCTTCGCGTCGTTCCCGCTGTCGCTGCTGCGGCCGGTGACGACGACCCAGCCGGGTGTGCGTCGGCTGCGGACCTACCTGGAGCAGGCGGTGCACGGCACGGACACGGTCCCGCGGCGCTCCGGGGCGGTGCCGGACCCGCACCGGGACGAGGTCGCCGCCGCGCTGCGTGGTCGCGGGCTCGTGGTGCGCACCGACGTCGGGCTCTCCCCGTTCCGGGTCGACCTGACCGTCGCCCGGGCGGAGGCGCCGGCGCGGCCGGTCCTGGCGGTGCTGCTGGACGGCCCGGCGTGGGCGGAGCGGGCGCCGGTGGACCGGGAGCTGGCGTACCTGGAGCTGGCGGAGCTGCGCGGCTGGCCGGCGGTGGAGCGGGTGTGGCTGCCGGAGTGGCTGGCCGAGGAGGAGACGGTGCTCGACCGGCTGGTCGCGGCGGTGGCGGGTGCCGCTCCGGTGGCGCCGCTGCTGCCGCCGCTGCCGGCCCCGGTCGCCGAGGTCGCCGAGCCGGAGGAGGAGATCGACCCGTTCGACCCGGACGCTCCCGACGTGGAGGACGAGGTGTCGACGGCGGAGCCGGTGCGCTGCGCGGCGCACCCGGTGGTGACGCCGGCGCTGCTGGCGGGTGAGGTGCCGTTCCGGGCGTGGACGCCGAAGCCGGTGGGCGAGCCGCAGATGCTGCGGCAGCTGGCGAACCCGGAGGCGGCCCGGCTGGTGCGGCGGGTGCTCGCGGCGGGGATCCGGGCGGAGGGGCCGATCCACCGGGAGCGGCTGGCCCGGCTGACGGCGTCGGCGTTCGGGGTGCCGCGGGTGAACGCGGCGCGGATGGAGTCGATCCTGGCGCTGCTGCCGGAGCCGGGTGCGGAGTTCCTGTGGCCCGCGACGTCGGACCGGACGCCGCTGGACCCGGCGGGGTGGACGTCGTTCCGGCGCCAGGCGGCGAGCACCGACCGGGCGCTGGAGCACGTGCCGCCGGAGGAGATCGGCAACGCGATGGTGGCGCTGTGCCGGTCGGTGGCCGGGATGACCCGCGACGACCTGTTCCAGCAGACGCTGGCGGTGTTCGGGCACCGCCGCCGGCACCCGGTGCTGATGCCGCCGCTGGAGCTGGCACTGGCCCAAGCGGTGCGGGCCGGCCGGATCACCCGGCAGAGCGCCGGTCAGTGGCTGACCGCGGTGGCCGACGGCGATGCGGACCTGCACGCGGTCCCCACGCCGCCCGTCCCGCCGAGCACGGTGGTGCAGGAACACCTGGACCAGCCCGCCGCCGGGTGATCTGCTCCGGCGACCCACGACGCTTCCGTCCATCCATCCACGGGGAGATCACCTTGTCGAGTGCACGACGCATCACGTACGCCTGTGCGGCCACGGCCCTGATCGGCGTGCTGACCGCCGGCCCAGCGCTGGCGGCGGGGACGGTGACGATCACCCCGGCGGAGACCGCTGCGGAGGGCGCGGACTGGTACTTCAGCAACGCCCACCGCGGGGAGAACGACCCGGCTCCCGCCCCCACCACCGGTGCGGGCGGCATCGCCGCGGCGCCGGCGGACAGCGGCTTCGGCGACGCCGCCTACCGGCTGGTGCTGGACGCAGCGTCGGAGAAGGCCCGGCTGATGTCGGACGTGCTCGACGGCCGGCCGCTGTCGGACCTGGCCGGGGTCACCTACTCGTCGTTCGTGACGGGGCTGCCGGGCTACGGGCCGTCGATCAACGTGGAGGTCGACCCCGCCGGCCCGGACGACTTCGCGACCTTGGTGTGGGAGGCGAACAAGGCCGGCTTCACCATCGCCGAGGGCGAGTGGCAGGCCTGGGACACGACCGGGAGCACCGGGGGCCGGGCCGGGGGCTGGTGGACCCCGAGCATCCAGCCGTTCGGCTCCTCGACTCCCGGTTCGAACGCCTCGCCCACGACGCTCGCCACCCTCACCGAGCACTTCGGGGCGGGCACGACGATCACCGGCTTCGCGGTGAACACCGGTCGGGGCAACGCGGGCCTGGACGCCTACGTGGACGGCATCGGGATCACGGTGGACGGCGAGACGACGGTGTACGACGTCGAGCCGCGGGTGTTCACCAAGGAGGACTGCAAGAACGGCGGCTGGGCGACCGAGTTCGAGGCCGGTCAGTTCGCCAACCAGGGTGAGTGCGTGAGCTCGTTCGCCTCGAAGGCCAAGGTCAGCAAGGAGTAGCGGCAGCTCGCGGGCCCCGCCGTCATGCCGACGGCGGGGCCGGCATCCCTCCCGGCGCACCTCTCCCCGACCGGTGCGCCACCGGCGCAACGCGCCCTCGTACCCCCACGCCTTCGGGAGGCGCGGGGGTACGAGAGCCGGGCGTCAGACCTGCAGTGAGAACAGTCCGATGAGGATCTCGGTGTCGTCGGGGCGGTAGGTGCGCCATCGTCCGCCGGGATCTC
>NZ_JPMX01000075.1:163061-239567 GCF_000761485.1 Modestobacter caceresii
CTCCACCCGGAAACCGTGGTGGACCTTGGTGTGGTGCCGTTCGCAGAGAAGCGCTGAGTTCTGCAGGTTGGTCTCGCCGCCGTGCAGCCAGTGCACGAGATGGTGCACATCGCACCACCAGGACGGGGCGCCGCAGCCGGCGAACACGCAGGACTCGTCCCGCCGCTCCACCGCCTTGCGCAGGCCCGGGGTGACCACCCGGTGGTCCCGGCCGAGATCCAGCGGCACCCCGTCGGGGCCCATCACGATCCGGGAGACGCTGGCGTCGCAGGCGATCCACCGGGCCCGGGCCGCAGAGATCGTCGACCCGAACCCGGTGCTCGCCGCCCCGGCACCCGTGGCCGGGTCGACCAGGTCGTCCAGGTCGATGCCCACCACCACGTGCGGCTTCACCGTCCGCAGGATCGGCAGATCACCGCTGGCCAACTGGTTGTCACACAACTGCACGAGGGCGTCGGCGTTCTGCTGGGCGCGGGTGCGGTCGTCCCCCTTGGGGCGGTGGGCCTGCACGATCGACTCGATCGCCGCCTGCACCTTCTCCCCTCCGACGGCGTCGAGGTCGAAGCGGCCGGTGATCGTGCCGTCGGCGTGCTTGGCGATGCTCAACCGCCGCCCCTCCGTCGGGTCCGGCTCGGGGCCGTCGGGGTCGAGTGCGTCCTCGAAGGCCTGCACCGCAGCGACCAGCGACTGGTGCGGCGACTCGGCCGCCACGCGCGCCCACACCCGGTCGAACGCGGCCAGGTCGATGCCCTGCTCGGCCGCGCGGGCGGCCTCGCCCGGCCCCACCTTCTCGGCCACCACGTTCACCTGCGCCGCAGTCACGGACCCGTCAGCGAACCCGGCCGACAGGGCCGGGAAGTGCTCCAACGCCCGCCCCGACCGCACGATCCGCGACGCCTCCGCCTGCGACAGCCGCGCGTGCCCGATCAGCCACGACCGCATGCTCTTCAACCCGTCGCGCTCCGCCGCCTGCACGACGTCCGCACGCCGCACCGTGCGGGTCAACTCCGCCGACGCACGGTTGACCAGTTGCACCAGGAACGCCGTCCGGTCCAGCACCTGCCCGTCCGTGAGCGAGTGCAGATCGTCGGCCGCCAAGGCGTCCAGAGCCGACACCAACTCGCTCACGGACACCTCCCGACGTATTCGAACCTGTGTACGAATACTAGTCTCGTCACGAGCTCCGAGCAAGGCGAATCTGCAGGTCAGACGCCTGTCCACAGATACCGACAGTCCCTTGACACGACCGACCGCGGCGCGTCAACGCGTCCGCCCGGGCACCAGCGCGGCAGGCGTGATCAGCGACCAGGGCCGCCTCAAGCGCTGGTCGACGCGACAACCGATCACGTGACGACTCCTGCAGCGGGCCGTGTCGCGTCGCACACGAAACGTGCCCACCCGCCGTCCGACCAGAAATCGGATTCCCGGCGGGAACAGGCGGCGAGAGCCGACCTCGCCGGAGGCGCGCTCCAGCGTTGGCCGACGTCAGCTCGGCGAGTCGTCCGCGCCGCCCGGGCGTGTTGCAGCCCCACGGGGTGTCGGAACCGCAACGGGCGGCACTTTGTGACAAATCCGTGACAGCCCTACCGTCATCCGCGCCTGCCGGCCCCTGAGTCGCCACACACGGTGACACCGGCGAGCACCGCCGAACCGGGCAACCGCCGCAACGTCGCCGCGAACGCCCGGACCGGGGACCCACCGCAGTTCTGGGGTGAAGCGCAACGGCACGCGAGTGCCGGAGCGCCGGGCGAGTTCCCCGCCCGAACCCGTCAGCTAACTCGGTAGGCGGTCGAGGAGAACAAGGAGAACTCGTCGTCCATGACGACCACTCGCACGTCCCCCGCCCGTCGTCCCTCCCGTTCCGGTCGCCGGGCACTGATCGCGCTGTTCGCCAGCGCGGGCGTCGCCCTCACCCCGATGGCCGCCCAGGCCTCGGTCGGCGGCGGTGGAGCGGCCGCCCCAGCACCCGTCGCGGCACCGGTGGCCCCGGTCGCGGCTCCCAACGCAGCTGCCCAGATCATCGTCGACACGGCGCTCGCCCAGCAGGGCAAGCCCTACGTCTGGGCCGGGGCCGGCCCGAACGTCTACGACTGCTCCGGGCTGACGCAGTACTCCTACGCGGCCGCCGGCATCACGCTGCCGCACTCCTCCCGCATGCAGTCGACGATGGGCGTGCCCGTGGCCCGCGCCGACCTGCAGCCCGGTGACCTGGTCTTCTTCTACGACCCGGTGGGCCACGTCGGCATCTACATCGGCAACGGCCTGATGGTGCACGCCCCCACCGCCGGGGACGTCGTCCGCACCATCAACGTCGACACCATGTGGGGCTACCACTCCGCGCGTCGTCTGGTCTGACCCGCTCGCCCGAGGGCAGGCGCACGACGAACGCCCCGCTCCCCCAGACCGGGGAGCGGGGCGTTCGTCGTGTCGGAGGGGCCGGGGTCGCGACCCCGGCCCCTCCGGAGGGTCAGTCGAGCAGCAGCTCGCCGTCGCGGACGAGCTGCCAGTTCTCCACGTAGAAGTCGGCCGGGTCGATCACGCCGCGCTCCTGGGCCCACTCGATGAGCAGCTGGCGGATCTCCAGCTGCTCGTTGTAGACCACCGGCGCCGTGGAGATGTGCGGGAAGCCGCCGCCGCCCGAGCGCCGGTAGTTGTTCACCGCGACGACGAAGCGGGCGTCGTCGGCCACGGGCTCACCGTCGATCTCCAGCCGGGTGACCCGCTCGCCGACCGGCCGGGACACGTCCAGGTCGTAGTCGACGCCGGAGAGCACGTCGTAGTTGTAGTCCGGCGTCCCGTCGGCGTTGGTGATCGTCTCCGGGTCGACGGGCCCGGTGGCCGGCACCTGGGTGAAGTAGCTCGCCGACTCCTCGAGGTAGTCGCGCACCTGAGCGCCGGTCATCTCCACCGCCTCCAGGGTGTTGTCGAAGACGTAGAGCCCGGCGATGTCCCGGATGGTGACGTCGCCCTCCGGGAAGACCGCCTCCCGGCTGAACGGCGCGGCGATCGACAGCACCGGCAGGTCGGCCCACTCGGTGCCCGCGAGTGCGGCGTCGACGGTCTCGGTCTGCACCTGCTGGATGAAGTCGAGGATCGGGGTGTCCTCGTACCGGCTGGTCAGCGTGGTCAGCTCCTCGGTGGAGGTGGCCACCACCTGGTTGACGTAGTCGACCGTCGCCTGGTGCGCCTCGTCGGTGACGGCGAGGACGTCGGGGTCCTCGGGGTAGTCCCTGGTGCGCAGCGCGGTGGCCGTGGCCTCGGTGACGTCCCACTGGCCGCGGGTCTTGGTCAGCTCGAAGTCGACCTGGCTGACCGTGGCGCCCCAGCGGTAGGGCTGGGTGAGCAGCACCTCCTCGCCGGTGACCTCGTTGACCACGACCTGGGACGGGGCGTCGCGGTGCGTGTGGCCGACGACCATCGCGTCGATGCCGGGCACCGTGCGGGCGATGACGTCGGAGGGGTTCTCCGTGCCGACGGCCGGGTCGTCGTAGGACGACGTCCCACCGACCCCGGCGTGCGCGAGGACGACGACGACGTCGGCCTGCTCGGCGACGACCGGCACCCACTCCTCCGCCGTCTCCACCATGTCGCGGAACTCGACCTGGCCCTCGACGTTGTTCCGGTCCCAGATGGCCGAGCCCGGCGTGGTCAGGCCGATGATGCCGACGGTGACCGGCTTGGCGCCGCGGACCTTCATCTCCTGCAGCGTGTACGGCGGCAGGTACGGCTCGCCGGTCGCGACGTCGATGACGTTGGCGCCGAGCACCGGGTGGTCGACGTCGTCGACGTAGCCGGCCAGGGTGTCCAGGCCGTAGTTGAACTCGTGGTTGCCGACGACCTGGGCGTCGTAGCCGATGACGTCGTAGGCCGCCGCGATCGGGTGCTCGGCCTCCGGCGGCTGCTGGGCGGCGAGGTAGGTGAGCGGCGTGCCCTGCAGGAAGTCGCCGTTGTCGACGACGAAGACGCTGTCCGCGCCCTTCTCGGCCCGCACCGAGTCGACGACCGAGGAGACGCGGGCCAGGCCCGTCGCGTCACCGGCGCTGTCGGTGTACGGCGCGTCGCGGAAGTAGTCCCAGTCCTGCGCGCGCCCGTGGATGTCGGTGGTGGCCAGCATGGTGAGCTCGAGGCTCTGCCCCTTGCCGTGCCCGCCGTCGTGCCCCTTGCCGTGGCCGTTCCCATGGCCGTTCCCGTGACCGTGGCCGTTCCCGTGCCCGTTGTCGTGACCACCCGGGCTCGCCGCCGCGGGGGTCACCGCCCCGACGCTCATCGCCAGCACCGCTGCCGCGACCGTCACCGTCGTCCGTCTGCGCACGCGATCTCCCCCAAGCTCGTCAGCCGCCCCTGCTGGGCCGGCTGTGCGGTTGCTGAGCCAACGTAACGAGAGATGCCGACAAGTCGACATCGGTCACGAGGTGTTCGCGCACGCAGCACCGGGTGGACCGACCGACCTCAGCGGGCGGCGGCGCGCGCGGCCAGTTGTTCCGGGGAGAAGGCCAGGTCCAGCGCCTCCCGGGCGGCGCCGAGCACGGCGGCCTGCTGGCCGACGCGGCTGACCGCGATCTCCAGGCCGTCGGTGATCATCGGCGGGCACTGCGCGTAGATCGCCGAGCGCACCCCGGCGACGAAGGCCTCGGCGCTGCTCAGGTGCCCGCCGATCACCAGCCGCTCGGGGTTGAAGAAGTTGAGGATGGTCGAGAGCACGGTGCCGGTGCTGCCGCCGGCCTCGCGCAGCAGCTGAGTGGTCAGCGGGTGCGCGTCCCGGGCCAGGTCGAGCATCCCCTCGGTGCCCGAGGAGTCGACCCCGCGCTCGGCGAGCTGCTCGACCAGCGCGGCGCCGCTGGCCACGGCGTCCAGGCAGCCGACCCGCCCACAGGAGCACGGAACCGGCGGGGCGCCGGGCACGGTGGTGTGGCTGATGTCCCCGGCGAACCCGCCGCTCCCCCGGTGCAGCACCCCGCCGGCGATGACGCCGCAGCCGATGCCGGAGCCGACCTTCACGAACACCATCTGCTCGGCCGGCGACCCGCCGGCGGCGTGCTCGCCGAGCGCCATCAGGTTCGCGTCGTTCTGCACGATGACCGGCACCGGCAGCCACTGCCGCACGATCGCGGCCACGTCGGCGCCGTTCCAGCCGGGCATCCGGGCCGGGGAGACGACCAGGCCGGTGCGCGCGCTGACCGGCCCGGGCACGCCGACGCACATCGCCAGCAGCGGCGGGGCGTCGTCCAGCCCGGCGACCGCCTCCTCCACCGCGGTCACCACGGTGCGCAGCACGGCCTCCGGGCCGTCCGAGACCGCGATGGGCAGGTGCCGCTCGGCGACCTGCCGACCCGCGGCGTCCAGGACGGCGATCGCCGCGTGCCGCTCCCCGAGGCTGACCGCGACCACCAGGCCGGCCGCGCCGCGCATCTCCAGCCGGCGCGGCGGCCGCCCGCCGGCCGAGGGCCCGGTGCCGGTCTCCACCAGCCAGCCCCGCCGGATCAGCATCTCCACCCGGGCGGCCGCGGTGGTCGCCGAGAGCCCCGTCTCGCGGGCGACGTCGGCCCGCGAGGTGGCGCGGCCGAGCCGGACCAAGGAGAGGACCTCGCTCGGAGAGGTGGCCGACCGGTCACCGGCGGGGGTGGGCATGCCGATCAGTGAAGCAACGCCCGTCGTGCGAAGCAACGGCCGCTTACTCCGGAAGTGGAAATACTTCATGGACTTCTCGTTGTAAGGATCGCCACTTAGCCTTCGTCCAACGTTCAACGCCGACCGTGAGGAGCACGCCCGTGACAACGCCGATGGTCAGCCTTCGCGGCGTCGACAAGCACTTCGGCGAGCTGCACGTGCTCCGCTCGATCGACCTGGAGGTCGCCCCGCGCGAGGTCGTCGTGGTCATCGGGCCGTCGGGGTCGGGCAAGTCGACGCTCTGCCGCACGATCAACCGGCTCGAGCCGATCGACGCCGGCGAGATCCGGGTCGACGGCCAGCTTCTGCCCGCGGAGGGCGCCCAGCTCGCCCAGCTCCGTGCCGACGTCGGCATGGTCTTCCAGTCGTTCAACCTCTTCGGCCACCTGAGCGTGCTGGACAACGTGATGCTGGCGCCGCTGAAGGTGCGCAAGGCGAGCAAGGCCACCGCCCGCAGCGAGGCGATGGCGCTGCTGGAGCGGGTGGGCATCGCCGACAAGGCCGACCGCGTCCCCGCCCAGCTCTCCGGCGGCCAGCAGCAGCGCGCCGCGATCGCCCGCTCGCTGGCGATGCACCCGAAGCTGATGCTCTTCGACGAGCCGACCTCGGCGCTGGACCCCGAGATGGTCAACGAGGTCCTCGAGGTGATGACCTCGCTGGCCGCCGACGGCATGACGATGGTCGTGGTGACCCACGAGATGGGCTTCGCCCGCCGCGTCGCCGACCGCGTCGTCTTCATGGCCGCCGGTCAGATCGTCGAGGTCGCCCCACCGGCGGAGTTCTTCGACGCCACCCGGAGCGAGCGCGCCCGCTCGTTCCTCTCCAACGTGCTGGCCCACTGACGGCCGAGCGCACCCCGGGCGGACCCGCCCACCCCACGCCCGGCGCCGCTCCCCCGGCCGGGCTGATCAGAAAGGCAAGGCATGAGTGACATCCGCCTTCCCAGGCGCCGCTTCCCGCTGATCACCGCCGTGCTGGCCACCGCCTCGGTGGCGGTCGCGGGGTGCGGCTCGTCCGACTCCTCGTCCGACGCCGTCCCCGGCGGCGGCGACGACACCGCCGCCTCCGGCCTGGACGCCGTCTACGAGGACGCGCCGGTCGCCGACGACGAGTTGATCCTCCCCGAGTCCACGATGGCCGAGATCAAGGAGCGGGGCGTGCTGCGCGTCGCGGCCGCCCTGGACGCGCCGCTGCTCTCCCAGCAGGACCCGAGCAGCCCCGAGGACGTCGAGGGCTTCGACATCGACCTGGCGAAGATGCTGGCCATCTACATCCTGGGCGAGCCGAACATCGAGATCGTGCCGCCGGCGTCGGAGACCCGGGAGGCGCTGCTGCAGAACGGCACCGTCGACGTCGTCTTCAACACCTACACGATCACCGAGGAGCGGGCCGAGCAGATCAACTTCGCCGGCCCGTACTTCACCTCGGGCCTCGCGGTGGCGGTCGCCGCCGACAACGAGGACATCTCCAGCATCGAGGACCTCAACGGCAAGAACGTGATCGTCGGCGCGAACACCCCGGCGGTCACCGCGGTGCCCGAGGTCGCCCCCGGCGCCGAGGTGACCAGCTTCGCCACCGACCCGCAGGCGGTGCAGGCGCTGGTGCAGGGCCGCGGCGACGCCTACGTGCAGGACTACACCCTGCTGCTGGCCGCGGCGAACGCCAACGACGACATCAAGATCGCCGTCCAGCCGTTCACCGAGGAGCCCTACGGCATCGGCCTCCCGCCGGAGGACCCGGAGTTCAAGGACTTCGTGAACACCTGGCTGGAGGAGATCGAGGACGACGGCTCGTGGGCCGAGATCTGGGAGGCCACCCTCGGCACGGTCGTCGAGGGCGACGCCCCGACGCCGCCGGAGATCGGCTCGGTGCCGGGCTCCTGACCCGGCACCCCTGAGGCAGCAGCCCTGAGGCAGCAGCAGAGCCAGCAGAGGACGACGACGTGACTGCAGTGATCGAGAACCTGGACCCCTTGCTGAGGGCGCTGGGGACGACCGTGCTGATCCTGGTGATCTCCGCGGCCGGCTCCCTGGTGCTCGGGGTGCTGATCACCGTGGCCCGGGTGAGCCCCATCCCGGTGCTGCGCGGGGCCGCCTGGGCCTACGTGCAGGTGTTCGTCAACGTCCCCCTGCTGGCGCTGCTGCTGCTGGCCGTCTTCGCACTGCCCGATGCCGGGCTGCTGATGCCGCTGACCACCACGGTGATCGTCGTGCTCACCGTCTACGAGGCGGCGTACGTGGCCGAGGCGGTGCGCAGCGGGATCAACACCGTCGCGTCCGGGCAGGTCGAGGCCGCCCGGGCGCTGGGGCTGCGGCTGTCGCAGACGCTGCGGCACGTCGTCGTCCCGCAGGCGGTGCGCGCCGTCGTCCAGCCGCTGGGCAACGTGATGATCGCGCTGCTGATGAACACCGCCCTGGCCGCCACCGTCGGCGTGGTCGAGCTGACCTCCGCGACGAACAAGGTGAACCTGGTCGCGGCCCAGCCGATCCCGATCTTCACCGCCGCCGGCCTCACCTACATGGCGCTCGCGCTGGCCATCGGGCTGGCCGCCGGGCGGATCGAGAAGAAGGTGGCGATCCACCGATGAGCCACAGTGGTGCGTTCCTCTACGACGCCCCCGGGCCCCGCGCCCGGCGGCGGATCCTGCTCGGCTCGGTGGTCAGCGCCCTGGCGCTGGCCGGTGTGTTCGCGCTCGCGCTGGTGCAGTTCGGCCGGACCGGGCAGCTGGACGCCGACCGGTGGACGCCGTTCCTCGACTGGCCGATCTGGTCCTACCTGCTGGTCGGGCTGCGCGGCACCGCGCTGGCGGCCGCGCTGGTCGCCGTCCTGGCCGGGGCGTTCGGGGTGCTGCTGGCCATCGGCCGGCTCTCGCAGAACCGGCCGCTGCGCTGGCTGTGCACCGGCTACATCGAGGTGGCCCGCACCCTCCCGGTGCTGCTGCTGATCTACCTCATGCTCTTCGGGCTGCCGGCGTACGGGATCAACCTGCCGGTGCTCTGGAAGCTCGTCGTGCCGCTGACCATCGCCAACGCCGCGGTGGTCGCCGAGATCGTCCGGGCCGGGGTCCTCGCCCTGCCGCGTGGGCAGACCGAGGCGGCGCTGAGCCTGGGCATCCGGCGCAGCCAGGCGATGCGCTTCGTCGTCCTCCCCCAGGCGCTGCGGCACGTGACGCCGTCGCTGGTCACCCAGCTGGTGAGCCTGATCAAGGACACCTCGCTGGGCTACGTCGTCGCCTTCACCGAGCTGCTGTACCGAGCGCAGGTGCTCAGCGCCTACAACCGGCTGCTCATCCAGACCTTCCTCGTGGTGGCGCTGATCTACCTGGTGTTCAACGGCGCCCTGTCCTACCTGGCCGCACGG
Source organism: Modestobacter caceresii (assembly GCF_000761485.1). Taxonomy (GTDB): domain Bacteria; phylum Actinomycetota; class Actinomycetes; order Mycobacteriales; family Geodermatophilaceae; genus Modestobacter; species Modestobacter caceresii. The sequence goes on from NZ_JPMX01000075.1 coordinate 172,089, forward strand.
CTGCGCACCCGGGTCCGGCGCCAGGTGGCGCCGCCGTCCGGCCCCGCCGAGCAGGCCGCCGATCGTGAACTGGAGACCCCCGTTGTCCGCTGAACTCGCCGTGGTCCGCCGCTCGGGACTGGTGGAGAGCCGGCACCTCGGCTCGCTGCTCGCCCTGGACGCCGACGGCTCCGTCGCGCTGTCCCTCGGCGACCCCGACGCCACGATCCTGCCGCGCTCCACCACCAAGCCGCTGCAGGCGCTGGCCTGCCTGACCGCCGGCGCCCCGCTGACCGGGCCGGAGCTGGCGATCGCCGCCGGCAGCCACACCGGCGAGGACGCGCACGTCGACGTCGTGCGCCGGCTGCTGGAGCGGGCAGGGCTGGAGGAGTCGGCGCTGCAGTGCCCGGTCGACTGGCCCGAGGACGAGCCGACCCGGGTCGCGCTCATCCGGGCCGGCGCCGAGCGGAGCACGGTGCGGATGAACTGCTCGGGCAAGCACGCCGCGATGCTGCTGGCCTGCGCGGTCAACGGCTGGCCGACCGCCTCCTACCTGGACCCCGGGCACCCGCTGCAGCAGCACGTGCGCGCGGTGACCGCGGAGTGGACCGGTGCGCCGGTGCGGCACGACGCGACCGACGGCTGCGGCGCCCCGCTGTTCGGCACCACGGTGCGCGGGCTGGCCACGGCCTTCCGTGCGCTGTCGCTGGCGACGGAGGGTCCGGCTGCCGAGGTGGCCGGCGCGATGCGGACGCACCCGTTCTTCGTCGGCGGCACCGGTCACCAGAACTCCGCGGTGATGGAGCTCGTGCCGGGCGCGGTGGCCAAGGGCGGCGCGGAGGGTGTGATCGGCGTGGCCGGACCGGACGGCCAGGCGGTGGCGATGAAGGTGGTCGACGGCAACCCGCGAGCGACGACCCTGCTGGCGCTGACCGTGCTCGGTGGGCTCGGCGTGGACGTCTCCGCCGCTGCCTCCCTGACCGCCCTCCCGGTGCTCGGCGGCGGGGTGCCGGTCGGTGCGATCGAGCCGGGTACCGACGTCCTCGCCTGGCTGGAGGGCCGGTGACCGCGGTCGAGATCTGCATCGACGACGTCGCCGGCGCGACGATCGCCGAGGAGTGCGGTGCGGACCGGGTCGAGGTGTGCGCGGCGCTGTCCGAGGGTGGGACGACGCCGTCCATCGGGCTGGTGTCCACGGTCCTCGCCGAGGTGTCGCGGATCGGCGTGCAGGTGCTGATCCGGCCGCGCGCCGGGGACTTCGTGTACTCCCCCGCCGAGGTCGACGTGATGCTCGCCGACATCGTCGCCGCCCGGGCGCTGCCTGCATCGGCGCAGGTCGGGTTCGTGGTCGGGGCGCTGACCGCGGACGGCGCGATCGACGCCGCCGTGCTGTCCCGACTGGTCCAGGCCGCCGGGCCGTGCCCGGTGACGTTCCACCGCGCGTTCGACACGCTGCCCGACCTCCCGGCTGCGCTGCCCACGCTGATCTCCGCGGGGGTGAGCCGGGTGCTCACCTCGGGTGGCGCGCCGACCGCTGCCGCTGGGACCGCGGTGCTCCGCTCGTTGGTGGAGTTGGCGGGCGACCGGATCACCGTGCTCGCCGGCGGGTCGGTGCGCGGGTCGAACGTGGCCTCGCTCGTCGCGGAGACCGGGGTGCCGGAGGTGCACCTGCGGGCGGCTTCGCCGGTCGTCTCCTCGGCCGCCGGCTCGGCCACCGGCGTCGACTACGCCGTCCCGCGGCTGGCGACCTCCGCCGAGCCGATCCGGGCCGTGCTCGAGGCGCTCGCCTCGTGACGACCACTCCTGCGGTGCTGGCGATCGACGTCGGCGGCACCTCGATGAAGGGCGCGGTCGTCACCCGCGACGGGCGGCCGGTGGTGGTCGAACGCTGGCCCACCGACCCGGCGACGGACACCGTCGCCGCCATCGCCGGCCATCTGCGCTCGCTGGCCGCCGCCGCGCGTGACCAGCACCTGGACGTGGTCGGGGCCGGCGTGGTGACCCCCGGCATGCTCGACGAGGCGAGCGGCACAGTCGTCTACGCGTCGAACCTCGACTGGCGGGATGTGCCGCTGCGGGCGCTGCTGGCCGAGGCGACCGGGCTGCCGGTGGTGACCGGCCACGACGTGCGGACGGCGGGGCTCGCCGAGCAGCTGCTCGGGGCGGCGCGCGGCGTCGAGGACTTCGTGCTGGTGACCATCGGTACCGGGGTGGCTGCGGCCTTGGTGACCGACGGTCGGCCGGTGACCGGCGACGGCGGGGCGGCCGGGGAGCTCGGCCACATCCCGATGGTGCCCGGCGGCGAGGCGTGCACGTGCGGGCAGAGCGGGTGCCTGGAGGTGTACGCGTCGGGCGCCGGCCTGGCCCGCCGCTACGCGGCTCTCTCCGGCGTCTCCCTGCCGGCCGAGGACGTCGTCGCCCGGCTGGGCCGCGACGCGGACGCCGACCGGGTGTGGGCCGAGGCGATGCAGGTGCTGGCCCAGGGGCTGGTGACCGCGACGCTGCTGCTGGACCCGACGACGATCGTGCTCGGCGGCGGCTTCACCGCGGCGGGTGACGCCCTGCTGGAGCCGGTCCGAGCCGGGCTGGCGGCGGGGTTGGCGTGGCGCTCCGCCCCGCCGGTTCGGGTGGCCGAGCTCGGCAGCGAGGCCGGCTGGATCGGCGCCGCCGCCCTGGCCTTTCGCTCCGCCGGCCACGCCGACGCCCTCGGGACTTGGACCCCCCACGCCCTCCTCGGCGCCCCCATCCCCTGAGGGGCCGAAGTCGCGATTTTGGCCCCTCACCCCGCTCCCGCGATGAGTTGGCTGGAGCAGCGAGATCTTCATCTCTGCCCGGCGGCGCGCGTCGGGCAGGGAGGGAACGTCATGAGCCAGACGACGACGGACACCGTCATCCGGGTCGCCACGACGACCGTGGTGGTGACGGACCTGCAGCGGGCGCTGGACTTCTACGTGGACGATCTGGGCCTGCAGGTGGTCCGCGACGCGGAGCTGGGTCCGGGCATGCGCTGGGTGGAGGTGGCGCCGGCCGGCGGGGGGACGACGATCGCTCTCATCGCGACCGACAGCGGCTTCCCACCGGGCATCCGGCTGGGCACGGCCGATGCGGACGCCGCCCACGCGCAGCTGCGCGAGCGGGGCGTGGACGTCGACGACGAGGTGCTGCGGATGGGCGAGATGGCCCCGCCGATGTTCACCGTCCGCGACCCGGACGGGAACGCCCTCGTGCTGGTCGAGGGGGCGTGATGACCGCCCTCGACGAGCGGTTCACCGCCCGGCTGCAGCTGAGCCCGGCGGCCGGCGGGTGGACCTACCTGGTGTGGCTCGACTCGGTCGCCTTCTTCGGCACCCGGGGCCTGGTGAAGGTCAGCGGGACGATCGACGGGCGTCCGTTCCGCAGCTCCTTCATGGCGCTCGGCGACGGGCGGCACAAGCTGCCGGTGGCGGCAGCGCTCCGCGACGCGATCGGCAAGCAGGTCGGCGACACCGTCGAGGTGCACCTGACGGAGCGCATCACCACCGCCCACCCCGTCGGCTCCCGATCTCGAGCGACGGCCGGCTGATCCGACGGTTTCCCCGGCAGGATGCTGCCCGATACGTCACTCCATGGTTGCGCGTCGACTTGACCGATCATGTCGTTGCACCGACATTGTCCGTATGGCGCTGATGACCACGCAGCAGGCCGCTGAGCGGCTCGGCGTCTCCGCACGTCATGTGCAGCGGCTGGTCGCGGGCGGCGACCTGACGGCGATCGGAATCGACCGCATCGACGCCGGGTCGGTCGCCCACTGGCTGGCCCAGCGGGCGGGCAGTCGCTTCCGGGCGTGGGAAGAGCCGACCGCATGGGCCGCAGTTGCGCTGCTGGAGGGCCTTCCGGCCCGGTGGCTCGGCCAGGCGCAGGGGTCCCGACTACGGGCCGTCCTCCGCGAGATCGACGGAGCAGAGCTGGCGTCGCGCGCGCGCAACCGGGCGGACAGTCGCCACTACCGCGCCCACCCGCGCGCGCTCGGCCCGCTGGCCCGGGAGGTCGTCGGGTCGGGCGCGACCGAGGGCGCCGGCGACCTCAGTGCTGCCGTCGACCGGCTCGACGGGTACGTAGCTGACGCCGCGCTCAACCGCCTGGTCAGCCGGTTCCGACTCGAACCCGAGCCAGGCGGCCGCGTCGTCCTGCGGGCGACCGGCATGTCACTGGACGTGGTCTCCGAACTCGCTGTCGGACGGCGTCGGGTGCTGGCCGGACTGGACCTCGCTGGATCCATCGACGCGCGCGAACGCTCCACCGGTGTTCGCCTGCTGGACCGGGCGTTGGTGGCCCTGCGTGGCTGAGCCGCTTCGACCACCCACTCCAACCGGCGGCTGGGTACGCCCGTGGCCCGACGTCGCCGAGCTGGCCGCTGCGGTCCCGGCCGAGGCGTGGACGCTGATCGGTGGGCTGATGGTCCAGCTGCACGCCGTCGTCGCAGGGCTGCCGATCGTGCGGCCGACGAACGACGTCGACGTCCTGCTGCACGTCGAGACCGGTCGGGGGCGGGCCGCTCAGGTGGCCGCAGCGCTGGAGGGACTGGGATACCAGCTCCGACCCAGCCTCGACCCACGCACCGGCACGGCGCACCGGTTCGTACGGGGCGGCGCCGTGATCGACCTCGTGACGTCGGTGGTGGACGTGGTCGCTGCCGATCACGCTCCACCCCGCGCGCTCGAGCGGTTCCGTGGCTACGACCTGGTGCAGGTCGATGGCGGGACACAGGCGCTGCGACGCACGGTGTCCGCTGAGCTGCAGATCGCCGGGCTGGAGCCGACGACGATCAGCGTGCCCGATGCGTTCGGTGCGCTGATCCTGAAGTCCGCGGCGCACAGAGCGGACACCCGGGACCGAGACCGGCACCTGACCGACGCCGCCGTGCTGCTGGCCTGCATCGACCCCTTTGAGGACCGGGCTCCCTCGGGCAGCGACCGGTCGCGGCTGCTGCACCTCCGCGATCACCTCGCGGACCCCACCGCACCGCCGTGGCTCCTCCTCCCCGAGGACGCCCGCCGCAACGGCCAGGCGGCACTTGAGCTGTTGTGCCCCTGACCGCTGCCATGGGGCTGACTGGTCGACGGGCCAGGACCAGCGGGACGCCGGCCATCGCATGATTGCGATGACCGGCTTCTCGCCTCAAGCGGAGGCAGCCGCTCCCTCACCGGGAGCAGACTCGAAGGACTCCTCCACGTCCTCAGCTGCCGTTGACGCAGGTTCGATGCCGTCCTGAGAGGACAGGGCCGTACTCGCGAGAGCAGTCGACGTCTCGTTGGGCAGATCAGCCACTTCCCGCATCTTCGGCGCCGCGGCAGTCCACGTCTTCAGGTTCTGCAGCACCTCTCCGTAGAAGGCCTCCACCGCGTCCAGCACCGAGTCGATCGCCGCTCCCCGGCCTCGTCCACGCTTTGTCCCCAACGAACTGGTGAGCGCAACTCGGAAGCTGCGGATCTCCCGCTTCGGGTCCTGGACCAGGACGGCCGGGTCCTCACGGACTGTCTTGAGCAGCTCCGTCGCCCCGGCGCCGCGAGCATGCATGGCGAATGCCTCGATGCGGACGGACTCGGGCGCCACCTTCAGCTGCCGAACGAGCCAGTTGACCCGGGTGGTCGGTCGCCCTTCACGCGGAGCATCGACGTCGACATGGCAGGTCACGCGGCCTGCGCGCAGGTCCAGCTCGATGTTCAGTGGCGCGACTGCATGCGGGATCCGGATGGCACCGGAGAGCCGTCCTTCCTTGACGAGGCTCTCGACCAGCGCCGCGGTCCGGAGGGCAGGCTCCGCCAGCTCGCGTCGGGTCAGCGCGGGGACGACTTCGGTGCCGAGTGTTCGCCCCAATCGCAGCGACGCATACCGCAGCAGCGCATCGAAGCGGGCAGCAACGTCGGAGACGCCCTTGTCGGAGGCCCGCAGCGTCCCTGTCCCGACAGCGTCGCGAACGGGCACCCACGACGCGCCCATGTCCTCGAACTCGAGGGCCCCGGATCGCGGGTGTTCCAGATAGCGGATCAGCTCGCCGAGGATCCAAGCCTGATCTGGGTCGGCGACCCCGCGGTGCTCTTTCTGGACCACTGCTTCAGCGAGGATCTGGCTCCACGGCAGATGGTGCATGTCCACCTTGCGCAACTTGCGCTTGTCGACCTTGGTGGGGTGCTGGCCGGCCAAGGGCGATATTTCGTTGCTGACGGTGATCAGCGCGTCGAAGCCGTTCTCACGTGCAATGTCGAGGTAGTTCTCGAGCTGTTCAGTGGCCAGCTCGTTCGTGCCCGTCTTCACCTCGACGAGCGCCGTCCAACTGCGCTGCCCTCGAGTGACCCTGATGAGCCCGTCCGGGTAGCAGCGCTTCTCCCCCAGCATGAACGGGACCTCGATGAAGGCCTCGATGTTGCCCGCTGGCGCGCCGAAGGGCTGCGTCAGGCCACGGCCGAACTCTCGAACGGCAGTGAGCACTGCGAGGAGAGCCGACGTGGCGCGACGCTCCTGTTCCTCAGCTCCGTTGATCCCCGACGTCGGGATCAACCGCGCCTCATGCCAACTCTCTTCAGCCATCCCCGTTGCGCCCTTCGATCAGTCGGCCAGTCGTTTTCGACACTAACGAGCGAAGACGTCCGAACGCTGAGTTGCACGGGCTTTAGCACTTCCGCCGCCAGTCCCGACACTTGCGTATCACGGAGCCTGCGGTTCAAGGCATGGGTTAGGTCCAGCGGGGGTCGGCGGGGAGGCGAGGGTTGAGCAGGTGCGCCACCAGGGCGGTCCAGCCGGTCTGGTGGGTGGCGCCCAGGCCCTCACCGGTGTCGCCGTCGAAGAACTCGCTGAACGTCGGGTGCTCGCGCCACAGCGGTGAGTCGCTGGACTCGATCCGGTCGCCGTCGGCCGGGCGCTTGCCGTCCACCGGGCGGAACAGCCGGGTGAGGCTGTTGTCGATCAGGTCCGCGGCCTCCACCAGGGTGCACTGCGTGCCCGAGCCGGTGGGGATCTCGATGGTGAACGAGTCGCCGTAGTGCCGGCCGAGGGTGCGCAGCTTGTCGGCCAGCAGCACGTTCACCGGGAACCACACCGGCCCACGCCAGTTCGAGTTCCCGCCGAACAGCCCGGTGCGCGACTCCCCCGGCTCGTACTCGATCGAGACGTCGCGGCCACCGACGTTGGCGAACACCTGGCCGGTCGACTTCGACAGCGACCGGATGCCGAACGGGGAGAGGAACTCCTCGGTGTCGAACATGCGCTGCAGGATCCGCTGCAGCCTCTCCTTGCCCACCAGCGAGAGCAGCAGCCTGCGGCCCTCCGGCGCCCGCCGGCTGCGCAGCGGGCCCATCAGCTCGGGCCGGCGCTTCTGCAGCCAGCGCACCCGCTCGGCGACGTCCGGCAACCGCTCGGCGACCCAGGCGGGGATCTCGGTGGCGCCCAGGATCGGCAGCAGCCCGACCATCGAGCGCACCCGCAGCGACTCCGTCGTCCCGTCCGGTGCGACCAGGACGTCGTAGAAGAAGCCGTCGTCCTCGTGCCACAGCGACACCTCGTGCGAGCCGAAGGCGTTCATGGCCTCGGAGATCGCGAGGAAGTGCTCGAAGAACTTGGTGACGACGCCGTCCCACGCCCGGTCGAACTGTGACAGCTCGAGGGCGATCTTGAGCATCTGCTGGCAGTAGAACGCCATCCAGCTGGTCGCGTCCGACTGCTCCAGCCGGTAGCCGGGCGGCAGCGGTGCGGACCGGTCGAACAGCGCGATGTTGTCCATCCCGAGGAACCCGCCCTCGAAGACGTTCGACCCGTCGGCGTCCTTGCGGTTGACCCACCAGGAGAAGTTCATCAGCAGCTTGGTGAACACCCGGATGAGGAACTGCTGGTCGCGGTAGCCGTCGAGCCGGTAGACGTGCCAGGCCGCCCAGGCGTGCACCGGCGGGTTGACGTCACCGAACGCCCACTCGTAGGCCGGCAGCTGCCCGTTGGGGTGCATCGCCCACTCGCGGCACATGAGCACGAGCTGTTCCTTGGCGAAGTCGGGGTCGACGTGCGCCAGCGGGAGCGTGTGGAAGGCGGTGTCCCACGCGGCGAACCACGGGTACTCCCACTCGTCGGGCATGGAGATCACGTCGGCGAGCGCGACGTGCCGCCAGCTGGTGTTGCGCTGGCCTCGTGCGCGCCGCGACGCGGGCGCCGGGACGTCGGGGTCGCCGTCCAGCCAGCGGGCGACGTCGAAGCGGTACAGCTGCTTGGTCCAGAGCAGGCCGGCGTAGGCGCGGCGGGCCACGTGCCGGTCGTCGTGGGAGAGCCCGGGGTGGATGACGCCGGCGTAGAACTCGTCGGCCTCGGCCTTCCGGAGGCCGAGGACCTCGTCGAACTGCGCACCGAACATCTGCTGCTCCGGCTGGGCCTGGGTCAGCCGGAGCTTCACGGTGACGGTCTCGCCGGGCTCGACGGCGTCCCACTGGTACCAGAACGCGGCCTTCGTGCCGGTCCGGTCGGGGTTCACCGCCGACTTGTCCTCGTGGACGACGCGGCGGTCGATGCCGTCCTTGGTGTACTCGCTGGCGTTGCTCTCGGCGCCGAAAAGGGCAACCGCGTTGGTCTCGTTGTCGCAGGTCAGGACGTCGGGGCTGCCGTCGGCGGCGAGCACCCAGCGACCGAGGTAGCCGTGCTCGGCGACGACCGCCGCGACCTCCTCGTCCTGGGCGGCGAGCGTGCGCTTGCGGTCGTCGAGGCCCCAGGACCAGGTGTTGCGGAACCAGACCTGCGGGAGCAGGTGCAGCGGTGCGGCCTCGGGGCCGTGGTTGGTGGCGCTGACGGTGATGCAGACGTCGTCCGGCGATGCCTTCGCGTACGTCATCTGGACGTCGAAGAAGCGGTCCTCGTCCAGGACGCCGGTGTCGGCGAGCTCGTACTCCCGCTCCAGCCGGGTGCGCTTCGCGTTCTCCTCACGGAGCTGTGCGTACGGGAACTCGGCCTGCGGGTAGCGGTAGAGCCACTGCATCCAGGAGTGCGTGGGCGTGCCGTCGGTGGGCCACCAGTGCTCCTTGGCGTCCTCACCGTGGTTGCCCTCGCCGTTGGTCAGGCCGAACAGCCGCTCCTTGAGGACCGGGTCCTTGCCGTTCCACATCGCCACGGAGAAGTTGAGGAAGCCGTAGCGGTCGCAGATGCCACCCAGGCCGTCCTCGCCCCAGCGGTAGGTGCGGGCGACGGCGTGGTCGAAGGTGAAGGACGCCCAGGCGTCGCCGTCGGCGGAGTAGTCCTCGCGGACGGTCCCCCACTGCCGGCCGGCCAGGTACGGCCCCCACATCCGCCATGGAGCGCCCATGTCGGCCGACTCGGCCAGTCGCGCGTGCTCGGCGCTGCGAGGGGTCGGGGTGTCTTGGGGTTCAGGCGGCGCGGCAGACACGACGACCACGGTCCCACGGCTGCGTTGCGTCCTCGTGTCGAACCGGGCCGTCCGAGACGAGACTCACCCGTGGCCGCCTCGCCCGTCGCGCCCGTACCGGCTGCCCCGTCAGGAGCCACCCAGGCCCGCCGCGCGGGCGCGCGCGACCGCAGCCGACCGGTCGGGCACCTGCAGCTTGGTGAGGACGGCGGAGACGTGGTTGCGCACCGTCTTGTCCGACAGCGCGAGCCGGGCGGCGATCCGCCCGGTCGACAGCCCGGCGGCCAGCAGGTCGAGCACCTCGCGCTCCCGGTCGGTGAGCTCCGGGAGCACCGACGCCCGACTGCCGGACCCGGTCAGTGCGTCGACCACCCGGCGGGCGACCGCCCCTCCGTAGACGGCGTCGCCGCCGGCCACCGCCAGCACCGCCCGCACGATCTCCTCCCGGTCGGCGCCCTTGAGCAGGTAGCCGCGGGCCCCGGCCCGCAGCGCCCCGAACAGCGACGCGTCGTCCTCGTGCATGGTCAGCACCAGCACGCCCAGGGCGGGGTGCCGGCGGGACAGCTCGTCCACCGCGGCCGCGCCGGACACCCGCGGCATCGACAGGTCGGTGAGGACGACGTCCGGCGTGCACCGCTCCACCTGGGCCAGCAGCTCCGCACCGTCGGCGGCCTCCCCCACGACCTCGACCTCCGGCGACGCGTCCAGCACGGCCCGCAGCCCGAAGCGGTACATCGGGTGGTCGTCGGCGAGGACGACGCGGACGGTCACCGGGACACCTCCAGCGGCAGGCCGGCGACCACCCGGGTACCGGACGGGCCGCTGGTCACGGTCAGGTCCCCGCCCACCGCCTGCGCCCGGGTGCGCATCGAGTCCAGCCCCACGCCGTCACACCGTGCCGGGTCGGCCGGCCCGAAACCGGCGCCGTCGTCGGCGACCGCGACCTCCAGGTGGCCGTCCCGGGCCCGCAGGCCCAGCTCGGCCGACCGGGCGCGGGAGTGCCGGGCCACGTTGGTCAGCGCCTCCTGCGCGATGCGGTAGGCCGCCGTCTCGACGTCGGGCCGCAGCGGCGGCAGCTCCTCGGCGGTGACCCGCACCGGCACGGTGGAGCTGAGGGCGGCCGCGTGCCGCTGGAGGGCGGCCACCAGGCCGACGGCGTCCAGCGGCGCCGGTCGCAGCCCGTCCAGGATCCGCCGCACCTCGCCGACGGCGGCGTCGACCTCGTCCTTCAGCCGGGCGAGCAGCGCCGCCGACCCGGGATCGGCCCGGTCGCCCAGCTGGGCCTGCACCGCCTGCACGGCGAGCCCGATGCCGGCCAGGGTCGGGCCCAGTCCGTCGTGCAGGTCGCGGCGGATGCGGTCGCGCTCGGTCTGCGTCGCCGACAGCACCCGGACGCGCTCCTGCTCGAGTGCCCCGGTGAGCTCCAGGGCCCGGACCACGACGGCCACCTGCGGGGCGAGCACGGCCAGCAGCTGCCGGTCGGCGGAGGTGAACGGCTCACCAGGGGTGCGCTGCGCGACGACCAGCGTGCCGACGTCCTGCCCGCCGACCCGTAGCGGGACCGGCACCGCACCCTCGGCTGCCGGCGCCGTCCCGGGTGGGACGACGCGGGCCGCCGGGGACCGCAGCGCCGCGGTGACGGTGTCCAGGACCGCGGGCAGCAGGTCGCCCTCCGGAGCGCTGGCCACCCGGTCGCCCAGCTCGGTCACCGCCGCCACCGGATCGCGACGCCGGCCGTAGACGAACCGGTCGGCGGCGGCCTGCAGGCGGGCGCGCCCGGGGCTCAGCGCCACGGCGAGGAGTGCGGCGGCGACGGCGCCGGTGACCGGCGAGAGGGTGCGCCCGAACGCGGCGGCCGCCGCTGCGGCAAGGGACAGGTAGAGCAGGACGACGGCGCCGGTGAGGGCGAGGTACACCAGCGCCCGGCTGACGACGATACCGAGCAGCCGGTAGAAGACCACGCCGACCAGCACCGACCCGGGCACCATCCACGCCAGCCCCGCGAACAGCCAGTTGGGCACCGGCACCACGAACACGACGACCATCAGCGGCAGGACGACGACGGTCAGCCAGGCGAGCTGCTGCCGCTCCACCCCGCGGGCGCGGACCAGCCGCACCGCCGTCCCGGCCCAGATGACCAGGGCCCCACCGAGCACGGCTGCGGCGGCGGCGGCCAGCGCCGCCGTCGTCCACGCGGAGGGTGGCAGCGAGACGGGGGCCGGCCGGGAGCGGACGACGTCGTCGTAGGACTCCGGGTCGAGGGTGCTGAGCGCAGTGAGGACGGCGAGGCCGGCCGCGACGGCGCCGACCGGCCACCGCCACCACCGGGCCGGCAGCCGCCCCGACGGGTAGATCGCCACGAGCACCGTGGCGGGCAGCACGAGGGACGGCAGCCAGGCCATCGCGCCGACCTGGGCGACCACGTGGGCGAGCGGCCAGTCCGGCTCGGCGACGTCGACGCCGTACCCGCCGTAGGCGTTGCTCCCGACGCTGAGCGTCTGCAGGACGCCGACGGACACCAGCAGCCAGCCGATGGAGTTGCGCGGACGGAGGTGCACCAGCAGCGCGCCGACCGCGGCGCAGCCCACCGCGTACACGCCTCCCGACACCGAGACGCCCAGCCGTGGTGCCCTCGCGTCGACCCAGGCGGCCAGCACCGCTGCTCCCGCGCACAGGACCACGGCCGCGACCGCGGAGCCGGTGGTTCTCGCGCGGGACCTCATCCCGTGAGTGTGGCCCCGGCGGCGTCCCGGACGGGGATCCTCGTCTCCCGGTCGGACCGGGACGTCCTCCCGGCCCGACCGGGTCGTCGCGCTCATCCGGCGGGTCGGCGCAGGCGGCCACCGTGGTCGACGTCCGTTCCCCACCCGGCACCCGGAGGACCACCATGACCACCCTCAGCCCCACTGCCCACCGCCGAGCCCTGCCGGCACCGGACGGCTGGACCGCCGCCGGCGCGGGCGTCGCCCTCGTCTGCGTGCTGGTGGGCACGTACGTACAGACACCGTGGAAGTCCGCCCCGCCGAGTGGGGGATCGACTTCAGCGGCAACGGCGGCAACGGCGGCTGGGGCGGCCTGGCCCTGCTCATCGCGTTCGTCGCCGTCGCGGGCGTCCTCGTCGGTCTGGCCACTGCGCGGGCCCGCGCCGTCGCGCCGGAGCGGACCGCCCGGCGCGCACTGCTGCTGGCCGGCCTCGGCGTCGTCACGATCGTCGTCTTCTGGACCGGGCTGCCGCCGGTGCTCGCCGGCGGGGCGGCCGGGCTCGCGGTCTCGGCCCAACGTCGGCTCGGCCGGCTGCCCGCCTCCGCGGCCGCCGCCCCCGTCCTCGCCGTCCTCATCGGGGTCGGCGCGCTCTACCTCGCGTTCACCGGTTGATCCCCGCTCCCCGAAGGAGACGTGCCATGTCCCGAACCGTGTCCCGCCCCGCCGCCATCGGCGCCGCCGGGGTGGTGCTCGTCGCCGGCTCGCTGCTCACCGTCGTGCCGGCCGCAGCCGGCGACCAGCCGCTGCGGCTGTCCACGGAGGTCGTCCGGAACACCGACCTCGACCTCGGCGACCCCGGGCCGAGCGCGGGTGACACCCAGGTGTTCCTCGACGACGTCCGGCGTGACGGGCGGTCGATCGGCAGCTCGGCCGGCAGCTGCACGCTGGCCGAGTTCACCGAGACCCGGCTGGTCGGCCACTGCGCGGCCACGCTGACGCTGCCGAAGGGCACGATCACCGTGCAGGGCGCCTTCGACGAGAACCCGAGCCAGGGGCCGACCGGCTACGTCTGGGCGGTGACCGGAGGCACCGGCCGGTACGCCGACGCCGGCGGCGAGGTGCGCGGCACCTTCCGACCGGACACCGACATCGTCGACCTGGAGATCCACGTCCGCTGATCCGTGCCCGGGGTGCCGACACCGTCGCGTCGGCACCCCGGCTGCGCGATGGACCAGGCGACCGAGAGCCGCACGCTGCGCGCTCGCGCCGTCGTCGTCCCCGCGGACTCAGCAGATCGGACGACGCTGGACCGGTGCGGTCACGCCCGCGGCGCCGGGATCACGGCGTCGATGCCGTTGGCCAGCGCCCCGGCTGCCTGCTGATCGTCCAGCGTGTGCACGACCGCATCGTGCCGGGCGGCCACGGCCAGGTGCAGGGCATCCGCGGCGCGCAGCGGGGGCACCGGCCGGGCCGACAACCGGGCCGCGACGCGGAAGTCGGCCCGATGGACGCCGAGGACCTCGACGTTCTCGTCGATCAACCGCGCGAGCGCACGGTCGGCGACCGACCGCTCGACATCGGTCAGGTGCCCGGAGCGCTGCTTGATCGACAGCGCCGACGCGGCCTCGGTCACCGCCCAGTCAGACGTACCCAAGACGTCGGGCACGCCCTCGGCCCAGGCGCGCACCCTCGCGCTGCGCGGCTCGGCGGTGACCAGAGCGATGAGCACGCTGGTGTCGAGGTAGAGCATCAGTACCGCTCGTCTCGCATCCCGCGGACCAGGTCACCGGAGTCGACCTGGTCGTAGGAGATCTTCGCCGTCTCCTCAGCGAGCCAGCTCAGGTCACGCGTCCCCGCGCGGGGTGCCCGAGGGTGCGGCGTGAGCTCGGCAACCGGCTGGCCTCGCCGGGTGATGACGACGGTCTCCCCCGCCTCTGCCGCGTCGAGGAGCTCACTGAAGCGGGAGCGGGCCTCGGCCACGCTCACGGTGTGCGACGGACGATCAGCCGATCCGGTCATGTCGCCTCCCGATGTACACCTGCGCTGTACAGAAGCTAGGTGCTCACCGGGGCTGTCGGCAAGCCCCCGGGCGTCGTCGTCCCGCTGGCGCGCCGCTCCCGTCAGGCGGGGCGGGCGACCTGCAGGAGGAGGTGGTCGGCGTGGCCGGCACGGAGGCCGGCGAGCAGGTCGGGCAGCGGGACCGGCCGGCCGTAGCGCCAGCCCTGCGCGAACGTGCACCCCATCGCGCGGACCGCGGCCTCCTGCTCGGCGGTCTCCACCCCCTCCGCGACCACGTCGAGGCCCAGGCCCCGGCACATCGTCACCAGGCTCTGCAGCATCTGCGCCCGGCGCGGTGAGGAGCTGACGGTCTCGACGAACGAGCGGTCGAGCTTGAGGACGTCGGCCGGCAGCGTGTCCAGCCGGCTGAGCGAGGAGTAGCCGGTGCCGAAGTCGTCGATGGACACCACCACCCCCACGGCGCGCAGGGCGTGCAGCGTCGCGACGGCAGCCGGCGACTCGCCCTCCAGCATGCTCTCGATGACCTCGAGCGCGAGGTGCCGCGCGGGGAACCCGGTCGCGGCGAGCACGTCCTGCACCCGCTGTGCGCAGCCCGGGTCGTTGAGCTCGCGGCCGGAGACGTTGACGCCCAGGGTGACCTGTTCTCCGGCCCGGGTGCGGACACCGGCCAGCGCGGCGCAGGCGGTCTGCAGCACGTGCGCCCCGAGGGCGAAGACCAGCCCGCTCTGCTCGGCGACGGCGACGAACTCCTCCGGCGGCACCGGGCCGCGTTCGGGATGGGTCCAGCGGGCCAGCGCCTCGACCCCGACGACGACGCCGTCCGGCAGGGCGACGATCGGCTGGTAGTGCACCGCCACCTCACCCGCGGCGAGCGCGGCCGCGAGGTCGCGGGCGAGCGCCGAGCCGTTGCCGCCCTCGAGCTCGCACCGGCCGCGGCCGGCGGCCTTGGCGTCGTACAGCGCGCGGTCGGCCCGGCGCATCAGCTCGGCGGCGCCCTCGCCAGGGCGGTGCTCGGCGACACCGCAGGAGATCCCGATCTCCGGGTGCTCCTCGGCGATCCGGCGCACCAGGTTCAGCGCCTCGTCACCACCGACGCCGGGCAGCAGCAGGGCGAACTCGTCGCCACCGTGCCGGGCGAAGACGGCGGACGGCGGCAGTTCCCGGCGCCACACGTCGGCGATCCGGCAGAGCACCCGGTCACCGGCCTCGTGCCCGGCGGTGTCGTTGATCTGCTTGAAGTGGTCGAGGTCGATCAGGGCGGCCGAGAGCGCCTCACCGGTGCGGGAGGACGCGGTGCGCAGCTCGTGCAGGGCGTCGTCGAAGCCGCGGCGGTTGGCCAGCCCGGTGAGCGGGTCGCGGCTCGCGCTCGACGCCCGGATGACCAGGCCGCGGACGACGGTGCCGAGCGCGACGATGATCGCGTCCAGCCCCAGCGCGATCGACGCCGGGACGTCGCCCTGGGCGAGCAGTGCGGCGGTCACCGCACTGATCCCGAACGCCATGTGCAGCCAGGCGAGCGGGAGGCTGAAGAAGAAGCAGGCGTCGACGGCGACGAAGGCCATGATCGAGGCCGCGGCCATCGCGGTGGCGGCGTCCGGGCTGACCGTCACCGCGACGGCGACCAGCCCGGCGGCCGACGCGACCGGCCAGTGGAACACCCGGCGCGGCCAGTGCGGGCCCCAGCGGAACGCCACGGCGCCGCACGCCAGGACGACGATGGCCAGGCCGAAGATGGCCCAGCGTCCCTCGGGGCCGGCGTCCGGACCGAAGACGGCGAGCATCCCGGCGACCCCGGCCGCGACGTAGAAGGTCGCGAGGACGCGCGCCATCATCCGGGGTGTCGCCACCGCAGGCGCCGTCGACCAGGTCACCAGGTTGTGGTCGGTCCGGTGGTGGGCGCAGTTGACCTTGCGGGCGGGACTGGCCGGTTCCGCTACCTCTGCGGGGTGAGGCGCGCCCGTCGGCCGGGACGCCGGTCACCCTGGGCACGGCGGAGCGATCCGGACTCATGGTGCAGGCACAGGTACGGCCTCTACCGTGGGCCGCGGTCGATCCGACGACGGGAGGGGCGCGGCAGGATGTCAGATGCCTCGTCCCCCACCGAGGGGCTGGCCGACGGGTTCGGGCACCGCCGCGTGCACCCGCTGGAAGCCGGTGACCCGCCGGAGATCGGGCCCTACCGGCTGCTGTGCCGGCTACCGCGCGGCGGGCAGGGCGCCGATGTCTTCGTCGGCCGGAGCGAGTCAGCTGACCCGCTGGTGGTCGTCAAGTGCCTGCCGGCCGGTGCTGGAGAGCTGGTCCGGAGGCGGTTCGCCCGCGAGGTCGAGAACGCCGCCCGCATCCGCAGTCCCCGGGTGGCCCAGATCGTCGACCAGGACCTCGATGCGGCCAGCCCCTACTACGTGCAGGAGTACGTGGCCGGGACGCCGCTGGACGAGTTCCTCGCCTCCCGGGAGGGCGGCCTCAACGCCGAGGAGCTGCGCCGGATCGCCATCGGACTGCTCCGCGCACTGCGGGACGCGCACGCGGCCGAGGTGGTCCACCGCGACGTGAAGCCCGCCAACATCATCATCACCGACCGGGACGTGTTCCTCGTCGACTTCGGCATCAGCCGCTACCTCGGTGCCGAGCGGCCCGCCGGCACGGTCACCACCGCGCTGGCCGGTCTCGGGTCGAAGCTGTTCGCCAGCCCGGAGCAGCTGCAGGGGCTGCCGCTGACCGAGGCCAGCGACGTCTACAGCTGGGGCATGGTGATCGCCTACGCGGCCGGGGCCCGGCACCCGGTCGATCCGGACGACGAGCTGGCGCCGGCCGACTACTGGCTGGAGCTGCAGGCCGGCCGGGTGGACCTCTCCGCCGTGCCGCCGAACCTGCTCGACCCGGTGTCCCACGCGCTGCGGGTCCCACCGGACCGGCGGCCGACGATCTCGGAGCTGGCCCGCGACGTCGAGCAGCAGACCCGCTGGCTGGAGCAGCCGTCGGAGATCCCCTCCCCCCGGACGGTGCTGCAGGACCTGCGGTCCGTCGTCGCCGTCCGGGAGGCAGTCCGCTACCACCTCTCCCGGCTGGAGCGGGCGATCGCCGACACCCCCACCGGCTACGCGGCCGCGATCGCCGGCGCCGTCGTGCTCGGGCTGGTGACCGCCGTGGTCCTCACCGTCGTCACGTTCATCATCTTCTGATCCCGAGGAGGCGTCGTGTCCGGTCTGTACCAGCGGGCGATGGCCCAGCAGGCGCTGGAAGCACGTCGGCACCGGTACCTGCGGCGGCAGCGGGTGCTGCTGCTGGTGTTCGCGATCACGACGCTGCTCGGCTACGTCTCGCTGGTGGCCTGAGATGGCGAAGAAGGACCTGGTCTGCCCGCGGTGCCTGGAGTCGTTCCCCGTGCCGTTGCTGCGCAGCCCGTTCGGCGGGCCGCAGCCGGTGCCGGTCCCGCGGCGAAGCGCGTGGCAGCGCTTCAGCGAGGGGCGGTGGGGTGGCCAGCCCGCGCCCGGCCCGTCGTCCCAGGCGAGGGCGGCGGCCTCCGACGCGGTGGACGCCGTGCCGGTCTGCCCGAACGGCCACCGGCTGCCGCCGGACTACGCCACCCGGCCGACCGTCGTCGTCGGCGTGGTCGGCCTCACCGGCGCCTCCAAGAGCACCTACCTGACGGTGCTGATCGACGCGCTGCACGCCGGCGCTCTCGCCCCGCTGGACATCTCGGTCGAGCTGGACGAGTACAGCGCCGACCGGTTCGAACGGCAGTACCACCAGCCGCTGCTGGTCGACCACCGGCAACTGCCGCTGACCCCGCCGCTGCTGGAGCAGGGCCAGTCGCCGGAGCCGCTGACGCTGGTGCTGCGGCGGGCGACGCAGGGCGGGCCGGAGCGGTCGATGAACGTCGTCCTGTTCGACGCCTCCGGGGAGCAGCTCTACCGGAAGGAGGACCTGGGGCAGTTCAGCAAGTTCCTGTACGTGGCCAGCGCGGTGCTCGTCGTCCTCTCGCCGGGGATGTTCCCGGGGCTGCAGACGGTGGCCGACCCCGGCGAGGGCGCGCTGGGCATGGCCCGGCCCACGCAGATGCTGGTCAACCTGGCCGATCTGCTGCGCTCGGCCCGCGGACTGCGCCGGGACGGCTTCCTGGAAGGGGTCTCGACCGGGGTGATCCTGAGCAAGGCCGACAAGCTGCTCACCCGGCCGGACTTCCCGGCCGACACGCTGCGCAACCCGGAGATCAGCGTCACCGGGCTGCCCAGCCTGTTCGAGGAGGTGCGCGACAACAGCGCCCGCCTGGTCGACTTCCTGGAGGTCAACGGCGGCAGCAACCTGCTGACGACACTGTTGACCCGGCTGCCGGACCCGACCGTGCACGCGGTGTCCGCGACCGGGTCGGAGGCGAGCGACGGCGCCTATCCCTCGATCAGCCCGGTGGGCTGCCTGGAACCGCTGCTGGTCCTGCTGGCGCGGCACCGCTTCCTGCCCAGCGACGGGCTGGACCTGGACGGCGTCTCGCCCCGCGCCGCCGATCGGCTGCGCCGATGACCACCTGCCCGCAACTGGTCTACACGTCGGCAAGCCGGACGCTGGAGGGGCCGGGGTTCGGCGTCGTCCAGCTGTCGCCGGACTGGCCTGCGGAGGTCGGCGACAGCCGCGCGACGCTCGGCCCGCTGATCTCCCTCGACGTCGAGGAGTCCTTCGGCCTGCTGCACACCGCCGGCGGGCGGATCGCCTACCGCAAGGTCCCGGCCGGGACCGACGCGTTCGGCCGGCCGGGCAACTACCTGGTGCACCTGCTCTGGGACGGCGCCGGCCGGGTCACGCCCCGGGACGTGCTGGCGTTCCGCAGCGGCGGCGGGTTCCTCGACGGACTCCCGGCAGCGGCCGAACCCTCGCGGGAGGCGCCGGCGGTGGAGGTGCCGTCGGCCCGCCGGTCGCTGTCGGCCCTGACCGCCGACGACGTCGACTCCCTCGTGCCCTGCGTGGCTCTGGTGCTCGCTGCGGTGGCCGCCGGTGCGGGGGTGGTCGGGCTGCCGGCCCGGACGGCCTCGGGGCGCGACGTCGCCGAGGCGGTCTTCGACGTGCTGCCGCGGGCGCTGGCCTCGGCCGTCGCCCTGCACGTGGGGACGGCGTCCGCCTCGGGCGACGCGGCTCCGGTGCGGGTGCACGTGGGGTCGGACGTGCCCAACGACGTCGTGCCCGACGGGCAGGACACCGCACGGGCACGGGCGCTGCTGGAGGCGGCAGCGAAGAAGGAGCTGTGCTCGGACAACGTGCGCAAGCTGGAGACCCTCGACCGGTGGCTGTTCACCGACACCTGGACCGGGATGGACCCCGCGTCGCTGACCCCGCCCCAGTTGGTCGGGGTGCTGGAGTCGGAGAAGGCCGGGTGGTGGCTGTCCTCCCCGGACGCAGTGGACGTCGCCTGCGCGGTGGCTGCGTCGTCCCCGGAGGTCGAAACGGCGCTGCGAACGGCGCTCGCCCAGCACCCCGATGCCTGGGACCGGCTGCGCGACCGGGAGCTCGACGCCGCGCTGACCGCCGTCTTCGGCGGCGCGGCCAGGGCGGCCGTACCGACCGGCTTCACCGGGCTGACCCGGGCGGAGCTGTGCGAGGCCTTCGTCGACGAATTGGCGCGCGGCCGCCGGCTGACCGAGGTCGGCGGGGCCGCGGCCGCGCTGGTCGAGGAGTCGGTGACGCTCCCCCAGCCCGTGGCACTGCTGGAGCTGACCGACGACCTCGCAGGGCTGGCCCGGTTGGCCACCAGCCGGCCGGTGGTGCAGGAGGCGCTGGTGCGGGAGTGGGCGGGGGTCGACGCCTGGCCGGCGAGTTCCGCATCGCTGTTCGGGCACCTGCTGCTGGAGGACCCCGACTGGTTCCTGACCCTCGGTGGCTCCACCCCGCCGTCGGTGGTGCGGTCGGCGCTGCCCTGGGCGGCGGAGCGGCTGGCGGCGTCGATGGTGGAACGGCTGGCGGTCACCGTGGCGGCCAGTGATCTGGCCGGGCAGGGCTGGGCGCTGCGCGACGTGCTGTTCCGCTCGGGGTTGGCCGACGAGGAGGTCGCCGCGATCGTGGCCCGCAACTTCCTGGTGCTGACCGGGGACGACGGCTGGCCGGGTGAGGTCGCCCGGCTCGCCGCTGGTGCTCTCGGCGCGGGTGGGGGCGGGGAGGCATCCGAAGGGCGCCGGAAGACCGGGATGTGGCCGCGGCGTCGCCGGTAAACCTCGCGCACCCGACAACCGACCACAGCAGCTCGCCGGCGCTGGTCAGCGACACGTCGTCGGCGCACGCTCGTGCTCTGGCTGTACTGGCGCACCAGAGCACGAGCGTCGGGGGACAGGGTGTCGGTGGGCACTCGTGCGCCCATGCACTGGCGATCGCTCCCCTTGTCTCTACGTTCCGCTTCCGGGCGCCGGGCTGTCGACCGTCAGACAGCGGGGACGCAAGCTCCCGCGCCCAGCCGGCTCAGGCCGGTGAGGTCACCGGCGGCGAAGTCGAGGACGGCGGAGGTCGTCGGGTACATGAGCTGCGTCGGGTCGTCGACGTGGTCCAGGCCCACCAGGTGCGCGAACTCGTGCAGCACGATCGCGCGGGTGACCGCCTGACCGCCCGGTCGGCTGAGGATCTCGGTGAACTGGGCGGCGTCGAGCTCGACCAGGCCGGTGACGTAGACGCCTGGCCCCTCGCCGGACGAGACGGAGAGGCTGCCGGCCAGGCCCGCGACGTCGGCGGCGAGGTCGGGCTGTTCGGCGACCGTGTCCCAGGTGACGAGCACGGGCGCCCACCGGTCGCCGTAACGGTCGGGTTGGAAGGGATCGCGCTGGTCACTCGGGGCCTCGTCGGTGGCGCCGTCGTCGACGAACTGCAGCCCGGTGACCGCTGAGATCTGGGCGACGGCGTCGGAGATGAGCAGGTCGCCGCCGACCGGCTCGTTGTCCGGCCGGACGACGTAGTGCACCGGCCGGCACGGGTCGTAGGCGATCGGCGTCACCCCGTCGTCCTGCAGCTGCGCGAACTGGTGGGTCCCGCCGCCCGCAGGAGGGGCGAGAGGCGTGCCCAGCGGCCTGCCGGCCGCCTCGATGCCGGCCGTCGGCCCGGTGCGATCAGTGGCTGTCGCCTCGAGGCCGGGCAGCAGCTCGAACGTGAGGGCGGCAGACCCCACGACAGCGACCACCAGCAGCGCTCCCCCGATGCCCGTCCACGTCCGCCGCTTCCTTGTGCGGCGAGCGGGTGGCTGCGCTGGCGTCCAGGCCCGCCACGGCTCGACCGGGCTGGTCCGACCGACGGACTCGTCGAGGACCCACTGCGGGACCCGACCCGTCGGTGAGGTGCGCAGTCCGGTGGGTGCGTGCGACCGGTCGTCGTGCTGGCGCACTGCACCCCATCGTCGGCCGATCGTGTTCCGCTGCTGTTCGTAGCCGACCGCCGGTTCCGCGTGGAGCCCTCGTCGCCCGCACGGGTGAGCACGGATGTGGTGCAACAACCAAATGCGTAGGCCACGCGCAGTCGGCTCCCGCGGAGCGCACGCGAAGCCCCCGCGACCGTCAGTGCTGCCGCGAGACCTCGGTGATGTCGCGGAGGTGGTGGACGCCCTCGTGCGCTGCCTGCCGGACCAGCCACCGCGCGCTGCGGTGCTCGTCCGGGAGGCGGTGCACCGGGCGGCCCCACTCTCCGGGTCGGACTCGCTCGATCTCGGCCAGGAAGCCGATGACGTGGGCCTGCAGTTGGTCCAACGCTGGCTCGACGGCGGCGTCGCGGTAGCCGAAGCGGCGGGCCCGCAGGTCGTTGAGCATCGGTTCGAGGGCCGGGTCGTCCTCGGTGCGCGCACGGTGCAGCCGGATGGTGGAGGTGGCATAGACGTCGCGCAGGTGGCACAGGTACTGCACCGCTGACCAGGCGCCGTCCGGGCCGGGCTGCCGGCACGTCGCATCGTCGAGCGAGCCGAACAGCGCCCGGGCTCGGGCCGGGATGGCCGCGATGACCGCTGACGCGCGGTCGACGTCGTGATCGACGTAGGAGAACGGGCACGACAGGCAGACGTGCTCCTCGCCGGCGAGCGGCGGCAACGCCGGACGGCGGTCGGCTGGCACACCGTCATCCTCGCCGGTCATCCGCCGCTGGGGTGCCGTTCCGTCCCGCTCATCGCCGGCGTCCGTGATTCACGTCCCGGCACTCCCCTGAGCGCCCGTGCCGTCCAGCGCGTCGAGCACGGCGCGCAGCGCAGAACAGGACGGCGTCGTCGGGCAGCTTCTCCTGCAGCGCCTCCACGAACAACCGCTCGGCGTGGGACGCGAACGTCGCCGTCGGAGCATGACACCGACGAACGGCTGATCCGGACGACGGCCGACCGTGAGTCACCCCATGGGTCACTCCGCGCCCCGGGTTCCGACCTGCCTCGCCGTCGGGTAGCGGACCCCGCTGACGCGACTGCCGGGATCGGCCGCACGAACCACACCGACGCGAAGGACCGGCCGACGACGTACCGTTTGGTGACCGTCGTCATACGGGGGTTCCCATGGCTCCGCTCCGCCTGATCACGTGGGCCGGCAGCGCCGCCCGCGAGGCCACGCGCCTCGCCACCGGCGCCGCTGCGCTGGCCGCCGTGCCGGTGGTGGTCGGTGCCGGCCTGCTGGGCGAGACGGCCTCGGTCACCTCCCGGGTCGCCAGAGCAGGGGCCACCGTGGCCACCGGCTCCATCCACCTCGCGAGGGACGTCGCCGTCTCTGGCACCCGGGCGGTCGGCACCCTGGTCACCGGGGCCGACCCCTTCCCCGGCGGCCACCTGCACGACCTGGTCGACGCGGCGAGGGGCATGGTCGAGCCGCCGCTCGCCCGCCACACGCGACGGGTCTGGGGTGACCGCGACCGCCTCCAGATCGAGGTCGAGGCGCCCGCCGACGACGAGGCTCCCGAGGCCCGCACCGCCCTGCGCCGCCAGCTGGAGCGGCTCGAGGGCGTCGAGTGGGCGACGGTCAACGACGTCGTCGGCCGGGTGCTGGTCGCCGTCGACGCCCGCCGGGTCACCCTCGACGACGTCGTCGGCGTGGTGACCGAGATCGAGCAGGCCCGCGGCGCCACGGGGGTCTTCCCGCAGCGCCCGGACCACCCGGCCGACCTCGAACCGCTGCTGGCCGCCGTCCTCGCCGCGGCCGTCGACACCGCCGCCGTCGGCGTGGCCGCCGCCGCCAAGGTCCTGCCGATCCCCGCGGTGCACCGGCACGCCACCCTGCTGATGGCGCTGCTGGACACCCAGCAGTGGCTCAAGCGGGCGGTCTCCGACCGCGTCGGACCGATCGGCACCGACCTGGTCTTCGAAGGCACCGGCGCGCTGCTGCACGCCCTCACCCAGAGCCCCACCGTGCCGGCGCTCAATGCCGCCGCCGCGATCCAGCGGGCCCTGGAGATGCGCGCGCGCCGCCAGGTCTGGCGGCGCCGCGAGCGGGAGCTCTGCCGACCCGCGCCCGACGACGCTGCGCCCGAGCAGCCGCCCGGCCCGCGACCGGGGTCCCTGCCGGCCGGCCCGATCGAGACCTACCGCGAACGATTGGCGCCCACCGAACTCGCTGCGGCGCTCGGTCTGGTCGCGCTCACCCGCCGCCCCGGCCGCTCCGCCGACCTGCTCAAGGCCCTCACGCCGAAGGCCGCCGTCCAGGGCCGGGAGTCCTTCGCCGCCGTCCTGGACCTCCTGCTGTCCCGCCGCGGCATCCTTCCGCTGGACGGCTCGGCCTACCGCCGGCTCGACCGCATCGACACCGTCGTCGTCGACGGCCGGACGCTGTGCACCGGACCGCCGACGGTCGTGGAGGCCACTGCCGAGGCCGATGGATGGGACGACGCCGACGTCTGGTCGGCCGCCGCCCGCCTGCTCGCCGACGACGATGCCGATGCCGACGCCGCTGCTGGGAACGGCACCGGCCGGCTCCGGCTCGGCCCACCACGTACGCCGTCCGACGCACCGGGCGGCGAGGTCCGCTCGCTCCTGAAGGGCCGCCGCCGGGTCGGCACCGCCATGGTCGCCCCCGAGCTCGACCCGCACGCCGAGTCGCTGCTCACCACCGCCGCCGACGCCGGCCTCCGGCTGGTCCTCTCCCGGCACGTCGGCACGCGGGAGATCGCCGGCCTGGCCGACGACGTGACCTCCGCCGAGGAGGGCCTGGTCGACACGGTCCGGCGGCTGCAGTCCGACGGGCGCGGCGTCCTGCTGGTGTCCGCGGTGGACGGCCCGGCACTGCTGGCCTCCGACATCGCGGTGGCCCCGGTTCTCGAGGGCCGGGGCCCGGCCTGGGGTGCCGACCTGGTCACCGCTCCCGGGCTGGCCGACGCCTGCCGCATCGTCGCCGCCGTTCCCGATGCGAAGGCGGTCAGCCGGCGCGCGGCCGGCACCGCGCTGACCGGCAACGTCCTCGGCGGCCTGCTCGCCGCTGTCGGCAGCGCCCGCTACGGCCAGCGCCGGGCCACGACGCCGGGCAAGTGGGCGACCGTCATGACGATGACCACCGGGAGCTGGGTCGCCGTGCGTGCCGCCGGCCGCCCTGTCCCGGCACCGACCGCGCACACCCCCTGGCACGCGCTGGAGCCCGACGAGGTCGTGCGCCGCCTGGCCGACCTGCCCAGGGAGTCCGAGCACCGGCCCGGCCGCGTGCCCGCCGCGGCCCGCCGGGTGGCCGAGGTGCCCGCGGTCCGGATACCGGCCCGGTTCGCCCGCACGGTCTCCGCCGAGCTCGCCGATCCGCTGACTCCGGTCCTGGCCACCGGCGCGGCGGCGACCGCGGTCCTCGGTGAGGCCACCGACGCGTTCCTGGTCGGCAGCGTCACCGGGATCAACGCCGTCGTCAGCGGCCTGCAGCGGCTGCGCGCCGAGACCGCCCTGGAAGCGCTGCTGCTCGACCAGGGCCACTGCGCACGCCGGGAGACCGACGGCGGGAGTGAGGATGTGCCCGCGACCGCGTTGCGCGTCGGCGACGTCGTCCTCGTCGAACCCGGCGACGTCGTCGCCGCCGACGCCCGGCTGCTCGAGGTCGAGGACCTGGAGGTCGACGAATCCGGGCTCACCGGCGAGTCGCTGTCGGTCGCCAAGTCGGTGGCCCCGACTCCGGGGGCCGAGGTCGCCGACCGCAGCTGCATGCTCTTCGACGGGACCACGGTGGTGGCCGGCCGCGGCAGGGCCGTCGTCGTCGCCGTCGGTCAGGCCACGCAGGCCGGCCGGGCCGCGCGCGCCGCCGGGGGCGCGGCTCCGCCGGCCGGCGTGCAGGCCCGGCTGGCCGAACTCACCCGCGCCGTCCTGCCGCTCACGCTCGCCGGTGGCGCGGCCGTCACCGCGCTGGGCCTGCTGTGGCGCCGCCCGCTCCGCGAGTCGGTGGCAGCAGGGGTGGCGATTGCGGTGGCCGCGGTCCCCGAGGGGCTGCCGCTGGTCGCCACGGTCGCCCAGCAGGCCGCGGCCCGGCGGCTGTCCCGGCGCGGTGCGGTGGTGCGCAGCGCCCGGGTGCTGGAGGCGCTCGGCCGCGTCGACACCGTCTGCTTCGACAAGACCGGCACGCTGACGGAGAACCGGCTGCGCGTCGCGCGTCTCGTCCCCGTCGGTCCGGACGGCGGCACCGACGGCGGCGCCGCCCACGACGAGGCCGCCGAGCCGGAGCTGCTCCGGCTGGCCGCCGCGGGCATGGGCAACGGCGACGACCGGGCGCACGAGACCGACCGCGCGGTCGTGGCGGCCGCCACCGATCGCGGTCTGGGTCACGACGGCGCGCCGGACGAGGCGCTGGCCTTCACCGCGGGCCGCGGCTTCTCCGCCGCCGTCCGGGACGGCCGGCTCGTGGTCAAGGGCGCCCCGGAGGTGGTGCTCCGCCGCTGCGCCGACGACCCGCAGGTGCGCGACCGCGTCCGGCAGCTGACCGGCGACGGGCTGCGGGTGCTCGCCGTCGCCGACCGCGCGGTCGACGGCCTGCCCGAGGACCTCGACGAGGCAGCCGACCGGCTGACCTTGCGCGGGTTCATCGGGCTGGCCGACACACTGCGCGAGTCCTCGGTGCGCGCCGTGGAGCAACTGCGGGCCGCCGGCGTCCGGGTGGTGGTCGCCACCGGTGACCACCCGGGGACCGCCAGCGCCATCGCCGCCGAGGCCGGCGTCCCCGACGCCGACCGAGTGGTCACCGGCGCTCAACTGGCCCGGGCGTCGGACACCGAGCGGGCCCGGATCGTCCGCGAGACGGCCGTGTTCGCCCGGCTCTCGCCCGAGCAGAAGGTCACCCTGGTGGCCGCGCTGCGCCGGGCGGGGGCGACGCTCGCGATGACCGGCGACGGGGTGAACGACGCCGCGGCGATCCGGCTGGCCGACGTCGGCGTCGGGGTCGAGGGCGCGGAGTCGCCGGCCGCCCGCGCCGCTGCCGATCTGGTGCTCACCGACCTGGACCTCACTCGGCTGGTCGACGCGATCGCCGAGGGCCGGGCGATGTGGTCCCGCGTCCGCGACGCGGTGTCGATCCTCGTCGGCGGCAACGCCGGCGAGGTGGCGTTCACCGTGCTCGGCACCGCCGTCGGGGGGCGGGCGCCGCTGGGCACTCGCCAGCTGCTGCTCGTCAACCTGCTCACCGACATGTTCCCGGCGCTGGCCGTCGCGGTCGCCGCGCCGCGGCACGTCCCGGCCGGGGACGACGACGGCCCGCTCGCCGGGCACCCGCTCGCCGCCGTGCTGCGGGCCGGTCCCCACCGCGGGTTCACCGACGCGGTCCGGCACATGGTGCTGGTCCGGGGAGCGGCGACGACGGCCGGCGCCACCGGCGCCTGGGTCGTCGGCCGGTTGACCGGGCCGCTGCCCGGCCGGGCCAGCACGATGGGTCTGGCCGCGCTGATCACCACCCAACTGGCGCAGACCGCGTGGTCGGGTCGGCGCAGCCCACTGGTCCTGGCCACCGTGGCCGGCTCGCTCGCCGTCCTCGTGGGGATCGTGCAGACCCCCGGGGTGAGCCGGTTCTTCGGCTGTACGCCGCTGGACCCGGTGTCGTGGTCGGTGGTGCTCGGGTCGGCCGCCGTCGGTGCCGCGGGCGCAGAACTGGTCCCGGGCCTCATCGCCCGGTGGCGCAGCCACCCGGCGTGAGTCGCCCGGCCGTGCATCGATCGCCGCTGGGCCGGCCTCGAGGAACGCGGCTACCGGCGGCCGGGAGCCGCAGGCGGCCCCGGAACCCGGCTCAGTAGCGCGTGGTGCCGCCCGGGCGACCTCCGCCGCCGCGCTTGTTCCGGAAGTCCGCGATCGCCTTCTTGATCTTGGCCTGGTTGTGCGGCTTGCGGGCCTCCTGGATGACCTTCGACGCGACGCCGGAGATCAGGAGCTTGCGGATCATGCCTGCCATGGTGGTCTCCCTCTGGTGAAGCGGCCGGTGCTGGCCGCGATCCTCGGACCTGTGCCCCAGGACGACGAGATCCACTCCCGGCGGGTTCCCCGAGGCTCAGTGCGCGCCGGCGATGCGGGCGAGGGCCTGCTCCAGCACCGCGCGGGCCACCTGCCGGCGCGCCGCCTCGTCCAGCGCGGACGCGGGCACGTGCACGTGGTGCGTCGCCGCTGAGGTGCGTTCGAGCCGGAAGTCCGGGTGGTCGTCGGTGACGGTGACCGCGGCGTCCGGGTCGAGTCCGACGGAGAGCGTCTGCGGCCGGGCGTAGGCAGCGACCCGCTCCTCCCCCGCCGGCCGCACGGCCACGTAGTGCGGCATCACCGTGAGCGTCACCGGCACCTGTGCGCCGACCTCGTCCACGAGCCGCTGGATCGCCGGTGCCACGTTGGGCGCACCCAGCTCACCGAACGTACGAGCCGGACCCGCGTCGTCCACCGGCCGGTCGGCCCGGTCGCGTTCCTTGCGCACCGGGCGGACACCGAGGCCGTCGGTCAGGTCCCGGCTCTCCCCGGCGCGGCGGTAGAGCTCGGCCGGCTTGCCCATGGCGCCCGGCCGCTCCTTGCGGGCGAACTCCCCGGTGGGCTGGATGAGCCCCTTGCCGACCATGTAGCGCCGGAACGTGTCGATGGACGGCCGGCTCTCCCCCGGCCCGGGCTGCGGTGCCACCGCATCGTGCAGCGCCTGCAGGCCCTTGAGGGTGAACGACTCGCCGAGCAGGCCGGCCGGGTCGGGGTGCAGCGCGTAGTCCTGGCGCACCCGGTCGACGGCCAGGCGCACGATCACGTCGTGGTCGAACGGCTGCCCGACTGCGTCTTCCACGGGCACCACCCGGACGTCGTCCCGGCTCGCCACCACCGGGTCGACGTCCTCGGCGAGCACCAGGACGACGTGCGCGACGCAGAGGACCCAGCCCCGGTCATCGCGCTCGGGATCCTCGAAGACGTGCAGCTGCTGCGGGCGCGTCCCGCGGAGGCCCACTTGCTCCGACAGCGAGCGGAGGACGGCGTCGGCCAGCGTCTCCCCCTCGTGCAGGAAGGTCCCGGGGAGCGCCCACTCCCCGCCGTCGGGGCGTTGGTGCTGGACGACCCCGAGAGCTCCGTTCCGTACGTCCACCGTCAGGACGGCGGTGTCCACCGCGACGGACGGGCGTTGGTGACCCGCCGATGAACGGTTCTGCTCACCCTGGTCACTCACCCGTTGACCGTAGGGCGTGTGTGCGGCTGACTCGTACGCGGTTGCACGCCGTGCCACCGGGAGGGAGGCCAGATGCCCAGACCCATGCCGCGCGACCAACGCGTCGCCGGCGCGCTGATCGGTTCCGCCGTCGGCGATGCTCTCGGCGCGCCGTTCGACTTCGGCCCGGCCGGCCAGTTCTCCGCCCGCTTCCCCACCGAAGCCCGTGGGGTGGCCACCGAGATGTGCGGCGGCGGATCGGTGGACCGGGAGCCGGGCGAGTTCACCGACGACACCCAGATGGCGCTGCTGGTGGCGGCGTCCCTGGTCGAGCGGGACGGTCTGGACGAGGCCGACCTCTTCGACCGGTTCCGCACCTGGCTGCGCGCCGGCGCGCCGGACGCCGGGAACCAGACCCGCGCCGTCCTCGGTTCCGGTCGGCCGTGGGACGTCGCCGCGGCCGAGCACTTCGCCCGGTCTGGGCACGCGGCCGGCAACGGCTCGCTGATGCGGACGACGCCGGCCGCGATCTGGTTCGCCCGGTCCGGCACCGAGGCCACCATGGACGCCGCCCGGCGGATCTCCGCCCTCACCCACGGCGACCCGTCGGCCGGTGAGGGCTGCGCGGTCTTCCACGAGCTGGTGCGGGTGGCGCTGGACGGCGGCGACCCACTGGCCGCGATACCCGCAACGCTGGAGCTCGTGACGCCGGAGCACCGCGGCCGTTGGGCGACCGTGCTGGCACAGGACTGGACGCCGGACCAGGCGACCGAGAGCAACGGCGCGGTGTGGCCGACGCTCGGCTCGGCGGTGTGGGCGCTGCGTGGCGCGAGCGACTTCGCCACGTTGCTGCGCCGGGTGATCGACCTCGGTGGTGACACCGACACGGTGGCCGCCGTCGCCGGCGGGCTGGCCGGTGCGATGCTCGGCATCGCCGGCATCCCGATGCGGTGGACCTCCGTCGTCCACGGCCGGGTGCCGGGCTACGCCGACAAGCGCTGGGACCTGGCCGACCTGCACGCCCTCGCCATGACCCTGGACGGCAGCCCGACCAACCGACACGTAGCGGCCCGCAGCGCTCGGATCGAGCCGCGCGAGGTGCTGCCCGGTGTATGGGCCGCCGACCTGGACGGTGCGCGGATCAGCGCTCGGGACTTCGCCGTCGTCTCGTTGTGCCGCACCGGCGAGCCCTTCGGGCACGACGTGCAGCGGTACGCGTACCTGACCGACGACGACGCGAACAGCGAGCTGGACGCCGTGCTGGCCGACGTCCTCGACGACATCGCGGCGCTACGCGCCGAGGGCCGGCCGGTGCTGGTGCACTGCCACGGCGGGGCGTCCCGCACCGGGCTGGTGCTGCGGGCGTGGCTGCGCCGGACGGCGGGCCTGTCGGCCGCGGAGGCGACGGCCAGGGTGCTGGACGCGTGGCCGTACCTGGGTCTGTGGAACGACAGCTTCACCGCCGCGCTGGACCGCCTGCCCCGGTCGACCGGCGCAGCGAGTGGCTGAGTCAGCCGACCGGCCTGGCTACGAGCGGCGAAGGTCGAGGTGGGCGACTTCGACACCTGGGTGAAAGTGGTCGGAGTGACCACGTGCCGGAGACGGTCGTCGTCCCGCGGTGAGCTGACCGGTCAGTCGGTCTGCGGATCCGGCCCCTTCGCGCAGGGCAGACAGAGCCAGTCGGGATCATCCGACCCGAGCATGCAGCCGCCGAGGATGAGCTTGCCCTCGGCGGCGAGGTCCATCGCGGTGATGTCTGGAAGGCCGTAGATCACGGGAAGTGCCCCGAGCTGCCCGCACCGGGGACACCGACGCCGGCGCGTGCGTCGCGCTGAGTCGCTGCGGCCGGCGGCGTCGCCCGTGACCTGCCCCTCGGGTGACCCGCTCGTCATGCCCGGCATCCGCGGCGGGTCAGCGCGACCTGACCCGAAGTCGCTCGGCGATCTCCTCGACCTCGGCCGAGCCGGCCGCCACGTCCATGACCAGCTGGAAGGCGGCGTCGTCGCTCAGCTCCGGTTCGTGGGCGTTGAGGTCGAGGAAGACGACTGTGGCCAACCAGCCCAGTCGCTTGTTCCCGTCGACGAGCGCATGGTTGCCCACCAGTGAGTGGAGGAGCGCGGCGGCCTGCAGCGACAACGTTGGGTAGGCCGGCTCTCCGAAAGCCGTCGCCCGGGGCCGCGCAGCCGCGGAGTCCAGCAGGCCCACATCCCGCACCGGGCCGGTGTCCAGCGCCCGGACGAGAGCCAGGAGGTCGTCTAGCTCGAGGTGCTCGACCTGGCTCACACCGTGCCCAGCCGGTCGAGCACGTCGCCCCACTTCTCGATCAGGCGGCCCGAGCTCGCCTGAACGCGAGCGGCGTGGCCGCTTCGCTCATACCGCTCCAGGACGGCGCGCCGGACGATCTCCTGGCGCGAGGTGCCCTCCGCCTCCGCGAGCGCGGTGAGTGCGCGCTCGAGTTCGTCGTCGGTCCGCAGGGTCATGGCCATCGTTCGATGGTACCGAAGTGATACCACCAAGGGCGTGCGAGACGCCGCCTGGCCGATCGGCGAGGCGTCGAGGTCCACGTGGACGTCGACCCCGGGGCCACCACGGTGGAGCAGTCGTCGAGCATCGATTCGAGGGCCGGGTCGTCCTCGATGCCGTGCGCCGCGCTCGAGGCGTTCGACGTCATGTCGGCGGCGTCCGGGCTGGCGTCGTCGCCACCTCCGCTGCATCGAGGCTCCTGGGCGCGGTCATCGGGGAGGTCCCGAGGTCAGCCGCCGCGTGACGGCTTCCCCGCCGACGCGGCGGATCAGCTCGAGATCGCCGCAGACGACGAGCAGGTCACGCGCCCGGGAGAGCCCGACGTACAGCATCTCCCGCGCCCGCTCCTCGCTCCGGAAACCGTTCACCGCGAGCACGACCGCTGGCCGCTCCAGCCCCTTGAAGCCGAGCACGTGCCCGTAGAAGAGGTCATCGTCGTCCCAGTAGGTCGCCCAATAGGCGTCCTGCCCGGCGGCCTGCCGCTCGACCTGGACCGGGTGCCGGCTGTACGTGGTCAGCACCGCCAGCGACTCCGGCGGCCAGCCCTCGTCGAGCAGCGCGTCGGCTGCGTCGTCAGCGACGCTGACTGCGTCCTCCGCCGCGCACGGGAGGAACCGCACCGGGACGCCGCTGCCGCCACGGATCCGCATCTGCGCCGGCGCGAGGCTGCTGAACGTGCCGGCGATCTGCTTGGTGTTGCGCAGGTTCTCCGGCAGCTCGATCGGCACCAGCGGCACCGTAGGCCGGCCCTGCCGGGCGAACACCCGCTGCCCCTCGTCGGAGAACACGTACAGGCAGCCGTCGTCCGGACGCCGCAGCGCCGCGAGGACGGCGGGCCACCACGACTCGGCGAAGTCCTGCGCCTCGTCGATCACGATGGCGTCGAACCGCTCCTCCGCCGGCAGCCCCTCCGCCAGCGACGCCATCGTCTCGGGCAGCTGCTGCTCCCAGTACGAACTGTCGTCGTCGGAGCCGGGAGCCACGCCCCAGCTGATCCCGAGGTTGTGGAAGGTGCCCACGTACACCGGTCGCTGCCGCGTCGGGAGGGTCAGCACGCGCCGCCGCAGGTACTCGGCGAGGCCGCGGGAGTAGCACATCAACGCGACCCGCTGGCCGTCCGCGGTGAGTCGCCGGGCCTTCTCGATCGCCAGCCAGGTCTTGCCGGAGCCGGCACCGCCGCGGATCTCCACCCTGGGGTTGCCGCTCAGGTAGTCGAGCACTTTCGCCTGTGCGTGTGTGAGCAGGTCGCAGGCTGCCTCCCGCTCGGCCAGGTCGGCGACCAGGTCGGCCTGCGGGATCGCCGTCCCGGCCAGGCAGTCGACCAGCAGCTCGACGTCGTCCGGGGTCGGCGCGTCGTGCTCCTCCTCGGTGCGGCGCAGCGCCGACTCGATCCGGCCGGCCGCGTGGCTGGTCTCCGTGCTGTCGATGACCAGCCAGCGGGGCGCGTCCGGAGCCGCGAAGTCGGTGGGCAGCACGGTCGTCGGCAGCGCGACGAAGTGGTTTGACCGCGGGTTGCCCCGGGACCACCGTGGGTGCCGGTACAGGAAGTCGCGCAACGACCGGTCGGTGAAGCGCAGGTTGCAGAACAGGACGGCGTCGTCGGGCAACTGGTCGCGCAGCGTCTGGACGAACGACTGCTCGGCGGGTGACTCGAAGGCCGGCTCCACCGGGTACACGCGCGCGGTCACGCGGGCCTGCTGCTCACCGGGCGCCCGCCAGGGACAGCGACTCCCAGAAGACCGCCTCCCCGATGACCCGCACCCCGAGGCTGCGAGCCTTCCGGGCCTTGCCCGACTGGGAGTCTGGATCGGCGCAAACGAGCAGGCTCGTCTTGCCCGACACCGAGAACATCGGCTCCAGGCCGGCGCCCCGAGCAGCCTGCTCGAGGTCGGCGCGGCTGCGGGACATCTCGCCGGTGAACACGATCTTGTCGCCCGCGGAGAACAGCCCGGGCCGGCGAGGCAGCGAGACCTTCGCGCCGGAGCGGACCATGGTCAGCGCGACGTCGACGTCCCGGCTCTCCATCCCCAGCAGCTCGGCCACACGTCGCAGGTCGGCCAGCTCGGCGTCGGTGACCACGTCGTCAGCGAGCGCCGTGGTGGCCAGCGCATCGAGGTAGAGGCGGTGCGCGGCCCGCACGTGGTCTGGTCCGCAGCCGAGCTCGGCGGCGAGGGAGAACAACTGATCGGCCTCGGTGATGCTGACCAGCCGGTCCTCGAGCGCCTCGTCCAGCACGGTCAGGTAGGGCGCCATGCTCGGCGGTGCGCCGTCCAGCGCGGGCAGGGCCGCGACGAGCCCGCCGAGGTAGCCATCACGCCGGCGGGACAGCGCGGTGGCCGCGTCCCGGGGCACCGAAGGACAGGGGGCGCAGGGCGAGCACGGGCCGGGTTCGACCGCCCGGGCGACGAGGTCGGCCCAGACGGCGTCGAGCGGTTCGAAGCCCTCGTAGCCGCCATCGGCGGCGAACCGGACGGCCAGGCCGGCGCCGACCAGCGGTTCGGTGCCGAGGTCGGAGGCAAGCATCCGGAGGAGCAGCTCGGCGGTCGCACGGGCGTCGTTCAGCGCGGCGTGTGCCTCCAACGGGATGGACATGTAGTCGCAGAGCGCCTGCAGGGAGCGAGTGCCCGCGCCGAAGAACAGCGGGGCCAGGCGCATGGTGCACAGCGACGGCGACAGCCCGATCGGCACGCCGGCGCGGCCGAACTCCCGGCCCAGGAACCGCAGGTCGAACAGGGCGTTGTGCGCCACGACGAGCCGGCCGGCCAGCAGGTGGCTGAGGTAGCCGGCGATGTCGGAGAAGGCCGGTGCGTCGGCGACGTCGCGGGCGGAGATGCCGTGCACCGAGGTGGGTCCGACGTCGCGCCCGGGGTTGACCAGGGTGCAGAACTCGCCCTCGACCTCACCGCGGTCGTCGAGCAGGACGACGCCCACCTCGACCACCCGGTCGACGCCGGGGCGCAGGCCGGTGGTCTCCAGGTCCAGGACGGCGACGCTCACGCTGCCTCCTCCTGCGTCGTCCCCGGCGCAGCCGGCCAGCCGGGCGGGTGCTCGCGGGCGGCCTCCCCGCCGGAGGACAGCAGGAACGGCCGGGTGAGCCGCTGGCTCTCCACCTCGTCCCACGCGGTGAGCAGGTCGGAGACCCAGCGGGCCAGGGTGAGGGCCCGCGAGGCGAGCGGATCGCCGGCGGCCTCGGCGGTGGCCGTGTCGGGAACGGAAGGCCACCGCGGACGGACGAGGCTCCGGCGGGCCGACGGAAGCGACGCCAGGTGCCCGGCGAAGGCCCGGTCCAGGTCGGCGATCTCCTGGCGGACAGCCGTCGCGAGAGCCGCAGGACCGGCTCCGGAGCCGAACCGCCCGGAGGCTGACTCGGTGGTCACCAGGAGGCGTCCGCGCACCAGCCCGTCGATCCGTTCGTCGTCCGCCGGGAGGACCCAGGCGCCCGCCATCGTCGACTCGAGGCCGTCACCGACGCTCACCTGCCAGATGGCCACCTGCTCGTCGGTCGGCTGATCGACCACGATGATCCCGCTCATGCGTCCCCCGCTCTGGGTGCAACGAGGCGGACCATGACATGGCGAACCGACGGGATCCGGCGTCTGCGGAACGAATTCGTCCCATGAGCCACACGCGGCTCAGGCGCCGCTCGCGGGCCAGGTGTTCGGACCTGCAGGGTTGACCGGGTCGACCTCCATCGCCCCGGGACTCCGGTCCCCTCAGCCTGCGAGTTCGTCGCACCGGGTCGCGATCAGGTCCCGGAGCCGGTCGGTCGTCGCATCGCCGAAGCCGATCTCGTCCAGTCGGTCGAGGTGTGCCCGGCCGACGTCGACGAGCCGGTCGAGCGCGCGAGCGAGGGCCCGCTCGGCCAGGCCGAGTCGCTGCGCCGCGTCGAGCCACCACCGGCGGCTCAGCCGGTTCGCCCGGCCGTACATCGGCAGCGCCATCGGGTCGCGCCAGGACGAGTACGGCTGCGTGGACAGCAGGTCGTAGGCGGGGGTCACCTCCCACAGACCGGACGGCGCCTGCCGGATGGACAGGTTCTTGCCGTGCAGGTCGCCGTTGCCGATGAGGTAGCTGAAGGCCGCTGTCTCCAGGATGCGACGCAGCGCCAGCGGTCTCGAGCCACCGGCCACCTCGACGGCGCGGGCCAGACCGGTCGCCGCCTCCTGGAAGGTGAGCCGGTACTTCGCTGCCGGGTAGCGGCCGAGCACCTGGCAGGCGTCCTCCTGCGCCAGTCGGCGCGGCGGCGCGCCGGCTGCCTTGATCCGGTCGAAGCGCTCCACCAACAGGCCCAGCCGACCGGCTCGGTCGGACATCAGCCGGTGGTTCGGCACCGGCAGGCCGCATGCGCGGGCCATGCCGAGGAAGAAGTGCTCGTTCTCGACCAGGTGGGGGTAGCCGTTCGGGTCGAGCTTCAGGATGGCGGGGCCGGAGGTGGTGCCGACCGGGGTGGAGAGCATCGCCGCAGAGACCTTGACCTGCACCCCCGGCAGCGCGACCCGCTCGAGCTGGTCGGGATCGGTGGACGTGGCACGCGCGAAGACGTCGGCGAAGTCGCTCGTCCCCGCCTTGTCCGGATCGAATAGCAGGGCCGGGTCGGTGGGTGGCGCGCCGTTCGGGAGCACCTGCACGTCGCCGATGGCATCGGAACCCACGACCAGCAGCAGGGTGAGGTGGTCGTCGATCGACGTCCGGGCCCCAGCCATGACCGCTTGCAGGCGAGCACCCTCCGGGAGCAGGCCGGCGAAGAACGGCGGGACTGCCCCTGCGGTGGCGCGCACCGGCTCGGCGTTCCTGGGGAGCGAGACGGCTATCGCCGGCAGGGCGGCATCGGCCAGGTAGTCGTCTGTGTAGCGGAACTCGACGTCATCGCCGTCCCGGCGCAGTCGGCCGGCCAGGAGGCCGGCTTTGTAGACGTCAGCCTCCGCGACACCGACCAGGTCGGCGACGGACGGCGTGGTCACCGGGAGCCGGTCCCGGGTCGGAGCAGCACGGCGTCCGGGACCGCGTCGAGCGCGGGCCGTGGGCCGACGGCCAGCACCAGCCCGAGGGCGTCGAGAACGGCCAGGGCGACCGCGAGGGTCAACGTGTGGGCCCCTGTCTCCAGCGTCCGGACGGAGGAGACGCCGACTCCGGCCAGGTCGGCGAGCTCGGCCTGGGTGAGGTTCAGCGTGAGCCGCCGGTCGGCGACCACCTGACCGACCCCGGTCAGATCGTCCTTGCGGCGACGCCGCGGGCCCGCAGGTGATGACACGTGATCCTCCCTGTCGTTGCTGTAGCGAAGATAAGGCCCTCGATGGGCTGCTCACCTCATTGATGGGTCTTTATCGTTGCGATCGTAACGACAAAGCGCATCGATCTACCCAGTTCTCTCTCCAACGAGCTAGTCGTTGCTGTAGCAACGACAGTCGCCGCCGCATCCCGCTGACACCGCCTCCCTTCGGACGGGCTTCGTCCGCTGGCGCCCCACCTGCCACACCCGTCACGGCCTGACCCGGACTCGTCGCCGCAGGCCGGTAGACAAGGCGCATGACTGACCCCGTGGACGTCCGGCCGGCGGCGATCGACATGGCGGCGAGGGTCAGCGTCGAGGTCACGGCTGTGCCCGTGCTCAGCTACGCGCTCGCGCACAACGGCATCGTCGTGGTCTCCCAGCTGGTGCTGACCGGGCATGGCGAGCCGGTACGGCACGCCAGCGTGCACGTGGGCGTCCGGGACGCCGCGGGCCCGATCGGCGAGGCCGTCGAGCTGTTCGCCGACATCGACCCCGGGCACACCACGGTGCTCACCGACGTCGGCCTGCGGCTGGACCCGGCGGCGATGCTGCAGGTCGAGGAACGCCGTCCCGGCTGGCTGTCGGTCCTGGTCGAGAAGGACAGCGAGGTGCTCGGCCGGGCGCGCGTGCCGGTGCAGGTGTTGGCCGCGGCGCAGTGGCTGGCCACTCCGCTGGAGCTGGCGATGGAGATGCTCGCCGCCCACGTCCTGCCCAACCACCCGTCGATCACCGCGCTGGTCGCCGAGGCCGCCGAGGTGCTGCGCACGCAGACCGGGAGTCCGTCGATCCAGGGCTACCAGTCCGGCGCCGAGCGGGTGGACGCGGTCGCGTCCGCGATCTGCGCCGCCGTCCAGGCCCGCGACGTCCGCTACAGCGAACCACCGGCCAGCTGGGCCGACGCCGGGCAGAAGGTGCGCACGCCCGGCGAGGTGCTCGACGAGCGGGTCGGCACCTGCCTGGACCTGGTCGTCGTCCTGGCTGCCGCGCTGGAGCAGGCCGGCATCCGGCCGCTGCTGTGGCTGGTCGAGGGACATGCCTTCCTCGGTTACTGGCGCGAGGAGCTGTCGGCGCAGAGCTCCGCGACCACCGACGTCGCCAGCCTGGTGAACCTGGTCGACCTGGGGCTGATCCGGCTGGTCGAGACGACCATGCTCACCACCCGCGCTCAGTCCGCCCACTCGGAGCCCGTCGGCTTCGACGAGCTGCACCGCCCGTCGTACGCGGCCTGGCTCACCGGCGACCTCGACCGGGTCATCGGGGTGGTCGACGTCTACCGCGCTCGGCGCGACGGCGTCCTCCCGCTGCCGGCCCGCACCCGCGACGCCGACGGCACCGTGCAGGTGGTCGAGTACCGGCCGGCCGTGCACAGCACCCCGGCCCGCCCGGCTGATGCCGGGACGGCGGCGGAGCACGAGGCCCGGGAGCTCGCTCCGCCGCGGATCGCGCAGTGGAAGAACGCACTGCTGGACCTGAGCCTGCGCAACCGCCTGATCAACTACACGCCGCGCGCCGGGATTGCGCTGACCGTGCCCGATGCGCAGCTCGGCGCGTTGGAGGACCTGGTCAACGGCGGGACGCCGCTGACCCTGCTGCCCAGCGACCAGCTGGCCGCGGTCCAGCGCGAGCGGGGGCTGCGGTCGGCCCGGGAGCTGCCGCAGGAGCAGCTGACCGAGCTGCTGCTGGACCGGCGGGGCCTGTACGTCGACGTCCCGGAGAGCTCGTATCTGACCCGGATGCGGGCGATGGCCTACAAGGCGAAGACGGTGCTGGAGGAGACCGGCGCCAACAACCTGTACCTGGCGCTGGGCAGCCTCGCCTGGGAGCTCGACGGCCGGCCGCTGCGCTCACCGCTGATCCTGGTGCCCGTCGTGCTGAAGGCGCACTCGCGGTCCGGCGCGTACCGGCTGACCGTGGACGAGTCCGGTACCAGCACGCCCAACTACTGCCTGCTGGAGAAGCTGCGCCAGCTGCACGGCCTGAGCGTGCCCGGCCTGGCCGAACCGACCGAGGACGGCGCCGGCATCGACCTGGACGCCGCGCTCCAGGCGATGCGGATCGCGCTGGTCGAGCAGGGGCTGCCGTACCGGGTCGAGCCGACCGCCGACCTGGCGATCCTGGCGTTCGCGAAGTTCCGGCTGTGGAAGGACCTGGACGAGCACTGGGCGACGCTGAGCGAGAACCCGCTGGTCGCCCACCTGGTGCACTCCCCCACCGATCCGTTCGACGATCCGGTCGCCGCGGACGGCTCGGTCGACCTCGACGAGCTCGCGGCCGGCGTGCCGGTGCCGGCGGACGCCTCGCAGCTGACCGCGGTCGCCGAGGCCGCCGCCGGCCGGACGTTCGTGCTGGAGGGCCCGCCGGGGACTGGCAAGTCGCAGACCATCACCAACCTGCTCGCCCGGGCGGTCGCCGACGGCAAGCGGGTGCTGTTCGTCGCCGAGAAGCGCGCCGCGCTGGACGTCGTGGCCCGGCGGCTGGACGCCGTCGGGATGGGCCCGTTCGCGCTCGACCTGCACGACAAGGGCAGCCGGCCAGCTGTGGTGCGGGCCCAGATCCGCGCGGCGCTGGAGCACGCCGTGCAGGTCGACGAGCAGGGGCTGGCCGCCGACGGGGAGGACCTCCGCTCCGCCCGGCGCTCGCTGGCCCGGTACGCCACCCGGCTGCACGAGCAGAACGCCGCCGGCCTGTCGCTGTACAGCGCGCACACCGGAGTGCTCAGCGTGGGCGACTCCGTGCCGCCGCTGCCCGTCTCCCCGGCTGCGGTCGGTGGGTTGACGGCCGACGACGTGACGGCGGTACGGCGCGCCCTGGCCGGACTCCCGGACGTCGCCGACCTGGCCCGGCCGCGGCCGGGCCACCCGTGGGGCTTCGTGGACGTCGCCGACATCGACGTGCCGGCCGCCGCGACCGCCGCTGCTGCGGTCGATGCCGCCGCCGCCGAGTTGCTCGGATCGGCGCGGCTGGCGCCGGTGCTGGCCGCGGTGCGCACGCCCGGCGACCTGATCGGACTGGCCCGGGTGCTGGACGGCCCGCCGGTCGACCTGGCGGTGCTGGACGAGACCCGCTCGGCACGCTGGCGCAACGACACGGCCGCGCTGTCGGCCGACGTCGCCACGTTCTGCGTGGCACCGGGCGTGGACGGAGCCACGCCGGCCGCGCTGGACCTGCCGCTGGCGGAGATCTCTGCCGCCGGGGAGGCCGCCACGCAGTCGGGCTTCTTCGGCCGCAAGAAGCGGCTGATCGCCGTCCGCGACTCGCTGGCTCCGGTGCTGACCGGCGAGGTCGCGCCGAAGGCGGTGCCGGCGCTGGCGTCGGCGCTGCTCGCCGCGCAGACGGCGGCGCGGGCGCTGGCCGCCCGGGCCGCCGCGATCCCCGGGCTGCAGGTGCCCAGCGACTGGAACCCGCTGACCGATCCCGGCCTGGTCGACCGGGAGGTCGACTGGCTCCGGCTGGCCGGGGCGGTGGTCGAGGGCGGCGACGGCTTCCCCGGGGCACTGCGCGCGCTGCTGGCCCAGGGGCCGGCGACCAACCCGTCGGCCGCCGCGGCGGTCGGCCGCGCGCAGGAGGCGGTGCAGCAGCTGCTGACCGCCTGCCGGTCGACGCCCGAGCAGCTCGCGGCGTGGGCGGGCACCGACGGGCTGTTCGCCCGGTGGCAGGCGACCCGCGCCGAGCGGGCGGTCACGAGTCCCGGGGTGCCGTCGCTGCGCCGGTGGCTGGACCTGGTCGCCGCCGTCGAGCCGCTACGCGCGGCCGGGCTGGGTGAGGGCCGTTCGGCGCTGCTGTCCGGCGCGGTGCCGGCCGACGACGCCGTCCGCTCCTTCGAGCTCGGGCTGGCCGGCGCCGCGATGACCGAACGGGAGGAGGCCACCGGGCTGGCCGCCTTCGACGCGCCGGTGCACGAGCGGGCGATCTCCCGGTTCACCGCGGCGTCCCGGGCGGTGCGCCGGCACCTGACCGCCGCCCTGCCCGCATCGGTCGTCTCGGCGCGGTCCTTCGACGTCACCGCCCGCGGTGGTCGGGTCGGGGCGCTGCAGCGGGAGCTGAACCGGCAGCGCGGCGGGCTGGGCGTGCGCGGGCTGATCGCCGAGTACGGCGAGCTGGTCACCGCCGTCATGCCGTGCGTGCTGGTCAGCCCCGACTCGGTGGCCCGCTTCTTCCCGGCCCGGGCCGGGCTGTTCGACCTGGTGGTGTTCGACGAGGCGTCGCAGATCCGGGTCGCCGACGCGGTCGGCGCGCTGGGCCGGGCGCACGCTGCGGTCGTCGTCGGGGACAGCAAGCAGATGCCTCCGACGTCCTTCGCCGAGCCGACGACCGACGACGACGCGCTGCCCGAGGACCTGGCCACCGCGGTGGAGGACGAGGAATCGATTCTCTCGGAGTGCGTGCAGGCGCGGGTGCCGCGGCAGTGGCTGTCCTGGCACTACCGCAGCCAGGACGAGTCGCTGATCGCCTTCAGCAACGGCCAGTACTACGAGAACCGGCTGTCCTCGTTCCCGGCGCCGGTGCACGGGCCGGCCTCCTCGGCCCCGGACGGCCGCGGGGTCTCGCTGGTGCGGGTGGACGGCACGTTCCACCGGTCCGGGGCGGGCAAGCTGCTGCGCACCAACCCGGTCGAGGCGGAGGCGATCGTGGCGGAGATCCGCCGCCGCTTCGCCCTCTCCCCCGACGAGCCGCCTTCGATCGGCGTGGTGACGTTCAACGCCCAGCAGCGGGCGCTGATCGATGCGCTGCTGCGGGACGCCGGTGACGAGCGGCTCGTCGAGGCGCTGGACCGCACCGACGGCGAGGGGCTGTTCGTCAAGAACCTGGAGAACGTGCAGGGCGACGAGCGGGACGTCGTGCTGTTCTCCACCGCGTTCAGCGCCAACGACCGGGGACAGCTGCCGCTGAACTTCGGGCCGCTGAACAAGGCGGGTGGTGAGCGGCGGCTGAACGTGGCGATCACCCGCGCCCGGCGGCAGGTGGTGGTGTTCTCCTCCTTCGACCCGGCCGACCTGCGGGCCGAGCAGACCTCGTCGGTGGGGATCAAGCACCTGCGCGCGTACCTGGACCTGGCGGCGCACGGCACCGACGCGCTGCCGCGGGACGCCCGGTTCGCCTCGCTCCCCGACCGGCACCGGGACGACGTCGCCGCCGCGCTGCGTGCTCGTGGGTTGATCGTGCGGACCGATGTCGGGCTGTCGGAGTTCAAGGTGGACCTGGCCGTGTCGCTGGCCTCGGCCCCGGACGTGCCGGTGCTGGCCGTGCTGCTCGACGGGCCGGCGTGGGCCAGGCGGAGGACGGTCGGTGACCGCGACGGGCTGCCGGTGGAGG
This sequence comes from Modestobacter caceresii, assembly GCF_000761485.1. Lineage (GTDB taxonomy): Bacteria > Actinomycetota > Actinomycetes > Mycobacteriales > Geodermatophilaceae > Modestobacter > Modestobacter caceresii. The sequence goes on from NZ_JPMX01000075.1 coordinate 213,805, forward strand.
TGCTCGGCGGGATGCTGCGCTGGCCGGCGGTGGAACGGGTGTGGCTGCCGGCCTGGCTGGCCGACCAGGAGGCAGTGGTGGAGCGGCTGGTCGCCGCCGCACAGACCCCGGTCGCTCCCCCGCCCGCGGCGGAGCCGCTCCCCATCCAGCCGGTGGCGCCGGAGCCGGCGCCCACGTCGGCGGCTGCGCCGGAGCCGGTGGCGGTCAAGTCGTCGGCGACGGTGCTGGACTGCGAGGAGCCGTTCGTGCCGTGGACGCCGGAGCCGGCAGGTGAGCGCAGCCTGCTCGACCAACTGGGCAACCGGCGGGTGGCCGAGCGGGTGGGGCGGGTGCTGCAGGCCGGCGCCGAGGCCGAGGGGCCGATCCACCTCGACCGGCTGGCCCGGCTCACGGCCGGCGCGTTCGGCCTGGGCCGGGTGGCGCAGGCGCGCAAGGACGCGCTGGCGGCACTGGTGTTCGCGTCGGTTCGGGTCGGTGACTTCGTGTGGCCCGCTGGGCTCGACCGGTCATCATGGACCGGCTTCCGCCGTGACCCGGCGGCGACCCGGCCGATGGAGCAGGTGGCGCCGGAAGAGATCGGAAACGCGATGGTCGCGCTGTGCCGGGCCAGTGCGGGGATGACGAAGGACGAGCTGTTCGCGCAGACGCTGGAGGTCTTCGGCTACCGCCGCCGCACCGCAGCCCAGATCGCCGTCCTGGAGTCGGCCCTGGTCGCTGCCACGTCCGCCGGCCGACTGACAGCCACGGCATCCGGCCTGCTCACCGCCTGATCGCGCGCCGGTCCCGCCCACCCCGAGGGAGCGGGACCGCGCCGCCACTACTTCTGCTTGGCCTTCTTGCCCTTGGCCTTCGTCGCCTTGGACTTCGCCTTCTTCGCCTTCGCCTTGGCCTTCGCCTCGGTGGCCTTGGCCTTGGCCTTGGCCTTGGCCTTGGCCTTGAGCTTCGCGGCGAGCTTGTCGGACTTCTTGCTGGACTTCGCGACGGTCTTGGCCATGGGGACGTCCTCGTCTCTCGGCGGCTGAGGGAAGTCGAGGGCCTAGCGACGGCGACAGATGGTCCGGATCCGGTGGCCCACAGGCTCGTGCTCGGCGAGCAGCCAACCGAGCCGACGTACTTTCACCACCGCCCGGCAGGACCAGCCGTTCCACATCGACCACGTGTTCGCGCCCTCCGCCTGGGCGGACGGGGCGGCGGTCGAGTCGGGCGACTTCGACACGTGGGTCGCCATCCGCGTCGCAGCGACCACGTCCCGGTGACGGTCACCATCCAGCCGTGATGAGACGACGGTGGGCGGCCGCCCCATAACGACCGGACGCGGGTTTCGAGACAGGGATCCGACAGAGCGATTTGACGGGAGCGCTTAAGCGATGCAGACGCCGCGGTCCCGGATCCGTTCGCCCACGTGCCCAGGCATCTGGACTTCGATGAGCAGTTCGGCGATGTGAAAGAAGCCGCCGCACCGCAGCTCGCGGGCCGCAACGATCTCCTCGCCCCAGCGTGCGTCGATCCCGCACACGTCAGCAACGACGTGGGCGGGAGCGCTGTTGACGTCGACAAGACCACCGTCGTCGTAGTCCCGCGGCAGGTCTGGACGACCGATGCGGAGCTCACGTGCCAGCGGCTGGTCGCTCTCGACGATCGCCCGGGCCCTGTCACGTCGGGCGCGTCCGTCGAGTGCGCGCTGCACGGCTGGGTCCTCGTGGTACGCCACCGGCTGTCCGAGGCCGAAGACTTCACGGCGGGGCCGAACGAGCAAGAAACACGCCGAGATCATGAGCGCAACAGCGGCCAGCCCGCCGACATTGCTCGCAGGCTGTCCGTCCGCAGCGCGCTCGGACGAGCTGGGCAGCACGTAGACCAGGAGAATAGCGACAGCTGTGTACGTGCTGGCCATGATCAGCAGGTAGCGCGTGCGGAGCCGCGTCCATGCGTGCCACATGGGTATCGGCGCGAGGATGCCTGCCGAAGCCAGGACGACGACGTAGTACCAACCGCCCGCCTTGAACCGTTCCCAGAGGGAGCGCCTCCCCGCTGGGACTGGCTGCTGTGCAGACTTCTCGTGCAGAGTCATCTCATTCCCCCGTGACGCGACGAAGCGGCATCATGACACGGCGTGGTAGCGGATTGAGCCAAGCCCGTCGTCCCCATGGACCGCGGCGGCGACCACCTCAGAGACAAGGCGCAGGGAGCCTGACCCGGTGACGAACCAGCCACCCGAGCGCGGGCTGAGCATCGGGAACTCGGCGGAGCCCACGACAATGGGCCGCCAGCCACCGCGCAGCGCGGCAAGGCTCCTGGGAGGAGCGGCAGCGCGCCTACGTCGTCGGTATTCGCGAGCCAGAAAGAAGTCAGACGAGGCGCTGTTTGTCACCGCCGCCGACAAGATCCACAACGCCTCTTGCGTCGCCGCCGACCTGCGCTCCTACGGACCAGCATTCTGGTCGACCTTCAACGCCTCAGAACGCAAACTGCTTTGGTCCTACGCCGCTGTGGCCGCGGCCGTCCGCGACCGATTGGGCCTCAGCAGCGTTACGGAACACTTGCGCCGCGTGGTCGACGACTTGTTCGCCGCCGCAGCGGAAGCCGATCGCCTCGGCTTCCCTACCAGCCCGTCCGCCTGCGGCCGCACGGAGCAGTAGGAGCGACCCGCCGAAGTGATTGGGGACGGCTTGGTGGACCGGCAGGGCGATTCCGCTGATCCGACATCGCGCTCAAGCGCTGTCCAGGGGACGCTCCTCATCCACTTGGGGACTCACCTCGAGCACGAATTCGTGGACGCGACGAGCAGCCGCTTCCGCACTTTTCTCCCCCGGTAGGCGTGGCGAACGGACGGGCTCGAACTTGGACAGGTCTCCGTCATCGAACTCGCGTCCGGTTGGAACGAAGGGCTCGGTCACGCATTCCTCGATGACGCCCACTCGGAGTACGCGTACTGCGCCAAGCCCGTCACTACTGTTGTGAAGGCATCCCGGTCGACGATCCTCCCGGCCCCGAACATCGATGTCAGCGTCGCCTCGAAGGCCGGAATCCTCGACGAACCACCGGTTCGAGTCACGTAACTGACGTGCTGAGGCTCCACGCCTGCCCTCGCCAGCGTGCCCACGATGCACCCTTCCACCGCACGCAGTTCGGACTGGATGGCCTGCTCGAACTCCGACCGCTGCACGGTGACATCGATGTTCAGATGCGGCAGTCGGCGCAGGGTGATGCGGGCCTCCCGCTGACTCGAGAGGCGAATTTTGGCGTCCTCGACGGCCTTGTGGCATGCCCACGCCTGGCCCCCGTAAAGGAGCTCCCGTAGCGCCTCGGCAACCCCCTTGGCGCCATGCGCCGAGAGATCCCGAAGAAGTGGTCCCACCCGCTGGTCGTGCAACAGCTCCTGACAGCCGGAGAGCGAGCTGAGGCCGGCCCGAAGCCAACCCGGTACACGCAGACTCTTGTCAACGTTGACCGCCTGACCGTCAAGCCCGAGCGCCGAGCGGACCTTGAGGTCGAACAGTCGGCTGTCGAACGACTCGCCACCGACGGCCTGCCCCCCGAGCGCCAAGACCGTGCCGCGGTTCTCCTTCTTGGCTAGAACTGCGACGTCGAAGGTTCCACCTCCGAAATCCGTGCACACGATCAAGCCGTCGCTGACTTCTTCAACGGTGACGGCAGCCTGAGGCTCCGCAACGAGGTCGACGTCGGTGAAGCCTGCCAGCACAGCGGCGTCGTACAGCCGCTGCTCGGCGAGCGCCTGGAGCCGGGCAGGCTGCTTCTCGACACCGGGAAAGCGAACAGGACGGCCGATGGCCACGCGCCGGACGTTCTCCCCAGTCGCACGATCGGCAGTCTTCTTCAAGCGCCTGAGGACAACGGCCACCAGTTCCGTCAACTCGAAGTCACGCGTCCAGCTGTTGGTTCTGTCGATGTGCTCCGACGACAGGTCCCGCTTGACCTGAGCGAGCAACCGGCTGTCCCGGCAACTGCCACCCCTGTGGTGCTGCCGGCAGTCCGTGACTGCGCCGTCGCGCGTCCGGTCCACGAAAGAACACCGCCCACACGCGGTCTGGGCAGTTGCCGTCGTGAGGTATGCGCGGACGGAGTCGTCGCCCGTCAGGCGCTGCCCGTCACGGTGCAGGTAGACCAGTGAGCGCAGTGTCGGTGCACCCGCTCGCTCCGCTGCAATAACGTCGGTGGAGCCGTCAGCAAAGGCAACAGCGATCGAGCTGTTGCTGGTTCCGAAGTCGATCCCGTAAGCGACGGCTTGCTTCACGAGCCCACCACGACAGAGGCCCAAGCAACGGTCGAGTCCATCTGCAGCTCCCGGGCACGGATCGCCTCGCACTCGATGTGAAAGCGATCCTCCAGTTCCGCGAGACGCTCAAGATTCTTCGCTAGCTTGCCCTTCCGCGCGGGGAGCACCCGACGGTCACTGGCACTGATGTCCGGACCGCTTCTGGCCTCCAGCCACTCGCGGTCCTGCGTGACCTGGAGCTCCAACCGGTCGCGTCGGTAAGCGAAGAGGCTCTCCTCGCGATCGAGCAACTGCTGTCGTACTTCTTCGAACTCAGTGAGCCGCTCCTGGCGTTGCACGCCGAACTCTGTGTCCCAGAGACGCTGGCTTGCCGCCACAGCTGACGGCGTCCAGCTCGGCACCTCACCGTCCTCGGCCACGTCAGCCGGCCGCTTGGTCATCAGCTCGCTGAGCACCTCGAGGTCCTCGCCGACTAGGTGGCGCACGAGCGCCCCACGGTCGGTGAGGCCGCGAACACGAACCTCGTAGACCACTTCCACCCAGGTCCCGGACGGCACGGACATCGATCGCCGGCACCCCACGGTCGCGTTCTCGAGTGAGGCACCGAAGGCAACGAGCTTGTCGACCAATGCGTGACCGAATGCGAAGAAGTCAAGATCGTCCCGACGCAGCGCTTCCGCTGTGTCGAAGACGCCCCGAAAGCTGGTTTGCTGCAGGCCGAGCTTGTTCATGGCCCGCGGCGAGAGGACGACGGAGTCGCCACCATCGTCATGCTCACTGACGAAGCCGCCGTGCTGATCAAGGACGTCGCGACAGAAGGCCACTACGTCGGCCTGCGTGGCCATCGCCGAGTGCTTCTGCAGCTCGTTCAGCTGATCGCGTCGAAAGCTAGCTCGGTCGAGGACAAAGTCGGCCAATCGCTTCTCGACGGCTTGCGCCTGCCGAACCTGCTTCTCGAGCTCCTCCGAGTAGGCGGAGAAGTCCCGGGCGACATCGGCCTCGTCGGACAGCGCCAGCCGTGCGATGTCCTTTTCGATGTTGCCCAGGATGGGATCCAAGGCACCGATCGATTCCTCAAACAGGCGGATGCGGTCATGCAGCACGTCCAACACGCGCTCTTCCAACGTCCCGCTCGCGACGAGATTGTAGATATTCACCTGTCGCTTCTGGCCGATTCTGTCGAGCCGACCAATGCGCTGCTCGACCTTCATCGGATTCCAGGGAAGATCGTAGTTGATCAAGTGACTCGCGAACTGGAGATTCCGCCCCTCACCGCCGGCCTCGGTGCTGACAAGCACCGACGCGGTCTCACGAAAACGCCGAACGGCGCGCTCCTTGTCCTCCGCGTCGAGGCCGCCGTTGAACAACACGACGTCAAACCCGTTGATGCGCAGCGCTTGCGCGAGGGCGAGCTGGGTCTCCACAAATTGCGTGAAGATCACGATTTTCGCAACGGGGTCTTCCAGCACTCGCTGGCAGACCTTCACGGCCTTGGACATCTTGCTGTCCCGCACGTCGTCCAACCGCGCCGCCAGCTCGGTCAACTGCCTGATTTCCACATCGATGTATGACGCGTCCACGAGGACCCCTGCGGCTGCGTCGCTCACGAGACCGAGTTCCTCGGGGTCATCCGCCAGCTCATCAATCAGCTTTGCTGCCGCCCTCGCTGCTGCGATGACCCTCTGGCGATCCCCCTGCAGGGCCGCGATACGACGCCTGAAGCTCTTCCGGAGCGCGTGAGAGCTACTGGTCAGCATCTTCTGGTAGGTGACCATGAGGAAGCCGACCGCGCTGTTCTTGCTCGACCGCGCGCGGTTGTAGCCCTCACGGATGTACTCGATGACGTCGGCGTAGAGCTCCTGCTCCAGGGCCGTGAGTTCGACCAGCTCCGTTCTGGCTCTCCGCCTACCCGCCAGTCCTAGCTCCGCCTTGCGGTTACGGACCATGACGTCGGCCAGTGGGTGCAGACCGACGACGCGCCCGATCACCCGCGTCAGGACGTCGTCGTCATCCAGATCGGCCGGAGACGTGCAACCAGCGCGCTGGAGTCGGCGCTTCTCGCGCCTAAAGAGGGCTTCACGCTCTGTGAGATCGAGGGTGTCCCAGGCTTCGAGCTGTTTCATCAGGTCGTTCAGCATAGGGATCTCGAGACGCTGCTTCTCGAAAGCCTTTTCGTTGCGAAAGATACCCGGTTCGACTAGCTGGATCAAGGAATACAGTTCGTACTGATCCAGCTGCACTGGGGTTGCGGTGAGCAGGAGCAGCCCGTTGACCTGCTCCTTCAGTTCATCAGCAAGCTTGTAGGCGACCGTCTCTTTCTGCCTCGTCCGGCGCACGCGGTGAGCTTCGTCGAAGATGACGAGATCCCACTCCGCATCCAAGACTTGAGCCATTCGTTTCTCATTCGCCGCGAACGGCAGCGAACAGATGACGTTGTCACGCAGCGCAAAGGGATTCACTCCCCCGCGGCCCAGGTACTTCGCCGCAGCGCCATCTATGATTTCGAAAGGCTCATTGAATTTCGAGGTGAGTTCCGCCTGCCATTGTCGGGTCAAACTGGCAGGGCTGACGATCAAAACCCGCGAGACCTGCTCGCGGGCTCGCAGCTCTTTAAGAATGAGTCCCGCCTCGATCGTCTTCCCGAGGCCGACCTCATCGGCAAGGATCATCCTCGGACGGAGCTTGTTGGCGACGCGATGAGCCACGAAGACCTGGTGCATTTGCGGTTCGATGCGGGCGTTGGTCAGGCTGGCAAGCGGATCATGCCGGTAGGCGTGCTGAAGATAGTGGGCTTGGATCCGCAGTACGTGACTCTCGGCGTCGCCCAGCTGGCCGTCACTTAAGAGTTCGGCGGGATTGCGCGGCGCGGGTTCCAGCTCGGAGCCGTCGAGCATGACAACGGCGCCCCCGAAGGCCACCTGCCAGTGCTCGGACGCTGCGCCGATGATGACCCCGACATCACCCGATCCTCGGCGCCGAACCGCAATGCCAATCGATAGCACGAGACTCCAAACGTTACCGGGTATCGAGCGTAACTGCAGGAGGGCGTCTCGCCGGTTAGCTATGGGCACCTCTCACTCATTTGTGGCGCGTGAGGCGAGCGAGGCGGATGTGTCGACCTCGTGGAGAGGACTGCCCAGACCGACCGCTTCAGGAACCGCGCGACGGTCGCCGGCTCACCACTCAGCCGCACCGGTCGCTATCGCCCGAGAAACTGCCGGCTGAGGTGACCTCACCGTGCATCAACCGCGCCGGGAATGAGGAGTGGTCGACCCCGGAACCACTGAGTCCGGGCAGTTCAGTGCGAAGTATTCCAGCGCCGCACCCGTTGAGGACCGTCCAACAGCGGCCAGGGCATCGGCTATTCGAAGCGGTTGCTCACGGCGCGTTCGCTCGGGCGCTCGGATGGCTCGTGCGAGTCTGCGTCGGTGCCTGGTCGACAGAGAACGCAGTGAGTGACGTCGCGCCGGGAATCTACGAGGCGCTGATCACCGACGACGTGGCTGCTGCGCTGACCAGCTCACCGAGAGAGCTGGTGCAGTACGAGCCGCTCGACCCGGCCGACTCGCACCTCGTGCTCACGCGTCACCTGGCGAGCCTCATCAGCCGGTCTTTGCAGTCCGCCCCCGGGTCCGAGCAAGGCAAGGTGGCCGCGCAGGTCGAGCTGGCCAATCGGATAGCGGCCGCGGTCGGTGACCTCAGCGCACCTGGCGCCGTCTTGACCGGTGACCGGGTCGCAGATGCCGGGCAGCAACTGCTCGCAGTGGCGACGCCCGCCCACACCCCGGCGCCTGTCGCCTTCCCGGTGCGGCCGGAGGTGCCGCTGAGCACCAGCGCACTGTTGGTCAACGGCCGCGGGCAGCCCCGGATTGGCTACGAGGTGGAGCGCGAGCTGGCGTCCGCGGACAGCGTCGACCTGCTGTGCGCCTTCATCACCTGGCACGGCGTCCGGGTGCTGGAGCAGGCCCTGCAAGACCTTCAGCAGCGTGGCGTGCGCCTGAGGGTCATCACCACGACCTACCTCGGCGCGACCGAGCCACGTGCCGTCGAGCGGCTGATCGCTGCGGGCGCCGACGTCCGGATCTCCTACGAGACGCGGACGACGCGCCTGCACGCAAAGGCCTGGCTCTTCCACCGCGGTTCCGGCTTCTCCACCGGCTATGTGGGGTCGTCGAACCTGTCCCGGGCGGCGATGATCGACGGGCTGGAGTGGAACGTCCGGCTGTCGTCCGTCGAGCAGTCTCACCTGCTGCAGACCTTCGCCGAGACATTCGACTCCTACTGGCACGACCCTGCGTTCGAGCCCTACGACGCCGAGCGCTTCACCGCTGCCATCGCCGTCGAGCGCGGTGGGCGCACCGACGCCCCTACGGAGATCACCTCCCTCGACGTCCGACCGTTCGGCTACCAACAGGAGATCCTCGAGGCGCTGGACGCCGAGCGGCTGGTGCACGACCGCTGGCAGAACCTCGTGGTGATGGCGACCGGCACCGGCAAGACAGTGGTCTCCGCACTGGACTACCGGCGGCTGCGCACCCAGGGGCACGTCGAGACGGTGCTCTTCGTCGCCCACCGCAAGGAGATCCTGACCCAGAGCCGGTCCACGTTTCGCCAGGTGCTCCGCCGCGGTGACTTTGGTGAGCTCCTGGTCGACGGCGCCAAGCCCACGCAGTGGCAGCACGTCTTCGCCTCGGTGCAGTCGTTGGCCCAGCTCGACCTTGCCGAGCTGCGGCCAGACCTGTTCGACCTGGTGGTGGTCGACGAGTTTCACCACGCCGAGGCAGCTACCTACCGCCGCCTGCTAGACCACCTGAAGCCGAAGGTGCTCGTGGGGCTGACCGCGACGCCGGAACGTGCGGACGGCCGGGACGTCATCGCCCGCTTCGGCGGCCGACCGGCAGTCGAGCTGCGGCTGTGGGAGGCACTGGAGCAGCGACTGCTGGCCCCGTTCCAATACTTCGGCAAGCACGACGACGTCCCGCTGGACACGGTCCGCTGGCGGCGGGGCTCGGGCTACGACGTCGCCGAGTTGACCAACCTCTACACCGGCAGCGACGCCCGGGTGCGGCTGATCCTGCAGGCCGTGATCGACACGGTGGCCGAGCCGACGCGCATGCGCGCACTGGGCTTCTGCGTGAGCGTCGACCACGCCGTCTTCATGGCTGCTCGATTCGCGGCCGCTGGCATCCCGAGCCGCGCGGTGACGTCGCGGGACGGCGCCGACGCCCGCGCGGGCGCGCTGACTGCATTGCGGAACGGCGAGGTAAACGTGCTGTTCACCGTCGACCTGTTCAACGAGGGTTTCGACCTGCCGGAGATCGACACGGTGCTCTTCCTCCGCCCGACGGAGAGCGCCACCGTGTTCCTGCAGCAGCTCGGCCGCGGTCTGCGGCTGGCTGAGGACAAGCCGTGCCTGACGGTGTTGGACTTCATCGGCTCGCAGCACCGGAGCTTCCGCTTCGACCTGCGCTTTCGGGCGCTGACCGGGACGTCCCGACGTGGGCTGGAGCGGGAGATCGACCTGGGCTTTCCGACGCTGCCAGCAGGCTGCTCGATCCAGCTGGACCGGGTGGCGCAGCAGGTGGTGCTGGACAACGTCCGGCAGTCGCTGCGGCTCCCCTGGCCGCAGCTGGCCAACGAGCTTGCTGCCTCCCCGGGGGCCGACCTACCCACCTTCCTGGACGAGACCGGGCTGGACGTCGAGGACCTCTACCGCGGCACCAGCCGAAGCTGGCTGGACCTCCAGCGCGCGGCCGGCGTGGTCACCGCCGAACCGAGGCCGGACGACGCCCGGCTGCGCGGGGCCTTCGCGCGGATGCTGCACCTGGACGACGTCGAGCGACTCGACCGGCTGGACGACGTGCTCAACGGCGGGGTTCTCGGATCAAGCGACCGAGAGCGACGACTGGCCGCGATGCTGCACTTCGCACTCTGGGGTTCGCGGACGCCGTTCTCATCGATTGAGGAGTCGCTGGCCCGACTTCTCGCCGACCGGGCTCGATCGGTGGAGCTGTCTCAGCTGGTCGGCGTACTGCGGGAGCGCATCCACCGGGTAGCGCCGGCTCTGGACGGCGGGCCGCGACCGCTGCACGTGCACGCGCGGTACAGCCGCGAGGAGGCGCTGGCGGCGTTCGGGATGACCGACCTGGCCGGCACTTTCGGCTCTGGTGTGCGCTGGGTGCCTGACGAGAGGGCGGACCTGTTCTTCGTGACGCTGACCAAGACCGACGGGCACTTCTCCCCCACCACGATGTACGCCGACTCGGCGATCACGCCGACGCTCTTCCAGTGGGAGTCGCAGAACACGACGACGGAAGCGTCACCCGTCGGTCAGCGGTACCTGCGCCACCGGGAGCTGGGTAGCTCCGTGCACCTGTTCGTGCGAGAGACGAAGGCGGCGGACGGCGCCCTCGGAGTGCCGCCGTACCTGTACGCCGGACCGATGGCCTACCAGTCGCACACCGGCAACCGGCCGATGCGCATCCTCTGGCGGCTCGATCACGCTCTACCCGGTGACGTCTTCCATGCCGCGAAGGTCGCCTGACAGATCGGCGGGCACCGTTGACGGTCGTAGCTTTCTCTCGGTCACCTGCGGCCGCCCAGCCAGTACAGCGCGAGATCCACGTCGCGCGCTGTCCATGAGAGGCCATGTGTTCTCGACACCATCTCGCGTGCGTCTTCGACCACTTGCATGTAGCGGCCATAGCGTCCCGACGCGTTGTCGAGTTGGACGCCCAACTGGGCCAGGGCCGCGTGGGCTCGTCGGTCGTAGACCGCCATTCGCTCTGGTGCCGCGGCGACCAGAACAGCCGACGCCAATGCGTCGCCATGGCCGAAGCCAGGCAACGACCTAAGCGCACTGCGGCCACTTACCGCAGCGTCAGCCGTCGATCTATTCGAGTCATGCACCGCTTCGACGGCCGCACGCGTGGCAGCACGAACGTTGATGTCGGGTGTCGAGTTCAAGCGCGCCGCCCATGGAGTGTTCGCCTGCAGACGCTTCCACAGCACGAGTGTCCCGCCCCGGGTCTGATGGAGGCTCTCAATCCACGTGAGGATGAGAGTCATGGCGGCACCGAGGAAGTACCCCGACGAGCTGCGGGAGCGGGCGATCCGGCTGGCGGTCGACGCGCGGCGTGACCCCGCGACCCGGACTGGGGCGTTGAAGCGGATCGGTGAGCAGCTGGGGATCAACCCCGAGACGCTGCGCAACTGGGTCACCCAGGCCGAGATCGACGAAGGCCACCGGCCCGGCACCACCACGGACGACGCCACCCGGCTGGCCGAACTCGAGCGCGAGGTGCGGGAGCTGCGCCGAGCTAACGCGATTCTGAAGAGCGCGTCGGCGTTCTTCGCGGCGGAGCTCGACCGCCCACAGCGGTGATTGTCGAGTTTATCGACGCTCACCGGGAGGAGCACGGGGTCGAGCCGATCTGTGAGCAGCTGCAGATCGCCCCGAGCACCTACTACGCCCATCGGAACCGGCCGCCCTCGGCGCGGTCGGTCACCGACGCATCCACCACTGCGGTGATCGAGCAGGTACATGCCGAGAACTTCGGCGTCTACGGCGCCCGGAAGGTTCATGCGGCGCTGCGCCGGCAAGGCCAGGCGGTGGCCCGCTGCACCGTCGAGCGACTGATGCGCTCGGCCGGCCTGCGCGGCATCACGCGGGGTAAGGGCCCGCGAACCACCGTGCCCGGCACCGGCCCGGACACCCGCCCGGACCTGGTCGATCGCGCGTTCACCGCGACCGGCCCGGACCAGCTCTGGGTCGCCGACATCACCTACTGCCGCACGTTCTCCGGCTGGGTCTACGCCGCGTTCGTCGTCGACGTCTACTCCCGCCGAGTGGTTGGCTGGCAGCTGTCGAAGTCCCTGCGTACCGACCTGGCCCTGGACGCCCTCGAGATGGGCATCTGGACCCGCCGCCGGACCGGCCGGGACCTCGGCGGGCTGGTTCACCACTCGGACAAGGGAGTCCAGTACGTCGCGGTGCGCTACACCCAGCGGCTGGCCGAGGCCGGCGCGGTTGCCTCCGTCGGCTCCACCGGCGACTCCTACGACAACGCCCTCGCCGAGGCGTTCAACTCCCTGTTCAAGGCTGAACTGGTCCGCAACAAGGGTCCCTGGAAGGGCATCGACGACCTCGAGATCGCCGTGGCCGAGTACATCGACTGGTTCAACCACCGACGGCTACACGGCGAGATCGGCCTCGTCCCACCGGCCGAGCACGAAGACAACTTCTACCGGCACAACACCGCGGCGACTACCGTCGCCGCGTCAGTTCCGAGCCTCCACTGAATCCGGGGCGGGACACGAGTGCACCGATGTCCGCCTTCCCCACCGAGCCCGTTGAGGCGATGCGGGCGGTGACCTCGCACAAGACCTCGTCATAGGCCTTCGATACGGCTGACCCACATTCCTGCCGCGCGGTGACGAGCTGGCCCAACTGATCGGGCTTGAGATCCATGAACTGCCTCCTGGCTGGGGCGTCTACAAGATGGCTTGCACGCCAGCGTCAGCCTCGCTGTCGAGGCTGAGACGGCGCCACCGCTTGTCACACCGTCGGAGCCCGGAGGTCAATGACATCGGTCGCTGCCACCTCGTCGTCGCTGCGCCGATCGAGCAGCTTGAGCAGGTCCTCTTGGCGCGGCTGGCCGAAAGCGAGCCGGTAGAGCGCCAGGTCGCGCTTCAGCCGGTCATATCGCGGACCGTCCAGGCTGAGCGCGTACGGGTACACGTACCGCTCGATCTTGGCGTCGCCGCCGTAGACCCAGTACGGCACGAAGTCACCCTGGTCTTGAGTCGCCTGGTCAGCGGCGTCGTAGGCCGCCCTCCACGGGTCATTCAGCGAGGAGCCGAGCGCTTCCGCTCGGTGCGCGGCAGCCACGTTGCGCCGCACGGCGTGCCCGCCGAAGCGGTGCACACGCCCCTCCCGCTGCTCGAAGTCCACCGGATTCGCCGGGGTGTTCCAGTGGACGATCGCCGAGCACCACCAGTGGAAGTCGATGCCCTCCTGGCCGGCTGAGGTGGTGGTGAGCACGAAAGGCCAGAACGGGCTGTTGAACGCTGCACGCACGTCCTGCTGACGCACCTGCACACCTTCGGCGGCATCGGCTGCCGTCCCTCGCGCCGATCCGTAGCGGAGCGCGAAGCGACTGCGGAGTCGGGGGCCGTTGTCATCGAGCGGGTAGTAGGGCGCGTAGTTGGCGACGCGCAGGCTCACCGCGCGGACCATGTCATCGGCCAAGCCGAAGAGAGCCTCGCCGGACAAGGGCGTGTCAGACATTGAGCTCCGCAGATGGTGCACGTACTCGTCGAGAACGGCCTGCAGGTTGCCGGCCGCGCAGTAGTCGAGGACCGCGCGCCAGTAGGCGGGTCCTTGATCACCGCGGTCGATGATGAGCGTGCTTTCAAGTCGGTTGAAGAGTGCACGCAGGCCGGCAGCAAGGTGTGCCGCCGCCCGCCAGTGCTCGCCGCTGGTCACGTGGTCGTCCTCGGTGAGGACGCGGCTCAGCGCCCGCCACGCGATGTTCCCGGGCGCGTGTGCGGCCAATCGGACGACGTCCCGGCCGAGGCTGTTCCTGCGACGCAGTCGGCCAGGGCCGCCGCGGGCGATTGCCTGCAGTGCCTGATCAACGTGTGCACTCAAACCGGCACCCGTCTCTGGCTGCTCGTGGCCCGCGTCGGGTGATTCGCCAGAGCCGCCCGCCAACAACAATGGCAGCCCGCCACCCACGTCGGCCGGCAAAGCGCCTGGCCAGCTCAGGAACCCGTTCCACGCCGCGGTGTCACCGTCCGGCTCCGCCTGGTCCCCGTCGTCCCCAGCATCTTCCAGCGCGTCTCGGACCGCGGTCTCCATCTGCGCACGGCTCAGCAGTTCGCCGGGGCGAGAGCGGGCCACAGTGAGTGGATCACCCAATCGAGCCAGCTCCGGATGCGGCCAGAACAGAGCCAGCGCGCTCATGGCTGCGGGCCGGCCGTCGGTGAGGCGGTAGTCGAGCCGACTCGCCACCGCGGCACGCGCCTGAACGGTGTTCTCTGTCAGCACGCCGTCGGCGATGCGGCGCTCGGCTTCATAGCTGAGCAGCCCAGCGATGGCCGTAGGAGTCGCCGACCACGAAGAGAAGATCAAGCGCTTGGTGATCCCGGCTGCGGCGTGCTGCACGAAGGGCTGACCGAGCGAGAAGTAGGGCATGGACGGCGGCAGCCACAACAGCTCTGCCCATCCCTTGTCCACCGTGTCCTCAGCGAGGCGGCGCAGCCGGGCGTTGCCCATGTCCATCGGCTTGAACGACGACAGAGCCGCCGCATCCAGTTGCTGGGTACGCGAGGCGAGCTCGCGGATGCCTGGTGTGACCCCGTCCGCTAGGGCTTTCTTCAGCTTGTCGCCGAGCTGGTACCCCTCGACGAAGTTGACGAAGTACGGGGCGGACTTCCAGTACTCGAGCGTCGCGTTGGCGTCGAGCGCCGAGGCGAGCTCGCGAAGCCGGACGTAGCCGCGGACGTCGTCCGCGGTCAGGTCGACCAGCTCAGTGCGCCGCTCGTGCACCATCTCCCCAGTGCTCAACCGCGGGCGCTCCGCCCGTGTCATGACGGTCGTCAACAGCTCTCGGACGCGCCTGGCGGCTTCTGCTGCGGGGGTGTCACGCGACAGCGCATCGCGATAGCCCGCCAGAGCGTCATCGACCTGGTCCAGCCAATCCGGGTCCCCGTTGAGGAAACGCAGGGTCTCCAGGAAGTCCTTGTGGTGGCTCTCCCCCGTCGTCAGCCGCTCCTGCTCCAACGTGAAGGGCTTGTACGGCGTAGCGGACAGCAGCAGGACCTTCGCCTGGCCGTGGTTGAACAGCTCCTGAGCGAGCTCGGCACTTTCCCCGCCCTGCTCGACCGAGAGCAAGTTTCTGAACCGCTGGAACTCGTCAAGGATGACGAGATCGGGTTCCAGGGACTCGATGGAAGCCCGCGCCAGTCGACCGCGGAGTTCTCCGATCAGCCCCGTCGCGCGGTGCCACAACTCGCCAGTGATGTCTTGCCGACGGCCGACGTCAGCGAAGAGGTCCTCGGCGCGCCGCCCAAGGCCGTCCCTGTTGAGTGCCTGACCGAAGGCTTCCGCGATGACGGGGTCGGGACCGCCGTCGAGGGTCGAGCGGAGGTACTCAACGGCGGACTCGAACCGCTCGTACGACCGGGTGGTGGCCCGCAGAGTCTGGAGTGCGCTGCGACGAGCCCAGCCGGCGAGCTTGAGGTGCTCCTCCAGCAACAGGTAGATGAGCGCTCGCTCCTCCGCCTGTCCCGTCCGCCAGCCCTGCTCGAAGCTCGTGCCGGGCGTGAACGCGACCAGGTTGACCGGCTTGTCGATCAGATCGGAGGTGGCGCCCTTCAACGATGCGGTGTGTTTGGCGAGCATCGTCAATCGCGTGGACATGTGCGTGGCTCGACTTCCGGTGACCTCCAGCCGAGCGAGGTTCTGCCGGGCGATGTCCGCATTGGAGCAGATGTAGACGACGTCGATGCGGTCGACCGAGTCGTCGTCCTGGAGGTGCTCGAGCGTCTTGGCGATGACGCCGCGGGCCACGACGCTCTTGCCCAAGCCCGTCTCGTCGGCAACGAGAAATCGTCGCGTCGGTTGATCGTCAGTGAAGAACCGGCGAGCGACGTGGTCCACGGTGGCGCGCTGGAAGTCCTTCAGTCCGGCGAGCACCGGGCCGGCATCAAAGCGCGTCACGCGACGGCCTCCTGATCGCGTCGGACGGCGTCCACAACCGCCCAGACCTCTGGGAACCCGTCCGGGAGCACGCTCCCCCGGTCTGCATACGCACCAAGACGGTCGACGAGGCGGGCGAGGTCATCCAGCCGGCCAGGGTGCTCGACCAAAGCCCGCATCAGCAGCTCGAGCAACCCGGACGCCTCGAATGCAGGTGCGGCGGATGCTCCGGCACTTCCGACGGCTTCCATCCCCACCGTCCAGGCGGGCTGACCCATCCCGAGCAGGAGCGCGAGGAAGCGGAGGAACTTCTCCGGGGTGTCCACCTGCCGGGCGATGATCTCGTCGAGCCGGTTCATCGGGGCCCCCACGAGGTCAGCGAGGACTACGGCACTCGCCGAGACACCGTCCTGGGTCGTTGCCGTGATGATCACGAAGGCGGAGATCTGGTCGACCTCCATGGGCCCGAACGTGACGTCGATCAGCTGCTCCGGCGGTACCTCGGCGGCGAACTCGGGCACCGTGACTGGGCGGACAGTGACGCGTGCACCGACCGGCAACGTCGGGATGGCTGGGCCCTGCAGCTGGATCAGGTGGCCGTGATCCGTCGACTGGACCGACGCGGTGAAGTCCCCACTGGCCAGGTCGATCAACAGGTCACCGAGCTGACCCGCCGCGTCGTCCTCATCGGGGGCCGCCTGCGGCGAGTACTCGGTGAGGATGCTGCGCAGCGAGCTCTCGGCCTCGAAGAGGTCGGTCACGCCCAGCTTCGCCGCCGAGCCGACCAGCGAGACGAGGATCTCGACGTTTCCGGCGAAGGCCGCTTCTGTGGCGTTGGCCGAGCCCACCCGGATCCACGCCTTCCTGCCATAGCGGAGGATGAAGCACTTGGCGTGCAGTCCGGTCAGCCCGATGGCCCTCGGGTCCGTCCCGTCTCCCTTGTCTTCCATCTCGCTGGTGAGCGGATCGAGAACAAACGTCTCGTGCTCCCCGAGAGCGTTCCGGTCCAGCCCGTCGAGGGTCTCCTGCCGACTGACCACCGTCGCTGGCGTGCCGCCGGTGACGGTAGCCAGGCCGCCGTCTGTGCAAAACGGTGAGATGACGAGGTGCTCGTGGCCGACGAAGAAGTCGGCGGCCAGGAAGTGGCCCAGCCCCAGCACGTCGAAGGAGACCTCGTCGACGTGTTCGGGCAGTTCCCACTCTGTCCGCTGGAGGTCGCTCGCCAGAGCATCGAGCCGGGCGATGCGATCAGGCGGCATGGTCGACAGGCACATGCCAGGCAGCGCAGTCAGCAACTCGGCGACCGGGCTGTTGCGCTCGACGGGATTTGGACCCAGCTGACCATCGAGCTGGAGGCAGAGATCCCAGCTGCGGTCGGCCGTGAGGTTGCGGCTGGGGACGAGCAGCCGCATACGGACGTCGGAGACGTCGTCGTCGGCCACGTAACGGAGAGCCCACAACTTCGGGTGGAAGATATGGCCCGCCTTGGGCCGCCGCACCGCGTGCAGCACCGGCTCCAGGAAGGAGAAGATGGGTGACCGCGATGGCGGCATGGCGATCATGCCGGCCTGGTGGAAGACGTCGAGCCGGTCAGCCGCTGCCCGGACCGCCTCCATCAGCGCGATCGGATCACCGGAGTCGGCCAGCCGACGGGAGAGGAAGGACAGCGGGACCGACAGCGCTGTGTCGAGGTGCAGCGTGAAGGTCGTGGCCACGCCGTAGTCGAGGCGGTACCCCTCCGGTGGGCGCAGGGCGTCGAGCAGGAGTGCGCGGCCGTCAGGTTCGAGCATCGGACGATTCCAGTCCCTCGTGGATGTCTGTGACTAGCGCGGCCACGTTGCTCCACCGGTAGGTCAGCCGCCGGCTGCCGGAAGCGCCGGCCCAACTGCGCAGGAGCTTCTCGTTGGTCAAACGCGACTGCGCGTCCTTGATCGACCGTTCGCGCTGCCGGATGAGCTGCCGGCATGCGACGTCGTCCGCGATCCCGTCGACGTCGCCGCGGACGAAGCCGTCGAGCCAGTCGCCGATGAACCGGCGGGCGCGGATGTTGCCCTCGACGCGCGGATTCTGACTCATGACCCGTTGCCACATCGCGGCGGTGTCCCACGAGCTCCGCTTCGGATGCGCCCGCGCCTGTTCTGCCCAGTCGTCCAGGGCGCTGCGGTAGCTCTCGACCGGACTGGGGACGTTGCTCAAGTCCTTGTTCTCGTACCACTCGCTGATGAGCAGGTTGTAGAGCAGGGCCGCTCCGTGCATGGCAAGAGAGAAGAGTTCTGCGTCAACGACGACCGAGGCCATCTCGGTAGGTGCAGTTTCGACGGCGGGGTGGCTCCACGGCGAGTCCACTCCTTCTACCGGCCACTTGGACAGCAGGACGTGCGTCAGGTAGGAGTCCGGGGTGGCTGCGGTGATCTGCTCGCTCAACCAGCTCGCCTCCTCCAGCGACAGCCGTACCCCACCGTCTATGGCATCGGGGAACCGGGGCGGCGCTGCTGGCAGGGAGGAGACCCATCGGCCTGGGGCATCCAGGGTGACCTGTTCCCCGACCGCCTCCTCAGCGTGCACGCCGCTCTCGACTGCTGGGCGAGCGATGCCGTAGCGCTCCAGCGCCTGCTTGTAGAGGACCGAGGGCAAGTTCTTGACCGCGGTTCCGGCGTACGCACCGATAATCCCGGCTTCGCCCGGTGCCGCCGCCTTGAGCGCCACGAGCGCCCTACGCTCGACCATGTCCAGCGTCTGCCGCCCCCGCCGGTAGTGCGCCGTGCTGTCTGCGTACTGACCACACCACGGGACGACGAGGAAGTACCGCGCGCGAGTCAGCAGCACCGATGTGCCGGGGAAGAGCAGGTCCGAGAAGGCGTCGCGGATCTGACCGATGCCCAGCTCGTCGCGGCTCTCCTTCTCCTCGAACAGGCGCAGCATCTCGCGTGTGCGGCGTTGCTCCTCGGCGGAGAAGTCGAGCCACTTCAGAGTCGAGGTCATTCGAAGGCACCGGCTTCGGCGGGCTCTTGCTCGGCAGGCAGCAGCTCGGCCGGCTGCAGCCCGTGGTCGAGCATGAAGGTCAGCAGCCGACGAAGAATCTCTCGCTTGCGTTCGAGATCGGCAATCCGCGGGGACTTCGGGTCGGACAGGGGCGTCAACCGGTTGAGCTCCGCCGCCACGTCGGTCTCAGCGCCGACGAGGTAGTACCAAGCACCCGCATCTGGTGTGACGTCGAGGAGTTGACGCGCTCTCGCCGAGCTCACTCGGATGACCACGTCGGCCACCAGCTCGTCGACGGATGCGTTGGCTGCAGTCACAGTGGCCGCGCCTGCAGCCACTGCTGCGCCGGCGGAGGTCAACCCGCTCAGCATGGCGAGTCCTCCGATCATGCCGCCCGGACCGAAGGCAGCCAGGGCCCCCGTGACTGCTGCTGCCCCGTAGGCGGTCGCCGGCGCAGCCAGCGCGACACCAAGGGGCCCAGCCGCGAGCAGGGCGACGCCACCGACACCGATGAGGATGCGCGACCAGGGGACACCAGTGCTGCCTCCGAGGCAGCCCTTCACCTCGGTGATGGCCTGACGGATGCGGTCACCGCTCTCCGGCTGGATGTGGAGCTCCGTCGCCATGTCGCGTAGAGCGTCCATCGGTGCGTCGCCGGTCGACACGTCGTAGGGCTGGACGAGATTGGACAACGCGCAGAGGACGAGGACTTCGACCACTTCGTCGATGCTCCAGGCGCGGATCAGCGTGGGTGGTGCCCCGTTCGAGAGGGACCGGACGGCGCCCGACAATGGGCGACCTTCATTCGCGAGCAGGAGCCTGAGGCTCTCCGCCATCTCCAACTGCACGGTCTGCAGTGCCAGCTCGTAGCGGCCAGCGACCGCCTTGTCCTTGATCCTCCGCCGGACGTGGTGCGCGAACGCCAGCGCGAACAAGGCCGTCTGCTCCGGCACAGAACCGATGACCTCAAGGGCCACGGACCGGACGGCCAGATCAGTTCCCAGCGACCCTTGGAGCGCCTCACCGATCAGGATCGCAACCGACGGGTGTTCGAAGTACGCCTTGGCGGCGTGCCGTGGGCCGACTGCGATCGGGTGGTCAGCTGCGGCAGGGAAGGTGGAGCCGAGCCCGCGACCCGCGGTGACAATGTCGGCACGGCCGTAGAGGTTGGACCAGTCCCCGACGATCCCGTACGGGAACTTCTTGAGCAGGCGCTCAGAGTTCTCGTGGATGAACGACGAGCCAGCCGGGCTCCCGATCGTGATGAACCGCTTGACGGTCACACCGACAGGCAGGTGGTCGAGGAGGTCGACGGCGACGACAGATCCCAGACTGTGCCCGACGAGCACGATCTCACCCGACGCCGGGAGGTGTTCGAGCACGCGCCGGAGGATCGCGCCGCGAAGGTTCTCGTTCTCGATGTAGCGGCGCACCTGGTGCAGCTGCAGGATGCCTGCAGTGATTACTGCCTCTTGTCCGGGGCCGAGCACAACAGCAGGCAGGTCGTCGAAGCCGAAGCGCCCGATGTCGGGATCAGTGCCGATGAGGCGTGCGGCATTCGCCTGCTGGAACTCGTACTTGCGCCGCCGATCGTCCTCGTTGGAGGGCTTGTACGTACGCGCGGGCACCGACGCGCGAACACCGTCGGTGCTGAGCAAGTCGCTGTAGCGCGGCGCGATGGTCTCTGACCGGGCGAGTCCCTTGTAACCGGCACTCTCCAACCCATGGTTCAGATCAGTCAGCCACTGACCTCGCGGGTCGCCGTCACCGACGCCGTGCAAGAAGACGAGCTTCGCAAACAAGACAGACACTCCTGGTGGTCGCATCGCGGCCAGACGCCGCTGGACACCGAGACTGCCACCCGAAGCCGCCCATTAGGCACGACGACGACCAAATCCCTGCAGGAGTGACGGTTGAGGTGGGTGTGACCTGACGCTGCCAGAAGCCACCGGGGTTGCGGCAGCACCGGCTGGGAATGTTGGGGCCCGAGTCCCAGCTCAGACCGGGAGCAGGCCCACCGCACTGAGCGCGGGCAGGAAGTGTGGAACCTCGTCGAGGTGCCCATGCTCAAAGCTCTTCAAGGTGGCGACACCGTTGGACACCCGATCGACGTGGAATGTGGAGAGGGCGCGGCACCGCGGACAGTCGCCGGCGATGACGAAGGGCCTCAGCAGATGCAGCTCGCCGCCAGAATCCTGGACGTAGAGGCTGCCGTTCTCAATGTCCGACCTGCTGACCGCAAGCCGTTCCCTCGGGACGACGGGATGGTCTCCGGCGAGGCGTCGGATCTCGCAGCTGCCGGACTGCGCAAGTGCATCCCAGGTGGTCGAGCCGGCCAGTATCAGTGGCATGTCGGCGAGGAACTGCGAGCGCGCCAGCAGCAGCTCGACGTCAGCGAGCGCGCTGGCGCAGGCGTCAGCCATGTCGTGCCGGTCGACGGGGCGCCCGTGCGCTTCGTCGTTGCGACGTTGCCGCAACCGGGCGATCGCGACCCGACTCTCCTCCGCGAAGTCGCAAAGCTCGTCTGCCTTCGTCGCCTCGCGAACTGATTGGGCCTTCTTCCCTCCGAGTTCCTGGAGGACGGCGACCCAGTCACCAAAGCCGGGCCCCTCACCGCGCGCGAGTTTGGCCGCAATCACAGCTGTCGCACTGAGCCCCACGCCAGCGCTGCGGGCCAGTGCCATCCCCACATTGGCGGCGTACCCGAGGGTCACTTCGGCTGTGTTGAGCAAAGCGTCGTACCCGTCGGGCGTCGGCCCCTCCGAGAGGGTTGTGTGAGCTACCCGCCACCGAGCAGCAACCGGCAACGGGTAGGTACTGCGAATCTGCTGGGCGAAGTCCTCCGCTTGTTCAGCAGCCGTCACGCGCAGGCGGAGAGATCGACTGACCTGGAGCACGGTCTCCCGCGAGTCCGCGACGGTCTCACCGTCGAACAAGGTATCGAGCGCGTTGTGCGCGTCATCCCTCCATTGGCCAGCAACGTCACGGGCGTGCAATACCGCACGCAGGGCGAACATAACCGCTTGGTCCGGGAGGGGAACAATCATGTCCGCCAGCTCGCGCGCCGTCAACCTGAGATGTCCGCTTATCTGGCTGACCTCCGCAAGATCACGCGCGACACGAGACGCCAGGTAGCGCAGTACGAACTCCACAACGATGCTGTCGGCCTCGTGACGCGGCCGCATAACGATCACGCTGGCGTCGGCAACCGCGGGGAGATCGTCGGGACGTAGCCACGACCAGATAAATCCCGAGCCATGGTGATTGGCGTTGATGGCACGAATGACGACGTCACCTGCGCGAAGGAGGTCCGACGGCTTCGCAGTCACCTGGATGGTCTCGTCTCCGCGCACCACGTGGTCGCGTTGGACGTCTCGGCCCCGGAGCAATCGGACATCGACGACGTCGGGTGATGCGTCTGCGGCAAGGCGGCCTCGAAGTGGACGCTGAGGGATCACCTCGAACAGTTCTTCCAGCCGCACGGTCGATCCAAAGCCGCCGAGCTCCGCCCTGCGCTCCGCGAGTCGCGGGTCGTTGCGTTGAAACCCGAGCTGTTCACCACCGCTGGGTAGCTCCCGCAAGATGTAGCCGTGCTCGGTCCTCCCGCCCTTCATCTTGAGCAGTCGACTCGCTTCGGCGATAAGGGAGTCAACTTCGGATTGCGACGCGGCACCCGCGTCAAACATTGCGCAAGGTTCTTGGTTGCCGACCCGGGGCTCGAGCACAACCAGTGCGAGGTTGAACCGATTGTGCACACTGCTAAGGGCGCCAGTTATGAACCCGACGAGCCGGGGAGACCATTGCAAGAATAGGCCCTCGCGAAACCGGGAGGTCCTGTGCAAGTCGAGGTCACCTGCGGGCAGCAGCATGACCAGCCGGTGACCACCACCCGGCTGAATCCGAGGTAAGTCACGTTGGTGGGAGGACACCCGCGACCCCTCGTCGCGGGCCCAGCTGGCATGGACCATGACAGGGCCGTCGGCCAGCGACGCCGACGCCACTGCAGCGATGTCGTTCTCGGCATCGACGACGGTCGGCACCCAGCCAGCAGGTAGAACGTCGGCCAGATCCCCCGCCGCAACCGCAGAAATCACGACTTGCGGAACAGTGTCACCGACGACTAGGGCCAGCAGGCGGCGGAGCAACGTCCTTTCATGTGGGACGGCCTGGCTCCGAAGTACGGCCAAGGGGTCAGTCATCCCGCGCCGAATGACGTGGGCCCTGACCGGCGGGGACGTCGGCAAGGGGCGTCCAGCCCTGACCGCCCCGAGCGATGGCAGCCGCCATGCGGTCGTAGGCCTCCAAGACGAGGCGGCGAGTTCGATACTCCCCGAGGTCGCGCTCCTCGTACTTGCGCACCACAAAAAAGGAGTCTAGGACGTGCTCTGTCTGCAGCCTCGTCAGGCCGTAGACGTGCAAGAACGCCGCCTCCAAATCAGCGCGGAGCTCCGCTCGGCGGTCGGTTATCCAGTGAAAGGGTGCGCCGGAGTCGCCCATCTCCAGGGCGTAGGGGCGCAGCCGCCACGACGTGTATGACAACTCCAGGACGTAAGGCAGCACCCATACGCCCAGGGACAGACCGGGCATCCAGGCCGACGCCGACTTCAACGTCGACGGAGTGGGACACGCGAGCTGCTTTACGATGCCATAGGTCATATGAGTGCCACTCAGCTTTTGGCGTGCAACGTAGTCCCACACCATGGTGGACCACAATGCATGCAGGACCACGCCATCTCCCGGCTCTCCGGGGAACGCCAGTGGAAAAACGTGTCCAACTGCACTGAACGGCAATACCGACGGCACGAACGTCCGCTCGTTCCAAGTGTTCGTGATGTCTCGCCATCCGAGGAACCAGTCCCGGTCCCACTTCTTCCCAAGGGCTCTCGTGACGCCGGCGCGCTTCACCCAGTAGCGAGCCAGGGGTTCGATGTCAGGATCGTCGTGCTCCGCCTCCGACAACCGCGGCAGCGTTCCCTTATTTAGCTGGGCCTGGGTAGCGTGACGGTAGGTGGAAAAGCGGTGGTCGTAGTGACTCAACAGCTTCGACTCGTACAGGGGCACAAGCTCGATATCGTCGCGCTCGTAAGACCACCCGTTGAAGGTAGCGTCAACTAGGTCATCGGGCTGGTTGAACAGGCCGGAGTCGTTCGCCATATGGAATAGCGTCCCGAACGATAAGTCCCAAGGATTGCCGTCCGTCGCTCCGTCCCGAATGAGCACGGGATGCCGCTCGTAAATGCCGAGAGTGATGTCAGCGTCGGCCCGCGTGCGAAACATCGGCAGGGTGCCGCTATTCGGGTTCATGGTCAGCACTTCGGTCGGAGTGAGCGCGAAGCGCCGACTAGGCACATCCGCAAGGTACCGCGTGAAGAATGCGAAGCGGGTTCGCTGAGCTGTCCGCACTGCGCCCCCCATGGCGGTGACTGCGAAGCGGAACTGATTATGCACCCCCGCAAAGATTTTACCCTCGTTCTCGAAGTCGTAGAATGCGAGAAGTCGGCCGGCGCTAAGAGTATCGGCAAAGAATGGAGCCGTCGTCTTGTCGGTGGCGAGTCCGGTCGGCGTGATTATCCCGGCACTGCCGGTAGGCCCGGTGATGCTGCGCATGGTCTCCGCGAACACGCTGTAGGTGTTGACGTCTCCCTGGCCGGTGAGCGGGTAACGGCCGCTACGCAGGAGCAAGTGGGCTGCGCCCTCGGACTGGCGCAGCGCCGCAAGGTAGGCGGAGTGCAACGGTGGGTCGTCCGTAGCTAGCGAAGCAATCATTCGGGTCCGCAGAGCTGCCGTTTTAGCGTCGACGATGTCACTGCGCCCGACGTTTGCGAAGAATTCCTTGTCCTGAACCTTTACCCGCTCCCAGGGCGGGTTGCCCACGACACAGGAGAACCCGCCACTCCAACCAGGCCCCATTCCGGCGACGGTGGACTCATCCGCAGTGAATATTCCGGGAAACTCAAGGTGCCAGTGGAAGAAGCGATACTGCCGTGCGAGCGATTTAATGTCGCTGAGAAGCCTGGGGGCAACGGTGCTGGGATCGGCCGCAAGCTCGCTGAGCACGCCGTGGGTGATGCCTTGGCCGTGGTCGGCGGACTTGCGCTGGACATGAGCGGCGCACCAAGTGTCGGCGACGAGCTTGGCGCCCAGCAAGTCGGGGTCCGCCTCGAGGGCACGCCATGAGTCGGCGCGCCGGCGGACGGCGGCCAGACTGCCTGCGCGGCCAGCGTCTGCAATGTGAGCGGCTTCGGTGAATTTGGCCGTCTCAACATTGAGGTCCCCAAATCCCAAATGAAGCTGATGCTGGAACGTCCGCTCGGACTTGTTGCGCGCCCTAAGCTTCTTTGTCCACTCGCTGTCGTCGCCGTCTGCGTGCCCGTCACCGAGGACGACAAAGGCGGTGTCGGGGATGTTTTGGCGCAGCAGGGCAGGCGTGACCCCAAGCAGTGCGTTTCCGACCTTGAAGTGCGCGTCCAAGAACGGAAACGGGCGGGTCGCATCAAATGCCTCGAGCCACAGCGCAACCTTGGTGATCTCGATCGCGAGGTCGTTGAGGTCAACCCCGTAAAGGCACCGCTCGACGACGTCGGCGATGGCCGCACGCATCTCATTAGGGCCGGGCTCGGCGTCCTGCGTGCGAACGGTAGCCAGCGCGGCGGCGATGCGGCGACCCGCAGCCACAACGAAATGCCCGCTGCCCACGGCGGGATCGACGACGGTGAGTGCCAGCAGGGCCGCCTCGGGCTCTGGGGCGGCCACGGCCTCGGCGATGAGAGGGGTGAGCGCCTCGTCTAGGGCGTGTCTCCTAACCGCTTGAGCCAGAGGGTGACCGCACGCAGGACTGCT
>NZ_JPMX01000076.1 GCF_000761485.1 Modestobacter caceresii
GAGACACGCTGCCAGCCTGCCGCCCCCAACCGCCAGCGGTTAGGAGACACGCCCTAGGACCAGGGAGATGAGGGCCGTTGGCGTGTAGTACGAGCCGGACGTCTTGCGCTCGTTGCCGGCGGCGAGCTCCAGGGTGAAGGTCCGGGCGTCCGGGTCGTAGCGGGGGGTGTAAGCCAACAGCCCCTCGTACATGCCGCCCAGCTCTTCGCTGTCGAGGTTGCGATAGTCGACGGAGCGAGGCACACCAGTGGCCGGGTCGACGATCTGGGCGAGTGATCGGACCGCGCCGAGCAAGCTGCGGTTGGGCAACTGCGCCTCTGCAAGGATGCCCAGGGCGTTGCGTCCGAAGAGCGAGTCCCCCATGCCGCTCAGCCCGAGAACGTCGAGGCCGTCGGAGGCAAGGGCGTCGGTGACGATGAGATGCGCGTCCCACAGGTCGGTGTGGCGAGTACCGGTACGGCTGGTGGCCAGCGCGCGCAGCCGGCGGGTGGAGAAGTGACGGTCGTAAAGGGTGGAAGCTGCGGGCGAAGTCCCGGGGGCGTGAAGCAGTCCCCGGTCCTCGGCGACGAACAGCACTATGAGCCGGTAGGCGATGCGGAGCAAGGCTCTATGTAGGTCCTTGCTCGCGTCGGGGGCAGCGGCGAGGACAGCCCGGAGCTCGCTGTTGCCGGGGTGGCTGACAAAGCCCGCGCCCAGCTCTTGGAGGGCGGCCGCTACGCCGTGCTGGAGGCTGAGCAGAGCCCGAGCGCCGTCCGCGATGCCGGTGGTGCGCCACTGCTCGAGCCAGCAGGTCTCCTGACGCAAAGCTGCAATCTCGACGACGGCGTCTGGTTCCTCCCCCGCTGGCCCGTCGGTGTCCCCGGTGCCTGCCTGTGCGACTGGTTCGTCCTGATGGGGAGCGAAGCGGCTCGCGTGGACGGTGAGGAAGAACAGTCGGAAATCGGCGTAGCGCTGGTTGTTGAGGATGTCGTCGAGGTCGAATTCGACGTACGACTGCTTGGTCAGCGCGGACGCGTCGCGCAGTACACGCAACAGATGTCCGTTCGAGACCACGCCCCAAAGGGTTCGGTCCTCCCGGTTGAGGTAGTCCTGGAGCATCGACTGGGGGGCCCGTGCAGCGACGCCCGGTGTGCGGGTGTCCAGGGACACGCCCGCGCCGACGAGATGCAGCGGCACCCAGACCTGCGGGTCACCGTCGGAGGGCCAGCTCAGGCGGTGGCTCACGGGGAAGTGCGTGGGCTCGGTCTCGCCCAGGCCCGCATCGACATCGAGACCGGCAGCCAGGGTGGTGGGTCTGCCCCATCCCAGCTCGTAGAGCAGGGGGAGGAGCCACCGGTCCCGAGTGAGAGCGGTGGCCGGGTCGCCTGGCGGGAGCTTGTCAAGGGCGGTGGTCCAAGCGCGGTGGGCCCCGAGGACGGCCTCCCACGCACGGGCGACGGCAGCGTTGACGGTCATGCCGGGGGTCAGTTGGTAGTCGCTCGCGCTTTGGCCGGGCATCTTCAGATCGACGGCTCGGGCGAGGGCTTCCGCCGGCAAGACGGTGCCGACGGTTCGGATCGAGCGGAAGGCCGTGACGGAGGTGCTCATGCCGTCCCTCCGGGCAGGTAGACGTAGACGCCGAGGACGTCGGGGGGCGGGAGAAGGCGGGCAGAGAGGCCGCGCACCCGTGTGCCGCTGCTCTGGCGCACCTTGCGGTGGTCGGCGACCGCGCCGGCTGCGATTTGCTCCCCGAGCTCAACCAAATGGGGCTGGACCAGCGGAACCCGGTCGATGGCCCGTTGCAACTGGGCTCGCGCTACCTCGTCGGCCACGTTGCCGCTGGGCGTGGCGTCCAGCAGCTCATCGGTCACGCCCTCGCCGAGCCAGGTCAGGTTGTCGCCAGTGGCGGTGAAGGCGAGGAACTGGGCGTCCTCAGCCACCTGGGTGACGGTGCGCTGGGAGCCGGGGACGACGAGCTCGAGCCGGTAGCGGACCACCAGCAGGGTGGTAACGACGCTGACGGCGCTGGTCCGGATGACCGCGGCCCGTCGAGCGGGACGTTGGGAGGTGGGAACCTGGGGGTCGAACGCGGCATCCAGGACGTAGCGGGCGAGCGCCTCCACGGTGGCATCTGTTCGATTGAGCAACCGGTGCCCGGCAGGGGCAGGGACGGCCCGGTGGAAGGTCAGCACCGGTTCCTTGGTTCGAGGGAGCTGGTCGCGGACCGCTCCGGGAAGCGTGTCGGTGCGGACGGTAAAGCCATCGTCCGAGTCCACGATCTGGCCGGACAAGAGGGTGAAGGCGTCGCGAGTGAAGGACTCGGCGTCCGCCGGTCCGCCCAGGGAGCGGCGGACATCGGCGAGCGTGGCGGCTACCTCGTCGGGTCGGAGCGTCGCCTGCCGGAACCGAGAGCGCGACGCCTTCTCCCGCTCGGCTGCATCAATCCACTGCATCTCCACTGCATCGGCAGTGGCGCTGCTGGTAGCCGCACCGAAGTCGAGGGTGAGCTGCTCAGGCTCAGTACCCCGCAGCAGCAGCGATTCCCAGATGGCGTTCATGACAGTGGTCGAGTCGACGGGGACCGGGACGGACACCCCCGTCGTGGCCTTGATGCGCTCATGCCGGCGGATAAGGACGTCGAGGACTACACCGTCGATGCGGTTGTCAACGCCGTAGTAGGTCACGGTGCGAACGGTGGGGGCGAGCTGGCCGAACCGGTCGACGCGACCCTCGCGCTGCTCATGGCGGGTTGGATTCCACGCCAGGTCGTAGTGCAGGACTGCTGTGAAGCCCTCCTGCAGGTTCACCCCTTCCGACAGGCAGTCAGTCGCAACGAGCACGCGGGGGCCTTCGTGTGCCGTGAGCTCCGCGACGCGAGTTTCCCGCTCCTCAGGCGGAAGGGTGCCGGTCACGGCCTCGACCCGCAGTGTCGGGTGCTTGCGGCGCAGCGCGGTGGTGAGCTGCTCGGCGACATACTCGGCGGTGGGGATGTAGCGGCAGAAGACGATCGGGTTGTAGCCCTCAGCGACAAGCGACCCAAGGATGGTGACGAGCTTCTTCAGCTTCGCGTCGCCTTGAACTCCGCGAAGGGCGCGGGCCTCGTCGGCAAAATGCCTCAACCGGCGGCGAGCAGCGGCGTCGGGGCTGGCATCGGTTGAGGTGTCCGCCCCGAGAGCGGTGTCGTCACCTTCCAAGGCGTCGTCCAGTGCAGTGTCGAAGACTCGGGGCGCGGCCACGTCATCGGCCTCGCCGGTGCTGGTCGCATCCTTCAGCTCAGACCGATTGCGAAGGGTCTGCTCCGCAGCCGCCGGGCTGGAGGCGATGGAACGGAGCAGGGCGATCGCCGACCACCAGCGCACGCGCTGCCGGACCACGTTGAGCGAGGGGTCAGAGACCTGCTCACGGGCGTAGCTGAGGATTTGGTCGAACAGAGCGCGGTACTCAGGGGTGAGCTTGTAGCTCTCCTCGGCACTTTCTCTGGCCGGGAACGGGGTGTCTTCATCGAGGTACTCGCGGATGTCGGCGCGTTGCCGCTGGATCAAGAAGCGTGCCAGCAACTGTCGGTCTGCGTCGTGCTGGCGTCCAGACAGGTCGGCGGGCATCGCGCCCAGTCGGTCGTCGAGAAGCCCAACGAGCGACTGCCAGGCGCCGTCGTCGCCGTTGTGGGGGGTGGCGGTGAGCAGCAGGAGGTGCCGCTGTGGGTCGTCGGCGAGCTTGCGCAGAAGGGCATATCGCTGGTGGGCCTGGCTGGACCCGGCGGTGCTCGGGGCGATGCAGGTGTGAGCCTCGTCGACGATGACCAGTTCGGGGCAGAGCAGGGCGAACTCGTCGCGGCGGCTGCGCTGCTTGATGTAGTCGGTCGAGACGATCAAGTAGGGATAGTGGTCGTAGAAGTTGGAGCCCAGCGGAACGTGGCGGCTGAGGCGGTTGGCGGTGGAGGGCAACAGCACCTCGGCCCTCAGCCCAAATTTCGACTGCAGCTCGGCCTGCCATTGCGGGGCCAGTTGCGGTGAGCAGAGCACGACGAATCGTTGCGCGTCTCCGCTGGCGATGAGCTCGGCGGCGATGAGGCCGGCCTCCACGGTCTTGCCCACGCCGACACCGTCGGCAATGAGCAGCCGCGTGGTGTCCTGTGCGGTGGCCATCATCAGCGGGACGAGCTGATAGTTGCGCGGGCTTACGGCGAGCTGGGCAAACGAGCGGAAGGGTCCCGCGGTCGCGCGGAAGCTGAGCCGGAGAGCGTCCCGGAGCAAGCGAGCGCGGCCAGCGTCGCCGCGGTCTGTGATGGTGGGAGCGTCGAACGTCGCTGGCTGCGGATTGTCCAGGGCGGGCAGCAGAGCGGTGGTCTCGTCGTCACGTCCACCGAGCGGGCGCGCGAGGATCGCCTCTGGCGTTCCGCCCGGTAGCACGAGCCACTCTCGACCACGGGCGCGGACCAGGGTGCCCGCACGAAATTCAGTGGAGGTCACTGCGCACCTCGCCCGGCTCCGAAGACGCCTGGGTGCTGAGTAACGATCTTGCCCCAGCCAGTGTCCTTATCGGCGTACCCGAAGCGCAGAACGAGCCAACCTGCTTCGTCCTCGAGCTTGGCGCGGGCCTGCTCGTCCTTCTCGGCCTGATGAGCGGAGTCGTGAACCGGACCGTCGATGAAGATGGCGATGTCTCCGTTGTTGCCGTTGAACGCGAAGTCTGGGCGCACGTAGTAGCCGTCCACAAGCTGCTGAGCGGAGTCCGGCAGGCGGTAGCCGTGGGTGTCGAGAAAGTGCAGGAACTCGATCTCGAGCCCGTTGCTCACCTTTTCCAACCGGCGAAGCACCTCTGCTCGCTCCTCGCCCCCCGCGCCGACCACCAAGGTCGCGCAGGCGAGCTGCTGTAGGAGCCCGACGACGCAGTGCCGGTCGAGGCTCTGGTGATCCCACTGGTTGCCGTAGGAGAGCAGGCAGTCGTAGCACGCCTGGGAGCAGGGCTCGGTGGCGTGCTCGGCCTTGCCCCGGTCATCGCCGGTGTCCGGGTCGAAATGCAGGATCTCCAGCGCCTTTCGGGCCACTGCTCGAACTTGGTCCTGCTCGGTCGCGAGCCGGCGGAGCACTCCAGCGCCGCCTTCGGCCGCCTCGAACATCAGCAACCTCGACCAGGCCAGCGGGCCGCTGCCACCGGGCAACGGCTCGACTGCGAGCTCGGCGCTTTCGAGCTGGAAGACCGCTTCCACTCCCCTCTTGAGGGCGTACATGGCGGCCATCCGCTGCTCGTCGGGGATCGACGGGTCCAAGTGGATGAGCAGGGCGTTGCGGTGGTCCTCGACGTAGGGGACGACGCGCTGCACCCTGTCGCCGTGCACCTGGTCGGGCGCGCTTGCATCGTTCTTGGAGAGGTCGGCCTCGCGCGACCACTTCCCGTCCACGGTGTCGAGCAGGTGGCCCTTCACCTCCTTGTTCTTGCGGCGACGCAGGCCTACGTTCATCCGCCGGATCAAGGCAGTGTCGCCGTAGGTGAGGGTGGCCAACGATGCGCCATCGTCGGTCAGGATGCTGGTGAGCTCACCGGCGCGTTGTCCGTGGGGCTCGAAGCGCAGGGCCGTGGTGATCTCATGGCCGGCGCGTTGGCGCTCCTCCTCGTCGGCGTTGATCCGATCGCGTCGTCGGGTCTTGACCGCGAGCAACCGCATCATGCGGTTCATGACCTCCAATGATGCTCCACCACAGTGGTCGCACACCTCATGGCCGGTGAGGCCGTTGGAGTCGTGCAGGTAGCCGCAGGTATTGCATCTCCGGATCTCGGTGATGCTCACGCCAGTGCCGTCCTCCCGGGCCGGGAGGCTGACACGGTTCACCTCATAGCGCGCGCCCTCGTGGTAGATGAAGGCACCGGGGCCGAACTCGCTGATCGCAAGAAAGCGGGGTCGCTGAACGTAATCGCCTTGGCCGTTGCGGGTCTTGCGTTCGGCGGGGATGAACGCGGCCAGCGGCAGTCGAGGGAAGGAGTAGCCGGGCAAGAAGCCCTCGGAGGCGAAGTAGCGGTAGGTGTAGAAATCACCCTGATTGACGTCGTCGATCTGGCCGCGAAGCAGATCCAGTGCGGCACGCGCCTCGTTGATGCGACCCTTGGCAGCCAACTTCGCCGGCTCCGAGGCGCCGATGGTCTTCAGCGTTTCACTGGCCTGCGTGACCTCGTTCTGCGCCTCTCGATACAGCCCGCGCCAACGGTCGGCCGCCAGGTCGAAGCGCCGGGCTGCCTGAGCGACCGTCTCGTCGATCCAACTGTCGGTCCACCACGGCGAATTGGTGACCTCGCTGGTCGCCGTGAGCACTGCGCGGATGGCTGTGATGGCCCGAGCCGCAGTCGCCTTTGACTCGATCTTGGAACGGACGTCATCGCGCAGCGGCTGCCCAGGCTCGTCGGGGTCGAGCAGATCGACCATGCTGGCCTTGAGGTCGAGGTCGCTGATGACAAGCCAGATGGCGTGCGCATGCGCACGGACGAGGTCCTGGTTGCCCAGTTCAAGCCGCGGTGGAGCGACGGCACCGGCCACCATGTCCTGGCTCCGGCCAAAGTAATAGGAGTCGTGGGCTGAGCCGGTGGAACAGTAGGTGAGGACCACAGCCGGCTGTCCGGATCGACCGGCGCGGCCTGATCGCTGGGCGTAATTGGCCGGCGTCGGTGGGACGTTGCGCATGCCGACGACGTTGAGGCTCTTGATGTCGACGCCGAGTTCCATGGTGGGCGAGCAGTAGAGCACCGGAAGATCGGCGTCGCCGAAACGGGATTCCCGCTCTTGCCTGAGTTCGGGGCTGACCTGGGCGGTGTGTTCGCGCGCCTCCAGGCCGGACAGGCCGATGGCGGTTTCTGCATAGAAGGTACGGAAGAACGGGTTGACCCGTCCCTCTGTGGCATTTGTGCGGATGGGGTCGGCGGCCCGAGCCTTACCGTCCCCGGCTCGCCACTCGATCATGCCTGCCTGCACGCGGTAGCCGACCGGTCGGTTCTTCTCCTCGACCCGGTGCAGAATCCCCACCTTGCCCATGAGGACGAGCAGCGAGCTGATCACCCCGTCCGCGTCCGCGGGCTTGATGGCGTGATCGTGGCCTGCGAATCGCCCGGGCCGCCGGAGCCAACGGCCGTATTGCCCGAGGCCCGACAAGTAGAGGTCTCGCCCGCCGCCAGCCGTGAACTTGGGGCGGCTCCCCGCATAGGCCGTCGCTGCGTAAGTCCCCTCTTTCTCGGCCAAGGCCCACGGCGCACGCAGCCACTCTTGGCTGGTACGACGGATGGCCTCGTACTTCTCCTCGGTGAGGTACTCGGAATCGATGCACATGTTGCGGCGCAGCTCGTCCAGCAAGACATGCATGAGGTGCTCCCGCTCCTCCGCCGACGCGCCCTCGAGTGGCTGCCCGAGCCCGGTCCACTTGGACTGGTCAGCCGCCAGCTCGCCGATGCTCGCGTAGCTCAGCCGCAGCTGTCCGGTCTGCTCGAGGTTGGGCATGGTGATCCGCCAGCCGCGCTGCAGGTCTGACCACACCCGGTACGCAACGCTCTCGCGGAGCGCACTCGCCACCCGCTTCTTGGCGCCGTAGTCGACCTCGGGGTTGCGCGCGTACTCGGACAACTCACCACCGAGGATCTTTACGACCGCGGCACCGAGGTCCTCGTCGGTGAGGGGTTCGTCCGGGTTTGTCTCCTCCTGCGCCCGCACCGCGCGGTAGAGGGCAGACCTGACCAGGCCGATGAGCACGAAGTCATTCAGGTGGCCGGCCTGGAGGCTGGCGTCCTGGCGGTTGTCGGAGAAGGCCAGGAACTTGCGCGCTTCGTCGTCTAGGTCGGTCTCGGCCTTTAAAGTGCGGACCACGGCCTGAGACAGCACCGTCACGGCGCTGGCCCTGCCCTCGGTGCCCAGACTGGACACCCGGGCGAACTCCGATTGCCGCGTGCTCTCGTAGCTCGTCTTGCACGTGGGGCAGAAGTGCAAAGTCTCGAAGAAGGCGCCCAGGGTCCCGTGCTCAGTGATGGTGCCGAAGACGTCCACTCGGACGGGGGTGGGCAGCTTGTTAGTTCGGGCCTTGTCAAGGCTTCGGCTCCCGGCCGATTCGACGACCCAGTCGGCGGGGACCAGGTCCAGGACGGCAGGGTCGTCGGGCGTCGGCCACGGGACCTCGGTCAAGAGCAGCAGCCCGGTAGCCGCCGCCTGTTCACCGCGGGCGCCATTGAGGATGCGAGGGCTGAAGGTTTCGCCACCACGGTCCAGATTGACGACAAGGTAGTCCTGGCCGCACTCACGGCAGAACGCGAGTGGATACAAGGGTTGGCCGGGCGCACCGGGTGCGCTCCGCTGGTACTGAGTGGTGAGGTACCGCTGCCCGGCGGGCTCCAAGGTGGCGTACGCGGTGTCACCCTTGCCGATGAACTGGTGCAGCTTGAACGCGAAGAGCGTCCGACCCTGGTCGTCCCGCACCTTCGAACCTGCCAGCAGCAAGTCGCGGAGCTGGTCCTCGCACACCGCCTGCTCGATGCCAGTGGTTTCACTCAGCGTGGCAGCGGCGGTCTTGAGCCGAGTTGGTGACTGCCGAGCGAGGCTGCCCTCGTCGTCTCGGCGAAGCCCGAATGTCTCCTCGGTCCACACGGCAAGCGGATCGTTGTGGAGGCCCGCCCAAGTGGTGGGGGCGGGCTGTCGGAGCCGCTCGGTGAGGGCGGTCGGTGTGCTACTCCCGGCCGTGGCCCGGCGGAGGGTCTCTCCCACGATGTTGGCCGCGGGGATCACAGTGCCGAAGAGCCGGGTGGCGAGAGCCGCTACCTCTGCGCGCTGTTCCGCGCGGGTCCCGGGACCGGCCAACGTCGCGGAAGTACCGATGCACTGCAGCTCGGCGGCCTGCACGGCACCTCGGAGGCGGCGGATCAGCATCGCCACGTCGGCGCCCTGCCGGCCGCGGTAGGTGTGGAGCTCGTCGAGCACGAGGAACGACAAGTTGGCGGCGCTCGCGATGAGAGCTTGACGCTCACGAGGCCTCGTCAACATCAGTTCCAGCATCACGTAGTTGGTCAACAGGATGTCTGGCGGATTCGCGAGGATCGCCTCGCGCTCGGCCTTTGACTCCTGGCCCGTATAGCGGCCGAAGGTCACCTTCGGCTTGTCCTTGCCGAGGAACTTCTCCAGCTCACCGCGCTGGCTGTTGGCGAGTGCGTTCATCGGGTAGACGACGAGCGCGCGGACGCCCTTGCCGGAGCCCTCGCGTAGGACACGATCGACGATGGGCACGATGTAGGCCATGGACTTGCCCGAGCCGGTGCCCGTAGTCAGCACGTAGGACTCGCGGCGAGCCGCGATCGTGAACGCGTCCGTCTGGTGACGGTGGAAGGAAAGTTCCCGACCGACGGGGTCCTCATCGCTCCGGGCCCGGAAGATGTCCGTAGCGTCGGGGTGCAGGACGCCGGCGCTGACAAGTTGGGACACCGAGCCGCCCGACTCAAATGCCGGGTTGAGCGCCAGCCACGGCTCCGGCCAGAGGAGCCCGTTGTCGATCTCCGTCTCGACCTTCTGGAGCACATCAGGGTCCCGGATGTTCAAGAACCCCTGAACGAAGGACTTGTAATCGCCCAGGACCTTCTCAAGCACACCGAACGCGTCCACGCATCTCCCCAAGACGTTGCCGACACCTCGGCAGACCGGGGTGCAGGACGACGTGACCCGATTCCGTCACGACACCGAGACGCAACGTAGCCGACTCCGGGCTTCGAGGGCGAGACTCCTGGGGAGTCTGGTCATCTCGAGAGACTCATGTGCCACCAGGCAAGCGCGACCCAGGAAGGTGGCCCGACTTGGACCGGCTGAGCTGACTCATTCAACTCGTCCGTCAGGTGGGCGGCGTCGGCTGTCGTTGTGCAGGTCCTGTGACTTGCATGTAGCAACCTGCGGCCGGGTTCCGGTGAGCCAGGCGACATGCCTGATCCGCGGCAAAGGTCATATTCCATACGCGCTCATCGAGCTACGCGCTCATGCGGCGCGCCGAGCTGTCGTACTTGCCGCTCACCGTTCTCGCCCGGCGGCCATTCGCAATGATGGCCGTCGGCGTCCTGACGTTGGTAGTCGCCGAACGCGGCTCTCGAACGCTGGCTGGCTGAACACCGCCGCCGGCATCGGTACCGTCCCTCCCGGCGCGCACGGGCAGCACCTAGTCATCCGGCGTTAGGCCCTAACCGTGGAGCTACCCGGTCCAGCCTTGCTCCTGGGGAGCTGGGCGCCCGGGGAATCGTCTCGCCTGCGACGCGACATAGGTCGCCCTGGCCGAGGCTTTGGGTCGCCCCCTGCTGTCGGCCGATGCCCTGCTGGCGCATGCGCCAGCAACCACCTGCCCCGGACACCCTCGTCTACAGCTGACCGGTGAGGTCACGCGAGGAGCCGGCCCAGCGCGAGCGCACACTCGTGGACGCTGGCGGGCAGCTCACGCACGTCCCCCCGCGCGCTGACGGTCACCCCGGCGACGAGCTCGCCGGCGGCCGACCGCACCGGAACCGCCGCGCACCCGACCCGCTCGTGCAGCTCGCCCGTCTGCGCCGCCGAGTCCTGCACCCGAATCTCGGCCAGGCAGGCGTCCAGCTGGTCCGACTTGGTGATCGTCGCCGCGGTGAAGCGGGTCAACCGCGACGGAGGGAGCAGGTCACGCCACTCCGGTTGCTCTGCCAGCAGCAGCCTCCCGGCCGCAGTCGCGTGCAGGTGCCGCTCCACCAGCGCCGGGTCCTGCAGCGGCAGGTCGGGGTCCATGTCGGCCACCCGCAGCGTCGTCGCGGTGTACAGGACCAGGTGCACCCCAGCCCGCACCTCTCTACGGAGGTCCGCGAGCACAGCGCGAGCGGCGGACGGCACCCGCACCGGCGCGATCGCGCCGGCCAGCCCGGCCACCTTGCGGCCCAGCGCGAACCCGCTCAGGTCGGGCAGCCGGACCAGGTACTCCTCCCCCACCAGCAAGTTGAGCAGCCGGTACGCCGTCGCCGGCGGCATCCCCAGCGCCGTCGCCACCTCCTTGGCGGTCACCCCGGCCCCGAGCCGGGCCACGCACTCCAGCACCGCCAGCGCGCTCTGCACCGCCTTCGGCTGCCGCCCGGACAGCCCGGTGTCAGCAGCCATCAGGCCGCCATCGACCCGGGCAGCACGCTCGCCACCGTCGGCTCGTCGTAGACCCCGACCCGCGCCAGCCGCGCGGGCCGGCGCAGCGCCAGCCACCTAGCCCACGCCACCCCCGGCAGCAGCGCCGCCAGGTACGCCCACGACATGGCCCGGCCCCCCTGCCACGACTCCCCGCCCAGCGCGACCACCAGCACGAGCAGCCACAGCCCCGCCGCCACCAGCCCGCCGACCACCGGCCAGACCGTCAGCTCACCGATCCGGCGCAGGAACAGCGGCGCCGCCGCGCACACCAGCACGTAGGCCAGCACGTAGCCGAAGGCCGACACGGTGATCGTCCCGGTCAGCACCGAACGCCCCGGGGACCCAGCCAACAGCGCGGCGAACGGCACCCCCACCACCAGCGGGAGGGACAGCGACAGCGCCTGCACCGGAGTGCCCCGTCGAACGTGCACCCGCCCGAGTGCCGGCGGCAGCACGCCCTCCCGGCCCATCGAGAACAACACCCGGGCCAGCGCGTTCACCGACCCCGTCACGCAGGCGAAGAACGACGCCGCGATCCCGGCGTCCAACAGCCGCACCAGCCAACCGGTGTCCCCGGCGAGGGCGGACACCGGCACCGGGCTCATCAGCACCTCCAGCGGCGCCCGGCGGAGCAGCACCACCTGCGCCACCGCGCCGACCAGGAACAGCGCCCCGGCCACCGCCGGCGTCCACAGCACCGCCCGCGGCACCGCGATCAGCGGCCGCTGCGCCTCCACGCCCAGCACGCCGGCGCTCTCGAAGCCCATGAACGCCGTCACCCCGAGGACGACGCCGACTGCGACCCCGCCCCAGCGCACGTCCCCGTCGACCACCGGCGCCGCCGTCCCGAGCCCCTCCGGCAGCCGCAGCAGTAGAACGGCGAGCACCACCAGGACGACGGCGATCGACACCACCTCCAGGGCCAGCGCCACCCGCGCCGACAGCTGGATGCCGCGCACCGTGCACCACCCGGCCAGCCCGCCCACCAGCAGCACCAGGAGCGCCACGGACGACGAGGGCAACGAGAACAGCGCAGCCAGGTAGAGCGCGCAGCCCACCAGCGCCGGCATCGACACCGCCGCGTAGCCGATCGCCAGCGACCACCCGCCCACCACGGCACCGGCCGGCCCGAGGCCGCGTGCCGTGTACGTGTAGACGCCGCCGACCGCGGCCAACCGCTGGGCGAACAGCGAGACGCACCAGCCGACGAGCAGCACCAGCCCCGTCGCCGTCCCGGCTGCCCCTCTCTCATTCGGCGAGCGGGAGAACGTCAGCGACGGGAGACGCGGCGGCAACCGGGCCGCAGCAGGGTCTGCGGGCAACACGGCGCCACCGGGGCGCCGCCGTCCGCGAGGAGACCGCGATGGCCATCTCCGACCCACCCGCAGCCGGGGCGCCGACGTCGTCCGTCGGCAGCAAGCCCAGCGCGATCACGACCCGCGGCCTCACCGGCTCGCTCGGCGTCGGCTCGATCATCTTCATGGTGGTCGCCGCCGCCGCGCCGCTCACCGTCATCGCCGGTGCGGTGCCGATCGGCGTCCTGATCGGCAACGGCGCCGGCTACCCGGCGAGCTTCGTCGTCAGCGCGGTCATCCTGCTGTTCTTCGCCGTCGGGTTCGTCGCGATGACCCCGCACGTGCCGCAGGCCGGCGCCTTCTACAGCTACGTCTCCCGCGGGCTGAACCGTGAACTCGGCTTGGGCGCAGCCATGCTCGCGCTGCTCACCTACGTCACCATCCAAGGCGCGGTGCTCGGCTACATCGGCCAGGCGACGGTCGACCTGCTCGGCCGCTACGGCGTCGCCTCCCCGCCCTGGTGGGTGTGGACGCTGGCGATCATCGGCGGCATCGGCGTGCTCGGCTTCCGGCACATCGACCTGTCCAGCAAGGTGCTCGGGCTGCTGCTGATCGCCGAGGTCGCGATCGTCGTCGTCCTCGATGTCGCGGTGGTCGGGCAGGGCGGTCCGGAGGGCTACTCGACCGGCGTCTTCAGCCTGTCGACGGTCACCAGCGGCTCCCCGGCGCTGGGCCTGATGTTCGCCATCGCCGGGTTCATCGGCTTCGAGGCGACCGCCGTCTTCCGCGACGAGGCCCGCGACCCCGAGCGCACCATCCCCCGCGCCACCTACCTGGCGCTGGCGATCATCGGCGTCTTCTACGCCGTCTCCAGCTGGGCGATCGTCACCGCCTGGGGCGACGGCGGCGTCGTCGAACGCGCCGCCGCCGACCCGGGCTCGATGGTCGTGGAGACGACGGACATCTACCTCGGCACCCTGGCCGCCGACGTCCTCAACGTCCTGCTCGTCACCAGCCTGTTCGCCTGCGCGCTGAGCTTCCACAACGTGCTGAGCCGCTACTACTTCAACCTCGGCAACACCGGGGTGCTGCACAGCAAGCTCGGCAACGCGCACGCCCGGCACGCCTCCCCCGCGTCGGCCTCGCTGACGCAGACGGTGATCAGCGCGGCGCTCATGGTGGTGTGCGCGCTGGCCGGGCTCGACCCGGTGCTGGAGGTCTTCACCTGGCTGTCCGGGATCGCCACCGTGGGAATCGTGGCTTGATGCTGCTCACCTGCGCGGCGGTGCTCGTCTTCTTCCGCCGCACGAACGTCGACACCCGCCCCTGGCAGACACTGATCGCGCCCGGCCTCGGGTTCCTCGGGCTGGCCGCCGTCCTCATCGTCCTGGTGCAGAACCTGCCCCTGCTGATGGGCGAGTCGACCACCCTCGGCGTCGCCGCCGGCATCTTGCTGCTCGCCACCCTGCTCGCCGGCCCCGTCCTCGCCCGGGTCCGCCCGGAAGCCGCTGCCCTGACCGACTCGAACCTGGAGGCCTGACCCATGACCATGACCGCGCCCATCACCACCGCCACCCACCCGCTGTCCCGGCTGAGCGCCGAGGAGTTCACCGCGATCCGGTCGATCGTCGCCGAGGCCGGCCTGGTCGGTGAGCAGACGAAGTTCGTCTACGTCGGCCTGGACGAGCCGCACAAGTCCGTCGTCCTGGCCTGGTCGCCCGGCGACGCGATCGAGCGCAAGGCGCGCGTGCTGCTGCTCGACCGCGCCACCGGCAACGGTGCCGACCTCACCGTGTCGATCACCGCCGGCGCGGTCGTCGAGAACAAGCCGATCGACGCCCTGGTCGACGGGCAGGTGCCGATCTTGGACGCCGAGTTCGAGGCGATCGAGCCGATCCTCGCCGCCGACGAGCGCTGGGTGGCGGCGATGAGCAAGCGCGGGCTGGACGTCGCGGACGTCCGGTCGGTGCCGCTGTCGGCCGGGTCCTACTTCCCCGACGAGCACGGGCACCGCGTC
This sequence comes from Modestobacter caceresii, assembly GCF_000761485.1. Taxonomy (GTDB): domain Bacteria; phylum Actinomycetota; class Actinomycetes; order Mycobacteriales; family Geodermatophilaceae; genus Modestobacter; species Modestobacter caceresii. The sequence continues at coordinate 14,426 of NZ_JPMX01000076.1, forward strand.
GTCCGGGTGCTCGGCTTCCACCAGGCCGACCCCGAGGACCTCCCCTGGGCGCACCCGCTGGACGGCGTGGTCGCGTTCGTCGACGTCACCCGCGGGGTGGCCATCGACGTCCAGGACCACTTCGACCTGCCCGTGCCAGCCGAGCGCGCGGACCTCACCCCGGACGCCGTCCGCGACCTCAAGCCGATCGAGATCACCCAGCCCGAGGGGCCTTCGTTCACGGTCGAGGACGACGTCGTCCGCTGGGCCGGCTGGGAGGTGGGTCGGCTTCGACGCCCGCGAGGGCCTCACCCTCAACCAGGTGTCCATCGACGGCCGCTCGGTGGTCCACCGCGCCTCGATCAACGAGATGGTCGTGCCCTACGCCGACCCCTCACCGGTGCGGTTCTGGCAGAACTACTTCGACACCGGCGAGTACCTCTTCGCCCGCTACACCAACTCACTCGAGCTCGGCTGCGACTGCCTCGGCGAGATCCACTACTTCGACGGTGTGCTCGCCGACGAGGACGGCAACCCGCGCACCATCAAGAACGCCATCTGCCTCCACGAGGAGGACTACGGCGTCGCCTGGAAGCACACCGACATCTTCAACGGGATGCTGGAGACCCGGCGCTCCCGGCGGCTGGTGATCAGCTTCTTCACCACGATCGGCAACTACGACTACGGCTTCTACTGGTACCTCTACACCGACGGCACCATCCAGCTGGAGTCCAAGGCCACCGGGATCGTCTTCACCTCCGCCTACCGCGGCGACGAGCACCCGTACGCCACGGAGATCGCCCCGGGCCTGGGCGCACCGTTCCACCAGCACCTGTTCTCCGCGCGGCTGGACATGGCGGTGGACGGGGTCGACAACACGGTGCACGAGGTGGACGCCGTCCGGGTGCCGATCAGCGAGACCAACCCGTACGGCAACGCCTTCACCCGCAAGCTGACCCCGCTGACTCACGAGTTGGACGCCGCCCGGCTCACCGACGCGACCGTCGGACGGACCTGGCACATCGTCAACCCCTCGGTGCGCAACCGGCTGGGCCAGCCAGTCGGGTACGCGCTGCACCCGGAGGCCTCGCCGGTGCTGCTCGCCGACGAGTCGTCGTCGGTGGCCTCCCGCGCCACCTTCTCGACCAAGAGCCTGTGGGTCACCGCCTACGACCCGGCCGAGCGCTATCCGGCCGGCGACTTCGTCAACCAGCACCCCGGGGACGGCGGCCTGCCGTCCTTCATCGCCGACGACGCGCCCCTGGAGAACACCGACGTCGTGCTGTGGCACACCTTCGGGCTCACCCACTTCCCGCGCCCGGAGGACTGGCCGGTCATGCCCACCGACTACAGCGGGTTCACGCTGAAGCCGGTCGGCTTCTTCGACCGGAACCCGGCACTGGGGGTTCCGAAGTCCACGTTCTCGCACTGCGCGACCGGCGAGGGCCACTGCTCGTGAGCTCCGCCGTCCTGGTGGCCGTTCCACTCGTACTCGAAGCCCTGCGCGGTGTAAACGCACCCGACCTGACCGAAGCCCCGGTGAGCCGCTCAGAGTCGGTCGATCCAGGTGTCTTCCTCGCGGTTGTCCCACGATCCAGGTCCTGCGTGCCGTTGCACTCGACGTCGACCAGCAGCCCGTCGCTCCGCCGGACGGCGAGGTCGAGCTCGTACCCCGAGGCCACACGCGTCGGGACGACGTCCGCTCCGCGCGCCTGCAGCGCCCTGAACAACCGGTGATGAGCGGCCTCCAGAAGCGCTCGTCACTAGCCGATTACTTATCTGAGAGATAAGTTCTTGCACAGTGACAAGGGAGGAAGCTGTGGCCGGAGCACTCGACGTCATGACTCGTGCCCCGCTCCGGACGGTACGGCCACGCGACCTCGCCGCGGTGTACACCCAGCCCAACGTCCAGCTGACGCGTCTGACCCGACAGGGCCGCGTCCGCAAGCTGGCGGCCGGCCTCTACTACGCCCTCCCCGACGACAGGGACGCCGCCTGGCTGCCCACACTCGAAGCTGTCGCCGCCGGGGCTGCCACCGCGTTGTACGGCGACCGGGTCCCGGTGCTCATGCACCTGACGGCGGCTCGTCTGCACGGAGCCCTCCCGCGCGCCATCACCCAGGCCGTGGTCGCTGTGCCCACCCAGCACCGCGCCCTCCGGGTCCTGGACCGCCCCGCGGGGCTGATCACGTTCGTCACCCGGGACGTCGAGACGCTCGATGCGGTGCTCGTCCGCACGGACCTGGGTCCTGCGCTGATGACGACACCCGAGCAGACCGTCCTCGACCTGATGAAGCGGCCCACGCTGGGCGGCATGACGGGAGAAGTCCGGGACGCCGTCCGGACGCTGCTTCCCCGGTGCACACCGGGCCGCCTGGACGAGCTTGCCCGCGACCAACGGATGGTCGCGACCCTGGCGCGTCTGCGCGCGGAACACCCGTGACGCGGCGGTCACGAGGCCTGGATGCCGCAGAGGCGGCCGCAGTCCGGGAGCAGTTCGGCGTCGCCGACGAGCAGGTGCTGCGCGACCACGCCATCAGTCACGTCCTGGGGGCCCTGTCCGCGGCCGGCCTGCACGACGACCTGGTCTTCTTCGGCGGCACCGCGCTGTCTCGGACCTTCCTGCCCACCCTGCGACTCAGCGAGGACATCGACCTCATCGCCAGCGCGCCCCGACAGGTGATCGGACCTGCCATCGAGGCTGCTGTCTCGACGGGCCTCCAGCGATCCCACGGCACCGTCAGCTGGCTGCCTCCCCTCGCCGCGACCCGCGGTTCCGCCTCCAGCGTGCTGATCGTGGGCGACACCATCCAGATCCGGGTGCAGCTGCTGTCGTCGTCCACGGGGTACCCGCGCTGGCCGGTCGAACTGCGTCCGTTGGAGCAGCGGTTCAGCGATGCCCCGCCCGCATCGATGGTCACACCCACCGCTGCTGCCTTCGCGGGTTGGAAGGCAGCAGCCTGGCACGACCGCTCGGCGGCGCGGGACCGCTACGACCTGTGGGGTCTGTCCAGAGCCGGCCTCATCGACGGCGAGGCAGCTCGACTGTTCCGTGAGCACGGCCCCACGGCCGGCCACGTACAGCCCTGGATGTTCGACCATGCCCCCAGCGAGGCCGAGTGGCTGACTGCACTCGGTCATCAGGGTCGCGTCCAGGTCGGCCCGGTGGAAGCCCGGGACGCGGTCCGGGCAGCGTGGGTCGGTGCCGTGGACGCCGATGGCTGACCCGGCGTCGGCTGTCAGCCGCCAGCTCACCCGCCTGGAACGCGAGCTGGGCACGCCGCTGTTCGAGCGGCAGGCCACCGGGTGCGCGACCGGCGAGGGGCACTGCTCATGACGACGGCCGTCGTTGCCACCCGGCCGAAGGCGCTCGCCCTTGGCCGGGTGGCCGCCGGGCTGGCCTCGTCCTCGGCAGCGGTGCACCTGCTGCTGGTCGACGGCTCGCTCGGGTCGGTGGTCATGGCGCTGATGGCGGCGGCCTGCCTGCCGTGCGCGTGGCACCTGTGGCGGCACCCGACCGGGTCGGTGTGGCGGTTCACCGCGCCGGTGGACGCCGGGATGCTGGTGCTGCACGCGCAGATGCTCGGCGACGGCTCGGGTCATCAGCACATGCACTCCACGGCCGGACCCGGCGCGCTGATGTGGCTGGGCTCGGCCTGGTGAGCGCGCAGCTGGCCCTGGCCGCAGCCGCCGCGTTCCACCGTCCCTGATCCCGGAAGCGCTGTGCGCTGGCGGCGGGTTCACCATCCGGAACCCGCCGTCGGCGCACAGCGTCGACCCCGTCTCCGGGCTGCCGAGTCAGCGAGCCATCGCAGGCTGCTTCCCGACGCGGGTGAGCTCGTCGCGGCCGTCGGTGGGACGTCTCCCCACCAGCTCGGGGACGACCAGGTGACCTTCGACCGAAACCCTTCACAGCCTCCATCAGCGTCAAGGGATCGCCTGTGATCCTTTAACAAGAGGCGGCGGCGTGAAAGGTTGTGTTCATGGCGAGATGGCTCGATGCGGAGTGGGAGCACTCGGATCTCAGCATGGTGCCCCGAGCTGACCGGCAGTTCGGCTCGTACCGGCAGTACGCACCCGACCTGGTCACCACGCGTCCGCTGGGCATGTCCCGTGGCACCACTCAGCGAGCCACCGTGGCGGAGCGAGCCGTCCGCGAGCTGGGCAGGGGCCCCGGGGCTCAGGGACTCGAGGGGCTGTCGCGGTTCCTGCTCCGGTCCGAAGCCATCGCCAGCTCGCTGATCGAGGGAATTGCACCGTCCCCACAGCAGGTTGCGCTGGCCGAACTCGCCCAGGAGGAGGACGTTCGCGGCTTCAGCGACCAGGCCCGCCTGGTGGCGAACAACATCACGGTCCTCCGCCGGGCCGGCGACGACCTGGCTTCGGCGGAGGAGATCGCGGTCGCCGACATCGAGGCGTTGCACCGGGCCCTGCTGCCCGAGGAGAAGCACCATGGCCTCCGCCGAGTGCAGAACTGGGTGGGCGGGTCGAACTGGCACCCGCTGTCCGCCGACTACGTCCCACCGCCACCCGAACTCGTCCCCGAGCTGATGGCCGACCTGGTCGAGTACATGAACGGGTCGGTGCACGCCCCGCTCGTCCAGGCCGGCATCGTGCACGCCCAGTTCGAGACGATCCATCCCTTCACCGACGGCAACGGCCGCGTCGGCAGAGCTCTCATCCACACCGTGCTCACCCGCCGCGGCCTGACCCCCAGCGCCATCCTCCCGGTGAGCCTGGTCCTGGCCACGCTGCGCCGCGGCTACGTCGACGGCTTGACCGCCTACCGGTACTCGACCTCACCTGACAGTCCGGAGGCTGCTTCGGCCGTCGCTGCCTGGCTGGACGTCTTCCTCGACGCCACCACGGTGGCCGCCGAACAGGCGCGGACGTTCGCCGGGCAGGTGGCTGAACTGCAGCGGGAGTGGGAGGCGAAGCTGGCCGACCACCGGACTGCGCACGGCCTCCGGGAGATTCCGCGAACCGATTCAGCGACCTACAAGCTGCTCCGCGCACTCCCCGAGATCCCCATCCTCACGGCACGCACCGCACAGCGACGGTTGGGCGTTTCGTTCCCACCCGCCCGTGCAGCCTTGGAGGAACTCGCGGAGGCCGGGATTCTCGCGCGCCGGTCGGTCGAACGCGGGACGACCGGTTACACCGCCACCGACGTCTTCTCACTCGTGACGCACGCCGAACGGCAACTGGCGAGCACCCGGTGGGACACCAGGATCACCGGACCCAACCGGCCCGTCCCCGCTCCACCGGAAGGCTGACCGGACCGGCTGCGCCAGCCCCTGCTGCTGGCTGAGCAGCGCCGCCAGCGACCGGCGCAGCGTCGACGAGCCCGTCGTCACGGGTCACAGCTGCAGATGAACCCGCATGGCCTCGTCGAGCTCGCTCATGAGCTCCGCCGGCACCTGGCCGAGCACCGGACCGATCCGCTCGACCGCCACCGACCGGATCTGCTCGGCCTGCGCCGTCGAGTCGGTCGGCAGGCCGGTCCGGTCGGCCGGGAGCAGCGCTTGGAAGGGGAAGATCCGAGCGACGTTGCTGGTCACCGGGACGACGGTGACCACCCCCTTGCCGAGGCGGGCAGCCGTGGCGTTGGCCCGGTCGTTGCTGACGAGCACGGCCGGCCGCCGCTCGTCCGCCTCGCTGCCCCGGACCGGGTCCAGGTCGACGAGCCGGACCTCACCGCGGCGCATCAGCCACGCCGTCTGCCGCGACGGAGTCCCACGCCGCCTGGTCGCCGGAGGTCTTCGACTCCTCCCAAGCAACGGCGTAGTCACGCTCCAGGTCCGCCTGACGCAGGAGCCGGAGCGCGTGCTGGATCACCGCGGACCGGCCTTTGAGGCCCGCACTGCGGGCGTACTCGTCCAACAGCGCGACGTCGTCCTCGGACAGACTGACACTCAGCTTCACATACCGATGCTACCGCCGGTAATAACGTGGTAGCAACGAGAGCAACACGAGTCGGGCCGGGCAACGACGGCGCGATCACCTCAACCTTTCGCATCTCCGCGCGCCTCGTCCCGCCACCGCCTCCGCGCCTCTCGGACGTGGGCGTAGAGCGGGTGGGCGGAGTTGTCCGCCTGGTTGAGCGGCGGCTCCAGCTCGGCGATCACCGCGGCTTCCACCGTCCACGGCTGCGGGTGCTCCGCCCAGGTCAGCCGCAGCTTCTCCGCCATCCACTCCGACAGCCGCAGCTCGTCGCGGTTCACCAGCACCGGCCGGGTGGTCCACCGGCTGCGCCAGCCCTGCTGCTCGCTGAGCAGCGCGGCCAGCGACCGGCGCAGCGTGGAGGAGCCCGTCGTCCCGCGGATGTGGTCGCCGCCCACCCGGCTGCGCAACGTCGCCTGGGACGCCGCCCCGTTCGGGGCGGTTCCCACGTACAGCAGCTGCAGGTTAGCGCTCGGGTGCCGTGGACCGGAGATGCCGGGCAACGCACCGAACCGGCCCCACCAGGCGTACAGCCCGGGCGCCCCCGGCAGCTGGACCCGGGCCTGCGCCAGGTCGACCGGCTCCGAGCAGAGCGCCGCCAGAACGTCGTCCATGCCGCCAGTCAACGGCACGACCGCACCGGCCTGTGGACGACGCCAGCGGCGAGCGGCCGGTGCGCGGCAGAGTGCTCCGGCATGACGACCCGACCGCACCCCGACGTTCCGACGACCAGCGACGCCGAGCTCACCGAGCGGTGGGGCGGCCTGCTGCACCTCGAGGGGCCGCCGTCCGGGCGCCGACTGTTCCTCGCCTGGCTGCGGGCCGACGGCACGACGGTCCCGGTGCTGATCCCGGTCGATGAGCTGCCGCTCGAACCCGACCGGGTGGCCATCGGCAGGCTCGCCGACCTGCACACCGTCGTGGCCGACTCCGAGGGTGTCGAACGGTCGGACCTGCACCTGGCGATGTGCCTGGAACGGCCCGGGCCCACGACGCCCACCCCGGACGACGCCGCGTGGTGCGCCGCGATCGAGTCGATCGTCCGCGGGCGCGACAGTCTCGACTGCAGCCTGCACGTCCACAACGGGCACACCACCGCCCTGCTCCTCCCCCGGCATTCGTGGCCCTCGCCGTGAGAACCGGCAGCGACGTGCTGGAGAGTGGTGCGACGAGCCTGTGGGCATCGCGTCATGCCGACGCTGCCCCGGCGGTCCCTGAGCCCTGGAGCACTGTGCGCTACGAGAACCGGCATGCCTTACAGCTCGCCATCGCCGGAGCGGCGTCGCTGCGCCGTCCGAGATGCCCCGACGATGTGCACTGACGGCGGACTTTCTCGGCCTGCTACTCGCCGTCCACGCGCATCGTCGAACCTGCCGGGTCGACAGCCGATCCCAGTCGGCATCCAGCCCGGGACCATCGCGGGGTGAGCACCCAGCTCACCGTCCAGCTGCCCGAGGAACTCGTGCAATACGTGGACCAACTGGTCGCCGACGGCCGTGCGAGTTCCCGTGCCGCGGTCGTCAGCCGGGCACTCGAGCGGGAGCGCCGTCGCGAGCTGGCAGCGCGGGATGCGGCCACCCTGACCACCGTCGGGGACGACGACTTCGACGCCCTTGCCGAGCAGGCCCGCCGCACGCCGCTCGATGACCTGACCTGACGGGAAGGAGTCTTCGCGAGCGAGACCATCAGGGCCTCGCTCGGCTGCGGCCGGCCGAACAGCCAGCCCCGCGCCAGCGCGCGAGGCGGGCAGACGTTGACCGCACGTTCGACCATCCGGCGCACGAGGTGGCGTGCGCGGTGGCTACGGTCCCGATCAGGGTGCCATGCACTGGCCGACGTGACCCCTCCCGAGCTGACTGACCAACCGCCCGGCTGCGTGCCGGGTGTACGTGACTGGAGGCGGCGTGCGGATAGGCACCTGGAACCTGCGGCGCTACCCGACCTCGGCGTCGGAGAAGGCGCCCGATGTCATGACCTTCCTCGAGAAGCAGGTGGCCGACCTCTGGCTGTTCACCGAGGTGAACGAGGCCTGGCCGTCGACCGGCGGCACCCTCACGGTCTCCCCGGAGCGTCGCTACGGGCGCCCCCAAGACCGGTGGGCGGGGGTGTGGGTTCGACAACCCGCCACCGCGGTCAGGGTCCCTGACGAGGACGAGGAAGGGCCGGTTGCGGCCGAGGAGGCCCTCTGCCTGACCCGCATCACGCTGCCGTCCGGGTCTCCTCGACCCACCCTGCTGGTGGCCTGCTCGGTGCTGCCGTGGAGTGGCGCCGGACGCGACTGGCCCGGGCTTCCGTCCCCTCGATTCGACGACCAGGCGACGTTCGTCCTCGACCACCACCTCGCCCGCATCGAGAGGGCCCGCAACGGCGACGAGCCGATCATCTGGGGTGGTGACTTCAACCAGGAACTGCGCCGCCCGTCGGCGGCACGCTCCCAAGCCGGCCACCGCCTGGCCGGGACGGTCAACGGCATCGCCCGGCTGCAGACGGCCTTCGACCGCCTCGAGCTACGTGCCCTGAGCGCCCCCGCCAGCGAGGACGCCGAGGCCATCGACCACCTCGCCCTCAGCTGCTCCCTGCTGACGGCTGCCGACCTGGAGGTGCACCGGCCGCAGCGTCGCGACGGCCGACCCGTCAGCGACCATGCGGCCTACCTCGCCCACCTGCCGGATTGAGCGGTCAGCGCTGCACCGGCCCGCCTGCTTCCTGAGCAGCGCGGCCAGCGGCAGACCGGGCGAAGGTCCGAGCCCGGCTGGACCGCGCGATCAGTGGCTCACGGCTCACCAATGTCCTCGTGCCACAGCCCGGGCTCGCGGGCGATGAAGTCCTCCATCAGCGCGATGCACTCGGCGTCGTCCAGCACGACGTCCACCCCGCGCGAGCGCAGCAGCAGCGCCGCAGACGGTGTCCCGAGCCATGCCTGGACCCGGCAGGTACGGCGCCCACATCTCATCCAGCACGTCGAGCACTGCCCGATCGGCGAGGCGGCCCGACAGAGGTATTCGAACCCTCTGCGCACCCGGCCCGGACAAGAGCAAGCACACGCCACAACAGTCCGGTCAGGCGGCCGGCGAAGGCGCTGCCCGGAACGGCAGCTGGTTGCACGGTGCGACATCGCTGTGGACGCTTGGCCTCATGCCGATCCTCTACCTGCGCAACGTCCCGGCCGAGGTGATCGAGCGGCTGACCCGGCTGGCCGAGCGGGAGCATGCGTCGGTGAGCGCGGTGGCCATCCGCGAGCTGGCGGAGGCCACCCGTCGAGCGGACAACCCGGTGCGGCTGGCAGCCCTCCCGGACACCGACATCGCCGTGACCGACGTCATCGACGCCCTGGACGGCGGCCGCGCCGACCGGTGACCGTCCTCGACACCCCGGGCCACCGGTCCTGTCAGACCCGTCGGCCATGATTCAGGCGATGGCCGAGGAACCAGCCGCCGGCGGAGCGGAGCTCGACGCACGCCGGCTCGACCTGTACCGCTACGTCGGCGGCGCCGAGCACACCGGCGACTACCTGGCGATCATGCGGCTGTTCAGCTCCGGGCTGCTCATCGATCTCTCCGCCGCCGAGATCGCCGACCGGCTGGCCGAGCACACCGGGACGACCGGCGCGCGGCTCGACGTCGACACCGTCGAGGACCGCTGCGATTCACTCGTCCGCTGGGGCAACCTGGTGCGCTCTGTCCGGGACGCCCGGGTGCGCACCATCGCCGACTGGCAGCGTGCCCGAACCCGCTACCAGATCTCCAAGCTGGGCGGCCGGGTGCACCGTCAGGTGGAGGAGCTGCTCGCCACCTCCGAGGGCGCCCGCGAGGTCGCCCGGGAGCTGCTCGCCGGCACCGCCGACCGGCTCGCCCTCATCCGCGACCTCGCCACCGCCGACCCCGCCGACACCGAGCGGCTCGCCGCCGAGGTGACCACCCTCTTCGGCAACCAGCGGGTCTTCCTCGACAGCCTCGCCGATTTCTACGCCTACCTGGCCACCGTGCTCAGCCGCTACGACCTGGCCGGCGACGAGTACGCCACCTTCAAGGGCGTCCTGCTCGACTACGTCGACCTGCTCGGCTCCGACGTCGGCCGACACGCACCGCTGGTCGTCGACCGGCTCGCCGAGCTGCAGCCGCACGTGCCCGCCGTCGTGGCGCGGTTGGCCACCCTGCCCGGCCTCGGTGGCGGGAATCGCATCGAACGGCTCCCCGGTCGCACCGAGCAGGACTGGACCGAGTTCGGTGCCTGGTTCGCCGACGGCGGCGGGCGGTCCGGCCCCGACCGGTTGCGGGCCGCCGCCGAGCAGGCCCTCGGCCAGTTGCTCACCAACGCCAAGCGGATGGTGTCCTCCGCCGGCACCGGGCTCTCCCGCCGCGACGACCTCCTCCGGCTCGCCGCGGTCTTCGACAGCGCAGCCGACGACGACACCGCGCACCGGGTCTGGGCGGCCACCTTCGGTGCGGCTCCCGCCCGGCACCTGGCGCTCGGCCCGGTGGACGACGACGGCCGCATCCCGCCGACCACCTCCTGGTGGGACGCACCGCCGGTCGACGTCCCGGTGTCGGTCCGGGAGCAGGGCGACCGGGCCGCGCGGGGCCGCTCGGCCCGGGTGCCCGATCCCGGCCTGGACCGGGTCCGGCTGCTCGCCGAGGCGGAAGCGGAGGCCGCCGCACTGCGGGCCGCAGCCGCCGAGCTGTCCGCGGCCGGCCGGCTGCACGGCGCGCGACTGTCCCCGGCCGCCCGCGACCTGTTGCTCGACCAGCTGGCGGCGGTGATCGCCATCGACCAGCTGCTCGAGGCACCGGTCCGCCGATCGGACGCCGACCTGGGCGTCACCCTGCTCGTCGAGCCAGGCCCGGACACCGTCGTGGAGTCCTCCGACGGCCGGACCACCGTGCACGGGCTCGCCCTGTCCGTCCTGGCCGGGGAGCAGCCATGACCGCCGCCGTCACCACGTCCGCGCACGACGCCGCCGAGCGCCGGACCGCGGCCCGGGCACTGCTGCTCACCCCCGTGCTCACCGCCGACCGGCACCCGGAGACGATCCGGCTGGTCCGCCGGCACGCACCGGCGCTGCGGGCGGTGTTCGCCACCCAGCTGGGCTACACCCTCGTCGTCGAGTCGACCTTCGCCCGGCTGCTCAAGACCGCACCTGAACCCGGGTTCCCGGCCCGGCCGGCCCGCCGCGCCGACGGCCAGCCGTTCACCGCACGCAGCTACGTGCACCTGTGCCTGGTCGGCGCCGCACTGCTGTCGCCGTCCTCGGGTGAGCAGGTGCTGCTGTCCTCGCTCATCGAGCAGGTCCGCGCGGACGCCGCCGGGCTGGGCCTGGACATCCCGGACACGCTGCCCGAGCGGCGGTCCCTGGTGGCCGCGCTGGACCTGCTGGTCCGCTGGGGCGTGCTCACCGAGACCGACGGCAGCACCGCAGGCTGGGCCGAGCGGCAGGACGAGGCCCTGCTCACCGTGCACCGCCCGCTGCTGCCCTACCTGCTGACCGGTCCGCTGCCGCCCGCGGCGGACGCGGCGGCCCTGCTCGCCCCGGCCGGCGACGACCAGCCGCGCCGTCGGTTGCGTCGGCTGCTGGCCGAGCACCCGGTCGTCCTCCGGTCGGCACTGGATGCCGAGACCGCCGACGTGCTGTCACGCGAGCGCCGCGAGCTCGCCCGGCAGCTCGACGACTCCTTCGGTCTGGTGCTGGAGACCCGCGCCGAAGGAGTGCTCGCGCACGACCCGGATGCCTCGCTCAGCGACCTCACCTTCCCGGGCACGGGCACGGTGCGGCAGGCGGCCCTGCTGCTCGTCGAGCACCTGGCCATCGACTCCATGCCCGACCCCGACGTCCGGGACGCCACCGGGGCCCACCCTCCCGCGGTTGTGGTGCCGTGGCCGGCGGTCGAGGCGGCCCTCGCCGGCCTGCTCACCCGCTACGGCCGGGGCTGGCAGCAGCGGCTCCGCGACGATCCGGCCGCGCTCCGCGACGAGGTGCTCGACCTGCTCACGTCCCTGTCCCTCGTCACCGCGACCGCCGACGGGGTGCTCGTGCACGCCGTGGCGGCCCGCTACCGGGCCGAGGTGACCCACCACCGGGCGGCCCCACCCCGGCCGGCCCCGGCGCCGGCCGACGAGCCGGGCCTGTTCGACCTCGGGGAGGAGTCCGCGTGACCGGCACCCCCCGCTGGCGGCTGCACCGCGCCGGCATCCAGAACGTCTGGCACTACCTGGACGCCGAGTTCGTGCTGACCGGTGGCCGGATGGTGCTGCGCGGCACCAACGGTTCGGGCAAGTCCCGCGCACTGGAGCTCCTGCTGCCGTTCCTGCTGGACGCCGACCGGCGCCGGATGGACTCCAGCGGGTCCGGTCAGGTCAGCCTCGACCGGCTGATGCGGGTCGGCGGACCGGACTCCGGCAACCGGGTGGGCTACCTGTGGCTGGAGCTCGCGCACACCGACGGCGTCGCGGACCCAGCGCGCTTCCTCACCCTGGGCGCGCACCTGCGGTGGTCGTCCTCGACCGGCGTGGTGCGGATGCACTGGTTCAGCACCGACCGGCGGGTCGGGCACGACCTGCCGCTGATGGACGGCGACCGCCACCCGCTGAGCCGGGAGGACCTCGGCCGGCTGATCGGTCCCGACCAGCTCACCGACTCGGCCGACACGCACCGGGCACGCGTCCGGGAGCAGGTCTTCGGGCTCACCGACGCCCGGGCCGAGGAGCGCTTCGACGGGCTGATCCAGCTGCTGCACACGCTGCGCTCCCCCGACGTCGGCAACCGCATCGACGAGGGCCGGTTGCCGGCCCTGCTCTCGGACGCGCTGCCGCCGCTGTCGCAGACGACGCTGGACGCCGCGGGCGCCAAGCTCGACGAGATCTCCGAGACCCGTGCGCTCCAGCAGCGACTCGAGCGCGGCGTTGCCGATCTCGACCGGTTCCTCACCGCCTACCGCCGCTACGCCCAGGGCGAGCTGGCGGCGGCGGCCGGCCGGGCCCGCGCCGCCGTCCGCGACCGCCGCCGCACCGAACGGGCCGACGCGGC
>NZ_JPMX01000077.1:0-11757 GCF_000761485.1 Modestobacter caceresii
GGCCGAAGACCTCGACTCCGACAAGTAGCCGATCAAATACCCAACACCCTCTCAGCCGCGGTCGGCGCTGAGCTTCTCCAGCCGGTTCTGCAGCAGCGTCACGTAGGGCGCGCGGGCGCGGGTGGCCCGCTCGTAGTCGAGCAGGTCGGCCACGGTCTCGGTCGGGTAGGCGCGCAGGTGCCCGCGCAACGCCGGGATGCTGAAGGAGTCGTAGCCCTCGACCGGGCTGACCGGTGCCCCGTCGGCGGCAGGCCCGGTCTCGTCGGCCGGCGTCTCGGAGGGGACCAGCGGGTCGCTGGCGGCGCTGTCGGTGACCGCGCTGCCGGGCGTGACGCTCTCCGCCGCCTCCGGCCCGCCGAGGTCGACCAGCTCCTCGGCCGCGTCGTCGAGCGCGGGGACGTCGGGCACTGCGTCGTCGACGATCCGGGTCTGCCCGGGCACCTGCTCGGGGGCGATGTCGTCCAGCGTCGACACCCCGGCCGCGAGGACCTCGGCGGGCGGGGTGCCGGGCACCGCGGGCTCGGCGACGAGCTCGTCCGCGACCGCCGCCTCGATCTCGGCCTCGTCCTCGGCGATGTCTGCCACGGTGTCGGCGGTGAGCTCCTCGAGCACCTCGTCCGGGACGGCGTCGGGCGCCTCCGCCGCCACCTCGTCGGCGACCTCGGCAGCCAGTTCGTCGACGACCGCGGTCACCGCGTCGGCCTCCGGGTCGTCCGGCAGCGCGGCCACCTCGGCCGGGGAGAGGTCGGCGACGGTGTCGTCGGAGCTGGCCGCCAGCACGGCCGCCACCTCGTCGGAGAGGTCGTCGGGGTCGGCCACCGGCAGGTCGGCGGCGGCGAGGTCGTCGGCCAGCGTGTCGGCGAGCTCCTCGGCCGTGGGGTCGTCGTCGAGGTCCACGACCCGGTCGAAGGCCGAGCCGCGCCCGGCGGAGGCAGGCCGAGGAGCGGGGGCCTCGTCCTCGTCGTCGTCGAACGTGGCCAGCCCCGGTCCGGCGTCGCCGCGCAGGCTGGTGAGCACCTCGTCGCCGCGGGCCACGAGCCCGGAGTAGTGCTGCTGCAGCTGCAGCGAGGCCTGCAGGGCCTGCCCGATCAGCCGGACCGGGAGCCCCGGCAACGTCGTGGGGAGCTTGCGTGCTTCGTCGAGCACGGTGGCGGCCAGTCCGGCTGCCGCGCGGACCACCTCGGGGATCTCTCGAGCCATGGGGCCCAGGGTGCCGCACGTGGCGATCACCGGCAGCCCGACCGCGTGCGCCGTCCCCCGTCCGGGCGCACTCCTGCCGCCCCAGCGTGTCCAGCCCCACCCGTTCCGGGCCGCAGTGGCCGGTCCCGTGCGGTGCGCGCACCTACAGTGGGGGCATGGCTGAACCGCGCGGACGCGTCCTGCTGGCCGACCCCCGGGGGTACTGCGCCGGCGTCGACCGGGCGGTCGTCGCCGTCGAACGCGCGCTGGAGATCCACGGCGCCCCGGTCTACGTCCGGAAGCAGATCGTGCACAACAAGCACGTCGTGGCGACCCTCGAGCGCCGCGGTGCGGTGTTCGTGGAGGAGACCGACGAGGTGCCCGAGGGCGCGGTCGTCGTCTTCAGTGCCCACGGCGTCTCCCCGGCGGTCAAGGCCGAGGCGGAGCAGCGGTCGCTGCGGACGATCGACGCCACCTGCCCCCTGGTGAGCAAGGTGCACATGGAGGCCAAGCGCTTCGCCAAGGACGACTACGACATCCTGCTGATCGGGCACCGCGGGCACGAAGAGGTCGAGGGCACGATGGGCGAGGCCCCGGCCAACACCCAGCTCGTCGACGGCGCCGAGGACATCGCCAACGTCCAGGTGCGCGACCCGGAGAAGGTCGTCTGGCTCTCCCAGACCACGCTGTCGGTCGACGAGACGCTGGCCACGGTCGACTCGTTGAAGACCCGGTTCCCCGGTCTGCAGAGCCCGCCCAGCGACGACATCTGCTACGCGACGCAGAACCGGCAGCAGGCGGTCAAGCAGATGGCCGCCGAGTGCGACCTCGTGCTGGTCGTCGGCTCCACCAACTCCTCGAACTCGGTCCGCCTGGTCGAGGTGGCGCTGGAGGCCGGGGCCCGGGACTCCCACCTGGTCGACTTCGCCTCCGAGGTCGACGAGGCCTGGCTGGACGGCGTCGGCACGGTCGGGGTCACCAGCGGCGCCTCCGTGCCGGAGATCCTGGTCAGCGAGGTGCTCGACTGGCTGGCGGCTCGCGGGTACGCCGACGTGGAGACGGTCAAGGCCGCAGAGGAGCGCCTGGTGTTCGCCCTGCCGCACGAGCTGAAGCCGCGTCGCGAGGCGCTGGCGGTCGAGACCGACTGACGGACCCGACCTGCCCCGACGCGGGGCGGGACGCGAGAGGGCCGGCACCCGTGGGGTGCCGGCCCTCTTGCGTGTCCGGGTGGATCAGCGGCGGGCGGCCAGCCGCCCGAGGGTGATCACCAGCGCGACGCCGGTGGCGAGGCCCATGGCCGGGAACCCGCGCACGAGCAGCGTCGCCAGCGTGGGGAGGTTCAGGCTGGCCGACGGCGCCAGGCCGATGTTCAGCAGGGCCACCGCCACGAACACCAGGGGCGGGGCGACCAGGACGCTCAGCAGGTCGCTCCGCCGGGTGACCAGGGCGGCCCCGATGGTCCCGGCGGTCAGTGCCACCAGCGTGATCATGCCGAGGCCGAGGCCGATGTAGGAGTCGGCCGCGGCGGCGACCAGGGTGACCAGGAAGACGCCGGCGATCGCGAGGGCGCCGCGGATCCCGGGGCTGTGGGCACGGGTGCCGTACGCAGAGGAGCCGCTCCGCCCTCTGTCGCGTGGTGCGGCGGAGGGTGCGGGGCGACGGAGATCGTCGGGGTGGCGGCCGCCGCGACCGGCAGCGCGCGGGTCGGTGGCACGACGTTCGGGGGCACGGCCGGGGGGTGCGCCACCGGCGGCCCGGGGCGACGGGTAGCCGCGGCCTGCGGCTCGGCCGGCGTCGCTGCGTTCTGCACGCACGGCGTCCTCCCGCCTGTCTCGAACTCGGGCATCGACAGTGACCGGAGCGATGGTGCACCTCCTCGTCGGCAGCGGAGGGCCGAGACCGCCCCACTGGTCGGGCCACGGTATCGGCCCTTCCTGAGTGAACGCTGGAGCCGGCCGGGAGTGGCGGGCCAGAACTCGCCGGTGTCGTCCCACCGAGCTGGCGCATTCTGGGCACGAGGACCCCACTCGCCCCACGCGCCCCCGAGGCCACCCGGCGGCTGATCCCGACGTGGCGGTTCGGTGACGATCCCGACACGCGGGCATGGACGGAGGACGGCGGGGGGAAGGACCACAGGCTGGCCTGCCCCGCAGCGTGGAGCCGGCGGTGCGGGCACCGCGTCCGTCCACGACCCCTCCAGGAGGACCTGCCCGCATGAGCTCGGTGAGCTTGGTCCCCGAGGTCGCCGCGCGGGACGAGGAGCGGCTGACCGCCCGCGCCGCGTGGGCGGTCCTGCGCAGCTGCCGGGTCAGCGACCTGTGGCGCGCATCGTGGGCCCGCTTCCGCTACGGCGACGGCTTCTCCCACGCCCGGGCGCTCGGGCTGCAGTTGTCACTGGCCGCGGTGCCGCTGCTGATCGCCGCGATCGGCCTGAGCAACCTGCTCAAGACGCCGTCGCTGCGGTTGCTGGTCGACCGGACGGTGCTGCAGCTCTCGCCCAGGTCCTCCGACGCGATGGTCCGGCGGGTGCTGTCGCCGTGGAGCGACCAGCCGGACGGGATCCCCCTCGCCACGGCCCTGGGGCTCGCCGCGGCGACGCTCGCGATGGCGACCGCCATGGGCCAGCTCGAGCGCGGGGCCAACCGCATCTACGGCATCCAGCGGGACCGGCCCACCGTCGAGAAGTACCGCCGCGCGCTGGTGCTGGCCGGCATCGCGGGGGTGCCGCTGCTGGTGGGGTCGGTGCTGGTGACCACGCTCGTGGCCGCAGCCGAGGCGATGGACGACGTGTACGGCATCGAGGAGGAGGTCGTCGTGCTGGTGGTCGGCCCGGTCGCCGTCGGGCTGCTGCTCACCGCGATCACCCTGATGCTGCGCCGGGCTCCCTACCGTCGCCAGCCCGGCTGGTCGTTGCTGGTGCTGGGGAGCACCCTGGCCCTGGCGCTGTGGACCGGGCTCACCCTGCTGCTGGCGGGGACACTGAACCTGATCAGCTACCTGGGCTCGGCCTACGGACCACTGACCGGCGTGATCGCCCTGCTCTTCTGGGCGCAGCTGACCTCGGGTGCGATCTTCCTGGCCTTCGCGGTGTCCGCCGAGCTGGAGCTGACGGCCATCCGGGTGGCGGAGGGCCGCCTCGCGCAGGCCGGTGCCGCGGCCCCCGATCGTCCGCTGCCGGGCGGATCGACGACCGCGGGCGCGGCCACCTGAGCGATCCAGGTCGAGCCCGGGCTCCGGGTCAGCCCGTGGTGCCGTCGCGCTCCTCGAACCCGGGGAGCTCCGGAGACGGCGGCCGCAATGCGCGGACCGTGCCCTCGACCGGTGCCGGGGTCGGCACCGGCGCGGCGGCGACGCCGAGGTCGTCGAACCGGCGGGTGGCCACCAGCACCGAGCGCTCGTAGGAGCCGACCGTCTCGTTGTACCGGGTCAGCGCCGACCCCAGGGCCGAGCCGAGCCGGGTCAGGTGCCCGGACAGGGTGCTCAACCGGGCGTGGACCGTGCGCCCGGCCTCGAGCACGGCGGCGGCGTCGTGGGCCAGCCGTTCCTGCCGCCAGGAGTAGGCGACCGTGCGCAGGAGGGCCAGCAGCGTGCTCGGGGTGGCGATGATGACGTCGCGGCCGAAGCCGTGCTCGAGCAGTGCCGGCTCCGCCTCCAGGGCCGTGGTGAGGAAGCCGTCGGCGGGGACGAACAGCACCGTGAAGGGCGCGGCGGTGCCGAAGGCGGTCGGGTAGCGGCGGGCGGCGAGGACGTCGATGTGGGCGCGCAGCTGCCGGGCGTGGTCGGCGACCCGCTGGGCGCGCACCGCCGGATCGGTGGCCTGCACCGCCTCGATGTACCCGGTGAACGGCACCTTGGCGTCGACGATCACCTGCCGGCCGTCGGCGAGGGTGACGATCAGGTCGGGGCGCACGCCGGCGCCCTGGTCGGTGGTGCCGGAGGGCTGTTCGACGAAGTCGCAGTGCTCCAGCAGGCCGGCCACCTCCACGACCCGGCGCAGCTGGAGCTCGCCCCAGCGCCCGCGCACGTGCGGGGTGCGCAGCGCCGTGACCAGGGCGGCGGTCTCCTGACGCAGCAGGGCCGAAGTCTGGCCGATGGTGCCCACCTGCTCGCGCAGCTCACCGTGTGCGGTGGCCCGGTCGCGCTCGATGCCGGCCAGCAGCCGGTGCAGGTGGTCCAGCGACTCGTGCACCGGTTCCAGGGCCCCCGGCGCCTCCCCGGCCCGCCCGCGGACGGCCACCACCCCGAGCGTGACGGCGGCGGCCAGGAGCGCACCGATGAGGAGCCCGACGAGCAGGGAGGCGGCGTCCATGCCGGTCAGGTTGCCGGACGGGTCCGACAGTTCCGGTGAACCGGCCGGGCGCGCCGGTCAGGCGGCGACGGGGGCGTGCTCGGCCTCGTGGTCCAGCAGCCAGCGCTTCACCGGCGTGCCCCAGCGGAAGCCGCCCAGACCGCCGCCGGTGGACAGCACCCGGTGGCAGGGGACGAACAGCGCTGCGGCGTTGCGCGCGCACGCCCCCGCCGCGGCCCGGACGGCCGACGGGCGGCCGCAGCGCTCGGC
The DNA here is from genome assembly GCF_000761485.1 of Modestobacter caceresii. Taxonomy (GTDB): domain Bacteria; phylum Actinomycetota; class Actinomycetes; order Mycobacteriales; family Geodermatophilaceae; genus Modestobacter; species Modestobacter caceresii. The sequence continues at coordinate 5,738 of NZ_JPMX01000077.1, forward strand.
GAAGGAGGCGTAGGTGTCCGGCTGGCCCGCGGGCACGGTGCGCAGCACCTCCCAGGCGTCGGTGAGGAAGGGGCCCGAGCGCTGGCGCACCGGCACGGCGTCGATCGCGGTCACGTCCCCGGCGGTGAAGGCGGCGACGACGTCGAGCACCGGCAGCTCGTCGGCGTGCTCCACCCAGGTGGGCCGCAGTGAGCGGTGCACGACGGGCAGCAGCTCGCCGACGTCGTCGGTCCAGCCGCTGGCCAGCACGACGTCCGTGCCGTCGGGGTCGGTGGTGACCAGCACGGTGAACGGTCCGGGCGGGGTCGCCACGCAGGCGTAGCGGGCAGGGGCGGTGGTCATGACGGGCTCCGATCGGGAGTGGTGCCGCGGGTGAACAGGGACGGGACGGCTAGCGCCCACAGGTGCATCACGGCGTAGGAGCGCCACGGCCGCCAGCGGGCCGCGGCGTCGGCGTCGGAGCTGCCGAGCGCGGCGAGACTGCGCCGCAGCGCCAGGTCGCCGGGGAGCCAGACGTCGGGGTCGGCCAGCCCGCGCAGTCCGACGAGGGCCGCCGTCCACGGGCCGATGCCGGGCAGGGCCAGCAGCTGGCGGCGGGCCTCGTCGCGGTCGGCGCCGGGGTCGAGGGGGACGCTGCCGGTGGCCAGCGCTGCGGCCAGGGTGTGCACCGTGCGCCGGCGGGCCCCGGTCAGCCCGACCTCGGACAGATCGGCGTCGACCAGGGCGTCGGCGCGGGGGAAGGCGTGGGTGAGGGTGCCGACCGGCTCGGTCAGCGGCCGGCCCGCCGCGGTGACCACGCGGGCGGTGAGCGTCCGGGCGCCGGCCACCGAGACCTGCTGGCCGAGCACCGCGCGGACCGCCAGCTCCTCGGCGTCGGGGGCGGCCGGGACCCGCCGTCCCGGGGCACCGGTCACCAGCGGGGCGAGCGCCGGGTCGGCGCCGAGCAGCGCGTCGACGGCGGCCGGGTCGGCGTCCAGGTCCAGCAGCCGCCGGCACCGGGAGACGGCCACACCGAGGTCCCGCAGCGCGGTCAGCCGCAGCCGGGCCAGCACCGCCGGCCCGCCGTCCGGGGCGGGGGAGAGCCGGACGACGGCGGGGCCGTGCGGGAGGTCCAGCACCCGGGAGAACGTCGTCCCGTCCCACTCCTCCAGGCCCGGGGTGGCGTGCGCGCCGAGGAAGAGCAGCACCTCGTCGGCGGCGAACGGCGCGCGGGCGGCCAGCCGCAGGGTCAGCCAGCCGGGGGCGCCGCCGTCGCTGCGCGGGGTGGCCGGGCGGAGCGCGGAGGGCGTCGTCCCGAAGACCGACCGCACCGTGTCGTTGAACTGCCGGATGCTGGCGAAGCCGGCCGCGAACGCGACGTCGGCCATGGGCAGCAGGGTGGTCTCGATCAGCAGCCGGGCGGTCTGGGCGCGCTGCGCGCGGGCCAGCGCCAGCGGGCCGACCCCCAGCTCGGTGGTGAGCAGCCGGTGCAGCTGACGCTCGGAGTAGCCCAGTCGCGCCGCCAGCCCGCCGACACCGCCGCGCTCGACCTCGCCGTCGGCGATCAGCCGCATCGCCCGGGCGACGACGTCGGCGCGCACGTCCCACTCCGGCGACCCGGGGACGGCGTCCGGGCGGCAGCGGCGGCAGGCGCGGAAGCCGGCCGCCTGGGCCGAGGCCGCGGTGGTGTGGAAGGAGACGTTGTGCTCCAGCGGCGTGCGCGCCGGGCAGGACGGGCGGCAGTAGATGCCGGTCGTGTGCACCGCGGTGACGAACCACCCGTCGAAGCGGGGGTCGCGGCTGGTGACGGCGCGGTAGCAGTGCTCCACGTCGAGCCGTCCCCGTTCCAGCACCTCGGTCACGACACGAGCATGGCACCGTCCTGCCCGGTCGACTGGCGGCTTTCGGACACGGCGGTGAGGGCCTCCGCCGTCCACCGATCGGTGGACGGGCGACCCACGCTCCGGTGGTCCCGGCGGGCCCGGCGCGGCGACAGGCTCAGGGCATGACGACGACGGAGGCAGCGCCCCTGCCGACCACGACCGGCGGGCTCGCCCCGGCCGTCGAGGTCCGCGGGCTGCGGAAGAGCTACGGGGGGAAGGCCGTCCTCGACGGACTGGACCTCGAGGTGCGGCGCGGGGAGTGCTTCGCGCTGCTCGGGCCCAACGGCGCGGGCAAGACCACGACGATCGAGGTGCTCGAGGGCGTGCGGCGGCGCGACGCCGGCGAGGTCGCGGTGCTGGGGGAGGACCCGGCCACCGCGGGTCGTGCCTGGCGGGCCCGGATCGGGGTGGTGAGCCAGGGCGAGGGCGCCGGCCAGGCGCTGAGCGTGCGGGAGACCCTCGACCACTTCGCCCGGTACACCTCGACGCCGCGGCCCACCGACGAACTGCTCGCGGCCGTCGGTCTGAAGGAGAAGGCCGACACCCGGGTGGGTCGCCTCTCCGGCGGCCAGCGCCGCCGGCTCGCCGTCGCCCTCGGGGTGCAGGGCCGGCCCGAGCTGGTCTTCCTCGACGAACCGACGACCGGGATGGACCCGGTGGCCCGCCGGCAGTTCTGGCAGCTCGTGCGTGACCTGCGGGCCGGTGGGACGACGGTCCTGCTGACCACCCACTACCTCGACGAGGCCGCCGAGCTCGCCGACCGGGTCGGGGTGATCGCCGGCGGTCGGCTGGTCGAGGTCGCCCCGCCGGCCGAGCTCGGCGCCGCGCTGCGCCGGGAGGCCACGGTCCGCTGGCGGGACGACGGCGGCTGGCGCGCCGTGCCCACCGAGACGCCGGCCGCCGTCCTGCGCGACCTGCTCGCCGCCCACCCGCACGCGGAGGTCCTTGGCCTCACCGTCACCCGCCCCGACCTGGAGGACGTCTACCTCCAGTTGGTCGCCACCCCTGGAGGAGAGCCCCGATGACCGTCTCGACCGCTGCTCGCCCGGCACCGCCGTCGACCGCCCGCATCGCGCTGGCCCGGGTCGGCGTGGAGCTGCGGCTGTTCGCCCGCGAGCGCCAGCAGGTGGTGTTCTCCTTCGCCTACCCGGTCGTGATGATGGTCGTCTTCGGCTCGGTGCTCGGCGGTGACGTGCTGCCCGGCGGGGTGCCGTTCCCGCAGTACTTCCTGGCCGGGATCGCGGCCACCGGCATCATGCTGACCAGCTTCCAGGCGGTCGGGACGGCGATCGCCGCCGAGCGCGAGGCCGGCCAGCTGGAGCGGCTGCAGCTGCTGGGCACGCCGCCGGCGGCCTACTTCGCCGGCAAGGCCGGGCAGGTGCTGGTGACGACCGCGGCGCAGCTGGCGCTGCTGCTGCCGGTGGCCCGCTACGGCTACGACGTACCGCTGCCGGTCGACCTGGGGCACTGGCTGACGTTCCTCTGGGTCGCCGCGCTCGGCGCGCTGGCCGGCACGGTGCTCGGCATCGCGGTCTCGGCGCTGCCGGGCAGCGCGAGCTCGCTGACCACCTCGATCTCGGCGTTCGCGATCGTGCTGCAGTTCTTCTCCGGCGTGTTCTTCGCCTTCCCCGAGCTGCCGGGCTGGATGCAGCAGGTCGCGGCGGTCTTCCCGCTGAGGTGGCTGACCCAGGGGATGCGCTCGGCGTTCCTGCCCGAGCAGGCGGGCGCGTTCGAGGTCGCCGGCGGATGGGAGCACGGGATGACCGCCCTGGTGCTGGTGGCATGGGTGATCATCGGCGTCATGGTGTGCGTGCGCACGTTCCGCTGGCGCCGGGCCGACGGATGACCGTCGGCTCCCGGCTCCGGTCCGCCGTCGTCCCCCCGCCCGGTGGGGACGACGGCGGACCGCCGCTGTCCGAGCGGGGGTGGCGGGTCACCGTGCTGGTGCTGCACGTCGCCTTCGGGCTGTTCGTCTCACTGGCGGTCCTGGACACGCTGCTGAGCGCCGTCGGCTCCCGGGCGGTGCTGCTCAGCGCTCTCGGTGTGCTGGTCATGGCCTATGCGACGCTCGGCGCGCCCGCCGTCACCAGCCGGGACCAGCGCCGGGCCACGGCCTACCTGGCGGTGCTCGTCGGGGTGGTCGGGGTGCTGGCCTGGGAGTTCCCCGAGCTGCTCTTCCTGATGTTCCTGGCGTTCCCGCAGGTGTGGTTCCTTGCCGAGTCGGTCCAGGTGGGGCTGCTGTGGACCGGCGCGCTGACGGTCGCGGCCACCCTGGGCCCGCTGGTCCACTGGCGGGAGGGCACCGAGCCGATGTCCGGGCCGGGGCAGACCCTGGTGGGCGCGGCGTTCAGCGTGGCGATGGGTCTGTGGGTCACCCGGGTGCTGGAGCAGAGCCGCGAGCGGGCGCTGCTGATCCGGGAGCTGGAGGCGACCCGCGCCGAGCTGGCCGCCGCGCACCGCGAGCAGGGCGTCGCGGCGGAACGGGAGCGCTGGGCCCGGGAGGTGCACGACACCCTCGCGCAGGGCTACACGAGCATCGTCGTCCTGGCCCAGACCGCGGCGGCCCAGCTGCCCGGCGACCCGGGTGCGGCCGCGGAGCGGGTTGCGCTGATCGAGGAGGTCGCCCGGGAGAACCTGGCCGAGGCCCGGGCGATGGTCGCCGCCTTCGCGCCGGTGGCGCTGGACTCCTCGACGTTGCGGGAGGCGCTGGAACGGCTCGCCGAGCGGTTCGGCCGGGAGACCGGCCTGCCCACCCGGCTGGACACTGCTGCGCTGGCGGACGACGTCGGCCTGACCCCGGCGGAGGAGATCGTGCTGCTGCGGGGAGCGCAGGAGGCGCTGGCCAACGTCCGGCGGCACGCCGCGGCCAGCGCGGTGGTGCTGCGGATCGGGGTGGGGGAGGCGGGGCAGGTGTCGGTGCACGTCTCCGACGACGGGGTGGGCTTCGACCCGGAGGCTGCGGCCGGGGTCGGGTTGGCCGGGCTGCGGGACCGGGCCGAGCAGGTGGGCGGCGCGGTCGACGTCGTCTCGGCGCCGGGGGAGGGCACCCGGGTGACGGTGCAGGTGCCGGCGCGATGACCACCGCGGAGGCGCGGGTCGAGCGCGCACCCGGTGGCGCGCCGGCGACCGGGACGGAGCGAGGGTGATCAGGATCCTGGTGGTGGACGACCACCCTGTCGTGCGCGGCGGGCTGGTCGGCTGGCTGGCCGCCCAGCCGGACCTGGAGGTCGTGGGGGAGGCCGGCGACGGGCTGGCCGCGCTGGCGGCGGTCGCCGAGCACTCACCGGACGTCGTCCTGATGGACCTGCGGATGCCCCGGATGGACGGCGTGACGGCCACCGGCCGGATCGCCGCCGCGCACCCGGGTGTGCGGGTGCTGGTGCTGACCACCTACGACACCGACGCCGACATCGTGCGCGCGGTCGAGGCCGGGGCGACCGGCTACCTGCTCAAGGACACCCCGCTGCCGCAGCTGGCCGACGCGGTGCGGGCGGCGGCCCGTGGGGAGACGGTGCTGGCGCCGCCGGTCGCGGCCCGGCTGGTCTCGCGGATGCGGGCACCGGCGGTCGAGACGCCAACGGCCCGGGAGCTGCAGGTGCTGTCCGGGGTGGCGCGCGGGCTGACCAACGCCGACATCGGCCGGGAGCTGTTCATCGGTGAGGCGACGGTGAAGACGCACCTGCTGCGGGTGTTCGCCAAGCTCGGGGTCGACGACCGCACCCGGGCGGTCCTGGTCGCGGTCGAACGCGGCCTGCTGCCGGGACCCGGCTCGGCCGGGTGACGGGGTTCCCCCTTGGTCCGTCAAGGGGCTGCGCACATCTGTGGACAAGCTCCTGACCAGCATGTTTGCGTTGTGCGGACGCCTCTGAGGCGATATCATTCGTACACACGTTCGAATGATGGGGGGAGGTGTCGTGAGCGAGTTGCACTCAGCTCTGGACGCCCTCGCGTCGGACGATCTGCACTCGCTCACGGACGGGCAGGTGCTGGACCGGACGGCGTTCCTGGTGCACCTGGTCAACCGTGCGTCGGCGGAGTTGACCCGCACGGTTCGGCGTGCGGACGTCATGCAGGCGGCGGAGCACGACGGGTTGAAGTCGATGCGGTCGTGGCTGATCGGGCACGCGCGGCTGTCGCAGGCGGAGGCGTCGCGGATCG
>NZ_JPMX01000077.1:11767-64571 GCF_000761485.1 Modestobacter caceresii
TGCTGGAGCGCTTCCCGGCGCTGGCGGCCGGGTTCGTCAGCGGTGACATCGCCGCGGCGCAGGTGAACGTGGTCGCCGAGAAGATCGGGGCCGGTGAGGTGGCCCGGGCCGAGGAGCAGGGCATCGACCTGGGCGCGTTCGATCGGGTGTGGGCGCAGGTAGCTGCAGAGTCCCCGCACGAGTCGCTGGCCGCCGCGGTGCAGGCCTTCGACGACGCCCTCGACCCTGATGGCCCGGAGCCGGATTCGACCGAGGGGCGTCGGCTGACGATGGTCAAGCACGCCGATGGGAGTGTCACCGGCCGGTTCGACCTGGATGCCGTCGGTGGGGAGAAGGTGCAGGCGGCGGTCGAGTCGATCGTGCAGGCCGACCGCCGCAAGGGGGACGACCGCACCCGCACCCAGCAGAACGCCGACGCGCTGGTGCAGCTGTGTGACAACCAGCTGGCCTCCGGGCAGCTGCCGATCCTGCGGACCGTCAAGCCGCACGTGGTCGTCGGCATCGACCTGAACGACCTGGTCGACCCGGCCACCGGCGCCGGTGCGGGGGAGATGGGCTTCGGGGCGACGATCTCCGCGGCGCGGGCCCGCTACCTGGCCTGTGACGGCAGCATCTCCCGGATCGTGATGGGCCCCGACGGAGTCCCGCTGGACCTCGGCCGGGACCACCGGGTCGTCACCCCGGGCCTGCGCAAGGCCGTCGAACGGCGGGACGAGTCCTGCGTGTTCGCCGGCTGCGGCGCCCTGAGTTGGTGGTGCGACGTCCACCACCTGATCCACTGGCTCCACGGCGGAGAGACCTCGCTGCAGAACTCAGCCCTGTTGTGCGAACGGCACCACACCAAGGTCCACCACGGCTTCCGGGTGGAACGAGATCCCGGCGGACGATGGCGCACCTACCGCCCCGACGACACCGAGATCCTCATCGGCCCACTGCTGTAGCGGCCTGCCCCCGAACGGTCCTGCACTCGGACGGACCGCTTCTCAGACGACTCTGCGCTCGGCGGTCAGCTCGCTGGGGGTGTCGCCGGTGTTCACCGTCGCGCTCGGCTCGACCAGCAGCACCTGGGCGCCGTCCGGGCTGTACGGCTGGTGCGGGGTGCCCTTGGACACGACGTACAGCTGACCGGGGGCGAGGGTGACGTCGCCGTCGTCCATCCGGATCGTGAGCGAGCCGGAGAGGACGAGGAACACCTCGTCGGTCTCCGGGTGGCTGTGCCGGGTGAACTCGCCGTGGGTGTGCACCACGCGCAGGTCGTAGTCGTTCAGCACGGCGACGGTGCGGGGCGACCACGGCTGGTCGACGGTGCTGAGGACGGCGGCGAGATCCACGGGTTCGGGCACCTGCTCATCCTCGCCCACCGGGGGAGCGCGCCGACGCCCGTAAGCTGGTCTCCCGTGAGTCTCACCATCGGGATCGTCGGCCTGCCCAACGTCGGCAAGTCGACCCTCTTCAACGCCCTGACCAAGAACGACGTGCTCGCGGCGAACTACCCGTTCGCGACGATCGAGCCCAACGTCGGCGTTGTCGGCGTCCCCGACCCGCGGCTGGCGAAGCTGGCCGAGGTCTTCGGGTCGCAGAAGATCATCCCGGCGACGGTGTCCTTCGTGGACATCGCCGGCATCGTGCGCGGCGCCAGCGAGGGGCAGGGCCTGGGCAACAAGTTCCTGGCCAACATCCGCGAGAGCGACGCGATCTGCCAGGTGATCCGGGTGTTCACCGACCCGGACGTGGTGCACGTCGAGGGCAAGGTCTCCCCGTCCGACGACATCGAGACGATCAACACCGAGCTGATCCTCGCCGACATGCAGACGCTGGAGAAGGCGATCCCGCGGCTGGAGAAGGAGTCGCGCAAGGAGAAGGACCGCAAGGTCCTGCACGACGCCGCCGTCGCGGCACAGGAGGTGCTCAACAGCGGCAGGACGCTGTTCGCCGCCGGCGTCGACGCGGAGCCGCTGCGTGAGCTGACCCTGCTGACCACCAAGCCGTTCCTGTACGTCTTCAACGTCGACGCCGACGAGCTGGCCAACACCGAGGTGCTCGACGAGCTGCGGGCGCTGGTCGCGCCGGCCGAGGCGATCTTCCTCGACGCGCAGACCGAGTCCGAGCTGATCGAGCTCCCCGACGACGAGGCCGCCGAGCTGCTGGCCTCCATCGGCCAGGACGAGCCGGGGCTGGACCAGCTGGCCTCCGTCGGCTTCCGCACGCTGGGCCTGCAGACCTACCTGACCGCCGGGCCGAAGGAGTCGCGGGCCTGGACGATCCCGGTCGGCGCCACCGCCCCCGAGGCGGCCGGCGTCATCCACACCGACTTCCAGCGCGGCTTCATCAAGGCCGAGATCGTCGGCTTCGAGCAGCTGATGGAGGCCGGCTCGATGGCCGAGGCCAAGTCCAAGGGCTGGGTCCGGATCGAGGGCAAGGACTACGTCATGGCCGACGGCGACGTCGTGGAGTTCCGCTTCAACGTCTAGCCATCGCTGGACGCTCGGCCCCTGACTGCGTCAGCCCGCGGTGGCGAACGATCGGTGCCAGGGTGAGCACCCGACGTGGCGACGGCGGTGGTGGCCGCGCCACTCCCCGTACCGGGAGGACCTGTTCATGGTCGTGGCGCACACCGCGATAGCCATCGCGGTCATCGTCCTGCTCATCATCAAGGCCAAGGTCGACCCGGTGATCTCGCTGATCATCGGGTCGCTCTACCTCGGCCTCGCGACGGGTGTCGGCTTCGCGGCGACGCTGGCGGCGATCGCGACCGGCTTCGGCGAGATCATGGCCGAGGTGGGCCTGCTCATCGGCTTCGGTGTGCTCATCGGGGCCCTGCTCCACGCGGTGGGCGCGTTCCGGAAGATGGTGGCGCTGCTCGTCGGCCGGGTCGGCGCGCAGCGGCTCCCGTACGCGTTGACGGCGGCGATGTCGACGATCTTCCCGTCGATCTACGTGGACGTGCAGGTCGTGCTGGCCTCGCCGGTGGCGCGTTCGACTGCGCCGTTCATCGGCCGGACCGGCCTGCCCCTCATGTCCGGTGCGCTCGGCGCCGGGATCTTCGCCGGCTACGTCTTCGTGATCCCGGGGCTGGCCGCCATCTCCATCGCGGGCCTGCTGGGCGTCCCGCTCGGGACCTGGCTGATCTACGGCGTCGTGCTCGGGCCGTTGACTGCGCTGGTGACGACGGTCGTCTTCCGGCTGCTCCTGCGCGGCGGCTACTGGAACTCGGCCAGGGACGAGCAGGTCGACGAGGCCATGGTCGAGCAGGAGCGGGCTGAGCTGGTCGAGGAGGAGCGCTCGACGCCCCCGCTGGTGGTCAGCCTGCTGCCGATCCTGGTGCCGCTGGTGCTGATCGCGTTCGGCGCGTTCGCGGAGCTCCTGGAGTTCTCCAACGACTTCATCGCCTTCCTCGGCGACGCCAACTTCGCGCTGTTCCTCGGCCTGGTCGGGGCCTATGTGCTCTGCCGGCGCACGCTGGGCCCGGAGGGCACGGACACGGCGATGAGCGAGGGCTTCCACACCACCGGCGCGATCCTCCTCATCACCGGCATCGGCGGGTCCCTCGGCGCCGTCATCGGGGAGACCGGGCTCGACGCGATCCTGGCCGGCCTCTTCACCGCCGACGCGGGGGCACCGGTGATCCTCAGCATCCTGCTCGCCTGGGTCATCGCCGCGGTGCTGCACCTGGCGATCGGGTCGGTGTCGGTGGCGGCCATCGCAGCCGCCGGGATCATCGGCCCGGTGCTCGGGTCGATCGACGTCGCGCCGATCGTCATCGGGCTCGCGATCGCCTCGGGCGCGATGTTCGCGCTCCAGGTCAACAGCAACTTCTTCTGGATGTACAAGTCGCTGCTGGGGCTGTCCACCCAGGGGAGCTTCAAGACCCTGACGATGGTCACCTCCATCGCCTCGGTCGTCTCGCTGCCGATGGTCATGGCAGCGGCGCTCATCGCATAGCCGTCGCCGCCGGGCCCGCTCAGCGGCTTCCGGACGACGTGCAGCTCGTCCTGCACGTCGTCCAGGAGCTGGTCGAGGAGCTGGAGCTGGTCGCCGGAGAGGGCCCGGACGAGACGACGCGGGTCAGCCCAGGGTCGCGGTCATGACGACGTTCTCGGGCGTGACGGTCGTGCACTCGAGGTTGAGCGGCCCGGCCGACACGCTCTCGCCCTCGCTGCAGGAGACCTCCTGGCCGGCGATGCCGACGGTGGCCCGGCCGTCCTGGACCTGCCCGAGGGTCACGGTCGTGCCGAGCACGTCCACCTCGGTGCCGTCGCCGGAGAGCGTGACCACGCAGGAGCTCCCGGAGCACTCCACGCCGGACTCGGTGCTCGTGGCGCCGCCGGTCCCGGTCGCCATGGCGTCGGTCTCGGTGGCGGTGGCGGTGGCGGAGTCGTCCGTCATCGTCGGCTCGCTCGTCTCCCCCTCGGCTGGGGTCTGGGTCGCGGTGTCCAGTGCGCTCGTGGCGTCGTCCACGGGCTCGTCAGAGCAGGCAGAGAGGGGGACGAGCAGCAGGCCGGCGGCGGCGAGGCCGGACGCCAGGCGGCGGGTGCGGGTCGGAGTAGTGGCCATGTCGGGAGCGTAATGTGACCCAGATCACTTTGCGTCCGGTGCGCGGAAAGCTTCACGTCAGCGTGACCTGCCCGCCACCTGCGGCCCGGCCGGAGGGCGGGTCGCGGTGCGGATGACTGATCCGCAGCCTCCTGGAGCATCCTCCTCGCATGCCGGTCGACCTGCACCTGCTCGACGTCCTGGCTGCGGCCGCGGTCGAGGACGTCGACGTCGTCGTCGAGGACGACATCACGCTCAGCGAGGTCCTCCAGGCGCTGGCGGTCTTCGTCGCCTCCATCCTGCTCGCGGTGCTGCTGCGGCGGCTGCTGGTCCGCGCCCTCGACCGCGACGCGAACCGGCACGTCGGGCTCGTCGCCGGTCGCTTCCTCGGGCTGCTCGCGGTCGCCGTCGGCATCGTCTACGCCCTGGACCTGCTCGGTGTGCAGATCGGCCCGCTGCTCGGCGCCCTCGGCGTGGGCGGCATCGCCATCGCGTTCGCCGCCCAGGACATGCTGCAGAACCTGATCGCCGGGGTCATGTTGCAGATCCGCCGTCCCCTGCGGCTGGGCGACCAGGTCGCCAGTGGCGACTTCGAGGGCGTCGTCACCGACGTCAACCTCCGGACGACGGTGCTGAAGACCTACGACGGCCTGATCGTGTACCTGCCCAACGCCGAGGTGCTGAAGAACCCGATCATCAACTACACCAGCACCCCGCTGAACCGGACGACGCTGACCGTCGGGCTGGCCTACGACACCGACCTGGTCCGCGCCCGCGAGGTGCTGCTGGCCGCCTGTGCAGCTGCGGACGGGGTCGCGGACGACCCGTCCCCGGAGGTGTGGGTGGAGGAGTTCGGCGACTCCTCGATCAACCTCGCGGTGCGCTGGTGGCACGCTGCGGACATCGCCAGCCGCTGGCGGGTGCGCAGCGGCGTCGCCATCTCCGTGAAGTCCGCGCTGGACCAGGCCGGCATGACCATCCCGTTCCCCCAGCGGGTCCTCTGGTCGGGGGAGCAGGACTGACCGGCGCCCGGGGTCAGGGCCGGATGACGACGTCGGTGCCCCGGGCGCGCACCACCAGACCCTCCGCTGCGCCCTCGATCGCGGTGAGGTCCTGGCCGAACGGCAGCGGGTCCAGCGGCACCCGCAGCGAGAACCGCTGCCCGAGCAGCAGCCGGCTGGCCGGGGCGAGGTCGGACTCGGTGTCCAGCGCGGTGGGGGCGATCGACAGCGCCCCGCCCTGCGGCGACAGCTCGGCCAGTGCGGAGGCCGACACGGACTGGCCGAGGAGGTCGACCGTGCCGGTCAGCAGCACCTCCTCCCCGGGCGCCGGCCCGAGGCTGATCAGGCGCCCGGTGACCTCGAGGTAGCGGTTGAGGTCGTCGTAGCCCAGGAACGCCTCCCCGACCGACCGCTCGATCCACACCGGCGCGGGCTCCTGGGTGAGGAGGTCGTGGAAGGAGACGTGCACGCCGGAGAGCCGGGCGTCCACCTCGTCGACCGACATCGGCCCCGACGACACCTCGCGGAGGCTGACCTCGACGTCGTCGTAGCGGCCGTCCACCGCCTGGAGGAGGAAGAACGCGCCGTGCACCTGGACCTGCGGACGGTCGGCGACGCCGGTCGCCTGCTGGATGTCGCGCGCCAGGAGTGACTCAGCGCCCCACCGGGCCAGCTGGTCGGTCCCCCACAGCAGCAGCAGGGTGCCCAGCACCACCGACACCCCCACGACCACGGTGCGCCGTGCTGGCCGAGTGCGTGGTGCGGTCTTCCCGTGGGCGGTCGCCCCGCCGACGTCCGAGTCGACCCAGCCGTCGTGCGCTGGCTCGCCGTCCGCGGTCACCGTCGTCCCACGTCCGCGCCGACCGGCAGGCTCTCGCGTGCCTCGTCCTCCCGTGCCTGGTCCTCCAGCGACTCGTCCCGCACCACCTCCGGGCCTCCGCTCCGGGCTCCCGCGGCCCCGGTGCGGCGCAGCTCGTCGACCGGCACCGACTCGGTGCGGACCCGTCGGCTGGGCCAGCTGGACGCCCGCCCCAGCAGGGTGAGCACGGCCGGGGTGAGCACCGGACGGATCAGGAAGGTGTCGATGAGCAACCCGGCGGCCATGGTGAACGCCACCTGCCGGAACGTCTGCAGCGGGATGATCGCCACCATCGCGAAGGTGAGGGCGAGGATCAACCCCGCCGCACTGATCGCCCGGGACGTGCTCGGCATCGCCAGCATGATGGCCTTGCTCAGCGGATGTCGGGTGGCCGCCTCCCAGATGGAGCCGACGGCGAACACGTTGTAGTCCGATCCCAGCGCCAGCAACAGCACCGCGGTCGCGAACGGGACGTAGAAGGCCAGCCCGGGGTCCCCGAGCACGACCTGGAAGACCAGGACGCTCAGCCCGAGCGCCGCCGCGACGCCCAGGGCGCTGCAGGCCATCAGGATCACCGGGGCGCAGAGCGCTCGGAGGTACACGAGCAGGATCAGCAGCTCCACCAGCAGCACCGCGGTCAGCGTGATCCGGAGGTTCTCCCGGGTGATCGCGGCGAGCTCACCGGCGATCGCGGTCTGCCCGGTCACCGACACCTCGGCGTCCTGCAGCCCGGCCTCCGCGGCGAGGGTGTCCAGCTGGTCGGTGAGCCCGCGCAGGTCGCTGATCGCCGGTGCGGCCAGTGGGTCGCTGTCCAGGATCACGACGAAGCGGGCGGCGTCGCCGTCGGGGGAGAAGACGACGCCGAAGCCGTCGGGGAGCGGGTTCTGGGCCGGGCCGAGCACCTCGGCCACCCCGGGCTGGGCCGCGATGGCCTCCTGCAGCTCCTCCAGCTCCGCCCGCTGCTCGATGACCGCGTCGCCCTCGACGATCACCTCGGTGGGTGCGCTCACGCCCCGGACCTCGGACTCCTCGAGCACCGCGGCGCCCCGGCGCACCGGGTCCTCGGCCGGCAGCCCCGAGGTGAAGGACAGGTCCAGGCGCATCTGCAGCAGTGGCGCCGCGGCCAGGAGCAGCACACCGGTGGCCAGCAGCGTCGCCACCGTCGCGCCGCGCCGGTCGACGACGATCCGGAGCAGCCAGCCGTTCCCTCGGCGACTCGGCGGGCGGCGTGAGGTGCGCAGGGTCCCCAGCCCGAAGAGCCGCTCGCCCAGGATCGCCATCAGCGCCGGCACCAGGGTCAGCGACACCAGCACCCCGATGACGACGGTCAGCGACAGCGCCGGCCCGAAGGCTTGGAACAGCTGGAAGTCCGCCGCCAGCAGGGCCGCGGTGCCGGCCGCGACCGTGATCCCGGCGACGGCGATGATCGGCGCGTTGGTGCGCACCGCCCGCCGGGTCGCCTCCAGCCGCGGGAGCCCTCGGTCCAGCTGCTGCCGGAGGCCGGCGAAGAACAGCACGCAGTAGTCGGTGACCACCCCGATGAGCAGCGCGGCGATCAGCGGCTGCAAGAGGTCGGGGAGCGCGAAGCCCAGCGCCGCGGCGAGCACCCCGAGGGTGCGGATGGCGACCAGGTAGCCCAGCCCGGCGGCCAGCAGCACGACGAAGGGCGCCACGACCGAGCGGAAGGTGAGCCCGACGACGACGGCGATCAGCACCAGGGTCGCGATCTCGAACAGGTGCAGGTTCGACTGGAGGTGGTCGGCCTGGGCGACCTGGGCCGGGGCCACGCCGACGACGTAGGTCTGAACCGAGCTCTGGTTGTGGAAGTGGGCGGCGTACTCCCGGGCCAGGTCCCTGGTCTGGGTCAGCGACGTGTCGTTGGAGACGTACAGGTAGGTGACGGCGGTCTCCGGCGTCGAGGTGGGCAGCGGGACGGCGGCCACGATCTGCCCGCGCCCGGGCGGCACGTCGCCGTCCACGTAGGCCTGGGTGTGGGCGGCCGCCCACAGCGCGACGTCGGCCTGGGTGAGGACGCTCAGGCCGTCGGGGTCGTGCACCACGACCGAGGTCTGGGAGAGCACCGGCACCCGGAACAGCTCCAGGGACCGTTCCTGCACGGCGGCCGCCGGGCTGCCCTCCGGCAGCAGGTTGCCGATGTCCGCGCCGCCGCCCCCACCGGAGGTGGGGAGGGACGTCGACACCACCACGGTCAGCAGGAGCCACCCCGCCACCACGAACCAGCGGGCCTTGACGACGGCGTCCCGGTAGACGCTGGCGGCCCGCCGTATCGCGTACCGGGCCGGTCGGGTCGCCCATCGGGCCGCGGCGGCCAGCGCGGTGAGCCAACGCGGGACGGCCGTGGCTGGCACCGGGGCCTCCCGCCTCACGGTCCTACCGGATGGGCTCAGCAGCCGTAGGCTACCGGCGGTTGTGCGCCCGCGCTCGACGGTGAGAGGACGACCATGGCCGACCCCGAGACAGACGGCGGGACCAGCTCCCCGGACCCTGACGAGCGGTCCGGCCGTGCGGTGCGGTGGTGGCTGGCCGCGGCCACCTTCGTGCTCGGGCTCTTCGTCGGCGGGCTCGTCGTCGGGTTGCTGGACGACGGGTCGGCGCCGGTCCCGGTCGCCACCCCGGCCGGGCCGGCGACCGGCGTCGGCGTCCCGCTGCCGGACGCCCCGCCCACGGGGGAGACCGCCGAGGTGGTCGTCAACGCCGCCTGCCTGCGCGCGGTCAACGGGGCGCAGGACGTCGTCGCCGCCATCGACGACCTGGGTGAGGCGGCCGGCGAGTTCAACGCGGCCCGGCTGGACGAGGTCATCCGGCAGCTGCAGCCCCTGCAGGGGCGGCTGAGCGGCGACATCGCCGGCTGCCAGGTCGTCAGCGAGGTGGCGGAGGGGATACCCACGGGGACGGCCCCCGGGGCGCCCACGGGGACGGCCCCCGGGGCGCCCACGGGGACGGCCCCCGGGACGCCCACGGGCACGTCGCCCGCGAGCCCGGCGCCGCCGCCGGCCACCACCGTCGCACCGCCGAGCTGACCAGGGGACGGTCCACAGGCTGGACACACCTCGGGCACAGCGGCGTGCCACCGAGCCTGACGAGGCTGGGGGCATGACAGCGTGGACGGCACCCGGCTCCGACACGACCGGACCAGTCGGGAGGGCGCCGGACATGGACGACGGCGCCGGGGCGATCCGGCGGGACTTCCCGTTCCCCGAGGCCGGCGACCACCACATGCGGGAGTGGCCGCTGGTCTGGCACCCGGCACGCGGCCACTTCGAGCGCACCTGCCCGCACGGCGTCGGGCACCCCGACCCCGACGACGTCCTGTACCTCCAGTCGGTCGGCGGCGTCTCCGGCGCGCATCCCTGTGACGGCTGCTGCATCGCGCCGCTGCGGGACTGACCCGACGGTCAGCGCGGCTTCGTGCCCAGGTAGACCGTGTTGGTGGCCGGCCGGCCCTGCAGCGGGTTGGGGAAGCTGACGACCTCGGCGGCGACGTCGGTGAGGACCTCGGACAGCACGGCCAGGTAGCCGTCCTCGGGCGGGTCGTTCGACCACAGCGAGAACACCCCGCCCGACCGCAGGTGCCGGGCCAGCTGCTGGGTGCCGTCGACCCCGTAGAAGCCGGCGCTGCCGTCGGCGAGCAGGTGCTGCGGTGAGTGGTCGATGTCGACGACGACGGCGTCGAACACCCGGTCCGGCGCGACCGGGTCGAAGCCGGTGCCCGCGGCCATCGCGAAGAAGTCCCCGTGCACGAATCGGCAGCGGGGGTCGGCGGTGAGCGTCGGGCCGACCGGCACCAGGCCGCGTTCGTGCCAGTCGATCACCGGCTCGAGCAGGTCGACCACCACCAGTTCGGCCACCCGCGGGTCGGCCAGCACGGCCTCCGCGGTGTAGCCGAGCCCCAGCCCGCCCACCGCGACGGCCAGGCCGGGGGCATCCGGGGCAGGTGCGTCGAGGCGGGCCAGGGCCAGGCGGGCCACCGCCACCTCGGCCACGGTGAACTGGGTGGACATCAGGAACTCGTCGCCGAGCTTCACCTCGAAGACGTCCAGGCCGGTCGCCGGGTCCCGCCGCCGGCGCAGGCTCACCTCGCCGATCGGCGTGGGGCTCCAGTCGAGCTCCTCGAACCGGGCGCTCATCGGGTGACCACGGTCATCGGCCGAGCCTACGAGTGAGCGGGTGCGGTCCAGTCGATCCGGTCGGCCAGGCGGTGCAGCCGCGCGCCGAACGCCGGGTCGACCGAGGCGGCCCAGGCCACCCGGCCCAGCACGTGGTCGCGGAAGGTGCCCGGGTCGCGGCCCCGGGTCTGCGTCGTCCAGCCGTGGACGGCGCAGTTGTGCAGCAGCGCCCGCAACGCGTCCCGCTCCGGCCTGGGCAGCGTCGGGTGGTCGTTGACCACGGTGCCCAGCACCGCCTGCCGGCGGGCGGCGCTGGTGGCCGAGGTCTTCGCCGCGTTCACCCGGAAGCCCTCGTCGGTGACCACGTCGGTGACCAGGTCGGCGAACCGGTCGCGGGCGATCCGCCGGTCCCCGCTGAAGGTCAGGTCGTCGACGTACCGGGTGTAGGTGCCACCGGAGGCGGCGGCGAGGCCGGCCAGTCGGCGGTCGAGGCGGTGGCAGACCAGGTTGGCCAGCGCCGGGGACGTCGGGGCCCCCTGCGGCAGGTGCGGCACCGTCAGCCGCTGCTCCAGGCGCCGGTGCCGCTCCCGCGCCTCGATGCCGTCCGGGGGCGGGATGCGCCGCCACACCTCGGTCGGCAGCACCGTCGTCATCAGGCCGGTGAGCACGTGGGCCACCGGTTCGGGCAGCCCGGCGACGCCCAGCAGCAGGCCGTGCACCCGACCGGCGGCGACGCTGGCGAAGAACGCCTCCAGGTCCATCCGCAGCACGACCGCCGACCCGGCGTGCGGGGCCACCGCGGTGCGCACCGAGCGGCCGGGCACGCAGCCGTGCGCGGCGTCGTGGGCCGGGACGCGGTCGAGCACGTGCCGCAGCAGCCGCCGCTGCGCCTCCTTGAGCCGCGGCTTGGGCGCGGCGAGCAGCCGGACCCCGGCCGGGCGCTGCACCACCCGCCACCGGTAGTGCCGCAGCGCCTCGCCGGCCGTGCGTTCCAGCCGGCGGGCGTCGGCGAACCACGCCAGCTCCCCGGCGTCGACGTCGAGCAGCCGGGCGACCGCGGCCTGGTCGGGGAGGTCGGCGACCGGCCACCGGCGCCAGGCCAGCGCCGTCGGCACCGGCTCCCACCGCACGGCCCGGGCGAGTGGCCGGTGGGACTGCCCGCGCTCCCACCCCTGGGTCGTCCGGACGACGCGGGCCAGCTCCCGCGGCCGGTCGACCGGGGCGGTGGGGTAGACCGTCTGCACCTCGCCGACCAGCGTGCCCACCCAGGTGCGGGCGCGGGCCTGGCCCAGCGCCACCGCGACCCGGCGGACCATCTCCCGCCGTCGCCACGGGCCGGCCAGCAACGCGGTCGCGATCGCTGCGGCGGTGGCGGCGGCCTGCCGCTCGGCGGTCATCGCAGCTCCCGAGGTGCACGGCGGGGCGGCCAGCCGCTCCTCGCTGGAGGCGCCGCCTGGTGCGCGGAGCGCACAGCGCGGCTCATGACGCGATGCCCGACCTGCTCACGATGCCCCGGGGTTGCCCCGGGGTGACCGGCTGCTGCCGGTCGTCCTGCCCGCCCCGTCGTGCACGCGGCCACCGTAGTGGTGTGTGATGGCCGGCTGACCGCCGCCGGAGTCAGGTGCGGGACAGGTGGCCGCGGGATGCACCAGGATGGGCCCCCGTCGTCCCCGACCCCCTGGAGTGCCACCGTGACCTCTTCGCCGTCCGGCCAGCCGCCGGCCCCGATGGCAGTGCCGGCCTTCTTCGTCTCGCAGCGGGTCACCATGATGGTCAACCGCTACGAGATCCGGGCTGCCGCTCCCGACGGTTCCGAGGGGCAGCTGCTGGCCCTGGCCGAGCAGAAGCGGATGAAGCTGAAGGAGGAAGTGGTCTTCTTCGCCGACGAGGCCAAGAGCCGCCCGGTCTTCTCCTTCAAGGCCCGCCAGCGGCTGGACACCTCGGCCCAGCACGACGTGTTCGACGAGCACGGCGCGCCGCTGGGCATGTTCAGCAAGCAGTTCGGCGCCAGCCTGCTCCGCTCCACCTGGAACCTGGAGGTGCCGGGGCTCTCCGCCCGCGGGCAGGAGCGCCGCCCGGCGATCGCCGTCCTGCGCCGGGTCTGGGACCTGGTCCCCATCGTCGGTGACGTGCCGGTGCCCTTCGTCTTCCACTTCGACTTCGTCGACACCGCGACCGGCGCCCCGGTGCTCACCAGCGAGCGGAAGAAGTCCGTTCGCGACCGTTACACCGTCACGGTGCCGGACCCGCGGCTGGACTTCCGGGTCGCCGCCGCGATGGCCGTCGCCCTGGACGCGCTGCAGAGCCGCTGAGCCGGGCGGCCGCTACAGGTAGCGGCTCTCAAGCTCTGCGAAGAACGCCTTCGCCAGCGCGGTGAAGTCGGCCTCGCGGACGGCGATCTCGTCGCCCACCCGGTACTTGAGCACGGTGCGCGCCGGGTCCAGCCGGATGTGCTTGTCGGTGATCATCGTGCCGCCGTGCACCAGCGACTCGGCGATCAGCCGCACCTCGTTGAGCGCGTTGCCGTCCGAGCCCTCGATGCCCCGGCCGCGGTGCACGAACCAGTTCTCCAGCACCACGACCAGGTCGTTGAAGAACACCGGTTCGAACTCCCGCAGGGCGGCCGGCTCGGTGGCGGCGGCCAGGGACCGGTAGGCGGCGACGCGGGCGTCGACCGCCGCACGCCGTCCGTCGATGTAGTCCAGTGCGTACGTGCTGTGACACAACACGGCTGCTCCTCACCCGATCGCGACGCTGCGTTCCGGCTGGCACCTCCAGGGTCGCACTCCGTGCCGCGATCCGGAACCGGTCCGGGTCCAGGACCGTCGGTCAGGCCCAGCTGGTGTCGGGCTGCAGGCTGCGGGGGACCGGCAGCGGGGGGAGCGGTGTCAGTGCCCGCCGGGACCGCCCTGGGCCGGGGAGCTGCAGGTCCGGCCGGGTCCGCGGCTCCGGCGCTGGGGTCGCCCGGTCCGGCTGGGGAAGGCGCAGGTCGGCCAGGTGCACCCAGCTGGCGCGGCGCAGCCCGCCGACGACGGCCTGGACGCGTACCCAGCAGGTGCCGTCGGGCTCGTGTCGCCAGCCGAGCAGGACGGCGGGGCGCCAGTCGCCGTCGATCGGGAACTCCACCGGCAGCGGCTCACCCAGCAGTGACGTCATCTCCTGCACGACGGCGACTCTAGGTGCGCAGGTGATCACTGAAGGGCAGGCGCGCGTGCGCCGTCCCGGCCGGGAAGGGCCTCGGGGTGCGCTGCGTTGACCCGGACAACCAACGCGAAAGGCACCACCCCATGCACATCCCGCTGTCCGTCCTCGACCTCGCCCCGATCGCTCGCGGGGAGACCGTCAGCAGCAGCATCGCGGCCAGCGTCGCGCTGGCGCAGCGCGCGGAGGAGCACGGCTACCAGCGGGTCTGGTACGCCGAGCACCACAACATGCCGAGCATCGCCTCCTCGGCCACCAGCGTGCTCATCGCCCACGTGGGCGCGCAGACCAGCCGGATCCGGCTCGGTGCCGGCGGCGTCATGCTGCCCAACCACGCACCGCTCACCATCGCCGAGCAGTTCGGCACCCTCGACGCGATGTACCCGGGCCGGATCGACCTCGGCCTGGGCCGTGCGCCGGGCTCGGACCAGAACACGATGTACGCACTGCGCCGGGACCCGAACTCCGCCGACACGTTCCCGCAGGACGTGCTGGAGCTGCAGGGGTACCTGACCGGCTCGAGCCGGGTGCCCGGCGTCGACGCGATCCCCGGCAAGGGCTCGGACGTCCCGCTCTACGTGCTGGGCTCCTCGCTGTTCGGGGCACACCTGGCCGCCGCGCTGGGCCTGCCCTACGCCTTCGCCAGCCACTTCGCACCGCAGGCCCTGGAGGCCGCCGTCGCCACCTACCGGCGGGAGTTCCAGCCCTCCACCCAGCTCGACGCCCCCTACGTGATCGCCGGGGTCAACGTCATCGCCGCCGACACCGTGCGTCAGGCGGAGGAGAACCTGCAGGCGGTGCGCCGGACCATGGCCGTGGGCCTGTTCGGCCGGGGCCGCAGCTTCACCGACGAGGAGGCCGACCTGCTGCTGGAGCAGGGGGCCGGGCAGCACGTCAGCTCGATGTTCACCTACGCCGCGATCGGCACCCCGCGCGAGATCGGCGACTACCTCGACGGGTTCCGCAAGCAGGCCGACGCCGACGAGCTGATCGTCGCCCACCAGGCCCCCACCACCGAGGGCCGGCTGCGCTCGGTGACCCTGACCGCCGAGGCCATGGCGGCCGTCGACGTCTAGCTCCGTCAGGCGGTGGGGCGGGTGCCGCCGATGAAGCCGCCCCACCGCATCGACGTGACGCGGATGACCGAGCCGCTCTGCGGCGCCTCCAGGATCTGGCCGCCCCCGAGGTAGATGGCCACGTGGTGGATGGTCGCGGGGCTGTTGGTGTCGGTGGCCCAGAAGACCAGGTCGCCACGCTGCAGCTCCGACCGGGAGACCTTGGGCAGGGCCGAGTACTGGGCGCGGCTGTTGCGCGGGATCGAGATGCCGGCCTGGGCGTAGGCGTAGCGGGTGAGCCCGGAGCAGTCGAAGCCGACGATGCCGGCGTCCACACCCCAGCCCATGCTCGGTCCGTTGAGCGAGCCGCCGCCCCAGGAGTAGATGGTGCCCAGGTGGCGCCGGGCGGCGGAGATCGCGGTCTCGACCGCGGAGGAGTCGCCGGTGCCGGCGGAGGTGCCGCCCTGCGGTGCGGAGACGAGGGGGCGGGTGGGAGCCGGCGTCCGCTCGACGGTCGCCCGCTCGGCCGCAGCGCGCTCCGCTGCAGCGCGCTCGGCGGCGGCCGCCTGCTGGGCGGCGTGCTGCTCGGCGGCGGCGCGGGCGCCCTCCAGGCCGAGGAGGGCCTGCTGGGCCTGGGCGAGCTCCTGCTCCAGGGTGTCCTGTCGGGCCGCCAGCCCGGACGCCTGCGCGCGGGCGCCGGCCTCCAGTTCCTCGGCGGCGGCCAGCGCGTCCTCGGCCTCCTGCTTCAGCGCCACGGCCTCGGCCAGGGTGGCGTGCGCAGCGGTCTCGGCGGTGCGGGCCCGCTCCTCGGCGGCCGTCACCTCGGTGACGACGTCACCCTGGTGGGCGCCCGCGGCCTCGAGGAGGGCGGCGCGCTCCAGCATCTGCGCCGGTCCGTCGGCGGTGGTCAGCGCCTGCAGCGTCGGGGAGGTGCTGCCCTGCTGGTAGCTCTGCCGGGCGAACGCGGCGATGGCCGTGCGGGCGGTCGCCAGCTCGGTCGCGGCGGCGTCGGCGGTGGCCGCGGCGGCGTCGGCGGCGGCCTGGGCGACCTCGTACTCGGCCTGCTCGGCCTGGAAGGTGTCCAGCGCGATCGCCGACCGGGCCCGGGCGGCGTCCACCTCGGCCTGGGCGGTGGCGAGCTCGGCAGACAGGGCGCCGACCTGCTGCGCAGCGGTGTCCTGCTGCTGCCGGGCAGCGCCGATCTGCTCGTCGGAGGGGTTGGTCGGGGTCGCCCCGGCGGTGCCGGGGGCCGCCACCAGGCAGAGGGTCGCCACGACGACCACCCCGGCCATGCGGCGCACCGGACGGCGGCCGGTCCGTCGCTGGGTCGTTGCCTCGGTGCCCATGTCCTGGTGTCCCTCCACTGCCCTCGTTCACCCGATCAGGTGACCTGACAGAGAGTTCGGACGTTCCCGGACGGTGCTTGAGCATCTCGACACCATGAGTTGTGCAAAGCAACCCGGTGCCCGGGCCTGGTCGGCCGGGGCCCGAACAGCGCAGGGGAGACCATGGGGGCATGAACGTCTTCACCGACTACGCCCAGACGCACTGGGTCCCGATCAACGGCGACATGGTGACCGTGCAGACCATCGACGACGCGGGGAAGCGGGAGACGCACGTGCTGTCGGTGCCGGACGCGCTGGCCCAGTTCAAGGTCAAGTACCCGTTCGTGGACGACGCCCAGGCCGCCGCGCTCTTCGCCCAGGGGGGCTGAGTCGGCGCAGCGAGGTCCGGATCACGGCACACCGGGCGGCAGCAGGGCGTTGACCGAGGTGTGACGCTCCGCTTCCTCGTCCTCGGTGACTCCCTCGCGTTCGGCACCGGCGCCGCGACGGCGCGGGACACCATCGGCGCACGACTGACCCGTTCGCTGCAGGGGGCCGGGCACGACGTCGACCCGCAGGTGGTCGCGGTGCCCGGTGCCACCTCGCTCGACCTCGCCGCCCAGGTCCGTCGGGTGACCGGGCCCGTCGACGTCGCGTTGCTCGTGGTCGGCGCCAACGACCTGACCCGGCAGGTGTCACCGGTCCGGGCGGCCGCGGCGCTGGGTGCGGCCGTGCAGGACCTCCGGGAGGCCGGCGCGGCGGTGCTCGTGGTCCCCACGCCCGACCTGTCGTCGGTGGCCTGGGTGCCGCCGGCCTTGCGGGCGGTCGTCGCGGGCATCTGCGACCTGCTGCGCACCCGGCAGACCGTCGCCGCGGAGCGGGCCGGCGCCGTCGTCGCCCCGGTCGCCCCGGAGCTGGCCCGGCGGTTCGCCGCCGACCCCGCGCTGTTCTCCGCCGACCGGTTCCACCCGTCCTCGGCCGGCTACGCGCTGGTCGCCGAGGCCCTCGCCCCGCCCCTGCTCCGCCTGGTCGCCGAACGCACCGACGCCGCGGCCTGACTCAGCCGGCGCCCGGCGGGGGCACCCGGCAGGACGCCGTCCCGCCGGGGAGCCGGTGCCGGTTGGCCGCCACCAGCCGGTAGGCGATCCGGGCGACCCACCGCACCGGCGGCACGGAGAGGACGACGCCGGGCACCGACCACGGCAGGCCCGCCGCCCGCAACGCCCGCGCGACCGCCGGTGCACCGCCGGACACCGCGCCGTCTCGGTCGAACCACAGCACCTCCGTCTGCGCCCGTGCGGCGCTCACCCCGGCCGCCGCCAGGTCGGTGGACTGCCACGGGACCACCTGCACGTCGGCCGGCAGCAGCCGCCGGGCGACGTCGGCGCAGCGGGTGCAGAAGGCGCAGTCGCCGTCGAAGACGAGCACAGGCCCGGTCACGTGTCCCATCGTCCGTCCCGTCTCCTGGAACGACGAACGGGCCGGCATCCCCTGAGGGTGCCGGCCCGTTCGTTGGGTCCATCGGTCAGCTGGTCGGGACGCCGCCGGCTCGCAGCGCGCCGAGCAGGTCGTGGTTCAGCCGGGAGATGGTCTCCATCGAGATGCCCTTGGGGCACACGGCCGAGCACTCGCCGATGTTGCTGCAGCCACCGAAGTCCTCGGCGTCCTGCTGGGCCACCATCTTCAGCACCCGGCTGTCCCGCTCGGGCTGGCCCTGCGGCATGAGCCCGAGGTGGGAGACCTTGGCCGCGGTGAACAGCATGGCCGAGCCGTTCGGGCAGGCGGCCACGCAGGCACCGCACCCGATGCAGGTCGCGGCGTCGAAGGCGGCGTCGGAGTTCTTCTTCGGCACCGGGGTGGAGTGCGCCTCGGGAGCCGTGCCGGTGGGGGCGCTGATGAACCCGCCGGCGGAGATGATCCGGTCGAACGCCGACCGGTCGACCGCGAGGTCCTTGACCACCGGGAAACCGCCGGCGCGCCAGGGCTCGATGTCCAGCACGTCACCGTCGGAGAACGACCGCATGTGCAGCTGGCACACGGTGGTCTGCTCCGGGCCGTGCGCGATGCCGTTGATCATCAGACCGCAGGAGCCGCAGATGCCCTCGCGGCAGTCGTGGTCGAAGGCCACCGGGTCGTCGCCGTCGAGGATCAGCTTCTCGTTGAGCACGTCGAGCATCTCGAGGAACGACATGTCGGGCGAGACGTCGGTGACGTGGTAGGTCACCATCTTGCCCTTCTTGGTCCGGTCGCGCTGACGCCAGATGCGCAGCGTCAGGTTCATCGTCCGTGTCTCTGTGCTGGTCACTTGTAGCTCCGCTGTGCGAGGTGGACGTACTCGTACTCGAGGGCCTCGCGGTGCAGCACCGGCGGCTC
This sequence comes from Modestobacter caceresii, assembly GCF_000761485.1. Lineage (GTDB taxonomy): Bacteria > Actinomycetota > Actinomycetes > Mycobacteriales > Geodermatophilaceae > Modestobacter > Modestobacter caceresii. The sequence continues at coordinate 30,242 of NZ_JPMX01000077.1, forward strand.
GCCCTCCGGGGTGTACTCCCACGCGGCGACGTAGGCGTAGTTCTCGTCGTCGCGCAGCGCCTCACCCTCCGGCGTCTGGCTCTCGGCCCGGAAGTGGCCGCCGCAGCTCTCGTTGCGGTGCAGTGCGTCGACGCACATCAGCTCGGCGAGCTCGATGAAGTCGGCGACCCGGCCGGCGTGCTCCAGGTTCTGGTTGAAGATGCCCTGCTCGCCGGAGACCTTGACGTTGGACCAGAACTCCTGGCGGATCTCCGGGATCCGGTCCAGCGCCTTGCGCAGGCCCGGCTCCGAACGCTCCATGCCGCACAGGTCCCACATCAGCTTGCCCAGCTCGCGGTGGAAGGAGGCCACCGTGCGGGTGCCGTTGATCGACAGCAGCCGCTCGGTCTGGGCGCGGACGGACTGCTCGGCCTCGACCGCCGCCGGGTGGGTGGCGTCGACCGCGGGGAACGGACCGTCGGCGAGGTAGTTGCTGATCGTGCTGGGGAGCACGAAGTAGCCGTCGGCCAGGCCCTGCATCAGCGCGCTGGCGCCCAGCCGGTTGGCGCCCTGGTCCGAGAAGTTGGCCTCACCGATGACGAACAGGCCTGGGATGTTGGACGACAGGTCGTAGTCGACCCACAGGCCGCCCATCGTGTAGTGCACGGCCGGGTAGATGCGCATCCCGGTCTCGTAGGCGTTCTCACCGGTGATCCGGTTGTACATGTCGAAGAGGTTGCCGTACTTCGCCTCGATGGCGGCCTGGCCGACCCGGGCGATGGCGTCGCTGAAGTCCAGGTAGACGCCCAGGCCGTTCGGCCCGACGCCGCGGCCCTCGTCGCAGACCGCCTTCGCCTGGCGGGAGGCGATGTCGCGGGGCACCAGGTTGCCGAACGCCGGGTACTTCCGCTCGAGGTAGTAGTCGCGCTCGTCCTCGGGGATGTCCTTGGGGTTGCGGGTGTCGCCGCGCTCCTTGGGCACCCACACCCGGCCGTCGTTGCGCAGCGACTCGCTCATCAGCGTCAGCTTCGACTGGTAGTCGCCGCTGACCGGGATGCAGGTCGGGTGGATCTGCGTGTAGCAGGGGTTGGCGAACAGTGCGCCGCGCTTGTGCGCCCGCCAGGCCGCCGTGACGTTGGAGCCCTTGGCGTTGGTGGAGAGGTAGAAGACATTGCTGTAGCCACCCGAGGCCAGCACCACGGCGTCGGCGAAGTGGCTGGTGATCTCGCCGGTGATCAGGTGCCGGACGACGATGCCCCGGGCCTTCCCGTCGACGACGATCAGGTCGAGCATCTCGGTGCGCGGGTGCTGCTCGACGTTGCCCAGCCCGATCTGCCGCTCGAGGGCCTGGTAGGCGCCGTAGAGCAGCTGCTGGCCGGTCTGGCCGCGGGCGTAGAAGGTGCGCGAGACCTGGGCGCCACCGAAGGAGCGGTTGTCCAGCAGGCCGCCGTACTCGCGGGCGAACGGCACGCCCTGGGCCACGGCCTGGTCGATGATCGCGGCGCTGACCTCGGCCAGTCGGTACGAGTTGTCCTCGCGGGAGCGGAAGTCACCGCCCTTGACGGTGTCGTAGAACAGCCGGTGCACGCTGTCGCCGTCGTTGCGGTAGTTCTTGGCGGCGTTGATGCCGCCCTGCGCCGCGACGCTGTGCGCACGCCGCGGGCTGTCCTGGAACCAGAAGTTCTTGACCCGGTAGCCCATCTCGGCCAGCGTGGCCGCCGCCGAGCCGCCGGCCAGGCCGGTGCCGACGACGATGACCGAGAGCCGGCGACGGTTGGCCGGGTTGACCAGCCGGGCGCGGAACTTGCGCTCGTTCCAGCGGTCGGGGAGCGGGACGTCGCGGGGTGCCGTGGTGTCGGCGATGGGCTCGCCGACGGTGAAGAGCTCGAGAGGCATGACGGTGTCCTTCTCTCTCAGTCGATCAAGCCGAAGGCGACGGACAGCGGTACGAGCAGGAAGCCCACGGTGATGACCCCTGCGACGAGGTAGGCGAGGCCGTTGACGGCGCGCTCGCGGCGCTTGTTCGTCTGGCCGAGGGTCTGCGTGGCGGCGAAGATGCCGTGCCGCAGGTGGAGGCCGAGCAGCACCATCGAGACCACGTAGAAGAGCGTGATCGGGATGTTGGAGAAGCTGGCGACCAAGCGGTCGTAGGGCGTGGAGTCGTGACCCACCGGGTTCACCGCGCCGAGCGTGAGGTCCAGGATGTGCCAGATGATGAACAGCGCCAGGATCAGCCCGCCCCAGCGGACGGTGCGCGAGGCGAAGCTCTGCTGCACCCGCTTCTTGGTCACGTAGGGCACCGGGCGCGCGCGCCGGGCCTGGCGCCACAGCGAGATGGCCGCCCAGAAGTGCAGCACCACCGCGGCGAGCAGCACGAGCCGGATGATCCACAGCGCCGTCTGGGCCGGGAGCGCCGGCTCACCGATGGTTCGGATCCACCCGGAGTAGCTGTTGAACGACTCGGGACCCGAGAAGGCCTTCAGGTTGCCGACCATGTGGGCGAGCAAGTAGAGGATCATGATGATCCCGCTGACCGCCATGACGGTCTTCTTCACGACCGAGTTGTCGAACCGGCCGGTCTTGGGGGCCCTGCGCTGGGCCGGCTGCGTCGTCACTGTCGCCACAGGGCCAAAGGTAAGCCCAGTGCCCACGTGACACCCAGGTGAACGCACCGTGACACAGCTCATGTAAGGCGACCCTGACCGGCCCGAGGGTCGAATGGGGGACCGGTCCGGCCGGGGAGCCGTGTCGCCACCCAGGGGGACGGTGGCCTCGGGGGTGGAGGAAGATCGTCCTCGCCCCAGTCCGGTGCCCCGAGAGGACGACGACGTGCCAGGACCCACCCGCGGCTTCCTCGGCCGCCGCCGCGCGGCCGGAGACCCCCGGCTCCCACCCGGCCAGTACGACGCCGGCAGCGACTGGCCGGTGCTGACCGCCGAGCCCACGCCCCGGATCGCCCCGGAGACCTGGAGCATCACCGTCGACGGCGAGGTGGCCACCCCGACCACCTGGACCTGGGACGAGGCGCACGCACTGCCGTCTGCCGAGTACCGCGGCGACATCCACTGCGTCACCACCTGGTCGAAGTTCGACACCCGGTTCGGGGGCATCAGCGTCGACTCGCTGCTGGACGTCGCCCAGCCCACGGCCGAGGGCCGGTTCGTGATGGCGACGTCCAAGACCGGCTACACCACCAACCTGCCGATCGAGGACGTCACCGGTGGCAAGGCGTGGCTGGTGTGGGAGTTCGACGGCAAGCCGTTGACCGCCGAGCACGGCGGGCCGGTGCGGATGCTGGTGCCGCACCTGTACTTCTGGAAGAGCGCCAAGTGGATCAGCAGGATCACCGTGCTCAAGCGCGACCAGCCCGGCTTCTGGGAGCAGAACGGCTACCACGACCGCGGCGACCCGTGGAAGCAGCAGCGGTACCAGGGTGACTGATGAAGGACCCCCTCCTCCTCACCACTCGCAAGCTCGCGGCGAGCCTCTGGACGGGGCCGTGAGCGCGCCGGCGGGCGGCTGGACCACGGCGACGGTCGCCGGGCTGCGTCGGCCGATCGCCCGGGCGGTGGAGCTGCGGCTGGACGTGCACGACCGGATCGACCACCTGCCCGGCCAGCACTACGTCGTCCGGCTGACCGCCGAGGACGGGTACACCGCGCAGCGTTCGTACTCGGTGGCCTCGGCGCCGGACGACCCGCTGGTGGAGCTGTTCGTCGAGCGGCTGGACGACGGTGAGGTCTCCACCTACCTCGCCGACGTCGTGGAGCCCGGCGACGAGCTGGAGGTCCGCGGCCCGATCGGGGGCTGGTTCGTCTGGGACGGCGTCACGCCGGCACTCCTGGTGGGTGGTGGCAGCGGCGTCGTCCCGCTGGTCGCGATGGTCCGGCACGCCCGGGCGCTGGGGCGACTGGACCTGCTCCGGGTCGCCGTCTCGGCCCGCACGCTCGCCGAGCTGCCCTATGCCGACGAGCTGGTCGAGGCGGGGGCGTTGATCGCGCTCACCCGGGAGGCGCACGGCATCCGCCCGGGGGCCCGGCTGACCGACATGGACCTGCTCCCGCTGTGGGAGCCCGGACAGACGGCCTACGTGTGCGGGTCCGCGGGCTTCGCCGAGTCGGCGAGCCAGCTGCTGGTCGGGCTGGGCCTACCGGCGGCGTCGGTGCGGGTGGAGCGGTTTGGGCCGTCGGCGCTGGAGCTCCCGAAGCGCTGACCCCGGCCGGCCAGCACGGCCGGCGCGATCCCGGCCGACGGCTCGCCTCCGGCCCCCGGGCGGCTGCGCCGCGGCAGGGGCGTCGGAGGGCCGCATGGAGGTGGCTATCGTCGACCCGGACGCCGTGTTTAGGTGTGCCTTGCCTCATACTGAGGGCGCCGTCATGGCTGTTGGCTCGCACCTACCTGTCTCATTACGACCTCGGAGGACTGACCCGTGAACCGGCCTGGGCGCTCCACCGCCACAGCGATCGTCGTCCTCACCGTCTCCGGCGTCCTGGCCGGCTGCGGCGGCGGCGCATCCGACGCCGAGACGCTCACCGTCTACAGCGCGCAGCACGAGAGCCTGGTCCGCACCATGCTCGAGGGGTTCACCGAGGAGACCGGCATCGAGCTGGAGTTCCGCGACGCCAACGACGCGGAACTGGCCAACCAGATCGTGCAGGAGGGGGAGGCCTCGCCGGCCGACGTCTTCCTCACCGAGAACAGCCCGTCGATCGACGTCCTGGACGACGAGGGACTGCTCGCCCCCCTGGAGCAGGCGACGCTGGACCAGGTCGGGGAGCGGTACCGACCGGAGTCGGGGAACTGGACCGGGTTCGCGGCCCGTTCCACCGTGCTCGTCTACAACCCCGCCGTCCTGCCGGAGGCGGAGCTCCCCGCGTCGATCCTCGACCTGGCTGACCCGGAGTGGGCCGGGCGCATCGGCATCGCCGCCGGCGGGGCGGACTTCCAGGCGATCGTGGCCGCCGTGCTCGCACTGCAGGGCGATGAGGGCACCCGCACCTGGCTGGCCGGGCTGGAGCGCAACGCCGACATCTACCAGAGCAACAGCGCGGTGATGAAGGCCGCCGACGAGGGCGAGATCGACGCCGGCGTCATGTACCACTACTACTGGTACCGCGACCAGGCCGAGGGTGGCCTGGTGGGCGACGACGCCGAGCTGCACTTCTTCCGCAACCAGGACCCGGGCGCCTTCCTCAGCGTCTCCGGTGCCGGTGTGCTGGCCTCTTCCGACCAGCCCGAGCAGGCCCAGCAGTTGGTCGCCTACCTCACCGGCCCGGAGGCCCAGCAGCGGCTGGCGGAGAGCTCGGCGCTGGAGTACGCGGTCGGCACCGGCGTCGCCTCCGCCGAGGCGCTGCCCCCCCTGGAGGAGCTGGAGGCGCCCGACGTCGACCCCGGGTCGCTGGACCAGCGGCGGGTCACCGAGCTGATGCAGGAAGTCGGGCTGCTCTGACCACCACGGCGACCCCGCCCGCCCCGTCGGCGCGCCCGGGCTCGGGCCGGCCTGCCCGGAGGTCGGACGGCACTGCCCGGAGGTCGGACGGCACTGCCCGGAGGTCGGACGGCACTGCCCGGGTGAGCCGATCCCCGGCGGTGCTGGTGCTCGCGACGCTGGTCGCCGCACTGGCGTTGCTGCCCCTGGGGTACATCGTCGGGTACACCCTGGACATCGGCTGGAGCGGCGCGCGCGAGCTGGTGTTCCGCGCCCGGGTGGCCGACCTGCTGTGGAACACCGTCCGGCTGGCCGTGGGCACCGTCGTGTGCTCCGTCGTCCTCGGCGTCGGTGCGGCCTGGCTGGTGGAGCGGTCGTCGGTCCCGGCCCGGCGGCTGTGGCACGTGCTGCTCGTCGCCCCGCTCGCGGTGCCGGCCTTCGTGAACAGCTACGTGTGGATCTCGTTGCTGCCCTGGCTGGACACCTACGCCGGGGCGCTGCTGGTGGTCACGCTGTCCTACTTCCCGTTCGTGTACCTCCCGGTGGCGGCGGCCTTCCGCGGGCTGGACCCGGCACTGGAGGAGACCGCCCGGGGGCTCGGGCTGGGGCACGGCGCGGTGTTCCGGCGGGTGCAGCTCCCCCAGCTGCGGGTCGCGGTGCTGGGCGGCAGCCTGCTGGTGGCGCTGCACGTGCTGGCGGAGTTCGGTGCACTGCAGATGCTGCGCTTCCCGACCTTCACCACCGCGATCTACGACCAGTACCGGTCGACCTTCAACGGCCCGGGCGCGACGATGCTGGCCGGTGTGCTGGTGCTGCTCTCCCTGCTGCTGCTGGTGGGCGAGCTGGGGATGCGCGGCCGGGCCGGCTTCGCCCGGACCGGTGCCGGAGCCGCCCGGCGGTCCCGCCCGGTGGCGTTGCGCGGCCTGACCGTCCCCGCCCTCCTGGCGCTGACGGCGCTGGTCGGGCTGGCGCTCGTCGTCCCGCTGGCCGGCGTCACCTGGTGGCTGGTGCGCGACACCGGCGGCGCTCTGGACCTCGCGAACCTGGCCAGCACCACCGGGACGACGCTCGCTCTGGCCGCCGTCGCCGCGCTGGGGACCACGGCCCTGGCGCTGCCCACGGGCTGGCTCGCCGTGCGGGCCCGCACCCGGGTGTCCACCATGTTGGAGCGGAGCACCTACCTCGGCAGCTCGGTGCCGGGCATCGTGGTCGCGCTGGCGCTGGTGACGATCAGCATCCGTGCCACGCCGTGGCTCTACCAGACCACTCCGGTGCTGCTGGCCGCCTACGCGATCCTCTTCCTACCGCGGGCCATCGTGAACGTCCGCTCCGCGGCGGAGCAGACCCCCCGGTTGTACGACGACGTGGCCGCCTCGCTGGGCTCCTCGGGGCTCGACCGGCTGCGCCGGGTGACGGTGCCGCTGCTGGCTCCCGGCCTGGGGGCGGGCGCGGCGCTGGTGTTCCTGGCGGTGGTGACCGAGCTGACGGCGACCCTGCTGCTGGCGCCGACCGGGACGGCCACGCTGGCCACGGCGTTCTGGTCGGCGAGCAGTGCGCTGGAGTACAGCGCGGCGGCGCCCTACGCACTGGTGATGGTCCTGCTCTCGGCGCCGGTCACGGTGCTGCTGTCCCGCGACGCCCGACGAGGTCTGACCCCATGAGCTCCCTGACCGTGCAGCACCTGACCAAGTCCTTCGGGTCGACGCCGGTGCTCGCCGGCATCGACCTGACGGTGCCCAGCCGCAGCCTCACCGCTCTGCTGGGTCCGTCCGGGTGCGGCAAGACCACCCTGCTGCGGCTGATCGCCGGCTTCGAGGAGCCCGACGCGGGAACGGTCAGCCTGGGGGGTGCGGTGGTGTCCGGCGGCGGGCGCACGGTGCCCGCCCGCCGGCGTGGCATCGGCTTCGTCCCGCAGGAGGGCGGGCTGTTCCCGCACCTCACCGTGGCCGGCAACGTCTCCTTCGGGCTGCCCCGGCAGGAGCGCCGCGACCGGGAACGGGTGCGGGAGCTGTTGGCGCTGGTCGGCCTGGACGCCGCACTGGCCGACCGGCACCCGCACCAGCTCTCCGGTGGGCAGCAGCAGCGGGTGGCCCTCGCCCGGGCGCTGGCCCCCCGCCCGTCCCTCGTGCTCCTGGACGAGCCCTTTTCCTCCCTGGACGCCGCACTGCGGGAGGAGACCCGCCGGGAGGTTGTCGAGGCGCTGCGGGCCACCGGAGCCACCGCCGTCCTGGTCACCCACGACCAGGCCGAGGCGTTGTCGATGGCCGACCAGGTGGCCGTTCTGCGCGGTGGTCGGCTGGTCCAGCTCGCCGACCCGCAGACCCTCTACCGCCGGCCCCGCGACCTGGACACCGCCGCCTTCGTGGGGGACGCCGTCGTGCTGGACGCCGACGTGCGCGGCGGGCAGGCGCACTGCGCACTGGGCACGGTCCCGGTGGCCGAGGGGTGCCCCGACGGACCGGCCCGGGTCCTGCTGCGTCCCGAGCAGCTCCGGCTCGGGCCCCCCTCCGCCGGTGCCGTGCTCGCGGTGGTGCACAGCGTGGACTTCTACGGCCACGACGCGCGCGTGGTGCTCGACCTGGCCGCGGGGCTGCGGGTGGCGGCACGGCTGGACGGCGCCGACCTGCCCGCCGGCGGGCAGCAGGTGGCGGTGTCTGTCGCGGGTCCGGCGCTGGCCTTCCCGGGGGCCGACGCAGCCCTCGGCGAGGCCGTCCGCTCGCCCTGACGGGGGCCCGTGGAGGGCGGCGGAAGGCAACTACTTAGGAGTGCCTAAGCTCACCTCGTGGATCTCTTCGTCTTCACCGTGGACCCCGGCTGCGCCCGCGACGTCGTCGCCGGCGGGGCGGCCGGCATCGTCGTGGACTGGGAACGCCGGGGGAAGGCTCGTCGGCAACTGGGTGAGGGCACGCAGATCAACGCGGACACCCCCGCCGACCTCCGCCGGGTGCGGGCCGCGACCGACGGCCGGGTGCTGTGCCGGCTCAACGGCTTCGGCTCCTGGACCGCCGGGGAGGTCGAGGAGGCGCTCGCCTGCGGTGCCGATGAGATCCTGCTGCCCATGGTGCGCGAGCCCGGGGAGGTGGACCGCACCCTGGAGCTGGTGGCCGGCCGCTGCGGCGTCGGCATCCTGATCGAGACTCAGGACGCCGTCGAGCAGGCGGCCGCGCTGGCCGCCCGGCCGCTGAGCCGGATCTACGTCGGCCTCAACGACCTGCGCATCGACCGCCGCTCGCGCGAGCTGTTCCGGCCCCTGGTCGACGGCACCGTGGACGCGGTCCGTGCGGTGGCCACCGTGCCCTTCGGCGTGGCCGGTCTCACCCTGCCCGGCGGCGGGTGGCCGGTGCCGACCCGGCTGCTCGCGGCCGAGCTGGTGCGGGTGGGTGCCGACTTCACCTTCCTCCGCCGCTCGTTCCACGCCGACATGGTGGGCCGGGACCCGTTCGTCGAGGTGCCCCGGATGCTCGCGGGCCTGGCCGAGCTGCGGGCGGCCACGGCCGAGCAGGCCGCCGTCGACCGTCGCGCCCTGGTCGCGGCGATCGACGAGGCAGGGCGGCGGTCCGGTGAGCCGCTGGTCCCCGCCCCGATGTCCCAGCCCGCGTGAGGGCCCTGGTCACCGGAGCCGGCGGGTTCGTCGGCCGGCACTTGGTCCACCGGCTGCGCGCGGACGGCTGGGACGTCGTCGGGCTGACCCGGGTGCAGGTCGACCTGGCCGACCCGCGGGCCGGCGCGGCAGCCGTCGCCGCGGCCGATCCGGACGTGGTCTTCTCCTTGGCCGCGGGCCGAGCCAAGGGGAGTGCCGCGGAGCGGGCCGCGACCACGGTGGTGAACACCAGCCCCTGGCTCGTCGACGCGCTGCCCGAGCGCTGCCGGACGGTGGTCCGGCTTGGGTCCTCGACCGAGTACGCCGCCGCGCCGCACCCGCTGGCCGAGGACGCCGCCCTGGAGCCGCGGGGCTTCTTCGGCGCGACCAAGGCCGCCGGCTCGCTCCTGCTGCAGGCGGCCGCGGCCGAGCGCGGCGTGCGGGCAGCGGTGCTGCGCGCCTTCCAGGTGTACGGGCCGGGGGACCACGCGACCAGGCTGGTCCCCACGGTCCTGCGGGCCGCGGCCACCGGCGAGGTCGTCCCGTTGCCGGGCCGACTCAGCCGGCGCGACTGGGTGTGGGTGGAGGACGTGGTGGACGCCTGCGTCCGGGCGGCGCTGGCCGACGACCTGCCCCCGGGCGTGGTCCTCAACATCGGTACGGGGGTGCAGACCAGCACCGAGGAACTCGTGGCCATCGCCCGCGAGGTGACTGGCCGGGCGATCGCCACGGCCCCGGGGGCCCACCCCGGCCGCTCCTGGGACACCGCCGACTGGGTGTGCGACCCGGCCGCGGCCACCCGGCTCCTCGGATGGCGACCGACCGTCGACCTGGCCGCCGGCCTGACCCTGACCTGGGCCAGCTCCGGGGGCCAGGAGGGCCCGGCGGCCGGGGGCAGCGGGACCGCGGGTTGGTGACCCGATCCCGCGTCGCCGTCATCGTCCCGGTGTACGGCAACGCCGCGACCCTCCGTCCGCTGGCGGAGCGGCTGGCCGGCGCGCTGACCGGGCGGGACTGGCGGCTGCGCCTGGTCGTCGATGCCTCGCCCGACGACAGCCTGGCGGTGGCCGAGGAGTTGTCCCGGGCCGATCCGCGGATCGCGGTCACGGCCCTGTCGGTCAACGTCGGCCAGCACGCCGCCCTCACCCACGGCCTGGCGGACGAGCCGGAGGCCGACGCGTGGGTGTGCCTCGACGCCGACCTCCAGGACCCTCCCGAGGCGGTGCCCGAGTTGCTGGACCGGCTGGCCCGCGGCGACGTGGGTGCGGTCTTCGCCGGGCGGCGGGGACGGTACGAGTCCCGGGTGCGTCAGGCCACCGGAGCGGTCCACCGCCGGCTGGCCGCCCGGCTGACCGGCCTGCCTCCCGACGCAGGGGCCTTCCTGGTGATGGGACGGGCTGTCCGCGCCACCGTCGTCACCGAGCGCGCCCCCAGCGTCGTGCTGGCCGTCGGCGCCTCCGGGCAGCCGGTCGCCAGCGTGCCGGTGACGCGGGATCCGCGGCCGGTCGGCGACTCGGCCTGGAGCGGACGGGCGCGGCTGGCGCAGTCGGTACGGTCGCTCGTCTGGGCCTTGCGCTCCCGGCGCTGAGCCGGCCCGAGGCTGCTGCTGCGCAGGCAGGCGCTGGTCAGCTCCGGCCCGGACGGTCCCAGCGCTGCACGACCAGATCGGTCTTCGCCGCTGGGAAGTCCCACTGCTCGGTCATCCGAAGGCCGGCCCCGATAAGCACGGCGTCGTCGTCGGTGGGGACCGGTTCGCCGTCGATCAACCGGCGGACCAGCCACACCCGGTCGGCGGAGCCGGGGGCGTCGTCCGGCGGTAGCACGACGTCGGGGCGGAGGCCCGGGGCCGCCACCCGGACGTAGTGGTCCAATCCGGTGGCCGAACGCTGGTCGGCGGCGACGACCGGCTCCCCGGCGCGGTGGAACTGCGCCAGCAGGGCCACCACATCGTCGGAACGTTCCCGCGGTCCCCGGTCGGCCAGCGGGGCAGCGGCCACCAGAGAGCAGCCCACCAGCAGCGCAGTCGCCGGGCCCCGCGCCTTCCGCGGCAGCGCCCACGCGCCGGCTGCGGCGAGTACGCCCAGCCCGATCAGCCCGACGAGCAGGTACCTCGGGTGGTACACCGGCCGCAGCTGCTCGGCGGTCATCAGCAGGGCCAGCGGCACCAGCACCCAGGACACGGCCACCAGCCGCACCCCGCGCGCCCGCACCGCGCCCACGAGCGCCAGACCGACGGTCAGGTAGAGCGCCGGCCCCCGCCCGCCCGCCCAGGCCGTCGCGGCCAGTGCGGCCAGTTCCCCGCCGGTGTCACGGAGGTGCTCGGCGTTGCGGCTGCCGGTGCCGTTCAGCAGGTTCACCACGATCAGCCCGACGGTCGGCAGGACGGCGACCGCGCCGACGACGGCCGGCCCGACCGCCCGGCGGCCGCGCAGCACCAGCGCCGCCAGGACGAAGGCGGCGAGCACGGTCGCGGCGTACCAGTGGGCCAGGCCCATGCCCGCGCCGGCGAGGCCGAACAGCACGAGGCCGGTGGGCGGGTCCTGCAGCCAGCGGGTCAGCCCCAGCAGCGCCCCGCCGGTCGCGAGCACCGCCAGCCCGTAGCTGCGTGCCTCCACCGCCTGCTCCAGCAGCAACGGGCTGCTGGCGACCACCACCCCGGCCAGGACGCCCGTCCCGGTGCCGGCCAGCCGGCTGACCGCCCGGGTGATCAGCGCCAGCCCGCCGGCGGCGGCCAGCAGTGACAGCACCCGCAGGGAGGTGTCCCCGCCCAGCCCGGGAAGTGCGCTCCAGGCCCAGGTGACCAGGTAGTAGGGGGCGTTGTAGGACGGCGGCACGTCGACCAGATAGCTCGTGGTGCCCCGGCCCTGGACGACCGCGCTGACGATGGTGCCCAGCGATCGCCGGGAGACCTCCGCGGTGAACAGCTCGTCGAACCACAGCCCGTGGCCGGGGAGCAGGAGCACGGTGCCGAGGGCGAGCAGGAGAGCGGGGGGCAGCACCTCCCACGGTCGCCAGCGCCGGCCGGCAGGCCGCTCGGCGCCGGGTTCGACGCGGGGGCGGATCGTTGCCCCGGCCGCCTGCGTCACGGGTGCACCGTAGCCGGACGGCCGGGGGAGAAGTGAGGGGAGGCTTGCCTCCGGCGACGCCGGGCGGGGGGCGAGGCGACCGCAGCACCCCGCCCCTCGCCGTCCTCCTCCTGGCCCGCCGGTCAGACGGCGGGCGGTACCGCGCTCGCCGCCACCAGACCGGCGCGCTCCCACACCCGGTCGCGGTCAGCACCTCGGCGCCGTCGCCCCAGGCGCCGATTGAGCAGTTGCATGAGATTGGCACGCGTGGAGTTGCCTGAGCTGCCAAGAGTTGCGCCTTGACAATCTCAGGTCGCGCGTTGCCAAACGCGTGCCGATTGGCACATGCAGCGATTGGCACAAGCAACTCTTGGCACACGCAACCCACGAGGCGAGGTCCTGGTCCGTGGCGGGGTCGGCTGCGCGGGGCGCTGGCTCCAGCACCCCGTCCGACGGCGCGAGAGCGACCCGTTGCCGTGTCCCCATCGGGGCGCCGAGTAGCGGAACGGAAGTGGGCGTCTACCGCGGTTCCGGGCCGCCCCTGCCCGAGCGCGTCCGGCACGATGGGGGTTGGGAGCCTTGGGCCTAGAGACGACGGGGACACCGAGCGGCAGGTCGGCACGGTGCGGGGCGGCCCGCACACCGACGGCGATCATCACGTTCCGCGGGCTGGCCGAGCAGGCCAGCCTTGGTCGGCGGATCCGGGTGGTCGGCGAGGTCGACTTCGGCACCACCGACGCTGACTGGCACGAGTGGCAGCGGTATGAGGCGGTCATCAACTCCGCCTTCGCCGCCTCGCCGCTGTGGGGGTTGTGCGTGATGAGCACCGCGCTGCCCGAGCCGGTGCTGACCGCTGTCCGACGGACCCATCCGCAGCTGCTCGGCGCCGCAGGCCGGGCGGCCAACCCCGACTACGTCGACCCGTAGCCCCACCCACCTACCGTGTGGGTCAGCGGCCTGGCCTTCTTGTCAGCTGCTTCCGGTGGCGCACCGTCAAGGGCATGTGGTGGCCTTCGCGCGCGGCGCAGCAGCAGCGTCCTCCTCAGTCCGGGCCGCACGCCACCAGTACTCGCGGCCGGTCTGCACTGTTGCGCCGACTGGCGCTGGCCGAGCGGGATGTCCTAGCGCTGTGCCAGGCCGGCATCGGCGATCCCACCCTCACCCCCCTGCTCACCTGGCCGAGCTACGGGACCGGCTGTGTGCGTGCACCACCGCGCCCACGCTCGACCCCGACCTTCGTCCGCGGCGATCGGGCAACGGCTACGGCGGCGTCGTGCTGCGTGATCCGTTCCGCCCCCCGGCCGGCGAGAACGCGGATGACGTGCCGGACCCCTACCGCCCGTAGGAGACCTGGCGGGTCTTCGCCGGCTACATCACCCGACACAGCGACGACGGGACCCGGTGTTGGCCGACCCGGAGTTCGATCTGGCGGAGTGGCTCGTCAGCCTGTTGCAGGCCGTCGGCGCATGCGTGCCCACCGAGATGGCCCGTGCGCGCAGCCGACACCGGGCGACCTGCAGTGCGACCGTGCAAGCGAGAGGCCCGCACGCCTGACCTGTGGGTCACACGACCGTTGCCAGTGCCGTGGAGGGCGGCGGCGCTGCGTAGATCCAGGCCCGTGTACGACAGCGTCACCACGTGGCGGCTCTACTCGGCCGAGCAGAGCATCCGGCTGGGGCAGCCTCTGACCGACGTCACTGCCGCCCGGGGTCTCGTGCGCCGGGTGGAGCGGTCAGCGTGGTGGCGGGACAACGTCGCCTACGACGTCCGAGTGGGCGTGCGGCTCGGAGGATGCGAGGCCGATGGGTGGGTCAGCTCGTTCGCGCGCCCGGGCGGTCTGGGGCAGTCCACGTCGTGGACCATCAGCCTGCACCCCTCGATGCTCAACGACATGATCGTGTTCCACGAGCTGGCGCACTGCATCGCACCCCGCTGGCAGCACTCCGGCCGGCCGCGCCGGAGCGGGGAGCTGCCCAACCACATCCGGTGCTCCGCACACGGTCCGGGGTTCGCCGCGGCGTCGGCCGAGCTGGCCGGGCAGTTCGGGACCGTCGAGCATCACGACGAGCTCCGCGTGGCCTACCACCACTTCCAGGTCCCGGTCCTGGCGTGGGAGGAGTACCTCGCTGCGGTGCAGGGCAGCCTGCTGGCCGAGCGGGACATCGTCGAGATGCACCGGGAGGTCGACGAGCTGTTCTCCAGCCAGCCATCCACCCGCTCAGGGAGCGTCCCACAGTGGACGTGGGGCGACCGGCTCCGCAGCGTGCGGGGCAGCGCCGGCACCGGCCCGCGCCGTGGCATGAGCCGGGAGCACCTGGCCCAGCTGGTCTCGCGGGTGGAGCGGTGCTCACCGCGCGACGTGCAGCGCCTGGAGGCTGCCGCGCACCCGCCCGAGGATCCACGGCTGCGCCGGCTCGGCATGTGCATGGCCGTCGCCTTGGGCTTCGACCCGATCTACGCCCGCTTCCAGCTGGGGCTGGCGCGGTGGGACTGCGACGTGAAACTGGATGAGCTGGCGGCGATCAACCCCGAGTGGGTGCAGCTCGTGGAGACGATGAACGCCCAGCTGGCGGCACGACCACCCCGCTGGGCAGTCGACGGGGACCGGTGAGGTCGCTGCCGTCGTCGCCGGCTGCTACCCGCACCCGCCGTGAAGCGCGGGGAGCTGGTCCGCGGGCCCGGCGGGGCAGCATTCGCTGACCATTGGTCGACAGAGCTGCTGACCGTTGCTCCCGGCTGCTGGCGCTGCTTCCAGTGGTCCGCCAGACCCCGGACGGACTATCGCTCGATGATACTATCCTGAAGGATAGTATACTTCCAGGGTAGGCAGGTGGCGGCATGGGCGTCTTCATCGGGCGGGACGAGCAGCTGCGGCTGCTGGACCACCAGCTCGATCTGGTCCGCGCCGGCGGCGACCGGCCGGGCCGTGCGCTGCTGGTCCGCGGCCGTCGCCGGGTGGGCAAGTCCCGGCTGATCGAGGAGTTCATCGAGCGGGCCGGGGTGTCGCACGTGTACTTCACCGCCTCGATGCAGTCGCCGGCCGAGGAGTTGCGGCTGTTCGCCCAGGAAGTCGCCGACTCCGACCTCCCCGGTGCGGAGACCTTCGCCGGTGTCGTCCCGGGCACCTGGGAGGCCGCGCTGCGGTTGCTGGCCACCGCCGTGTCGACCGATGGGCCGAGCATCGTCGTGATCGATGAGCTGCCGTACCTGACCGGCGCTGACACGGCGTTCGAGGGCACGCTGCAGAAGGTGTTCGACCGGGTCATCGCTCGCCACCCGGTGCTGCTCATCGGCGTCGGCTCGGATCTGGCGATGATGGAGGCGCTCAACGAGTACGGCCGCCCCTTCCACCAGCGCGCTACCGAGATGGTCGTGCCGTCGCTGAGCCCCCGGGAGGTCGGCGCCATGCTCGATCTCGACCCGGCTGCCACCTTCGATGCCTACCTCGTCACCGGCGGCCTGCCGCTGATCTGCCAGGAGTGGCCCCGTGGCCTGTCCCTGTGGGAGTACCTTGAGGGGGCACTGTCGCACTCCACATCGGCGCTGCTGGTCAGCGGCGAACGGGCACTGGCCGCCGAGTTCCCCACTGAGACCCAGGCCCGGCGTGTGCTGTCGACGATCGGTTCGGGCCAGCGCACCTTCACCACGATTGGGCGGAAGGCCGGCGACCTTCCCCAGCCGTCCCTGAATCGGTCGCTGACGCTGCTGCGCAGCAAGCGCGTCGTGGCCGCCGACATCCCGCTGTCGACCGCAGCCTCCCGGGAGACCCGCTACCGGGTCGCGGACCCCTACCTGCGGTTCTGGCTCAGCTTCCTCGGCCCGCACCTCGCCGAGATCGACCGCGGCCGCGGCGACCGGGTGCTCGGGCGCATCCAGTCCGCGTGGACCTCCTGGCGCGGCCGCGCCATCGAACCGGTCATCCGGGAGACCCTGTCCCGGCTGCCGGCCGAAGCCCGCGGCGGGGCCGGCGGCGTCGTCGGCGGCTTCTGGACCCGCACCAACAACCCCGAGATCGACCTGGTCATCGCCGACCGCGAGCCGGTCGCCCAGCGCATCCAGGCAGTCGGCTCCATCAAGTGGCTGGAGAACCAGCCGTTCGACGATCGCGACTTCGCAGCACTGGTCACCCACCGCGGCCAGCTGCCGGGGGCGTCGGCCAGCACCCCACTGCTGGTGGTGTCCCGCTCCGGAACGACGTTCGAGGGCGTCCCGGTGCTGGGGCCCGAGCAGCTACTCGACGGCTGGCGCCGACCCCACTGACCCCACCGGCGGCGAAGACATCGCCGGGTGCCCGGCCCGCCGCAGTGCGATCGACGTGACCGCCCTGGGGTGGACGTACGCCGGTCAGTCGTGGGCGACGAGCTCGTGGTCGGCGTGCGTGGCGGCCTCCAGCTGGAAGGTCGAGTGCTCGACGCTGATGTCGAAGTGCTCGGCGAGGCAGGCCTGCAGTCGGTCGAGCACCTGCGGGGCGTGCCCGTCGTAGAAGCAGGAGTCCTCCACGACGACGTGCGCGGTGAGCACCGGCAGCCCGGTGGTGATCTGGGAGGCGTGCAGGTCGTGGACCGCCAGCACGCGGGGTTGGGCGAGCAGGTGGGTGCGCACGGCGTCCAGATCGAGTCCCGGTGGGGCGCTCTCCAACAGCACCGACACCGTTTCGCGCAGCAGCTTGAGCGTGCGCGGCACGATGAGCGCGACGATCACCAGGGAGGCGATCGCGTCGGCCTGCTGCCATCCGGTGAGCGCGATGACGGCGGCGGAGACCAGCACCGCGACCGAGCCCAGCGCGTCGTTGACGACCTCGAGCAGCGCCGCGCGCATGTTGACGCTGCCCTCGCGGGCGCCGCCGCGGGTGAGCACCAGGATGCCGATGATGTTGGCGGCCAGGCCGAACGCGCCGAAGACCAGCACGGAGGTGGAGGCCACCTCGGTCGGCTCGAACAGCCGGCCGACGGCCTCGATGCAGATCCAGCTGCCGACGGCCAGCAGCACGGCGGCTTGCAGGGTGGCGCCGAGCACCTCGGCCCGCCGGTACCCCCAGGTGCGCCGGGCCGTGGCCGGGCGCAACGCCAAGGTGGCCGCAAGCAGTGCGATGACCAGGCCGGCGGCGTCGGTGGCGGCGTGCGCGGAGTCCGCGGCGAGCGCCAGGGATCCCGAGACCAGCGCGCCGACCAGTTGCAGGACGAGCACGCTGACGGTCAGGGCGAGCACGATGAGCAGGCGGCGGCGGTCGGCTCCGGCCCCGCCGTGCGCGTGGTCGTGTCCGGCGCTCATCTGGTGCTCCTTCCCTGGGAGGCGAGAGGGGCCGCCGCGGTGAGACGTCCGACGCCGGGCAGGAACCGGCCGGTCCGCTCGGCGTAGGCGGCGTACGTCCCG
The DNA here is from genome assembly GCF_000761485.1 of Modestobacter caceresii. Taxonomy (GTDB): domain Bacteria; phylum Actinomycetota; class Actinomycetes; order Mycobacteriales; family Geodermatophilaceae; genus Modestobacter; species Modestobacter caceresii. Next base: position 47,667 of record NZ_JPMX01000077.1, read on the forward strand.
CCGTGGACGGTGCGCAGGTAGGGCTCCTCCACGGCCCGGACCTGCAGCTGGATCGCGGCCACCAGCGCGACCACCGCCAGGATGCTCACCCAGGTCGGGACCATGAGCACCACACCGGCCTGGGCGACGGTCATCGCCGTGAAGATCGGGTTGCGGACGTGGGCGAACACGCCCGTGGTGACCAGATCGGTGCGCTCGCCCGGGTCGACACCGATCCGCCAGGAGGCACCCATGCCGGTCTGCCCGGCCAGCGTCGCGGCGAACCCGGCCAGGGCCAGCACCAGCCCGGCCAGCTGCACGGCGGCTGGCGCGGCGGCGGGAACGACGCCGAGGACGGCCAGCAGCAGGCCGGCCAGCCCGGCGACCAGGGCAGCGAGGAACAGGACCCCGCCCCACCAGCCGGCCTGCGCCGGCGTGCCGGAGATCCCGTGGAAACCGGCCGAGCCGGTGCGGCGGTACTGGACCGCCGACCGGACACCGAACAGCACGACGAGCGCCACGACGTAGAGAACGAGTGCGGCGGTGGTCATCGGAGCTACTCCCGGGGCGTGATGGTCAGGGTCTGCGGTGCCGGCGCATCGTGGGCACAGCACGCGTCGCTGCAGCCGTCACCGCAGCAGCCCGACCCGCCGGCACTCCCCGCGTCGTGTCCGTCGGCCCCCGGTCGGGACGGCGCGCAGCAGCCCTCGCCCCGCCACGCCTGCACCGCTTCGCGGGCGGCGACGGCCGCAATCACCAGGCCGGCGACCGGATCGGCCCAGCTCCACCCGAGGGCCGCGTTCAAGATCAGGCCGATGGCGACGGCCGCTGAGAGCCAGGCACACAGCGCGGTCTGCGTGCCGTCGGCCACGACGGCGTCGGAGCCCAGCGCTCGCCCGGTGCGCCGCTGCGCCCAGGACAGGAACGGCATGACGATCAACGAGGCGACCGTCAGCGCGATCCCGACCGGCGAGGCCTCGGGCTCGGCGCCGGCGGCCAGCGCCCGCACCGACTCCACGCCAACGACCACCGCCAGCGCGGCGAACGCCACCGCCATCGCCCGCTGCGCAGCCCGCTCCCGGGTCTCGGGCAGCCGGTGGGAGAACTGCCACAGGACGATCAGCCCGCTGGACACCTCGATGATGCTGTCGGCGCCGAAGCCGACCAGCGCCACCGACCCGGCGACCAGCCCCGCGGTGATCGCCACGACCGCTTCCACCGCGTTGTAGGACACACTGACGCCGGCCAGCAGCCGCGCGCGGCGGCCGAGCCGGGCCCGCTCGGTGACGGGCAGGCCCGCGGGTGCGGGGGCATGGGCGTGGGCGGCGCTCATCGGGCCACCGCCTCGCCGGTCACGGCGCTCAGCAGCCGGTGCCCGACATCGGTGAGCCGGTACATGACCAGCTTCCCTTGCCGCTGGGACTGGGCAAGGCCTGCTCCGCGCAGCACGCCGCAGTGGTGGCTGACTGTCTTCTCCGGCAGCTCGGTGACCCAGGCGAGATCGCACACGCACAGCTCGGCCAACCCCAGTGCCGCAGCGATCCGGAGTCGCGTCGGGTCGGCCAGCGCCTTGGCCCGCGTTGCTTGCGCGCGGGCCTGCTCCTGCCCGGTCAGCCGGGCACGGACGGCCTCGGCCTGCGCCAGGTCCAGGCACAGCAGGTCGCAGCTGTCGTCGGTCATCGGTCCTCCATCTTCGCCGCGAGCCTGACGTCTCATCCCAACATACCAACGGCCATTGGGACGACACGCATCGAGCGCACGGATCCGCAGTTGATGTCGGCGGCACCGAGCAGGTCGGTCAGCTGTGCCAGCGTCACCTCGAGCGCGTCCGCCGACGCGGTCTCGGTCTCCCCCCTCCCGCGGGGTGCCGGCCACCGGCCCGATCCCGATGGTGTGCCACCCGGTGAGGACGGCCCGTTCGGTCTCGGTGCAACCACGACCGGGGCGCCGCGTCGGACGACAGAGACCACCCCGCCTTCCGCGCGGTCCAGGGTCCGCGCCAGTGGTCGCGAGTCCTGAACTGATGGGTCAGCTGAAAGCCCGCACTGGCCAGGCCCCGGGAGAGGGGGTCACGTTCTGCGACGGTCCCAGTGGTGCCACTGGACCGTCGGCATCTCGACTGGCGCTCGTCGGCGCGTTCCAAGGCGCTTGCCGTTGGGCTGCGCCCGAGCTCGATGAGCATGCTTGTTCGGCGGAGATGCCGGGGTGGCCGGCGATCGGTACGTCGGCGCCGGCCAGGTCGGCATGGAAGTCACACGATCGAGGTGCCGAGCCCGGTGGCGCCCAGCCACGCTCGCAGCCAGATCATCAACGCCTCCCACCAGCCGGTGACCAGCAGGATCCCGAGCAGGATGAGCAGCGCGCCCCCGACTCGCATGACGGTGGGGGCGTGGCGGCGTGCGAGGGCGGAGAAGGTCAGTGCGCGGCGGGCGCCGAGGGCGACGAGGACGAAGGGGACGCCCAGGCCCAGGCAGTAGGCGGCGGCGAGGATCGCGCCGCGGCCGGCCGAGGCCTGGGTGTAGGCCAGCGTGTTGACCGCGGCCAGGGTCGGGCCGAGGCAGGGCGTCCACCCGAGCCCGAACACGACGCCCAGCAGCGGCGCGCCGGCCAGCCCCGCCGGGGGACGTCGGTGGATGCGTCGTTCCCGCATCAGCCACGGCAGGACGCCGAGGAACGACAGGCCCATCGCGATGACGACCACACCGGCGACCCGGGTGAGCACCGGGGACCACTCCAGCAGCAGCCGGCCCAGGCCGCCGAAGAGGGCGCCGAAGGAGATGAACACGGCGCTGAACCCGGCGATGAACAGCAGCGATCCGGCCAGCACCCGGCCGCGGCCGGCAGCTGCCGCGGCGGCGGGAGGCGAGCTGTCCGCAACGGCCTCTGTGTCGTTCTCGGTGGCGCAGCCGGGTGCTGGCGTCCCCGGCGCCCCTGTTGGGACCCGGACCCGGCCGGCGGTGGCCTGGGATCCGGTGAGCCCGGCGACGTAGCTGACGTAGCCGGGGATCAGCGGCAGGCAGCAGGGGGAGGCGAAGCTGATCAGCCCGGCCAGGGCGGCCACCGCCATCGCCAGTAGCAGCGAGCCGTCGGTGACGACGTCGGCGAAGGTGGTGCCGAGGTCGCTCACGCCCGGTCCTCGGCCAGGAGGAGCTCGACGGCGGTGCGTAGGTCATCGCCGCGGACCTGGCCGGTGTAGACGGCGGCCACCCGCCCGGTGCGGTCGAGCAGGATCGTGGAGGGCACCACGTTGGCCGGGAAGCCGCGGAAGGCCATCGCCACCTCACCGCGCGGGTCGAACACCGACGGGTAGGCCACCCCCAGCTCCTCGACGAAGGCGACTGCCAGCTGCCGCTGGTCCTTGACGTCGATGCCGAGGAACTGGACCCCGCGGTCGGCGACGTCGGCGTGCACGGCCTGGAACTCCGGGGTCTCCACCCGGCAGGGCACGCACCACGACCCCCAGGAGTTGATCACCGCGACGTCCCCGGCAAGGGAAGAGGAGTCGAACGGGCTGCCGTCCAGCAGCTCACCGGAGAAGGCCGGCGCCGGCGCCCGCCGGCCCTCGGCGATCACCGTCGCCGCCGGCGTCGGCTCGGTGAACTCGTACTCCTGGGTGGCCGCAGCGCCACCGCCCTCCCCGGCGGAACAACCGGCCAGCGCCCCAGCGGCTGCCCCGGCGGCCAGCAACAAAGTCCGGCGGCTGAACGGCCGGCTCATCGACGCCTCCGCGGCCGAACCGTCGTGACCGAGCCCGAACGCCTGCGACGGCGAGCCGTGCGACAGAAATGCTCCCTCACCACGAGACCTACTATGACAGGTAGCAGCAGGCGTCTACTATCGACCGTAGTGGTTCGCCGTCGGGGCGTCCCGCATCCCTGGAGGGCCGATGTCCGAGCTGCTCTACCTGCTGGCGCTGCTGGCCTGCCCGATCGGCATGGGCGCGATGATGTGGATGATGAACCGCGGCCACAGGTCGCGGCCGCAGGCGACCGAGGACAAGCAGATCGAGCTCGCCGGCCTGCGCGCCGAGATCGACCAGCTGCGCGCCGAGCGCTCCGATGCCGGTGGGCACCCGCGGCTGGCCGAGCCGCGCCGATGAGCGAGTGGGTGGTACCGGTCCTCGTCCTCGCCGTGGCCCTGGCCGTGGCCTATCGGTGCTGCCTGCGGCCGCTGCGCAGCGGAGCCTGCCACCTCAGCCCGGCCAGAGATCGGGCTGGGATCGAGGGTCTGGACCGGCAGCTGCGCCAGTCGCGCGCTGAGCGGGACCAGCTGCGCGCCCGGTAGTCCAACCCCCCGGCTTCCGGTGAGGGCGCCGGGTGCCCCGCGCGATCGTCGGGCCGCCCGGGACTTCCAGTACCAGAGAGGAATCGATCGGTGAGACCGATCCTGTTCGAGGTCTTCGGCTTCCCCATCCACAGCTATGGGGTCAGCAAGGCCGCCGCCGCCCTGGTCGCCGGCTACCTGCTGGCCCGGGAGTTCCGCCGCCTGAACTGGGAGCCCGACCGTGCCTGGTCCATCGTGGCGACCGCCACGGTCGTCGGGTTCGCCGGGGGCAAGCTGTACTTCCTGGCCGAGCACGCCGACAACCTGTCGGCGCACTCCTTCGGGGGCTCGGGGTTCACCTGGTACGGCGGCCTGATCGCCGGCGCCGCCACGGTGATGGTGATGGCCCGCCGCTACCGGCTGCCGCTGGCGCAGCTGGCCGGTGTGGCGGCCGCACCGCTGTCGGTTGCCTACGGGATCGGCCGGATCGGCTGCTTCCTGGCCGGGGACGGCTCCTACGGTCAGCCCTCGGACCTGCCGTGGGCGACCGCGTTCCCCAACGGCATGGTGCCCACGGTGGTGCCGGTGCATCCGGCGTCCCTGTACGAAGCCGCCGCCGCACTCGCCGTCGGCGGGCTGCTGTGGGCGCTGCGAACCCGGTGGTCACCGCTGGCCGTCGTGGGGCTGTACGCGGTGCTCAGCGGAACGGCGCGGTTCCTGGTGGAGGAGATCCGGATCAACCCCGAGGTACTGGTCGGGTTGACCCAGCCGCAACTGTGGTCGGCACTGCTCGTCGTGGGCGGCGCGGCCCTGCTGGTCGCCTCCTCAGCGCGTCGAGTCCGTCCTGCCCCCGTGCCCGGGTGACCCGATCGGGTGGTCGGCGCGGCGGCCTCGCCCACTACGTGCGGTAGTACTGTGGCCGGAAGTTCCGCCGACGTCGGCGGGTTGCCCAGGCGACACGGTGCAGCACCCGGTCGTGCGCTGGAACGGTGATGGAGGTGGCGATGCGACCCTTCGGCGAGCTGGAAGCCGCGGTCATGGACGTGCTGTGGCGACGTGGGACCCCGGCGACGGTGCGCGAGGTCCTCGAGGAGCTGAACACGACCCGGTCGCTGGCCTACACCACGGTGATGACCGTGTGCTCGAACCTGGCCGGCAAGGGCGCGCTGCGGCGGGAGATGGAAGGCCGCGGCTGGCGGTACAGCCCCACCCGCACCCGGGCCGAGCACTCCGCGGTGCAGCTGCGTGACGTGCTCGGCGCGGCCGGGGACCGCGACGAGGTCCTCATGCACTTCGTCGCCGATCTGGACCCCGAATCGGTCGCGAGCCTGCGCAGTGCGGTCGAGGCCGCCCGGCAGGCGAAGAACGCGTGACCACCGCGGTCGGGCTGCTCGCCTTCGCCGCGGTCATGGCGGTGCTGGCGCCGCGGGCGCTGGGTGCCGGCTGGTCGGCGCGGTCTCCACGGCTGGCGCTGGCCGCATGGCTGGCGGCCTCGGCCGGGGTCCTGGTCTCGGTGGTGCTGGCCGGGTTGACGCTGCTGGTGCCGGCGACCGCGGTCAGCCAGGGACTGGCCGCGATCCTCGACGCCTGCGCGATGACGATCGCCGGGGTGTACCGCTCACCCGGACAGCTGGCCGCCGTGCTCACCGGCGTCGCGCTCACCGCCGGCACGCTGCTGCGCCTGGGCTGGGTGGCAGTCGGCGACATGAGGCGCACCCGCCGGGAACGCCACCGGCTGCACGCCGCCATCGCCACCGGCGCACGCACCGAGCCGTCCCTGGGTGCGGCGGTGCTGGACTCCGACCGGCCGGCCGCGTTCTGCTTGCCCGGGCGGCGCCGCAGCGTCGTGGTGACCACCGCCGCCCTCGATGCGCTCACCGGCGACGAGCTCGCCGCCGTGCTCGCCCACGAGCGGGCCCACCTGCGCGGCCGTCACCACCTGGCCGCGGGCGCGGTGCGAACCCTCGAGCGAGCCTTCCCCGGTGTGCCGCTGTTCACCCAGGGCCGGGCGGAGGTCGAGCGGCTGGTCGAGCTGCTCGCCGACGACGCCGCCGCCCGGCGCGTGGACCGGGTCGAGGTCGCCTCCGCGCTGGTGACCCTCGCCGGCATGCGTGCTCCGGCCGCTGCACTGCCGGCCGCCCAGGGTGCCGGTGCGTTCCGGGTGACCCGGCTCCTACGCCCGGGCGCCCCACTGGGCCTGCTGGCCCGGCTGAGTGCCGGGTTTGCCGTCGTCGCGGTGGTGACCGGGCCGGTGGCGCTGGCCACGTGGCCGCTCGCTGATGCGGTGGCCAGTGGCCTGTGCCTGCTCCCCGGGGCCGACTGGGTCTGACCGGCGGCTGGCCGCACCGGCTACTATGGACGGTAGTAAGCACTGTCCGGCCCTTGGGGAACTGATGCTGTCGTCCGTCCTGCCCGTCCACACCACCCGTTCGACCCGACCCGGGATGCCGGGCCGCAGCTCACGGCGCTGGAACGCACTGGGCGTGGCCGCGGCCGGCGCGCTGCTCCTCGCCGGCTGCGGCACCGACGGCGAGGCTGCCGCCGGCGAGGCTGCCGGCGGTGAGACCCACAGTCACGAGGGCGACGCGCATGCCTCCGGCGAAGAGGTCACCCTCGAGCACGTGCACGGCCTCGGCGTCGACCCCGGCGACGGGGAGCTGTACGCCGGCACCCACTACGGGCTGGTGCGCATCTCCGAGAGCGGGGAGCTGACCCGGATCGCTGACCGGGTGCAGGACTTCATGGGCTTCACCGTTGCCGGCCCGCAGCACTACCTGGCCAGTGGCCACCCCGGCGCCGGACAGGGCGGGCCGGGCAACCTCGGCCTGATCGAGACCACCGACGGCGGCCAGACCTGGGAGACGCTGTCACTGCCCGGCGAAGCCGACTTCCACGCCCTGGACGCCGCCGACGGCACGATCTACGGCTACAGCGGCGGCCAGCTGCTCGTCAGCGAGGACGGCGAGGAGTGGGCCGACCGCGGTGACATGCGCATCGCCGACCTGGCCGCCGACCCGGCCGACCCCCAGCGGGTGCTGGCCACCACCGAGGCCGGTCTGGTGGTCAGCGAGGACGCCGGGGGGACGTTCACCGCCGTTGAGGGTGCGCCGCTGATGGTGCTGGTCGACATCGCCGCCGACGGGGGACAGGCCGCCGGGGTGGCTCCCGACGGCACGGTCTTCAGCAGCACCGACGCCGGGGAGACCTGGGCCGAGGCCGGGAACGTCGGCGGCGCGCCGGCGGCGCTGACCGTCGAGGAGAACGAGGTCTACGTCGCCGTGGACGGTGCGGTGCTGGCCTCGACCGACGGCGGTGCGACCTTCACCGAGCTCTACCGGGAGCGCTGATGGCGGTCCGGCTGGCCGGCGGGCTGCTCGCAGCCACCCTGCTGGCCGGCTGCACTACCGGACAGCAGGGTGCGCCGGATCGGGAGTCCGCGGCCGGAGAGGCAGTGCCGGCCGCACCGGCCTGCGAGCAGCTCCCCGAGCGGCCGGCGGAGGCCGACCAGTTGCCCGCGCTGACCCTGCCGTGCCTGGGGCCAGGTCCCGACGTGGCCCTGGACCGGCTGACCGGCCGACCGACCCTGGTCAACCTGTGGGCGACCTGGTGCGGCCCGTGTCGGGAGGAGATGCCGCTGCTGCAGGACGCCCACGCCCGCCACGGCGAGCAGATCCGGTTCCTGGGTGTCGACGTTCAGGACGATCCCGAAGCTGCCCGGTCGTTCCTGGCCGAGCTCGGGGTCGGCTATCCGCACGCCGTCGACGCCGACGGGGAGCTGCTGCGCGAGCTGGGCGGCCGTGGGCTCCCGATCACCCTCGCAGTGGACGCCGAGGGGCGCGTTCTCGAGCAGGTGATGGGGCAGCTGAGCGCCGAGGAGCTGGAGCGGCTGACCGACACGCTGCTCTCCTCTGACTCACCCGGCGGTTCGTGACCGCGCCGCCTGCAGGTGGGCGTCGCCGCAGCCGGCCCCCCACCGCCAGGCGGCGAGGAACATGTCGAACTGCTGTTCTCCGTACGACTGCACGGGTATGCCGACGCCATCGGCGTCAGTCCCGGCCGGCGGCGTGAGCCGGCCGGCGCCGCGCAAGACCGAGGAGTTCCCATGACCGTGGCCGCCCAGATGCTCGACACGTACCCGAAGGACCTCGGTGGGGTGGACAAGCAGAAGCTGCTGGAGTGCATCGAGGCGTGCTTCGAGTGCGCCCAGGCGTGCACCGCCTGCGCCGACGCCTGCCTGTCCGAGGACATGGTCGTCGAGCTGACCAAGTGCATCCGCACCAACCTCGACTGTGCCGACGTCTGCGCAACGACCGGGCGGGTGCTGTCCCGGCACACCGGCTACGACGCCAACCTGACCCGCGCGGTCCTCGAGGCGTGTGCCGCCGCCTGCAAGGCGTGTGGGGACAACTGCAGCGAGCACGCCGAGATGCACGAGCACTGCCGGGTCTGCGCCGAGGCCTGCCGTCGCTGCGAGGCCGCCTGCCGCGACCTCATCAGCTCCCTGGGCTGACGCCGGCCCTCCGGGCGTCGAGCAGGGGGGCCTCCAGCAGGGCCTCCTGGCTCGCGTCTGCAGTCGCACCACCGATCACGCCCGGCCGCAGGTGGCCAGGGCCACCTGCGGCCGGGCGTGATCGGTCACGGGGTAGCGAGGTCGCAGCACGACACCGCTGAGAACGACGACGACCTGACTGAACGCACGTCCGCCGATGCTGCCGTGCACCCGCGCTGGCGACCCGACCGAGGTACTATGGAAGGTAGTAGTTTGACAGGTCGACGCAAGCGAAGGAGTGGATCATGGTCAGGTCGCTGGTGGTAGCCGTGCTGGTCGCCGGAGGAGTCGCCGTCCCCGCCGGGGTCGCCCAGGCGCACCCGGGCAGCGGCGGGCAGTCGCAGGGCCCAGGGATGGCGCAGATGCACGAGCTGATGGAGCAGGGGAACCCCGGCATGGCGCGGATGCACGAGCTGATGCAGGCCGAGAATCCCGGCATGGCGCAGATGTGCGAGCGGATGCACGCCGACGCCGATCAGGCCTGATCCGCACCAGGGGCCAGTGGTCACCGAACATCTGCCGCCGGGCGCTCGCAGCGAGCTCCCGGTGGCCCGAGGGAAGGACAACCGATGGGCGACGGCGGCACGATGATGGGCACGATGATGGGCGGCTGGATGCTGCTGTGGGCCTTGCTCGGGCTCGCCGTACTCGTCCTGGCGGCGCTGGGTGGAGTCTGGTTGGCCCGCCGACTCGGCCGGGATCGGGACGAGCAGACCCGCGGCACGTCCGGGCCCTCGGATGCGGCTCCCGGCGCCCAGGAGCTGCTCCGTCGGCGCTATGCCGCCGGCGAGATCGACCGTGAGGAGTACCTGCGCACGCAGCGAGACCTCGCCGAGGGCTGACCGTTCCCGGCGGGAGCCTCCACATCGCCGGCGCCGGTTGACCCGGTTGGCGCCCGGGCGGGGTCAGCCGGCGGCGGCCAGGCGGCTGAGGTCCTCGGCGTACTGGCCCGGCGTCGTTCCGCCGGTGTAGATGACTGCCTGACCGCCGGGGCCCCAGACGTACACGGTGCCGGCGTGGTCGACGCCGTAGTCGCCGTGCGTGTGCCCGTCTGGCTCGTGCGCCTCCTCTGCTTCGTGCACCTCCTCCGCCTCGTGCGCCTCCTCCGCATTGCCGTCCTCGACGTCGTGGGGGTGGACGATCGCCGTCGACGGGTCGGCGATTTCAGCGCTCTCAGGCAGGTGCAGCTCGGTCAGCACGGTGGCGGTGGCCTCGGTGCCGCCAATGAGCCCGGTGAACGCCGGATCGAAGCGGCCCAGCCACTCGCTCAGCAGCTGCGGGGTGTCCCGGGCCGGGTCTTCGGTCACGAACACCACCTGCACCCGGTCACGGACCTCTGGCGCCAGCATGTCCCGGGCGAGGGCGAGGGCGAGGTCGGCCATCGTCGTCGGGCACAGGTCCGGGCAGTGGGTGTAGCCGAAGAACAGCACCGTGACCTCGTCGGCCGGCCGGTCGCCGAGGTCGAACAGCTCCCCGCCGGTCGTGGGCAGCACCAGCTCCGGGCGCGGTGGTGCCGGGTCCAGCCGCGTGCCGTGGAAGCCGTCCTCGGCACCGCTGACGGTCACCTCAGCACCGCTGATGGTCACCCCGGCCCCGGAGACGGCATCGCCCTGCGGGGTCTCCTCGCCGCAGCCGGCCAACACCAGCCCGGCTGTCACCACGACCACGCCGATTGCGGCGCGACCTGACACTGTGCGCACCAGACCTCCTGAGCTTGCTGACCGGGATGAGCGCCGGCCCCACACTACTACCGAGCATCGTAGTCGCTGGCGGGTGTGTGCCCGCGCCGACGGTCGGGGTCACCCCCGCAGCCCCCGGCCGCACCTCCTGACCCCCAGCTGCGGACCAGGGGGCGCTGGCCACGCATGTAGGCCGCGCGGCCGGCGTCGTTGCGCGCGCCGTGCACGTGGCGCGGTCAGGTGTGGGTCGCTGTCCCCAGGATCTGCGGCTTCGTCGGGAGCGGGATGCGGGCGTCGGGGAAGGCGAAGTGCTCGATGCGTTCGATGGTGAACCCGGCCTGCTCGATCGTCGCGGCTGTGTCGCGGGCGGTGTGGCAGCCTCCGCCGAGGATCGGCCAGACCGTGGCGTCCAGTGCGCGCTGCGCCTGCGCCGCGGCGCGCCCGCTGGCGCGCACGTGCTCCCAGAAGAACAGCCGGCCACCCGGCCGCACCACCCGCCGCAGCTCACCGAGCGCTGTGGCCTGGTCCGGCACGCTGCACAGGACCAGTGAGCTGACTGCAGCGTCGAATGTGCCATCCGGCGACGGGAGCCGATCGGCGACCCCGTCGACCACGGTGATCGGTACCGCCGCACCGGAGGTAGCGGCCTCGGCCAGGGCGCGCAGGCGTGGTTCGGGCTCGACGGCAACCAGCTCGGTCACCGCCGGCGGGTAGTGCGGAAAGTTCGCGCCGGACCCCGCCCCGACCTCCAGAACGCGCCCGGAGATGTCGGCGAGCAGGCGCTGTCGGTGCTTGGCGGCGCCGTGGCGCTCCATCGCAGCCGCGGTGCGTGCGTACATCCAGGCAAACACCGGGTGGCTGACCTCTAGGGTCCCGCGAGGCCGCTCAGCCTTCACCGGGCCCACCTCCTGGTCCGGCGTAGGACGGCTGGCATCACACCGTCACCGTAGGGGCATCGCAGAGTGTCAGCGCGACGCAGACGGGTCGTCACTACCGGCGGTTGGGTTCCAGCCGTGAACGAGCACAAGGGGCTGTCCACGGATACGGAGCTGCCCGAACGCCTCGTTCGGCCCAGGTGTGCAGCGTGACGAAGTCCCAGAACGTGTCGTGCGCCGACTGTGCCGGCGGGATCTCCCGGTCCGGATGCGGCTTCCCGGCGTGGATGATGTCCGAGAACTTGATCGCGTCCTGGATGAAGAAGACCGGCATGTTGTCGCCGACCAGGTCCCAGGTGCCTTCCTTCGTGTAGGACTTCGTCGCGAAGCGGCGGGTGTCGCGCACGGTGTCGGCCGAGCCGCGCGTGCCCAGCACCGTGGAGAACCGGACGAACACCGGCGTCTCCAGGCCCTCCTCCGCCCGCACCGCCGCCCGGGTCACCCCGGCCGCGTTGCCGTAGGCGGTGAAGACGCCGTGCGCCCCGGCGCCGCGGGCGTGCACCACGCGCTCCGGGATCCGCTCGTGGTCGAAGTGCATGATCTTCTCGCGGAGGTGGAAGTCCTCCAGCAGCACCGGCCCGCGGCGTCCCGCCTTCAGCGAGTGGTCGGTGTCCGGGATGCGCACGCCGTTGGGCGTGGTGAGGAACTCGCCGGCCCGGGCGCGGGGGTCCCGCCCCTTCTCGGGGCCTTCGTGGACCACGCCGGTGGCGCTCACGGTGGCCGGGGCGGGAGTGGTCGGGCTGGCGCTTCGGGGGCCTGCGGGAGCTCCTGTGCTCGGAGAACGGGTCGGGGTCCGCTACCCGGTCCTCGGCGGTGGGGAAACGGCGCCCGACGACGTGTGACGTGGTCGGTGTCGGGTGTGGTCGGCCCGGCAGCGGGTAGCCCGGCGCAGGACCGTGGCGCCCGACTGCCCGGCCGTCGTGGCAGGAGAGCACCGTGGGCACCACCCGTGAGGACCTCGGGGAGACCAACCCCTCGAACGAGGAGTTCGGCGACACCGACTCGGCGCGTGAGGAGCTCGGCGACGCCGACGGCGCCACCGAGGACGAGCTGCAGGAGGCCTTCGACGCCATCGTCAGCGACGGGGCGCAGCGACTGCACCGGAACTGGCGCGAGGTGCTCACCACCGGGTTCGCCGGCGGGCTCGAGGTCGGCACCGGGGTGCTGCTGCTCTTCGCCGTCTACGCCGAGACGGGCAGCCACCTGCTCGCCGGGCTGGCCTTCTCGGTGGGCTTCATCGCCCTGCTGCTGGCCCGCAGCGAGCTGTTCACCGAGGGCTTCCTCGTCCCGGTGACCGCCGTGGCTGCCGGTCGGGCCAGCTTCGCGCAGCTGGGCAAGCTGTGGGGCGGCACCCTGGTGGCCAACCTGCTGGGCGGCTGGCTGTTCATGTGGCTGGTCGTCCGGGCCTTCCCGGACCTGCGGGCCACCGCGATCGAGAGCGCCGTCCACTTCGTGGAGTCGCCGCTCGACCTGCAGTCGGCGTCGCTGGCCTTCCTGGCCGGGATCGCCATCACGTTGATGACCCGGATGCAGCACGGCACCGAGTCCGACCCCGCCAAGATCGTGGCTGCGATCGGTGGCGCCTTCGTGCTGGCCGGGCTGCAGCTGTTCCACTCGATCCTGGACTCGCTGATCATCTTCGCCGCACTGCACGCCGGGGCGCCGTTCGGCTACGGCGACTGGCTGGCCTGGCTCTGGTACACGGTCCTGCTGAACATGGCCGGTGGGCTGTTCGTGGTCACCCTGCTGCGGCTGGTCCGCAGCAAGGACATGATCAAAGAGGAGCGGGCGAAGGCAGGGGCCTAGGTCAGCCCTGTCGGGCGGCTCGGCGGATCGCCACCACGTAGCGGTCCAGGGCCAGCCGCTGCGCCCGCCGGCTGACCGGAGCGCCCAGCCGAGCCAGCGGCGTCGCCAGCCGGGAGAACGCCCGCAGCGTGTACACGACGTCGCCACCGGGCTCCAGCGTGACGACGAAGGACTCCTCGCCGCTCTCCGGGTGCCCGGGCAGCGTGCCGTAGCCGAACCCGCGTCGCCGGGGCTCGTCGACCGCCCACACCACCCGGCAGGGGACGTCCAGCCCCAGCCGGCGCAGCCCCGCGGTCATCAGCACGACCGTGCCCGGGGTGCTGGCCGGCCCGTCGGCCAGGACCCGCAGGCCCGCGCCGCGCTGGGCGGCCCAGCGGAACACCGCGGCCGCGGCCCGGTCGAACTCCGCCCGGCCGGAGCCGACGACGGCGGACCGCTCGACGTGGTGGTAGCCGGCGGGCAGCGTCGGGTCCTGCGTGGCCCCGACCTCGGGGTAGGTGAACGGCGCGTCGGCCAGCTGCAGCAGCGTCGTGCGGCGGAGGAGTCCCACGTCGTCAGTGTCCCCAGCCGTGCCCCGGCCCGCCGGTAGGGTGCGCAACACTGTGCTCCCCGCCGTCTCCGCCACCCGTTACGTCACCCCGCTGCGCGAGGGTGGCTCGCTGCCGGGGCTCATGGAGGCCGACGACCTCGGCACCTACGTGGTGAAGTGGCGGGCCGCCGGGCAGGGCGTGAAGGTGCTGGCCGCCGAGGTGGTCTGTGCGGAGCTGGCCCGCCGGCTCTCCCTGCCGGTGCCCGCGCTGGTGACGGTGGACGTCGTCCCGGAGCTGGCGGTGGGGGAGCCGGACCAGGAGGTCCAGGAGCTGCTGCGCAACTCCGCCGGGACCAACCTCGGCATGGACTACCTGCCCGGTGCGCTGGACTTCGAGGCGGGGGCGGCCCAGGTCGACCCGGAGCTGGCCGGGCGGGTGCTCTGGTTCGACGCGCTGATCGGCAACGTCGACCGGTCATGGCGCAACCCGAACATGCTCTTCTGGCACGGGCGGCTGCACCTGATCGACCACGGTGCCGCGCTGACCTTCCACCACAACTGGCCGGGGGCGCCCGCCGCCGTCTCCCGCGCGTACGACGCGGCCCAGCACGCCCTGGTGGAGTGCGACCCCGACGTCCTGGCCGCCGACGCCGCGCTGGCCGCGCAGGTCACCGGCTCGCTGCTCACCGAGGTGCTGGCCCAGGTGCCCGATGCGTGGCTGGAGGGACCGACGGCCGAGGAGCCCGCCGACGAGGTCCGCGCCCGCTACGTCGGCCAGCTGCTGCAGCGCCTGGCCGCTCGTGAGGCCTGGCTCCCCGGCGTCGTCGCGGCCGCTGCGGCGGGAGGGGCGGGACGACGGACCGCGCCGCGGGGGCAGAACCGGCCGACCTGGCTCGGGCCGCCCCCGCCGGAGGGCGTGACCCAGCGATGACCGGCCGGGACACCTTCGAGTACGCGGTGCTCCGGGTGGTGCCGCGGGTCGAGCGTGGGGAGTCGTTCAACGCCGGGGTGCTCGTCTACTGCCGGCAGCGGGACTACCTGGGCTCCCGGCTGCACCTGGACGTCGACCGGCTGCGCGCACTCGACCCGACCGCGGACCCGGTGGCGATCACCGCCGCGCTGCAGGCGGCCGCCGACGTCTGCTCCGCCGCGGTCGGGGCGGGCGCCGCCGGGCGGGAGGCGCTGGGGTCGCGGTTCCGCTGGCTGACCGCGCCGCGCAGCACCGTCGTCCAGCCCAGCGCCGTGCACACCGGGCTCACCGCCGACCCGGACGCCGAGGCCGACCGGCTGCTGCGACTGCTGGTCCTCCCCGTCGAGGTCTGACCTCCTGGCCCGGAGCTACCCCCCGGCTACGCTTCGACACGACACGCCCAGCCGCCCCGCCGGAGTCCCGCGGGTCGCCGAGCATTCGTCTCCCGCTCGCCTGAAAGGTGAGCAAAGTCACTTAACGTCCCCGGTCCGGACCTTCCCAGCCGACCAGAGGACTCCCCATGACGGACATCGCCCCGCCCCGTCGTCGTCTCCTTCTCCCGCTCCTGAACTCCGTCCGCCATGGCAGTCGCACGCACACGACGTGCCACTACAAGTGCGGGAACGCCTGCGATGCTGCGGTGCCGAACAAGTCGGTCAACCCGACCATCGGCGAGGTCGTCGAGTCTGCGTTCAGCCGGCGGACCCTGCTGAAGGCCGCCGGCGCCGGGGCGCTGGTCGTGGCGGTGGGGCCGTTGCGCACCACGCCTGCGCTGGCCGCCGAGAGGCCGGGCGGAGGCTGGCAGCCGCACCCGGAGGCACCGCTCACCTTCGAGCCGGTCGAGCAGAACTTCCTCGACGAGCTCGTCACCGCCACCGGCTACGAGTACGCCGTCGTCCTGCGCTGGGGCGATCCGGTGGAAGCGGGTGCCCCGGCGTTCGACGTCGACAACCAGACGCCGGAGGCCCAGGCGAAGCAGTTCGGCTACAACTGCGACTACATCGGGGTGCTGCCCCTGGACCGGAGCGGGCACCGGGCGCTGATCGTGGTCAACCACGAGTACACCAACGAGCAGCTCATGTTCGCGGGCGTGGCGGACGAGGACGCGCCCACCACCGACCAGCAGAAGCGCATCGCGATGATGGCCCACGGGCTCTCGGTCGTGGAGCTGCACCGGGACGGGGACTCGGGCAACTGGCGACCGGACCCGCAGGGGAAGCGCAACCGTCGGCTGACGCCGGCGACGACCTTCGAGCTCACCGGGCCGGTGGCCGGTTCGGAGTACGTGCAGACCCACGCCGACCCGGCGGGCCGCCACGTCCTCGGGACACTGAACAACTGTGCCGGCGGCACGACGCCGTGGGGCACCACCCTGCACGGGGAGGAGAACTTCAACCAGTACTTCGGGCCGTCGACGCCGTTCGCGGAGGACCCGAGGGAGCCGCGGTGGTCGCGTTACGGCATCTCCACGGATGAGCCCGGCGGCCGCCGGTGGGACCAGGTCGATCCCCGCTTCGACGTCACCCAGGAGCCCAACGAGCCCAACCGCTTCGGGTACATCGTGGAACTCGACCCGTACGACCCCACCTCCACGCCGAAGAAGCGGACGGCGCTCGGGCGGTTCAAGCACGAGGGGGCCAACGTCCAGATCGCCGAGGACGGACGCGTGGTGGCCTACTCCGGCGATGACGAGCGGTTCGACTACATCTACAAGTTCGTGTCGAAGAAGTGCTACCGGCCCGGCTTCGACCGCGCGTCGCGCGCGCACAACATGACGCTGTTGGAGGAGGGGGACCTCTACGTCGGACGCTTCACCGGCGACTCGCCGCCCGAGCAGATCGACGGCCTCGCGACGTTGCCCGCCGACGGTGAGTTCGACGGCACCGGCCAGTGGCTCCCGCTGGTCAAGGACGGGCAGTCGATGATCCCGGGCAAGTCGGTGCCCTGGGTGCTCACCTTCACCCGGCTGGCCGCCGACCGGCTGGGCAAGGAGCTGGACGCCAACGGCGACTTCCCCGACCCGGCCGCCCCGGTGGTCCTCGACCCGTCCCAGCTGCCGACCCGGATGGACCGGCCCGAGGACATCCAGGTCAACCCGGTCAACGGTCGCGTCTACGCCGCGCTGACCAACAACTCGCAGCGTGAGGTCGCCGACGAGCCCAACCCGGTGTCCCGGTCCTTCGCCTTCGACCTCG
>NZ_JPMX01000077.1:64751-116043 GCF_000761485.1 Modestobacter caceresii
GGGGACGTACTTCGCCGGCTACGACAAGACGCAGGTCAGTGCCCTGTCCTGCCCGGACAACCTGGAGTTCGACCCGGCCGGCAACCTGTGGATCTCCACCGACGGGACCGTGCTCTCCACGAGGAACCGGGAGGTCGGCACGTACGCCGGGACGAACGACGGGCTCTTCGCCGTGCCGACGGCCGGGCCCGAGCGCGGGCACCTCAAGGCGTTCCTGACGGTGCCGATCGGTGCGGAGTGCAGCGGGCCGCTGATCACCCCGGACGTCCGCTCCGTGTTCGTCGCGGTGCAGCACCCCGGCGAGACCCCCGGATCGACCCGGGAGGCACCGTCCAGCACCTGGCCGGACCGGTTGGCCGAGCGGCCGTTCCCCCGGCCCAGCGTGGCGGTCGTCTTCCGGACCGACGGCGGTCGGATCGGCAGCTGACCGGCTGACGCAGGGGCCCGGCCGCACACGGCGGCCGGGCTCCTGCTGCGCTCTGGCCGCTGGACTCCCAGGCCGCTGCGGCCCACGTCGACCCGGAGCCGGCCGGACGGTCGCTGTGGTCCGACGCGCTGATCGGCGGCCACCTCGGGTCGCCGGCGGGAGTGCCTCGGCGCGACACGCCCGGTCGTCGCCGGGGCCCCCACCGGTCACCCTCGCTTCTGCTGCCGTTCACCGGCTGGGTGGGCCGCCCTTCCTAGCGTCCGGGTCGGACCGTCCACCCGACCAGAGGACCCCTCCCATGACGGACATCGTCCCCGCCCGCCGTCGTCTGCTGCTCCCGCTGCTGAACTCCGTCCGGCACGGCAGCCGCAGCCACACGACGTGCTACTACAAGTGCGGCAACGCCTGCGACGCCCCCGTGCCGAACAAGACGGACAACCCGACCATCGGCGAGGTCGTCGAGGGCGCGTTCAGCCGGCGGACCATGCTGAAGGCAGCCGGGGCCGGAGCCCTGGTCGTGGCGGCCGGTCCGCTGCAGGCCGCCCCGGCACGGGCCCATGAGACGGACCTGCTGAACTGGCGGCCGGCGCCCAACGCGCCGCTCACGTTCGAGCCGGTCGAGCAGAACCTCCTCGACGAACTGGTCACCGCCACCGGCTACACCTACGGCGTGGTGATGCGCTGGGGCGACCCGGTGCTCCCGGACGCCCCGGACTTCGACGTCGACGCCCAGACGCCGGAGGCCCAGGCCATGCAGTTCGGCTACAACTGCGACTACATCGGGCTGCTGCCGCTGGACCGGAAGGGGCGGCGGGCGCTGCTGGTGGTCAACCACGAGTACACCGACGAGCAGCTGATGTTCGCCGGCGTGGCCGACGAGGAGGCGCCCACCACCGAGGCGCAGAAGCGCATCGCGATGATGGCCCACGGGATCTCGGTGGTGGAGCTCCGCCGGGAGGGCAACTCGGGCAACTGGCAGCCCGACCGGAGGGGGAAGCGCAACCGCCGCATCACGGCGGTGACGACTTTCGAGCTGACCGGCCCGGTGGCCGGTTCGGAGTACGTGCAGACCACTGCCGACCCGGCGGGCCGGCACGTCCTCGGGACGCTGAACAACTGCGCCGGCGGGATGACCCCGTGGGGCACGACCCTGCACGGTGAGGAGAACTTCAACCAGTACTTCGGGACGTCGACGGTCATCACGGAGGACCCGCGGGAGCCCCGGTTGTCCCGTTACGGCATCTCCACCGACGAGCTCCCCGGCCGCCGCTGGGACGAGATCGACCCTCGCTTCGACCTCACCCAGGAGCCCAACGAGCCGAACCGCTTCGGCTACGTCGTGGAGCTCGACCCGTACGACCCCACGTCCACCCCGAAGAAGCGCACTGCCCTCGGTCGGTTCAAGCACGAGGGGGCCAACGTCCAGATCGCCGAGGACGGGCGGGTGGTCGCGTACTCCGGCGACGACGAGCGGTTCGACTACATCTACAAGTTCGTGTCCAAGGCGCGCTACCGGCCCGGCATCGACCGAGCGTCGCGGGCGCACAACATGACCCTCCTCGAGGAGGGCGACCTCTACGTCGCGCGCTTCACCGGCGACTCGCCGCCCGAGCAGATCGACGGACTCGCGACGCTGCCCGCCGACGGTGAGTTCGACGGAACCGGCCAGTGGCTCCCGCTGGTGAAGGACGGGCAGTCGATGATCCCGGGCAAGTCCGTGCCCTGGGTGCTCACCTTCACCCGGCTGGCCGCCGACCGGCTGGGCAAGGAGCTGGACGCCAACGGCGACTTCCCCGACCCGGCCGCCCCGGTGGTCCTCGACCCGTCCCAGCTGCCGACCCGGATGGACCGGCCCGAGGACATCCAGGTCAACCCGGTCAACGGCCGGGTCTACGCGGCGCTGACCAACAACTCCCAGCGTGAGGTCGCCGACGAGCCCAACCCGGTGTCCCGGTCCTTCGCCTTCGACCTCGAGGACGGCACCTACGAGGAGCGGGCCGGCAACCGGAACGGCCACGTCCTGGAGTGGCTGGAGACCGACGGGATCGCCGGGGACGACTTCTACTGGCGGGTGTTCATCGTGGCCGGTGACCCGGAGACCCCCGGGACGTACTTCGCCGGCTACGACAAGAGCCAGGTCAGTGCCCTGTCCTGTCCGGACAACCTGGAGTTCGACCTGTCCGGCAACCTGTGGATCTCCACCGACGGGAACGTGCTCTCCACCCGGAACCGGGAGGTCGGCACCTACGCCGGGACCAACGACGGGCTCTTCGCCGTACCGACGGCCGGACCGGAGCGCGGTCACCTCAAGGCGTTCCTCACGGTGCCGATCGGTGCGGAGTGCAGCGGGCCGCTGATCACCCCGGACTCCCGCTCGGTCTTCGTGTCGGTGCAGCACCCCGGCGAGACGACCGGGTCGACGCGTGAGTCGCCGTCCAGCACCTGGCCGGACCGGTTGGCCGAGCGGCCGTTCCCCCGGCCCAGCGTGGCGGTCGTCTTCCGGACCGACGGCGGTCGGATCGGCAGCTGACCAGCTGACGCAGGAGCCCGGCCGTACAGCGGCCGGGCTCCTGGTGCGTCACGCCCTACGCGGTCTCGCCCGCGTCGTCGAGGTGCACATCGGCTCGGCGGGCGAACTCGACGTCGAGCTCGGTGACGCCGTCCACCGAGTGGGTGATCAGGTGGACGGTGAGGTTGCCGTAGCTGATCTCGACGTCGGGGTGGTGGTCCAGCTCCTCGGCGACGTCGGCCAGGGCTGTCACGCACCGGGCTGCGCTGCGGAAGTCGATCCCCTTCACCCGGCGGTGGATGCCGTGGACGTCCCCCGCCCACTCGGGCAGCTCCTCCAGGGCGTCGGAGAGCTCGTCAGGGTTCAGCAGGATGCGGCGGGCCATGTCGGCAGTGTGCTCGCCGGGTCCGACAGGATCAGGTGTGCAGCCCGCACTCGACCTTGTTCTTGCCGGCCCAGCGGCCGGCGCGCGGGTCCTCGCCCGGGGCGACCGGGCGGGTGCAGGGCGCGCAGCCGATCGAGGCGTAGCCGATCTCCGACAACGGGTTGACCGGCACCTGGTGCTCGGCGACGTAGCGGTCGACGTCGTCCTGGGTCCAGGCGGCCAACGGGTTGACCTTGACCATGCCGCGCTTGGCGTCCCAGTCGACGACCCGGGTGCCCGTCCGGGTGGCCGACTCGTCGCGGCGCACGCCCGACCCCCAGGCGGTGAAGCCGGCCAGCGCCTGCGCCAGCGGCTGCACCTTGCGCATCGAGCAGCAGAGATCGGGGTCGCGCTCGAAGAGCTTCGGCCCGTGCTCGGCGTCCTGCTCGGCAACGGTCAGCAGCGGCTGGACGTTGTGCAGGGTGATCGGCAGGACGCCGGTGATCCAGTCGCGGGTGCCGATCGTCTCGGCGAAGTGGTAGCCGGTGTCGAGGAAGACGACGTTCACGCCCGGGACGGCGCGGCTGGCCAGGTGCGCCAGCAGCCCGTCGGCCATCGAGGAGGTGATGGCGAAGGAGTCGCCGAACGTCTCGCCGGCCCAGGTGAGCACGGCCAGCGCCTGCTCGACCGGGTCGCTGATGCCCTCGAAGCGCGCATCGGCCTCGGCCGCGAGCTCCGGCGTCGGCGTGGTGATCGCGATCGTCATGGGTGCTGCACCCCCGTTCCGGTCAGGCGCAGGGTGAAGGTCCGCAGGCAGGCACCGCAGTGCCAGCCGGTCGCGTCGTCACCGTGCGGGGTGAGGTCTTCTTCGCCGCAGTACGGACAGTGGAACGGTGGCAGCTGTCGCGTCCTTCCGGACGTGCTGTCTGTCACACCAGCCACTCGTCGTCGGCCCGCGCCACGTAGGCGGCGAACCGCTCGCCGGGCTCGCGGCGGTCGAGGTAGCCGCGGAGCACCCGCTCGCAGTAGTCCGCGGTCTCCTCCTTGGTGATCTTGTGGCCGCGGAACTTCCGGCCGAACGAGGCGTCGACACCGAGGTGGCCGCCCAGGTGGACCTGGAAGCCCTCGACGCTCTCACCTGCGGCGTTGCGGACGATCATGCCCTTGAAGCCGATGTCGGCCGTCTGGAACCGGGCGCAGCTGTTCGGGCAGCCGTTGACGTTGATCCCGATCGGTTCGTCGAACTCCGGCAGCCGGCGCTCCAGCTCGGCGTAGAGCTCCTGGGCGTGCTGCTTGGTCTCGACGATCGCGAGCTTGCAGAACTCCAGCCCGGTGCAGGCCATGGTGCCGCGCCGGAAGGCGCTCGGGCGCACCAGCAGGTCGTGCTCGGCCAGCGCGGCGACCAGGTCCTCGACGCGGGCGTCGGGGACGTCGAGGATGACCAGCTTCTGCTGGGTCGTGGTCCGGATGCGCCCGCCCTGGGTGCCGTACTCCTCGGCGAGGTCGGCGATCCGGGTGAGCAGCGTGCCGCTGATCCGGCCGGTGCGCAGCGCGAAGCCCAGCGCGTTGGTGCCGTCCTTCTGCTTGCTGACCCCGACGTGGTCGCGCTGGTCGTGCTTCGCCGGGGCCGGGGCCGGGCCGTCGGGCAGCTCGGCGTGCAGGTACTCGTCCTGCAGCACCTGGCGGAACTTCTCCGGGCCCCAGTCGGCCATCAGGAACTTGATCCGGGCGTGGTTGCGGGACCGGCGGTAACCGTAGTCGCGGAAGATCGAGGTGCAGCCGGCCCAGACGTCGGTGACCTGGTCGGGGCGGACGAAGACGCCGATCCGCTTGGCGAACATCGGGTTGGTGGACAGACCGCCGCCGACCCACAGGTCGTAACCGGCCTCGCCGGCCTCGTTCACCACGCCGACGAAGGAGACGTCGTCGATCTCGGGCTCGGTGCAGTGGTCGACGCAGCCGGACATCGACGTCTTCCACTTGCGCGGCAGGTTGCTGAACGCCGGGTCGCCCAGGTACTTCGCGACCGTCTCGGCCAGCACCTCGGAGGCATCGATCACCTCGTCGGCGAGGATCCCCGCCATCGGGCAGTTCAGCATCACGCGCGGGACGTCCCCGCAGGCCTCCATCGTGCTCAGGCCGACCGACTCGAGCCGCCGCCAGATCTCCGGCACGTCCTCGATCCGGATCCAGTGGTACTGGACGTTCTGGCGGTCGGTGACGTCGGCGACGTCCCGGCCGAACTCGGTGCTGATCCCGCCGAGGACGCGCAGCGCCTCACTGGTCAGCGCACCGCCGTCGATGCGGGCCCGCATCATGAAGTAGGAGTCCTCGAGCTCCTCGGCCTCCAGCACGGCGGTCTTGCCGCCGGGGATGCCCTGGGCCCGCTGGGTGTACAGCCCCATCCAGCGCATCCGCCCGCGCAGGTCGCCGGGGTCGATGCCGTCGAAACCGGTGTGCGCGTAGATGTCCAGGATCCGCTGGCGTACGTCCAACCCGTCGGAGTCCTTCTTCATCCGCTCGTTCGGGTTCAGCGGCTCGCGGTAGCCCAGGGCCCACTGACCCTGTCCGCGGACGGGGCGGTTGCTGCTGCGGGTGGGGGTCGACACGTCAGTCGTTCTCCTCTGCGCCGGCACGCCGAGCGTGCGCGACGCGGCCGGGTGTGGGTGCAGCAGGGAGGCTGCGGGGGAGCGGGCCGTGGTCAGCGCGCGGCGCGACACGCGGCGCTGGAGACCCGCGCCAGGTCGACGTGCAGGCGCTCCACGAGGAGCGCGCCGCAGTCCGTCACGGCTCGATCGTGCCACACCCAGCCGACTCGTGTTCCCGTCCGCACTCGCGGTCAGTCCGCGGCCGGGACGCCGAAGGAACGCCACGCACTGTCCAGCTCGATCATCTCGGCCACGTGCGGCGGCATGGTGCCGGCGACGACGTCGGCCAGGGTCACGTTCTCCAGCACCCGGCGGTAGGACTCCCGGGCCGCCACCCACACCGAGGCGAGCGGCCCGGCGGCGCCCGGGTACTCGACGTCCTCGGGGCGCTGCCCGTGCACCTCGGCGAGGAAGCCCTGCTCCACCCGCATGACCCGGGCGACGGAGATCTCCGACGGCGGCATCGCCAGCCGGTAGCCGCCCTCCCGGCCGCGCTGGCTGGTCACCAGCCGGGCGTGCTGGAGGTCACCGAGGATGGCCTGCAGGAAGCGGGCCGGGATGCCCTGTGCCTGGGCGATCCGCTCGGAGGTCAGCGAGTCGGGTGCCACGGCAGCCAGTTCGACGGCGGCGCGGACTGCGTAGTCGACCCGGGCGGAGATGCGCACGACGTCCATCCTGCCGTGTCTGCGACGCTGCTCCCCGTGTTCCAGCTGCGGTTCACCACCTTGGTGGAGGCGCCCCTGACCGTCGCCTTCGACGTCGCCCGGTCCCTGGGGCGGCCGTGGCCGCACCCGTTGCAGGAGGTCGTCTCCGAGCGGCCCTGGCGCGACGTGCACGTGGTGGCGCCCGGCCGCGGCTGGCGGACCCTGGTCCACACCCGTTCCTTCACCGCCACCGCGGCCGGCACGCTCGTCGAGGAGCAGGTCGACGCGGAGGCCGCGCTGCCGGGGTGGCTGGGTCGGCTGGTGCCGCGGCGCCGGGTCGCGCGGGCGATGCAGGCGCACCTGGACGCCTACGCAGCGGCGGCAGCCCGCCGGGCGCAGGAGGTCACCCAGGTCGTCGGTGCCGCACTGGTCGACGACCGGCAGCGGGTGCTGGTCGCCCAGCGGGGCTCGGGGCCGCTGGCCGGGCTGTGGGAGTTCCCCGGCGGCAAGGTCGAGCCGGGGGAGTCCGAGGTGTCGGCGCTGGTCCGGGAGTGCCGGGAGGAGCTCGGTGTCGGGATCGCACCCGAGGCGTTCCTCGGGGAGGTGCCGCTGGACGGCGTGGTCGCCGGCGGCGTGCCGGGGGCCTCGACCCTGCGCCTGTACGGGGGTCGGATCATCGCAGGTGAGCTGGTCGCCCACGAGCACAGCGAGCTGCGCTGGCTGGGGCCCGACGAGCTGGAGGGCCTGGCCTGGATCCCGGCCGACCGCCCGCTGCTCCCCGCCGTCCGCGACCTCCTCGCCCGCGGGTGACCCTCCGGCCCCGGGTGGGGCCGTCGGCAGCGGCGCGCACGCTGCGTGACCACGGCAGAACAGCACCATGATCACGTTGTCCGGGATGCACCGAGGACGGCCGGAAAGACTGCGGCGGAGGGCGCCGTATTGCCACGATGTTCCAGGTCCTCAGCGATGGTCGTTCGCACAGGTCACAAAATGATGACGGCCGTGGACGGCCTCTTCCAGCTCTGCCTAGGGTCTGGCCGTTGCGCTCGTCCGAAAGCGTCCCGACAGCTGGATGACAGTGCGTGTTCATGTAGGTGCCCAGTCCGCCGGGCGATCCCCGGTCGGTCAGACCTGATCGTTCCCCCCGCTCCTGCGGGTCGAGGAGGCAAGCGAACGTGAAGTTGAGCAAGCGCACTTCCATGCTCATCGCGACCGGGCTCACCGGTGCGATGGCGCTCTCGGCGTGTGGTGGTGGCAGCGACGACGGCGAGGGCGGCGGCGAGGCCAGCGGCGGCTCGGGTCGCGTCGTCTTCGGCGAGTCCACCGACTTCCCGGAGAACCTCTACCCCAACATCGCCGCGGGCAACGCCACCTCGGTGGCCAACGTCCTCATCAAGGTGCTGCCCTCGGCCTACCAGGTCCAGCCCGACTTCACCGTCGAGTACAACGACGAGCTGTTCACCAGCGAGCCGGCCCTCGAGGAGACCGACGGTCAGCAGGTGAACACCTACGAGATCAACCCGGACGCGGTCTGGAGCGACGGCACGCCGATCACCGCCGACGACTTCGAGTTCACCTGGCGGGCCAACCGCAGCGGTGACCCGGCCGACGACGGCTGCCCCGCGGTCCTGTCGACCACCGGCTACGAGCTGATCTCCTCGGTCGAGGCGGGCGAGGACGAGAACACCGTCGTCGTCACCTACGAGACCCCGTACGCCGACTGGCAGGGCCTCTTCGAGAACATCCTGCCGGCCCACCTCATGGACGCCGAGGACGCGGCTGCGGTGTGCGAGACGATCACGGCGGGATGGCCGATCGCGGAGGGCCTCCCGGAGAACATCTCCGGTGGTCCGTGGCAGGTGTCGAACGTCGACGCCGGCGCGCAGGTCATCGTGCTGACCCCCAACCCGGAGTGGTGGGGCGACGGGCCGAACCTCGAGCAGCTGATCATCCAGAACATCGGCAACGACCCGACGACCGCCGTCCAGGGCCTCTCGTCCGGTGAGCTCGGGGTCATCTACCCGCAGCCGCAGCTCGACCTCGTCGAGCAGGTCCAGGCCCTCGAGCCGAACGTCGAGAGCGAGATCAACTTCGGTCTCACCTTCGAGCACGTCGACCTCAACACCCAGGACCCGCACCTCGCGGACCCGCTGGTGCGCCAGGCGTTCGCGATGGCCCTGGACCGCGAGGAGATCGTGGACCAGACCGTCGGGCAGTTCTCGTCCGACGCGCAGGTGCTCAACAACCGGATCTGGCTGAACACCCAGCCGGAGTACGAGGACACCGCGCCGGACGAGGTCAAGAGCCAGAACGTCGAGATGGCCCGCCAGCTGCTGGAGCAGGCCGGGTACACCGCCGGGCCGGACGGGTTCTACACCCACCCCGAGCGCGGGCCGCTGAACATCCAGATCGACACCACGGAGAACAACCCGCTGCGGCAGACCACGATCGAGGTCATGATCCCGCAGCTGGCCGAGGCCGGGATCAACGCGTCGTTCAACGCCAACCCGGACATCTTCGCCGGTGCCGAGCAGCCGACCTCCCTGGAGGGCGGCGGCTTCCAGGCGGCGCTCTTCGCCTGGGTCGGCAACCCGTTCGTCAGCTCGACACAGTCGATCTACGGGTCCCCGCAGGGTGACAACATCCAGCAGAACTACAGCCGGATCGGCAACCCCGAGATCGACGCGCTCTTCGCGGAGCTGGCCACCGAGCCGGACCGTGAGCGGCAGGCCGAGCTGGGCAACCAGATCGACGCCCTCCTCTGGGAGCAGATGGCCACCATCCCGCTCTACCAGAAGCCGACCTTCATCGCGTACCAGTCCTCGATCGAGGGTGTGCAGGACAACCCCACCGAGGCCGGTCCGCTGTGGAACTCGGAGACCTGGACGATCGAGTGACCTGCAGCGTCACCCAGTACGGCTGAGCACGACGCAGCACGGCTGAGCTCCACCTGAGCACGACCGCACCACCCGGACCGGCGCCGCCCTCGGCGGCGCCGGCCACCGGCTGCCGTGGCCCCCGGGGAGACCGTTCCCGGGGGTCGCGGTGCGTCCGGACCCAGCACGACCTGCGCGGGTCCGGTGAAGGCACGCTGAACTGGTCGTTCGACCGGACGGCTTCCGCTCTCGGCGTAAGGTCACCACATGTTCTTCTTCACGATCCGGCGTCTGCTCGCGTCGGTCCTCGTGTTGCTGGTCAGCTCGTTCCTGGTGTTCGCGCTGTGCGCGGCGAGCTTCGACCCGCTGGAGAGGTACTACACGCAGAACCCCCGGCCGCCGGAGTCGTTCTTCAACAACCTCCGCGAGACGCTGGGCCTGAACGACAACTTCTTCGTCCGGTACTGGCGCTGGCTCTCCGGGGCGGTCACCGGCGACTTCGGCGAGACGATCAACGGCACACCGGTCGTCGACCAGCTCTGGCCGCGGCTGCTGGTGACCGGCCGGATGATCATCGGGGCCATCGTGATCGCCATCCTGCTGGCGATCATCGTGGGGGTCATCGGCGCGGTGCGGCAGTACAAGGCGTCGGACTACACCTTCACCTTCATCGCGTACATCCTCATCGCCCTGCCGACCTTCTGGTTCGCCGCGCTGCTCAAGGAGTACGTCGCCGGCGGCGTCAACGACCTGTTCGGGCAACAGCTCCTGTACACGATCGGTGAGGAGACCCCGGGGTTGTCGCTGTACGCCTCCGGCTGGGAACTCTGGTCCGACCGGCTCGGGCACCTGGTGCTGCCCACGGTCAGCCTGGCCGCGCTGTCCTTCGCCGCGTGGAGCCGGTTCCAGCGGGCGGCCATGCTGGACGTGCTGGGGTCGGACTACATCCGCCTGGCCCGGGCCAAGGGGCTCACCTACCGCCGCACCGTGGTCAAGCACGGGCTGCGCAACGCGCTGATCCCGCTGACCACAGTGGTCGCGCTGGGCATCGGCACGCTGTTCGGCGGCGCGGTCATCACCGAGACGGTCTTCGTCTGGCACGGCATGGGCGAGTACCTGATCAGCAACGGCATCCGCCAGGAGGACATCAACGTGGTGCTGGGCTGGCTGCTGGTCAGCGCCGTCTTCATCGTCGTCTTCAACCTGGTCGCCGACCTCCTGTACGCGGTGCTCGACCCGCGCATCCGGCTGTCCTGACCCGGCCCCGCGAGAAGGAACGAGCCCATGGCCACCACTCAGACCACCACCGGACCCGTGGTCCCGGCGACACCCGGCACCCCCGAGGGCGGCGGGGTCGAGCGCGAGTTCACCGTCAAGGCGCGCAGCCAGCGCCAGCAGATCTTCGGCCGCTTCCTGCGCAACAAGGTGGGCATGACCGGGCTGGTCATCTTCCTGCTGCTGCTGGCCTTCGGATTCCTCGGCCCGCTGGTCACCGGTGTCGACTACGCCGACCAGGACAGGGACTTCCAGTCGGTGCCCCCGGGCACCGCGGGCTACCTGCTGGGCAGCGATGCGATCGGCCGTGACCTGATGGCCGGGATCATGACCGGGGTCCAGCGCTCGCTGTTCATCGTCCTGCTCTTCGTGGCGATCGCGCTCCCGCTCGGCCTGCTGGTCGGGGCGCTGGCCGGGTACTTCGGCAAGTGGGTGGACAGCGTCCTGATGCGGCTGGTCGACCTGATCCTCACCGTGCCGCTGCTGGTCGTGCTGATCGTCGTGGCCAGCAACTTCCCGGGCTCCCGCACCCCGCTGGGCGTCGGGATCATCCTGGGGCTGTTCGGCTGGCTCGACCTCGCCCGGATCGTCCGCAGCCAGTTCCTCTCCCTGCGCGAGAAGGAGTACGTGGAGGCCGCGCACGCGATGGGCGCCTCGAACGTGCGGATCATCTTCAAGCACCTGATCCCCAACGCGCTGGGGTCGCTGATCGTCTGGACGACGCTGGCCGCCGCCACGGCGATCATCCTCGAGGCCTCGCTGACCTACCTGGGCTTCGGCGTCAACGGCGCCAACCAGACCTCGCTGGGGCGGCTGGTGTCCGACGGTGTCCAGGCGGCGAGCACCCGCCCCTGGCTCTTCTACTTCCCCGGCATCACCCTGCTGATCATCGTGCTGTCGATCAACCTGATCGGCGACGGGATCCGCGATGCCTTCGACCCGAGCAACCGCCGCGTGCGGGCCTGAGGAGCTCCATGTCCACGATCGGGACCACGGGCCCCACCACGTCCGGTGCCACCTCCACGGGCACCATGAACCAGGGCCGGACCACCAGCCTCCCCGGCTTCGACCCGAACGCGCCGCTGCTGGAGGTCACCGACCTCAACGTCCGGTTCCCCACCGAGGACGGCCTGGTCCACGCCGTCCGCGGCGTCGACTACGCGCTGCGCTCCGGTGAGGTGCTCGGCATCGTCGGCGAGTCCGGCTCCGGCAAGTCGGTGACGTCGCTGACGGTGATGGGGCTGCTGCCCGGCTCCGCCCGGGTCACCGGCTCGATCAAGTACCGCGGTCAGGAGCTGCTCGGGCAGAGCGACCGCAGCATGTCGCGGATCCGCGGCAAGGGCGTCTCGATGATCTTCCAGGACCCGATGACGTCGCTGGACCCGGTCTACAAGGTCGGCGTGCAGATCGAGGAGACGCTGCGCATCCACGACAAGTCGCTGTCGTCCAAGGCCGCGGAGGCACGGGCGGTCGAGCTGCTGGAGTTGGTCGGCATCCCCAACGCCGGCGACCGCGTGGACGCCTACCCGCACGAGTTCTCCGGCGGCATGCGCCAGCGGGTGGTCATCGCGATCGCCATGGCCAACCAGCCCGAGGTGATCATCGCCGACGAGCCGACCACGGCTCTCGACGTCACCGTCCAGGCGCAGATCCTCGAGGTGCTGCAGACCGCCCTCCAGGAGACCGGCGCCGCGATGGTCATGATCACCCACGACCTGGGTGTCGTGGCCGGGATCGCCGACCGCGTGCTGGTCATGTACGCCGGGCGGCCGGTGGAGATCGGCAGCGTCGAGGACATCTACTACGAGCCCCGGATGCCGTACACGCTCGGCCTCCTCGGCTCGCTGCCGCGACTGGACTCCTCGACCCGTGAGCGGCTCACCCCGATCCAGGGTGCGCCGCCCTCCGTGGTGAACATGCCACCAGGCTGCCCGTTCGCGCCGCGCTGCCCGCTGCACATCGCCGAGTGCGACGAGGCCGAGCCCGAGCGCTTCCAGGTCGGCCCCGGTCACACCGCCGCCTGCATCCGCACCGAGCAGGTCGCCGCCGCCCACGGGCGGGCCGCCGACATCTTCAGCGAGTCCGCCGCCGACGCCACCATGGCGGGCGTACCCGCCCCGGCCGGAGTCGCCGACGCCCAGAGCGACCTGGACGACGACGGTCCCGCCGTCCCGCCCGGCGACCAGACCGCGCCCCGGGCGGGTCTGAGCGACGCCGGCACCCAGAGCGTCGTCAGCGCCCCGCCACGCCCCACGAACGGAGACCGGGCATGACCGCCCCCACCACCCAGCGGCCTGCCGACGGCGCGCCCGACCGCGGCGAGCCGATCCTGTCGGTGCGCGGCCTGGAGAAGCACTTCCCGATCAAGGGCGGTGGCCTGATCAAGCGGACCGTCGGCGCCGTGCGTGCCGTCGACGGCGTCGACCTGGACCTCTACCCCGGTGAGGTGCTCGGCCTGGTCGGTGAGTCCGGGTGCGGCAAGTCCACGACCGGGCGCGCCATCCTCAACCTCCAGCCGGCGACCGGCGGTTCGGTGGTCTTCGAGGGCCGGGAGATCGTCGGGCTCAACCGCAAGCAGATGCGCCCGCTGCGCCGGGACATCCAGCTGGTCTTCCAGGACCCCTACGCCTCGCTGAACCCGCGGCTGCCGGTCTTCGACATCGTCGCCGAGCCCATGATCATCCACGGGCTCACCAAGGACGAGGCCGACCTGCGCTCCCGGGTGAAGGAGCTGGTGGAGACCGTCGGGCTGAACCCGGAGCACACCAACCGGTACCCGGCCGAGTTCTCCGGCGGGCAGCGGCAGCGCATCGGGATTGCCCGTGCGCTGGCCCTGCAGCCCAAGGTGCTGGTCCTCGACGAGCCGGTGTCGGCGCTGGACGTCTCGATCCAGGCCGGCGTCATCAACCTGCTCGAGGACCTGAAGAGCAGCCTGGGGCTGAGCTACCTGTTCATCGCCCACGACCTGTCGGTGGTCCGGCACATCTCCGACCGGGTCGCGGTCATGTACCTGGGGCGGATCATCGAGATCGCCGACCAGGAGGAGCTGTTCAACCGCCCGGCGCACCCGTACACGCAGGCGCTGCTGTCGGCGATCCCGCTGCCCGACCCGCGCCGCGAGCGCGCCCGGCAGCGGATCATCATCACCGGCGACGTCCCGAGCCCGGCCAACCCGCCCTCGGGGTGCCGGTTCCGCACCCGCTGTCAGAAGTTCGCCAACGAGCTCACCGACGGCCAGCGCGAGCTGTGCCTGACCGTCGACCCGAAGCTCGAGGACCGCGGCGCCGGCCACCTCAACGCCTGCCACTACGCCGAGGTCAAGGCCGTGTTGTGAGGTCGCGGTCCGGGGAGATCACACCGCGGCCAGCTGCCGTCCTCCCGCAGCACTGACTGTCCCCCCGCACCAACGCTGGTGCGGGGGGACAGCCAGTGATCAGGTCACCTGATCACTGCTGGGCGGGCCGTGTCGGGGCGGGCGGGCCCTCCGGGAAGATGACACCCGTGACTGCTCCACGCCGGCTGATGCTCGTGCACGCCCATCCCGACGACGAGACGATCAACAACGGGGCCACGATGGCCCGGTACGTCGCCGAGGGGGTGCACGTCACCCTGCTCACCTGCACGCTGGGGGAGGAGGGGGAGGTGCTGGTGCCCGAGCTCGCCCAGCTGGCCGCCGACCAGGCCGACCAGCTCGGTGGCTACCGGATCGGTGAGCTGGCCGCGGCGATGGCTGCCCTCGGCGTCACCGACTGGCGGTTCCTCGGCGGGGCGGGCCGGTACCGCGACTCCGGGATGATGGGGACGGCGGCCAACGACGCGCCCCGCGCCTTCTGGCGGGCCGACCTGGACGAGGCGGTCGCGCACGCGGTCGCCGTCGTCCGTGAGGTGCGCCCGCAGGTGTTGGTCACCTACGACGAGGACGGCGGCTACGGGCACCCCGACCACATCCAGGCGCACCGGGTCGCGATGGGCGCGGTGGAGGCGGCCGCCGACCCGGGCTACCGGGCCGACCTCGGGCCGGCCTGGCAGGTCGCGAAGGTCTACTGGAACGCCATGCCCCGCTCGGTGGTGCAGCGGGGGATCAAAGCGATGGCCGCCCTGGGGGAGGAGTCGCCGTTCGCCGCGCTGGGCGACCTGGACGAGGTGCCGTTCGCCGTCGCCGACGACGTCGTCACCACCGAGGTCGACGCGCGCGCCCACGCCGCGCGCAAGGAGGCCGCGATGCGCGCCCACCCGACCCAGATGACCGTGGACGGCCCGTTCTTCGCACTGTCGAACAACCTGGGCCAGGAGGTGCTGGCCACCGAGCACTACCGGCTCGTCCGCGGGGAGCGGGGCCCGGCCGGGTCGAGCCCGCAGGGCTGGGAGGACGACCTGTTCGCCGGGCTGCCGGGGTGAGGCTGCTCCGGCTGCTGGGCTGGTCGGTCGTGGCGGTGGTCGTGTCCGCCTGGCTCGCGCTGGTCGAGGTGTTCTGGCTGCCCTGGCGGGTCGGCGGGGTGCCGGTGCCGATCTCCCTGCTCGTGGCCGTGGTCGGCAACCTGCTGCTGGTCGACGCGGCCCGCCGGCTGTCGGGCTCGCGGCTGGTCGCCGTCCTGCCCGCGGTGGTCTGGTTGGCCGTCGCGCTGACCGGCACGATGCGCCGGCCGGAGGGCGACCTGCTGCTCCCCGGCGGCGGCGCCGCCACGCAGGCGATCACGCTCGGGTTCCTGCTGGTCGGCGTGGTCGCTGCCGCCTTCGCCGTCGGCCGGGCGCTGGGCGCTGCGCCGGTCAGGCCGGCCGGTGCCGGTAGTGGTAGCGGTGGTGCTCGATGAACCCCGCCTGCCGGTAGAGCGCCCGGGCTGGGGCGTTCCCCGCGGTGACCTGCAGGTAGACCGAGTGCGCGCCCCGTTCGGCCGCCCACCGCCCCAGCGCGGCCATCACGGCGGTGGCCAGCCCGCGACGCCGGTGCTCCTCGGCCACGGTGACCGCGGTGACCCCCAGCCAGCCGTCGGACAGTGCACCCCGGGCGACCGCCGCCAGCGGGGCCGGGGCCGGGGCGAGCCGCACCGAGGCGAAGACGGCGTCCGCGGCGGAGGTGAGCACCTGGCGGGCGACCGGCGGCAGCGCCGCCCCCCGGTGCCGGTAGCCGGCCAGCCAGGCGTCGTCCGGCGTGGGGGAGAGGTCGACCGGGACGGCGGGCTCGGCCGGCCGGCCGACCGGTGCGGTGAGCACCAGCACGTCCTCGTCCCGGGTCCATCCGGCCGCGTCGAAGGCCGCGTCGGCGCGCCGGGACTGCACGCCGGGCAGTTGGGCGGACGGCCGGAGCCCTCGGTCGTCGTACCAGCGGGTGACGGCGGCGACCGCCTCCGGCAGCGGCAGCCCGGGGTCACCGACGACCAGCGCCGAGTTGGCCCGCCCGGTGAAGCCGCCACCGGCGCGCAGCAGCCAGTCGCCCAACCGCTCCTCCGCCAGCGCCTGCCAGCCACGGGCGGCCAGCAGCTCCAGCTCCGGTACCCCCAGGGGTGAGCGCCGCTGTCCCATGGGGTCGATCCTGCGGTCTCAGGTGGGCGG
This sequence comes from Modestobacter caceresii, assembly GCF_000761485.1. Classification (GTDB taxonomy): domain Bacteria; phylum Actinomycetota; class Actinomycetes; order Mycobacteriales; family Geodermatophilaceae; genus Modestobacter; species Modestobacter caceresii. The sequence goes on from NZ_JPMX01000077.1 coordinate 81,045, forward strand.
GGCCGTCACCGGGGTCGGCAGCCGCTCGGCGAGCCAGTCGAGGAGGTGCTCGGCCGCCATCGGCCGGGCCACGTGGTAGCCCTGGGCGACGTCGCACCCCCACTGCCGCAGTGCGGCCAGCGCGGCGGCGTCCTCGACGCCCTCCACCACGATCGTCATCCCCAGGTCCCGGCCCAGCTGGAGCGTGCTCCGCACGATGGCCGCGGCCCGGACGTCGGAGGTGAGCTGGCCGACGAAGCTCCGGTCCAGCTTCAGCTCGTGCACCGGCAGGGCGCGCAGGTACGTCAGGGACGAGTAGCCGGTGCCGTAGTCGTCGATCGAGAGCCGGACGCCGAGGGCCCGCAGCCCGGCGAGCACCTGGGAGCTGCGCGCCGCGTCGGCCATCAGCACGTCCTCGGTGATCTCCAGGGTGAGCGCGGCGGCGGGCACCTCGGTCGCCTCCAGCAGCATGGCGACCTGGTCGGGCAGGGCGACGTCGGCGAGGTTGGACACCGACAGGTTCACCGCCACCGACAGGTCGTGACCGGCGGCGCGCCAGCCCTGCAGGTCGCGGAGGGAGCGCTCCAGCACCCGCAGTGCGAGCCGGCGCATCAGGCCAGCCTGCTCGGCGAGCCCGAGGAAGGCGTCCGGGGCGAGCAGGCCACGCTCGGGGTGCTCCCAGCGCACCAGCGCCTCCACGCCGGTGACCTGGCCGCTGCGCAGGTCCAGTTGGGGCTGGTAGTGCGGCACGAGCTGGTCGGAGTCCAGTGCGCCGCGCAGCTCCTCGAGGGTCTGCAGCCGGTCGCGGGGGTCCGTGGCGCCGTCCGGCGTCCAGACCTGGGAGCCGTCCCGGGCCCGCTTGGCCGAGTACATGGCGGTGTCGGCGCGGGCGAGCAGCAGCGAGCGGTCCCGGCCGTGGTCGGGGCACACCGCGATGCCGATGCTGGCGTCGACGTGCAGTGACATGCCGTCGAGCACGAAGGCCTCGCGCAGGGCGGCGCCGAGCCGGTCGGCGACCTCCTGGGCCCGGGCGGCGTCGGCGTCGGGCAGCAGGACGGCGAACTCGTCGCCCCCCATCCGGGCCAGCAGGTCCGCCGGCCCCAGTGGTTGCTCGAGGCGGGGGCCGACCAGGCGGAGCAGTTCGTCGCCGACGCTGTGCCCGAAGCTGTCGTTGACCTCCTTGAAGCGGTCCAGGTCGATCATCAGCACCGCACAGGACCGGCCCGGCGTCGCGTAGACGGTGCGCTCCAGCTCCTCGGTGAAGCGCCGTCGGTTGGCCAGTCCGGTGAGCGGGTCGTTGTGCGCCTCGAGCGCCAGCTGCTGGACGCGCAGCTGCTCCACCGCCCGCAGCTCGGCGTTCTGCACGACCAGGGCACCTTCGAGGACCACCTGCTGGACGGCCTGGCGCTGCGCCGGGGACCACTCGCCGGCCCCGCTGGAGGAGCCGGTGACGACCATGCCGAGCAGCCGGTCGCCGGACAGCAGCGGCACGCTGAGGTAGGAGGTGAGACCCAGCGCCTGCACCAGCTTTGGGTCCAGCAGGTCGCTGGCGACGGCGTCGGGGACGAAGACCGGGCGCCGGTCGCGGACGGTCAGCTGCCACAACCGGACGTCGCTGACGTCCTGGCCGACCAGCCGGTCGCGGATCACCTGGATGTTCTGCTCGGGCCACCCGACGTGGCGGACCTCGCCCAGCCGGCCGGCGTCGTCGAGCAGGTAGGCGGCGCTGCGCTCGGTGCCGGCCAGTCCCCGCACCACGGTGGCCAGCACCTCGGCGGCCTCGGCCACCCCGGTCGCCGACGCCCCGTCGACGAGCAGCTGGCGGACGGCGCGGGCGGTGCTGAGCGACGCGGCGCGGGCCTCGGTGGCGCGCGCCTGCTCGATGACCCCACCCAGGTGTGCGCCGGCGGCCGAGGCGAGCCGGCGGACGTCCTCGGAGAAGGGCTGGATGGAAGGGCTGTCCAGGGTCAGCACGCCGGACAGCTGGGGGCTGCGGCCCAGGGGCACGGCCAGCCCCGAGGCGATGCCGAACGCGTCGACCCACCAGCCGGCCAGCAGGTCGGAGTCCCGGTCGGCGGACATCGGGCGACCGGTGCGCAGCACCTCGTCGGCCAGCCGGAGCGGCTCCGGTGCCTGGCGGAACTGCGTCCAGGAGCCGACGTCGCGCCGGCCGTCGGCGTAGCTGGCCATCCGCGGCACCAGGACGCCGTCCTCCAGGAGGAAGACGCAGGCGCGGTGGACCTCGCCCAGCGCGGCGAGCTGCTCGCAGGCCGAGCCGAGGAGCTGGTCCATCGACCGGGCGAGGGCCGCGCTCTCGATCAGGCCGAGCAGCACCTCGGCCTGGGCCAGCCGACGCTGCTCCGACCGGCGCGTCCAGGCCGCCTGCAGGGCCACCGCCAGCCGCGGGGTGGCGTGCCGCAGCTGCGACGCCGAGGCCGCCGCGGCCGGCTCGATGACGAGGGCACCGACGACCTCGTCGCCCACCAGGAGCGGTTCGCCGTGGGCGGAGCGGACGCCGTACCGGCCTGCCTCGTCGGCGAGCGACCGCGGGGCGTCGTCGAGGGTCATGTTCAGGGTGCGGCGCTCGCCGATCACCGCGGAGAGCACCGGTGAACGCTGCAGGGACAGCGGCACCCGTTCGCTGGGCGGCACCTGGCCGACCGGTCCACCGGAGCGGACCTGGCGGAAGGGGACGGCGACGCCGGTGCTGGCCTCGTGCACCCAGACGGCGACCCGGCTGGCGCCGGAGCTGCGCTGCAGCCGGAGCAGGAGCTGTTCGAGGGCGGCGACGGCGTCGTACGGAGAGGGTGGGCGCTCGTCTGCCGGCGCACCTGCACCGGACGTCCGGACCTCTGACACACCACTCCATCGGCGGGACGGGACGGTCCTGGAGGGTGTGCACCAGGTCACCCCCCGATCGGGTGGCGCGGTCCGGCGGCGCGTCGGCGGCCCACCCGTCGCGCTGAGCGGGCAGGCCTCGGGTGATACTGGACATGATCCACCGCAGTCCCTGGCCTGCCAGGGAGCTCACCGCCCCGCACGTCCCGGAGGAACCCCGTGACCTACGTCATCACCCAGGCCTGTGTCGACGTCCTCGACAAGGCGTGCATCGACGAGTGTCCGGTGGACTGCATCTACGAGGGCGACCGGATGCTCTACATCCACCCCGACGAGTGCGTGGACTGCGGCGCCTGCGAGCCGGTCTGCCCGGTGGAGGCCATCTACTACGAGGACGACGTCCCGGACAAGTGGAAGGACTTCTACAACGCCAACGTGGAGTTCTTCTCCGACCTGGGCAGCCCCGGTGGTGCCGCCAAGACCGGCAAGATCGACAAGGACCACCCGCTGGTGGCCGCGCTCCCGCCCCAGGGCGAGTGAGCGCGGTCCGGCTGCCGGACTTCCCCTGGGACTCGCTGGGCCCCGCCCGCGCCCGCGCCGCTGAGCACCCCGGTGGGGCGGTCGACCTGTCGATCGGCACGCCGGTGGACCCGACCCCGACCCTGCTGGGGGAGGCGCTGGCCGCGGCCGCAGACGCTCCCGGGTACCCGACGGCGTTGGGCACCGTGGACGCGCGGCGGGCGGCGGCCGGCTGGCTCTCCCGCCGGCTCGGCGTCCAGTTGGCCGACCCGCTGGGGGCCGTGCCCTCGGTGATCCCCACGGTGGGCTCCAAGGAGCTCGTCGCGCTGCTGCCGACGCTGCTGGGGCTCTCCGGCACCGGGACGGTGCTGATCCCCGAGGTCGCCTACCCGACCTATGAGGTGGGGGCGGTGGTCGCGGGACTGCAGGTGCTGCGCACCGACACCCCGCCGGCCGACCCCGGCGATGCTGTTCTGGTCTGGCTGAACTCGCCGGGCAACCCGCACGGCCGGGTGCTGACCGACGACGAGCTGCGCGCCTGGGCGGCCTGGGGCCGCACGCACGGCGTGCCCGTGGTGGCCGACGAGTGCTACGTCGAGCTGGGCTGGGACGGCGTCCGGCCCAGGTCGGTGCTGCACCCCGACGTCGCCGGGCCGGACCACACCGGTCTGCTGGCCGTCCACTCGCTGTCCAAGCAGTCGACCGCCGCCGGCTACCGCGCCGGCCTGCTGTCCGGTGACCCGGCGCTGGTCCGCCGGGTGTGGGAGGTGCGCCGCCACCTCGGTCTGCTGGTGCCCACGCCGGTGCAGGCGGCGATGGCCGCCGCGCTGGCCGACGACGGCCACGTGGACGCCCAGCGGGAGCGCTACCGGTCCCGCCGGGACCGGCTGGCCCCGGCCGTGCGGGCCGCTGGTGCCCGGATCGACCACTCCGAGGCCGGCCTGTACCTCTGGGTCACCCGCGACGAGGACTGCTGGGCGACGATCGACTGGCTCGCCGGGCTGGGCATCGTGGCCGCACCCGGCAGCTTCTACGGTCCGGCCGGGAGCCGGCACGTCCGGCTGGCGCTCACCGCCACCGACGAGCGGATCGACGCCGCCGTGGAGCGCCTCACCAGCTAGTACCCCGGCCGCCAACGTTCGCCCCCTGCCCGATGCGGCGCCGACTGTAGACGCAAGATGCCGAATGGCGAAAGGTGATGGTCATGACAGCACCGGACGATGCTCGTACACGCTGGCCTGACAGCGGCAGCCCCGACTATCAGCACTTGCCGGAGCCCGTAGCGCTCGAAGAGACGATCGCTCTTCACCCAGCCGGGCCAGCGGAGCCCCCGCCAGACGGGAGCACTGGCTTCGGTGACTCGGGGGACGACGGCGACGGCGAGGGCTAACGGGCACTACCGGAACCCCTCACTCGGTGTGACAGGTCGCGACGCGCGTGGCGCTGTCTCCGGAGCCGCCGTTGGGGCGAACGTTGCCGGGTGCGGCACTAGCTCGCGAGAGTGGCGCGGTGGGCAGCCGGGCTGACCCCGGTGGCCCGCTTGAACGCGGTGCTCAGCGCGAAGGGGCTGGTGTAGCCCACCCTGCGGGCGATGCCGGAGAGGGTCAGGCTGCGGTCGCGGAGCAGGTCGGTGGCGAGCGCGATCCGCCAGCTGGTCAGGTAGCTCATCGGCGGCTCGCCGACGAGCTCGGTGAACCGCCGCGCCAGCGTCGCCCGGGCGACCCCCACCGCGTCGGCGAGCGAGGCGACGGTCCACGGCTCCGCCGGGCGGTCGTGGAGCAGGGTCAGCGCGGGCCCGACGACCGGGTCGCCGGCGGCCACGTACCAGCCGGGCGCGCGTGCCTCCGGGCTGGCGGCCCAGACCCGCAGGGCGGACACGAGGGTGACGTCCAGCAGTCGGTCCAGCACGGCCTCCTGGCCGGGCGCCTCCCGGGCCACCTCCGCGGCGAGCAGCCGGGTCACCGCGGACGTGCCCTCGTCGGCGGGGACGACCACCAGTGGCGGGAGCGCCCGCACCAGCCGCTCGCCCACCGCGCCGGGCCGGGGGTAGGTGCCGGTGAGCAGCACGGTGCCCCCGGCGGCGTCGTTGCCCCACGCGCGGGTGCCCAGCTCGGCCATCCCGGTGCCCGACCCGACGGGGGTGCACTGCTGCCCTGGGCCGACGGACACCTGCGGCGGTGTCGACGGCTCGTCGGCCACCGTGTAGTGCTGCGGGCCGCGGACCAGGGCGACGTCGCCGGCGCCGATGTGCTCGGTGCGCCCGCCGGCGAGCACCACCCACGCCGAGCCGTGCAGGACGGCGAGCAGGGTCAGTGGCGCCTCGTCGGCGATCCGCATCGACCAGGGCGGGCTGAGCAGGGAGCGCAGCAGGAACGCCCCGCGCGCGTACGGGCCGTCGAGCAGGGCGGAGACGGCGTCCATGCGGCGCAGCGTAGACGCTGACGCATGTGATCGCGCTCCTCGGCGATGGATCGTCTCGATCCGCCTCGCTGTACTGACGTCATGACCGAACAGCTGATCCTCGTGACCGGCGGCACCGGGACGACCGGTGGCCGCATCGCCCATCGACTGCGGGCCCGTGGCGTGCCCGTGCGGGTCGCTTCCCGGCGCGCTGCCTGCCGGCTCGACTGGGCCGACCCCACCACCTGGGACGCCGCCCTGGCCGGCACCTCCGCGGTGTACCTGGCGTACGCGCCGGACCTCGCCGTCCCGGGGGCGGACGACGTCCTGGCCGCCTTCACCGACCGGGCCGCCCGGGCCGGGGTCGGCCGGGTGGTGCTGTTGTCCGGGCGCGGCGAGCCCGCCGCGCAGCGGGCGGAGCAGGCGGTACGGGAGACCGCCAGCAGCGCCGGGCTGGACTGGACCGTGGTGCGCTGCAGCTGGTTCGCGCAGAACTTCACCGAGGGGCAGTTCGCCGATGCGGTGCGCGCCGGTGAGCTGGCGCTGCCCGTGGACGACGTGGTCGAGCCGTTCGTGGACGCCGACGACATCGCCGACGTGGCCGTCGCCGCACTGCTCGACGACGGGCACGCCGGGCTCACCCACGAGCTGACCGGGCCGCGGGCGCTGACCTTCGCCGCGGCGGTGGCCGAGCTGGCCGCGGCGACGGGCCGGCCGGTGGCCTTCCGGTCGGTGCCGCTGGCGGAGTTCACCGCTGCCCTGGCAGGGGACGGCGTGCCGCCGGAGGTGGTCGAGCTGATGACCCACCTGTTCACCGAGGTCCTGGACGGCCGCAACGCCGCGCCTGCACACGGGGTGCAGCAGGCGCTGGGCCGCCCGGCCACCGACTTCACCGACGCAGTGCGGCGCAGCACGCTCGCCGGGAGCCGGGCGTGAGCGCGCGCCCACCCGTGCTGGTGGTCGCGACGGTCGGTTCAGGGCTGGTCGCCGGCGCCTTCGCCGTCTTCAGCCTGATGGTGGTGCCGGCCCTGACCGCCCTGCCCGGCGCCGCCGGTGCGACGGCGATGCAGTCGGTCAACCGCACGGCGGTCCGCCCGGGCTTCATGACGCTGCTGTTCGGCATCGCGCTGGTCTGCCTGGTGCTGGGCGGGGCCGAGCTGGCCGGGTCGCGCCGGCCGGCCGTGCTGACCGGCGTCGCGCTGTACCTGTTCGGGGTCGTCGGGGTCACCGTGCTGGCTAACGTCCCGCTCAACGACGCGTTGGCCCGGCTGGACGCCGCGGCGCCGGGTGCCGCGGAGGCGTGGCGGGAGAACGCCGGCCGCTGGACCCGGTGGAACACCGTGCGCTCGCTCGCCGCGACGGGCGCGGCGACCGCCTTCCTGCTCGGGTCGGCCGACTGACCGCCGGTCAGTCCAGGCGGAGCCGGAGCGGGAGCTCGAGGGTGCTCGGGGTGCTCTCCCAGCCGAGCGCGGGGGTCCAGCGCCAGCCGTCCATCGCCACCTCGGTGAGGCCGAAGCGCTCGGCGTACGCCACCGCCCAGGTGGCCTCATGGGGCCCGCCTTCAGCAGTCCTTCAACCGCCGCTGGGAGGCTGGACCGGTGGCACCAGTGAGGGGCGGTCCCAGCGGCGTCGTCTGTGACGACCGCGTCGCCATGCAGACCGCCGTGGCAGCGCTGTTCGACCGGAGCGGTGTCCGCTTGCTGCAGGTCACGCCTTCGTTCGCGGACCTGATGGCGCTGCTGGTGGCCACCTCTCCCGACGTGGTGGTCCTGGCGCTGCCCACTCCTGGGGCGGACGGTGTGGCTGCGGTACGGCAGGTGCGGCTCGCCGCACCCCGGGCACAGCTGGTCGTACTGTCCTCGTTCACCGAGCTGGAGGATGCTGCACTGCACGCCGGCGCGCATGCCCTGGTGCGGGACGAGGACCTGCGGGACCTTCGAGCAGTCCTGCTCGGCATCGCCTCCAGTGAGGTGCCGCCGGGGGACGCCGTTCAGCCGATCCGCGAGGCACCGGTCGACTCCGCGCCTCGGTCGCTCGTCGCGACGGCCGGCAGAGTCAGCTCGAACCCGGCGTCGTAGCGGAGGTCGCCGTTCATGGCCCGGGCGAGGCCGCGGGCCACGGGCAGACCGAGCCCTGAGCCGCCACGCCCGTCCAGGCTGACGAAGCGATCGAAGATCAGATCGCGGTCCTCGATCGGAACACCGCCGCCGTCGTCGGTCACCCGGATGACCAGCTGGGGTGGCTGGACGTCGAGGACGACGTGCAGCTCGGTGGAGGCGTGCCGGCGCCCGTTGTCCAGCAGGTTGCTCAGTACCTCCCGGACTGCGGCCCCGTCCAGCAGCCAGCGGCCCTGGGGAGTGCCGCGGAGAGTGAGCCGGACGTCGAGGTCCGGTGAGAGCAGGTCGACCCGGTCGACCTCGTCGGCGCACAACGCGACCAGGTCCACCGGCTCGGCAGCCAGTGGTCTGCCCTGGTCGAGACGGGCGATCTGCAGAAGTGAGCTCACCAGCCGCCCGGCGCGCGACGTCTCCCGCACCATGGTCGCCAGCAGACGGTGCCGGTCCTCCTCCGAAGGGCTTCGCAGCAGCGTCTCCGCACACGCCCGGATCCCGGTGACCGGCGTACGCAACTGGTGGGCTGCGTCTGCCAGGAACCGACGGGTCGCCTCCTCGGACGTCTGGGCCTCGTCCAGCGCGTCCTGCAGAGCAACGAGCGTCCTGTCCAAGGCGGTGGTCATCGTCCGCTGCGCAGTCAGGTCGTGGGCGATGCCGGAGAGCGCGACGACGCGGCCATCGGAGTTGCGCACCGGAGAGATCGCCACCGAGACCTCCACCGTGTCCCCGCCCCGGGTGAACCGCACGGTCTCGTGGCCGCTGACCCGCTCACCGGCGGCGGCCCGCCGCCGCAGCTCGTCGGTCTCCGACAGGCGGTCAACGGGCACGATCAACGAACTCTGCTGCCCGAGCGCGTCCCCGGCGCGGTACCCGTACAGCCGTTCCGCGCCTTGGTTCCAGGAGAGGATGACCCCGTCGAGACTCTCGGTGACGATGGCGTCCGCCGACCCCTCGACGACAGCCGCGAGCAGCGCGGAGTTCTGCTGAGCGGCCGTTGCCTCCGCCAGCGCTGCCTCGAGCGCGTCCAACATGGCGTCGTAGGCCGTGGCCATCCGCCCGAGCTCGGTGGCCGGACGGTCCGGACGCAGTCGTTCCGCCATCCCGCCCTCAGCTGTGCGGGTGGCGGCTGCGGTGACCTGCCGGACCGGACGCAGGGCGACTCGGGACACCTGGCCCAGCAGGAGCGCGGCCAGGGCGACCGCCACCGCGGAGCCTGCCACCTCCAGCAGGACCAGCCTGCGGAGGGCCTCGGTGACCCCCGAGGTCCGGGCGAACACCTCGACCTGGCCACCGTCGGGGAGCACCACGACGCGGGAGATCGCGGTGCCGGCGTCGGTGGCGAGCGGCAAGTTGCCGTTCAGCTGCGGGGAGGGCGGTTCGGCACGTCGGACGGTGCCGTCGGGACTGCGGACGACGGCCCGCAGACCGAGCTCCTGCAACCGTCCGGCCAGGGCATCGGGGGGCACGTCGTCCGCTTGGGCCCGGGCGATCGCCGCACGGTCGGCCAGCAGGTCCTGCAACGACTGCTCGAGACCTGACCGGAGCGCGACGTACAGGAAGACGTCGACCAGGAGCAGCACGACGACCACGACCGCCGTTCCCCATCCCACGATGCGGCGACCGAGGGCCGGGGTGGCCGTCATGCCCGGAGCACGTAGCCGGCGCCACGGACGGTGTGCACCAGGCGCGGCCCCGCGGCCTCGAGCTTGCGGCGGAGCGCGCTCATGTGGACCTCGACCAGGTTCGTGTCGTAGGCGTCGAAGCCCCACACCTGGGTGAGCAGCTGGGTCTTGGACAGCACCCTGCCGACCTGCTGGACCAGCATGACCAGCAGGTCGTACTCGGTGCGGGTCAGCTCGAGCGGGACGCCGGCGCGCACGACGATGCGAGCCGCGTCGTCGACGAGCAAGTCGCCGACCTGCCAGGAGGCGGAGGCCAGTCGGCCGGACCGGCGCAGCAGCGCCTGTACCCGGGCCAGCAGCTCGGCCATCGAGAAGGGCTTGGCCAGGTAGTCGTCAGCGCCGGCCTGGAACCCGGCCAGCCGGTCGTCCACGGAATCCGCCGCAGTGAGAAACAGGATGGGGAGGCTGCTGGCGCGCCGGATCAGACGGCCCATGGCGTACCCGTCGGGGCCGACCGGGAGCCGCACGTCCAAGACGGCGAGGTCCGGCCGGAAGTCCGCCACCACCTGCTGCAAGCCGGTCCCGTCCGGCTCCGCCCTCACCTCGTAGCCCTCCCCGCGAAGGGCGACCTCCAGCGCCGAGCGGATCACGGCGTCGTCCTCGACGACCAGCACCCGCGGCCTGTTCGCGGCCACGTCTCCCCCGTTTCAAGCCCCCCCGACAGCTGGCGTCGAAACTTTAGCCGCACAGGCGGTTCTTCAGGAGAGCTTCAGAAGTGCTTCAACCCATCCACAGGCTGGACCGTGAGTGTCTTCCCCAGGAAGTTCGGCAGCGGAAGTCATCCGCGCCCGCCGGACGAACACGCCGACGCCACACCGGGAGAAGCACGTGACCGCACCGAAGTACATCAAGCGCAGCGCCGCCGGCGCTGTCATGATCCCCGCGCTCCTCGCGGGCATGGTCGCCTTCGGCGGGCCGGCTGCCGCCGCTCCCGCCGCGTCCGCCGCATCCGCCGGAATCTGCAACGGCGTGACCAACCAGATGGCGCACCGCGGCACGGTGCAGGAGAACCTGCTGAGGGCAGCGGCCAAGAAGAACGCCGAGCTGATCACCAAGCTGCAGGCCGAGCGTGCGGCCCTCCAGGGCAGTGCGGCCACCCTCACCAAGCAGATCGCCGACGGCCGGGCGGCGATTGCGGCGCTCGAGGCGCAGGACAAGCAGCTGGACACCGACATCACGGCCGCCACCACCGAGCTCGCCGGCCTCGAGGCCAAGCGGACCGCCGCGCTTACGGCCGCCGCGGACGCCACGAAGGCGCTCGCCGACCTGACGGAGCAGCGGGACACCGTGGAAGCGCAGCTCCAGCCGCTGCAGACCCAGCTGGCCGCGGCCCAGGCCGTGTCGGCCGCGCTGACCGAGCAGGCCGAGGCCGTGGAGGCCGACCGCGCCGCCAAGCAGCTGCAGGTCGACGTCGCGAACCAGCAGCTGGCCACGCTCGAGGCCGCCGCCACCAAGGCTGCCGACGACCTGGCCGGGACGAAGGAGCTGATCGCCGCCGGCGATGCGCAGCTGGCGACGCTGACCGCAACGGCGGAGCAGGCCGAGGCTGCCGCGGCGACGGCGGCTGAGGTGGTCACCGAAGCCGAGGCCGAACTGCAGCGGCTGGTGGCGAGCGGCACCGCCGCGCAGGCCGAGCTGGACGCGCAGCAGGTGAAGATCACCGCGGCCAAGGCCACCCTGAGCACGCTGGAGGGCGATGCCGAGAAGGCCGCCGCCGCCGTCACCGCGAAGCAGGCGGGAATCACCAAGGCGCAGGGCGAGCTGAGCACGCTGCAGGCCAACGCGAATACCGCCGCGGATGCACTCACGGCGAAGACCGCCGAGATCACCAAGGCGCAGAGCGAGCTGACCACCCTGCAGGCCGACGCCAAGAAGGCCGCGGACGCCGTCGCCGCCAACACCGCGAAGACCGCAGCGGTCAACGCGGAGGTCACCGCGCTGGAGAAGCAGATCGCCGACAAGAACGCGGCGATCACCGCCAAGAAGGCCGAGCAGAAGAAGGCCGAGGACGAGCTGGCCGCGCTCCAGGCGCGCAAGACCTTCCTGGATGGCGAGATCACCCGGCTCAAGGCGATCAACGGCGGCAGCAAGGGGGAGAGGGAGGCGCGGGCGGCGCAGATTGCCGCGTACGAGGCCGAGCTGAACACGGTGAACACGCAGATCACCGACAAGACCACGCAGATCTCCGGGCTGTCCGGCGACCTGAAGACGCTGCAGGCGCAGGTCGACAGCTTGAACGGCCAGCTGGCGACCAAGAAGGCGGAGAGCGCTGCGCTGCAGGTGCAGGCCGCTCCGCTGCAGGCGACGCTGACCGCCGCCAACGACGCGGTGACCGCCAAGCAGGGGCAGGTGGCCACCCTGCAGGGTCAGCTCCCCGCGCTGCAGGCCGCGGTGGACCAGGCGAACGCGGCAGTCACAGCCAAGCAGGCCGAGCTGGACACCCTCCAGGGTCAGCTCCCAGGCCTGCAGGCCACGGCGGCCGAGGCCGCTGACGCGGTGGCGGCGCAGCAGCAGACGATCAGGGACCTGGAGGCGGCCCTGCCGGGGCTGACCGACGGCGTGGCCGCGGCCCAGCAGCAGATCGCCGACCAGAAGACCGTGCTCGAGGAACTCCGCGGCACGCTGGCGGAGGCCAACAAGGCCCTCGCCGTCGCCAACCAGGCGGTGCTGGACAAGGCGACCCAGGTGGCCGACCTGCGCAGCCAGCTGCCGGCGCTGCAGAAGGCGCTGGACGATGCGAAGGCCGCGGTGACCGCTCAGCAGGGCGAGGTCACCAAGCTCACCGGCGACCTGGACGCGGTGGTCAGCAAGCTGACCGGGATCAACACCCAGATCACCGCCAAGGAGGCCGAGATCCTGTCGCTGCAGAGCCGGGTCGCTCCGCTGCTGACCCAGCTGGACAAGCTGAGCGGTGAGGTCAGCGCCACCGAAGCCCAGCTCAAGGCCCTGCAGGCGCAGGTGATCACGCTGGACGGGCAGGTCACCGCCGCGCAGAAGGTGCTCCGCGACCTCCAGGCGCAGAAGAAGCAGAACAAGGAAGCGATCGCCGCGCAGGTCGTCACCGTCGCCGCGCTGGAGGACAAGCTCGGCGCCGTCCAGAACCAGATCAAGGCCATCGACGGCACGATCGCCCTCGGCGGTTGCGTCGCCTGATCCAGCCGGACGGGTGCGGGGCGGAGCCGGCGGCTCCGCCCCGCACCTGTCTGTGCGTCTCCGCCCACGCGAGAGCCGCGGCGGTGCCGGAGCTCCGCCGACCAACCGGAGGGTGAGCGGCGAATCCGCGGCCCGCCGAGCCGCCGTCCACCGCCTGCTGGCCCGGACCACCTCGGTCCACTGCAGCCGCTCGGCCTGCGCCACCGTCCACCTGGCCCCCGGCAACCCGGCCGAGGACCGCAATGACATCGGCGGGCCGGACGGTCGGCGCCGGCCTCCCGACGGACGACGTGGGCGACCGGGCCGCCCGGTCGTCGACCGGACCGGTCGCCTGGGTCGGGTGGAAGGTGCACGACAGCTGCGCGAGAGCGTCCGGGATGGAGGCGCCGGACAGTGTTCGGGCCAGGGAGTCCCAGTCGGTCGACCGGACCGCGATCCGTCCGGGGCTCATGACGTTGCTCTTCGGCCTCGCGGTGCTCGGTCTGGTGCTGAGTGGCGCCGAGTCGGCCGGTCAGCGCCGGCCGGCCGTGCTCCCCGGTGCCGCCCTGGAGCGAGACCCGGTGGGACCGCGCGCTCGCCCGCTGCTGCGGGCGCGGCGACGGCCTTCGGGCTCGTAGCGGCGGATTGAGCTCGGGTCAGCCCAGTCGCAGCCGGAGCGGGAGCTCGAACGTGCTCGGGGTGCTCTCCCAGCCGACCGCGGGGGTCCAGCGCCAGCCGTCCATCACCACCTCGGTGAGGCCGAAGCGCTCGGCGTGCGCCACCGCCCAGGTGGCCTCCGGCCAGCCGGCGCCGGCGATGGAGACGGTGCCGTCGGTCTCGACCGTGGGCGGGCCGGCCTCCCGCCGGGCGGCCTCGGTGACCACGGCCGTCCGGTCGGCCAGGGTGGCCGGACCGGCGCCCGGCGCCGCGCCGCAGGTCAGGGCCTCCGGGGAGGTGGCGAGCAGGGCACCGCTCAGCGCGCTCGCCATCGGTTCCCACTGCTGGTACAGCTCCGGGTAGCCGCTGCGCTGGACCGCCTGGGCCACCTCGGTGAGCCGTCCGGTCTCCCAGCCGGGCACCTCCACCAGGCCGTCGAAGAACTTGCCGGCCGAGTAGACCGGGTCCCGCACCTGCGCCTCGCTGCCCCAGCCCTGCGAGGGTCGCTGCTGGAACAGACCGAGGGAGTCGCGGTCGCCGTAGTCGAGGTTGCGCAGCCGGGACTCCTGCTGCGCGGTCGCCAGCGCGATGACGGTGGCCCGCGGCGGCAGGCCACGCGAGCGGGCGACCGCCGCGATCGTCGCCGCGTTGGCCGCCTGCTCGGCGGTGACGCTGACGTCCGAGCCGGGGACCGTGCACCCGGCGAGCACCGACGGCGTGCCCTCCTCCTCCCGCCAGAGCAGCGCGACGGCGGCGAGGAGGGCGGCGACGAGCACCAGCGGCCACAGCGTCCGTGCGCGACTCGTCCGGCGGGCACGGCGCCGCGGGGCGGGTCGGGCCGGGGGACGGCGCGCCGGACGTGCCGCGGGGCGGGCGGCCCGCGGCGGGGGCCGTCGGCCCGCGACCGGGGGGCTCACCATCGCGCCGATCGTAGGTCGCCGAACTGTCAGGTACCTGGAAGGCGAGGGCCCGCGCGGCGGCCCCCGACCTCAGTTGGCGTGCAGTGCGGCGTTGAGGGCGCCCCAGTCGCCGTCACGGGGCAGGGCCTCGAGCGCGCCGCTGAGGGAGTTGCGGCGGAACAGCAGGCCGTCGCGACCGGAGAGCTCGCCGGCCTTGATCGACGTCCCGTCGGGGAGCGCCACCTTCGACCCGGCGGTGACGTAGCAGCCGGCCTCGACCACGCAGCCGTCGCCGAGGGAGATGCCGATGCCGGCGTTGGCGCCCAGCAGGCAGCCCTTGCCGATCGAGATGACCTGCTTGCCGCCACCGGAGAGCGTGCCCATGATCGAGGCGCCGCCGCCGACGTCGGAGTCGGCACCGACGACGACCCCCGCGCTGATCCGGCCCTCCACCATCGAGGGGCCCAGCGTGCCGGCGTTGAAGTTGACGAAGCCCTCGTGCATCACCGTGGTGCCCTCGGCGAGGTGCGCGCCCAGCCGCACCCGGTCGGCGTCGGCGATCCGCACGCCCGAGGGGACGACGTAGTCGACCATCCGCGGGAACTTGTCGACCCCGAAGACGGTCAGGTGCCCGGCGTCCGAGCGCAGCCGGGCGCGCGCCGCGTCCAGTTCGGTGGCGAGCACCGGGCCCGCGCTGGTCCAGGCCACGTTGGCCAGCAGCCCGAAGACGCCGTCCATGTTGACCCCGTGCGGCCGCACCAGCCGGGCGGAGAGCAGGTGCAGGCGCAGGTAGACGTCGTGGGCGTCGACCGGCGGGGCGGAGAGGTCGGCGATGGTGGTGGAGACGGCGACCGACTGCACGCCGCGGGCCTCGTCGGTGCGGACCAGCCCGGAGAAGTCGGGCCCGAGCAGCCCCTCCAGCTCCAGCACCCCGATCGGCTGGGTGCCGCTCTCGCCCTGGTCGGCGCTGCTGAGCGTCGGGGAGGGGAACCAGGTGTCGAGCACCGTCCCGTCGGAGGTGAGGGTGGCGATGCCGACGCCGTTCGCGCCGATGGTCTCTGCAGCGGTCGTCACGGGCAGTCAGGCTACCCAGGGTGTCGCAGCGCGGCCTGGCTGCAGGGGCACGGCCTGGCGTCGGCGAGGGGCGGGGGGCAGCCAGGTCCTCCCTCACTACCCTCGGCGGTCGTGAGCCCCGCCGACCAGCCGCTGCCCCCGCTCGACCTGAGCGCCGACGTCCTCACCCTGACCCGGGCCCTGGTCGACGCGCCCTCGGTCTCGGGCACCGAGGGGCCACTGGCCGACGCCGTCGAGGCGGCGCTGCGCGGGCTGGGCGGCCTGGAGGTCGAGCGGGTGGGGGACACGGTGCTGGCCCGCACGAACCTGGACCGGCCCACCCGGATCGTGCTCGCCGGGCACCTGGACACCGTGCCGATCGCCGACAACCTGCCCAGTCGGATCGAGGTCGTCGACGGCGAGGAACGGCTCTACGGCTGCGGTACCAGCGACATGAAGGCCGGCGACGCGGTGATGCTGCGGCTGGCCGGGATGTTCGGCGTCCCCGGGGCGCAGCCGGCCCGCGACCTCACGTTCGTCTTCTACGACAACGAGGAGGTCGAGGCGGTCCGCAACGGCCTGGGCCGGGTGGCCCGGGAGCGCCGCGGCTGGCTGTACGGCGACCTGGCGGTGCTGCTGGAGCCCACCGACGGGGTGGTCGAGGGCGGCTGCCAGGGCACGCTGCGCGTCGTCCTCACCGTGCCCGGGACCCGTGCGCACAGCGCCCGCTCCTGGCTCGGCGTCAACGCCGTGCACGGCGCCGCCGGCATCCTCGCCACCCTGGCCGCCCACCAGGCGCGGGAGGTCGAGATCGACGGTCTCCGCTACCGCGAGGGGCTCAACGCCGTGCGGATCGAGGGCGGGGTCGCCGGCAACGTCGTCCCCGACGTCTGCCGGGTGACCGTGAACTTCCGGTTCGCCCCGGACCGGGACGAGGACCAGGCCCTGGCGTACGTGCGCGAGGTGTTCGCCGACGCGCTGGCCGCCGGGGTCACCCTGGAGCTCACCGACACCTCCGGCGGCGCGCTGCCCGGCCTGTCGGAGCCGGCCGCCGCGGCCTTCGTCGCCGCGGTCGGGCAGCCGGCCCGGGCGAAGCTGGGCTGGACCGACGTGGCCCGCTTCGCCGCGTTCGGCATCCCGGCGGTGAACTACGGCCCGGGTGACCCGAACCTGGCCCACACCGTCGAGGAGCACGTCCGGGTCGACCGGCTGCAGCCGGCCGAGGACGCCTTGATCGCCTATCTGAGCGGGAGTGACGCATGAGCCAGACCGACGACGGTGCCCGGCGGCGGCCGATCCGGCACCGCGGGCCGATCACCCTGCGCGGCGGCGAGCCCGACCCGCAGATGGCGGGGACGACGACCGACCAGCGCCTGCTGGACCGGCGCGGCAGCAGCGACTGGGTGCACACCGACCCGTGGCGCGTGCTCCGGATCCAGGCCGAGTTCGTCGAGGGCTTCGGCCTGCTGGCCGACCTGCCGCGCGCGGTGAGCGTCTTCGGCAGCGCCCGCACCCCACGGGACTCCGAGTACTACGCCACCGGGGTGCAGCTGGGCGCAGCGCTGGCCGACGCCGGCTACGCGGTGATCACCGGCGGCGGCCCGGGCGCGATGGAGGCGGCGAACAAGGGCGCCTGCGACGCGGGGGGCACGTCGGTCGGGCTGGGCATCGAGCTGCCGTTCGAGCAGGAGCTCAACGAGTGGGTCGACGTCGGCGTGCTGTTCCGCTACTTCTTCGTGCGCAAGACGATGTTCGTCAAGTACGCCCAGGCGTTCGTCATCCTGCCCGGCGGTTTCGGCACGCTCGACGAGCTCTTCGAGGCGCTCACCCTGGTGCAGACCCGCAAGGTGACCCGGTTCCCGGTCATCCTGTTCGGCAGCGAGTACTGGTCCGGGCTGGTCGACTGGATCCGGCAGACGATGGTGGTGCAGGGCACGGTGAGCCCGGGGGACCTCGACCTGCTGCACGTCACCGACGACGTCGCCGAGGCGGTCGCGATCATCCAGGCCGCGGACGCCACCCGCGCCGAGCACGAGTCGGAGCCGCCCGCCGGGGAGGCGGTCCCCGACTCTGCTCCCGTCCCCGGCTCGGCCCCGGTCGACGACTGAGCATGGCCGGACTCGTCTTCGTCGTCAGCCTGCTGCTGGTCGGCGGGCTGCTGTTCCTCGGCGCCTCGCTGCTGCTCGGCCGGGGCGAGACGCAGCCCCCGGCCGAGCCCGAGCGCTCCCCGGTGCAGCTGCCGGAGGGGCGGGCGGTGGTCGCCGACGACGTCCGGGCGCTGCGCATCTCGGTGGCCGTGCGGGGGTACCGGATGACCGAGGTCGACTGGCTGCTGGACCAGCTGGCCTCGGTGCTGGACGACCGGGACGCGGAGATCGCGGCCCTGCGCGCACAGCTGCCGGGCGTCCAGTGTCCGGTCGACCAGCGAGACACCGACCCCGGAGGCCTCCCCGTCCTGGAGGACGGCCCCGGGAGTGACGAGGAGAGGCGGGCCGATGCCTGAACTGGTGGAGCAGGTGGAGGTGGACGCACCACCGGAGCAGGTGTGGGCGGCGCTGGTCGACTGGGACCGGCAGGGTGAGTGGATGCTGCTCACCGACGTGCGGGCCGGTGCCCACGACGGGCAGGGCGTGGGCGGGGAGCTCGCGGCCACCACCGGCGTCCGGCTGCCCGGTCCGCTCGGGGGCCGCCGGCTGGGGGTGCTGGACACCATGCTGATCACCGGCTGGGAGCCGCCCCGCCGGGTCGACGTGCGGCACACCGGGCGGGTGGTGCGCGGCACCGGCACCTTCGAGGTGCGGCCCCGGGACGGCGGCGGGTCGACGTTCGTCTGGACCGAGGGGCTGGACCTCCCGCTGGGCGCGCTGGGCCGGGCCGGCTGGCCGCTGGTTCGCCCGGTGATGGCCGCCGGGGTCCGGCTGTCGCTGCGCCGGTTCGCCGCCTACGCGCGGGCCCACCCCGCCTGACCCGCCGCGGCCCCGGTCGCGCTCTGCACGTTCTTCGTCCGCTCTGCACGTGCCGCAGCACGTGCAGAGCGGACAGAACGCGCGCAAAGGGGCAGGGGAGGGGCGGCGCGCTCAGGCAGGTGTGGGCAGGGCGGCGCGTTCGGCGTCCCGGACCGTCGCCCGCGACCGGTACCACTGCCGCCACAGCAGGGCGGCCACCAGCACGTGCACGACCGTGCCGCCGTGGTACATCAGCTGGGCGCCGGCCTCGGCTCCGGTCACCCCGGCCGGCGGGGCTGCGTACAGCGCCTTGGCCAGCACGTCGTGGGCGGCTGCTCCCGCCGCCAGCGCCACCGCGCGGGCGACCACGCCGCGGCGGTGCCCGATCGGGTCCAGGGCCAGGACGGCGGCCGTGGCCAGCCAGCCGGTGAGCAGCACGTGCACCGAGACCAGCAGGTGCAGCCCCGGCGAGTGCAGCATCGCCGTCAGCAGGCCGGTGCCGTAGAGCAGCCAGAGCCCGGCGGCGTTCAGCCCGGTGGCCACGAACGGGTCGGTGAGCACCCGGACCGGTGCCGTCCGGAGCCCTCGGCTGACCCGCCGGGCGGCGGGCGCCGGCAGGGCGCGCAGCAGCAGGGTCGACGGGCGGGCGAGCACGAGCAGCACCGGGGCGACCATCCCCAGCAGCAGGTGGGCGGCCATGTGCGCACGCAGGTCGCCGTGGGTCGCGGCGAGCGGCCCGGTGAGCGCGACGGCCAGGCAGCCCAGCCCGGCCAGCCAGGCCGCCGTCCGGCCCACCGGCCACGGCGAGCGTGAGCGGGCCACCCCGGCCAGGTAGAGCGCAGCCGGCACCAGCACGAGGGTCCACACGGCCTGCGTCACGGTGCCGGGGCTCCCGGGGCGCTGCGGGTGCGGGCCCGCCGGAGCAGCAGCACACCGGCCACCAGCACCAGGGCACCGGCGCCGATCCAGGCCAGGTCGTAGCCGGTGAGGTCGACGCCGTAGCGGACCTGGTGCAGCCGCAGCAGCTTGTGGTGGACGACGCCGTCCCAGACCTGGAACGCCCCGGCGGCCACCAGCACCGCGCCCCACCAGGTGTCCGCGGCGAACGACCGCCGCCGGCGGACGTCGGCGAGCAGCGCCAGGCCGGCCACGGTCGCCGACCAGGTGGCGGCGTGCAGCAGCCCGTCGGAGACGAGCCCGGCGGCTCCGCTGGCCCGGTCGTAGAAGTGGTGCCAGTGCAGCAGCTGGTGGAAGACGATCTCGTCGATCGCCCCGGCGGCGCCGAGACCGAACAGCAGGCCGGAGACGAGCAGCCGCCGACGGTCGGGCCGCCCGGGATCGGCTGCGGTCACGGGACCTCCGTCGTCCGGCTGCGGGTGGTGCCCGGTCGCTGCCCGGCCGCCGACCGGGGGAAACCCCCAGCCGGTCGTACGACCCAGGGCTGAGCCGGCTCTCCGGGCTTCCGTCCCCAGGGCGACGCGGTGCGCCGGGGCGGCGGCCGACGATCGGTCCATGACCGCGACCCTCTCCACCCGGGACCTCCGGATGACCTACGGCGACGGCCCGGCCGCCGCCCACGCCCTGGCCGGGGTCGACCTCGACGTCGGCGCTGAGTCGCTGGCCGTGATGGGGCCCTCCGGCTCCGGCAAGACCACCCTGCTGCACTGCCTGGCCGGGATCGTCCGGCCGACCTCCGGGTCGGTCACCTGGCAGGGGCAGGACCTCGCCCGGCTGTCCGACGCGCGGCGCACGGTGCTGCGCCGGTCGGACTTCGGGTTCGTCTTCCAGTCCGGTCAGCTGCTGCCCGAGCTGCCCGCGGTGGAGAACGCGGCGCTGCCGCTGATGCTGGCCGGGGTCGACCGCCGGACGGCGACCGAGCGGGCGGCCCGCTGGCTGGACCACCTGGGGCTGGCCGGGCTGGAGCAGCGCCGGCCCGGTGAGCTCTCCGGCGGGCAGGGGCAGCGCGTGGCGATCGCCCGAGCCCTGGTCACCGCGCCGGGCTTCGTCTTCGCCGACGAGCCCACCGGTGCCCTCGACGCCGCCACCGGGCAGGAGGTGATGAGCCTGCTGGTCCGCTCCACCTCGGCGGCCGGGGCGGCGCTCGTCGTCGTCACCCACGACGAGGGGGTCGCCGCCTGGTGCGGGCGGGTGGTCACCATGGGCGACGGCCAGCTGGTCGACGACCGACGGACGCCGGCCGCGGCGCCGGGCGGTGGCGTCCGATGAGGGCCGCCCTGCGGTTGTGGTGGGCGCTGGCCCGCAGGCAGGGGCCCGACCGGCTGACCACCGGCCTGGCCGTGCTCGCCTTCACCGCGGTGACCTGGGCGCTGCTGACCACCCTGGGCGGGCTGCGCGCCTTCGTCGACCGCGCCGCCGTCGAGCGGGCCGAGCCGGAGCCCTCGGGCATGGCCGAGGTCTACGTCGTCCTCGCCGTCGTCGCGGCTGCCCTCATCCTGGTGCCGCTGGTCACGCTCGGCGGTGCGGCGGCCCGGCTGGCCGTCGCGCGGCGCAACGCCCGGATGGCGGCGCTGCGGCTGGCCGGGGCGACCACCGGGCAGGTCGCGGGGATGGCGGTCGCGGACGCGCTGGCCCAGGCGGTCGCCGGCGCGCTGGCCGGTGCGGTGCTCTACGGGGCGACCCTGCCGCTGGTGGCGCTGCTGCACTTCCAGGGCCGGGCCTTCGCGGTGGGGGAGCTGTGGGTCGGCTCCTGGGGTGCGCTCGCCCTGCCGGCGGTGCCGCTGGTGGCCCTGGTCTCGGCGCTGGCGGCGCTGCGCCGGGTGGCGGTCACACCGCTGGGCGTGGCCGCGCGCACCGGGGTGAAGCCGCTGTCCTGGACCCGGCTGCTCCCGCTGTTCGTGCTGGTCGGGGTGTTCCTGCTCGCCGCCAACGGGCTGCTCCGGCTCGACGCGATCGTGGTGCTGGCGATCCTCGTCGGGACGCTGGCCGGCGCGATGTGGGTGTTCAACCTGGTCGGCCCGTGGCTGATCTCGGTGCTGGGCCGGGTGGTCGCCCGGCGGGCGCGCAGCGTGCCGACCCTGCTGGCCGGCCGTCGGATCGTCGACGACCCGAAGGCGGCCTGGCGCAGCGTGGGCGGGGTGGCGCTGGTCGCCTTCGTCGCCGGCGTGCTGAGCGTCAGCCCGGGCCTGGCGGCGACCGGCGCGGAGGAGGACCACCTCGGGGTGGACATCGCGACCGGGACGGCGATCACGCTGGTGATCGCGTCGCTGCTGGCCGCGGTCTCCACCGGGGTCACCCAGGCCGGCCGGGTGCTCGACCACGCCGGGGAGTACCGCGCCCTGCACCTGGCCGGGACCGAGGTGGCCACCCTGCACGCGGCCCGGATGCGGGAGACCTGGATCCCGCTGGCGGTCTGCGTGGGCGGCGCGAGCGTCACGGCGCTGGCGCTGATCACCCCCTTCATCGACGTGCTGGCCGACGAGCCGATCGGGGTGGTGCTCTTCCTCGGCTCCGTGGTGGCCGGCTGCGCGCTGGTGCTCGGCGGCACGGCGGCCAGCCGGCGGATGGTCGACCGGGCCGCCGGGGCGGCGGTCGCGGCCTGACCGGGCGCGGCCTGCGGCCATGGGTCCGCCGCCGTCGGGACCGTCGTACCCGGGAGCCATGATGACCCGGTGACGGCGGCGGCTGGGGGACGAGGATGAGTCGGCGGGGCTGGGCGCTGTTCGTGGCGATGTCGCTGATCTGGGGTCTGCCGTACCTGCTGATCAAGGTGGCGGTGGAGGACTTCTCCCCGGTCGTGGTGGTCTTCCTGCGCTGCGCGATCGGCGCGGCGCTGCTCGTGCCGTGGACCCTCGCCAGAGGACATCTGGGCACCGCACTGCGCCGGCACTGGCGGGCCCTGCTGCTGTTCACCGTGCTGGAGATGACCGGCCCCTGGCTGCTGCTGCCGTACGCCGAGCAGTCGCTGTCCAGTTCACTGACCGGGCTGCTCGTCGCGGCGGTGCCGTTCGTGGCCGCGGTGGCGGCCCTGCTCGCCGGGGACGAGGACCGGCTCTCCCCGCTGCGGGTGGTCGGGATGCTGATCGGGGTGGTGGGCATCGTCGCCCTGCTGGGGCTGGACGTCGGCGGGGCCCAGCTCAGCGCGATCGGGGCGGTCGCGCTGGTGGTGGTCGGCTACGCCGTCGCCCCGATCGTGATCAGCCACAAGCTGCCCGACGTGCCGGGCGTGACGGCGGCGTCCTTCGCGCTGCTGTTCACCGCGCTGGTCTACGCCCCGTTCGCGGTGCCCCGGCTCGGCGACGCCGTCGAGGCACCGACACGGGCCTGGCTCGCACTCCTCGCGCTGGGCACGGTCTGCACCGCGCTGGCCCTCGCGCTGTTCTTCGCGCTGATCCGGGAGGCCGGCCCGCAACGGGCGCTGGTGATCACCTTCGTCAACCCGGCGGTCGCCGTGCTGCTGGGCGTCCTGGTGCTCGACGAGCCGTTCACCCTGGGCCTGGCGCTCGGGCTGCCGCTGGTGCTCCTCGGCTGCGTGCTGGCCACCCGGCGCAGCCCCGTCCGCACCGCGCGGTCGGAGTTCGACGACGTCGACACCGCCGTCCCGTGACCGGCCGGACGCCGGACCCCGTGGAGATGGCCGTGGTCGAGAGGTGCGGCTGGGCGACGAGTGCGCCCGAGTACGTCCGTTACCACGACGAGGAGTGGGGGGTGCCGCTGCACGGCGACGACGCGTTGTTCGAGCGGGTCACCCTGGAGGCCTTCCAGTCGGGCCTGTCCTGGATCACCATCCTGCGCAAGCGTCCCGCCTTCCGGGCCGCGTTCGCCGGCTTCTCGATCCCGGCGGTGGCCGCCTTCACCGGCGACGACGTCGAGCGGCTGATGGCCGATGCGGCGATCGTCCGCAACCGCGCCAAGGTGACGGCCGCAGTGCGCAACGCCCGGGCTGCGCTCGACCTGCCGGAGGGGTTGTCGGCCCTGTTGTGGTCCTTCGCCCCGACCGCGCCGCGTCCGCGGCCACAGGTCCTCGCCGACGTCCCGGCGACCACCCCCGAGTCGGTTGCGCTGGCCAAGGAGCTGAAGCGGCGGGGGTTCTCCTTCGTCGGACCGACCACCTCCTACGCCTTGATGCAGGCCACCGGGATGGTCGACGACCACGTCGCGACCTGCTTCCGGGCAGGGGCGACGCACCCGGACTGAGGGGTCCGGCTTGGTCGATGGCCGGGGATACGGGATCATGGACCGCACAGCTCTGCACGAACAGTCGCCACACCACGGTCCAGCCGGGCCGTGGGTGGCCGGTGAAGGAGGCACGCATGGCGGCCATGAAGCCGCGTACGGGTGAAGGTCCCCTCGAGGTCACCAAGGAGGGCCGCGGCCTGGTCATGCGCGTCCCGCTGGAGGGTGGCGGCCGGCTGGTCGTCGAGCTGTCCCCCGACGAGGCGAGCGCCCTCTCCGAGGCCCTGAAGGGCGCGATCAGCTGAACACCGACGCGAGTCTGCCCCCGGGCAGCCCCGCGACAGACGACGCGGCCCCGGCCGTCGGCAGCACGCCGGCGACCGGGGCCGCGCCGTTGCCGCGGGTCGAGGTGGTCCCGGCGCTGCCGGTGCTGGGTCCCGACGACGTCCTGGCCGTGCCGGTGGGTGCCCGCGGTTCCCTGCCCGACTGGCTCACCGCGGCTGCCCAGCCGCCGGTCGACCCGGAGTTCCTCGCTGCGGCCCTGGCCGACACCGGCAACGGCGGCAAGCCCGGCGGGATCACCAACGTGCCGCTGGAGAGCCGGCACCCGCGCAGTGTGCTGGCGGTCGGGGTGGGCGATGCGACCCTGCCGCACCTGCGCTCCTACGTGGCGGTCGCCGTCCGGCGGGCCCAGACGCTCGCCGAGTCCGGCGCCCGCCGGCTCGTCCTGCCGCTGGACACCGCCGTCGCCCCGGCCGGGGCCGACGAGGTCCGTACCGCGGTGGAGACGGCGCTGCTGGCCGGCTACCGCTTCCGGGACACCTCCACCCCGCACCCGCCCCGGCTCGCCGAGGTCCTCGTGGTGGTCGCCGGTGCCGACGACCCGGCGGTGGCCGCCGGTGAGCTCGCCGGCCGGGTCGCTGCCGAGTCGGTGGTGTGGGCCCGCGACCTGGTCAACACGCCCAGCAGCACCAAGGACCCGGCCTGGCTCGCCGACCAGGCGCTCGGGCGGCTGGGCGCGGTCGACGGCGTGACGGTCACCGTGCTGGGGCCCGACGAGCTGCAGGCCGGCGGCTTCGGCGGCGTGCTCGCCGTCGGCGGGGGATCGGCCTCCCCACCGCGCGTGGTGATCGCCACCTACCGGCCGCACGGGGCCGGTCCGGCGCACCCGGTGCTGGTCGGCAAGGGCATCACCTTCGACACCGGTGGCATCTCGATCAAGAAGAACGCGGGCATGCGCGAGATGAAGACCGACATGGCCGGCGCCGCCGCGGTCCTCGCCGCCGTCGACGCCGCGGCCCGGCTGCAGCTCCCGGGTGCCGTCACCGCCGTCGTCGCGCTCTGCGAGAACGCCGTCTCCGGTGCCGCCTACCGACCGGCCGACGTCGTGCGGCACGTGGGCGGCCGCACCACCGAGGTGCGCAACACCGACGCCGAGGGCCGGCTGGTGCTCGCCGACGTCCTGGCGCACGCCCGGCTGGCGCTGGGCGCGACTGTGCTGGTCGACGTGGCCACCCTCACCGGGGCGATGAGGACGGCGCTGGGGGCCCGCACGGCCGGGCTGTACGCGACCGCCGACGGGCTCGCCGACGCCCTGCGCACCGCCGGCGGGCACGCCGGCGAGGCGTTCTGGCGGATGCCGCTGAGCGAGGAGCACGTCGGGCACCTGCGCGCGCAGCTCGACTCCGCGGTGGCCGATGCGAACAACGCCCCGGGCGACCCCGGGTCGACCACGGCGGCGCTGTTCCTGCAGCCCTTCGCCGGGGGCCTGCCGTGGGCCCACCTGGACATCGCCGGCCCGGCGCGCGCCGGACGCGACGAGGCGGAGGTGGTCAAGGGCGGCTCGGGGTTCGCCGTCCGCACACTGCTGCGCTGGCTGGAGGCCGGTGCACCGGCCGACCTGCCGGAACCGGTCGTGCGCGACTGAGCGGTTGGCGCCGCAGGTCGGTGGGCACTGCCGGGGTCGAGCCGCGCCGTCGGGCGCGACCGCATCCGAGGGGGATCCCCATGAGCATGATGGACAAGGCCAAGGGCGCGCTGAACAGCGACAAGGGCGAGCAGATGAGCGACAAGGGCCTCGACAAGGGCGAGCAGTTCGCGGACAAGAAGACCGGGGGCACGCACGACGCCCAGATCGACAAGGGCCGGGACGCCGCCGACGGCAAGATCGGCAACCAGTAACCGACGGTGCCGGCGGCTGGGGCCTGAGCGCCCCAGCCGCCGCCGGTCGGCCGGGTCGGGCAGGATCGGTCCGTGACCGAGGAACAGCGCGGAGTCGTCTTCCCAGCCGGGCCCGACGGCCGGCGCAGCACCGCCACGCTCGGCCGGGCGGTCGTCGCCGACGCGCTGCGGCCGGTCGACCCGACCGGGGCGCGGGCAGCTGAGCAGGAGACCAACTGGCGGGCCGGCTACCTGCCCCACCTGCGCCGCACGGTGGAGGCGGGGCTGAGCTCCCGCGACGCGGCGCTGCAGATCGCCGGTGCGGGGCTGGACTCGCTGCACGCCCGGATGCGGGTGGCCGGGCCGGACGGCGAGACCGACCTCGACGCGCTGCAGACCGCGCCGACCGCTCGCCGGCTGCGCACCGTCGAGGTGACCGGGGACGCCGAACCCGAGCGCGAGCTGTCGTTGCCCTACCGCGGCACCCGGCTGCGCGGTGACGACCTGCACCGCCGGCTGGTCGCCTGGGTCGACGCCGGGGTGGTCGAGCCCAGCTGCGCCGACGCCGTGCGCACCGTGGCCGACCATCCCGAGTGGCTCGCGCTGCCCGACCGCACGGTCGCGGTGCTGGGTGCAGGCGCAGAGATGGGGCCGCTGACCGCCCTGCTGCGCTGGGGTGCCCGGGTCGCCGCCGTCGACCTGCCCCGGCCGGCACTGTGGCAGCGGGTGCGCGAGACCGCCCAGCGCGGCGCGGGCACGCTGCTGCTGCCGGTCGCCGACGACGACACGGCCGGCGCCGACCTGATCACCGAGGTGCCCGAGGTCGCCGACTGGCTCGCGGCCCTGCCCGGCTCGCCGGTGCTCGGCAACTACGTCTACGCCGACGGCGCCACCAACGTCCGGGTCTCCACCGCTGTCGACGCCCTCACCCGGCGGCTGACCGGGGCCCGCCCCGAACTCGCGCTGGCGTTCCTCGCCACCCCGACCGACGTCTTCGCGGTGCCCGGCGAGGCGGTCGACCACTCCGTCGCCGCCTACGCCGCCCGGCCGCGGACGGCGAAGCTGGTGGGCCGGCCGCTGCGCACGCTGTCGGCCGGGCGGTTGCTGCGCCGGGCGTACGTGCCGGGTGCCGACCCGGGCATCGCCGACAGCCTGGTGCCGCAGCAGGGCCCGAACTACGCGCTGGCCAAGCGGCTGCAGCGCTGGCGTGCCTCGGTCGCCCGGGCGGCGGGCAGCACGGTGTCGATGAACGTCGCCCCGCCCACCCGCACCCGCTCGGTGGTCAAGAACCGCGCCCTGGCCGCCGCCTATGCCGGGGCCCACCGCTTCGGCGTGGAGGTGTTCGAGCCGGCGACGTCGAACGTGCTGATGGCGGCGCTGCTCGTGCACGACCTGCACACCGGTGGCGGCCCCGCGCAGCAGCACCCCTGGCAGGACGAGGCACACGCCGCCGCGCACGGCGGCCTGTGGCGCACCCCGTACGCCCCGCGCAGCGCGCTGGGGCTGGCGGCGGTGCTGGGCCTGGGCGCCGCGCGCAGCTGAACCGGCCGATGTCGTCCCGCTGACGGCCGGTCACCTCTTGCGCGTCGTCCCGCTGGTGGAGCCGTCCTCCTGGTCGGAGGTGCTCGGCTGGCGGCTGTCGAACTGGGCCGGCGCGATGCTGTTGGCGCACGGCCTGGCGGTGGTGCTCCTGCTCGTCGGCGGTCCACCCCCGGCCCGGGCCAGCCGCTGGGCCTGGTTCTGGCTGAGCTGGCCCCCGATCGGCAGCCTGGCGTTCCTGCTGCTGTCCGGGCCGTTCCCCGGTGTCCCGGCTCCCGCTTCGGAGCCCGCCGGCTGACCGGCGGCTGGGCGTTCCTGCTCAGCTGCGTCCTCGGCGCCCTGCTCAGCGGCGGCTGATCCGGTCGCCCTCGGGGGCATGCAACCTCCCGGCCCCGGATCCCGTCTCCAGGGCATGAACAGATCGGACACCACGTGAGGCCGGGGCGCGACGAGGAGTTCTCCACGTTCGTCGTCGCGAGGCGGGGCGACCTGCTGCGCTCGGCGACGCTGCTGGCGGCCGGTGACCGGCACCTGGCCGAGGACCTCGTGCAGGTCGGCCTCACCCGGCTCTACGTCGCCTGGGGTCGGCTGCGCGCACCGGAGGCGCGGTACGCCTACGCCCGCCGGGCGCTGGTGACCACGCTCATCGACGAGACCCGCCGGCCCTGGCGGCGTCGGGAGCACTCCCGCGCCGAGCTCCCCGACACCGCCGTCGACACCGCCGACGACCGGGACGACGAGATGCTGGCCCGGCTGCGACCGGCGCTGGCGCAGTTGCCGCCGCGGATGCGGGCGGCGGTGGTCTTCCGGCACCTGCACGAGCTGAGCGTCGCCGAGACCGCCGACGTCCTGAACTGCTCGCAGGGCACCGTGAAGAGCCAGACCGCCCGCGGCCTGGACCACCTCCGCCGGGCGCTCGGCGTCCCCCTGGAGGAGCCGTCGTCGGCCCCGCCGCCCGCCCGCACCGCCGTCGACCACCGCACCACCGTGACCACCTGGAGCGCCTCGTGAACGTCCACACCCTCCTGTCCGACGCCGCCGCCGAGGTCGACACCACCGTCGCCGACAAGACCGTGCAGGCGGACCTGCTCCGTGGCCGCCGTGCGCTCAGCCGCCGCCGGGCACAGCGCACGGGGGTGGCCGGCCTCGTCGTCGCCGGTGCAGCCGTCGGCGCGCTGGTCCTCGGTGGGGCGACCCCCACCCCGGTCAGCCCGGAGGCAGGGGGCAGCAGCGACACCGTCCTGGCGCCCGGGGCGATCGCGCTCGTCGACTTCACCGGCGACCAGCTGGCGGGGTACTCCGTCGACGAGGTCCCCGAGAGCTGGACGCTGCTGCACTCCGATCAGTACGCGCTCACCGTCGGGCCACGGTCCATGGTCGACACCGACCCGGACTCCTACGTGGGCAAGCTGACCGTGATGCTGCTGTCCGCCGACGCGACCCTGCCGACCGAGGGCACCACGGTCCCGGTCGGCGCCGGTGAGGGCGTCTACGTCGAGTCGGCGGACCAGGTGGACGTCGACCGGCCGGCGGCCGGGGGCCTGGGCGTCGACCCGTTCGCCGGCTCGCTGTTCTACGTCGACCAGGCGTCGGGTCTGCCGGTCGTCGTCCAGGTGCCGGCCGAGCTGGACTGGACGGCGGCGCAGGCCGCCGAGTTCGCGGCGGGCGTGCACGTGACCGACGCCGCCGAGCGCAGCGTCGGCTGATCCGGTCAGGCGGGGCGTCGACCGTCGGCAGCGGGGCGGTCCGGCTGGCCGGTCGTCGTCGGGCGGGTCCGCCGGCCTCGGGCCACCTCGGTGGCCAGCGCGTCCAGCGGCTGGGCGAACTGCGCCAGCGGGTCGACGAGCCCGGACAACCACGCGCGGGCGGCGTCCAGGCCGTCCGGGTCGAGTGCGTAGAACCGTCGGGACCCCTCGGCGCGCACCGTGACCAGCCCGGCGTCCCGCAGCACCCGGAGGTGCTGCGATACACCGGGCTGGGAGATGGGCGCCCGGGCCTGCAGCGCCGCGACGATCTCACCGGCCGGCCGCTCGCCTGCGGCGAGCAGTTCCAGGACGTGCCGCCGGACGGGGTCGCCCAGCGCCTCGAATGCTCCGGTCACTGGTGCTCGGGTCACTGCGCTCCTGGCACGTCCTCGGGCGGGGTGGTGTAGAAGTCGACCGTACGGGCCGCCGCCTCCTGCGCCGGGCCCCGTTCGTCGCCGTCGGCGACCGCCGCGTCGGCCCAGCCGGTCGCCGCCCGCCGGACGAACTCGCGCCCCTCCGGCGACAGGGGGAACGCCAACGCCTCGGCCGGGTCGACCGCAGCGCCGCTCTCCAGGTGCAGGCCCAGCCCCATCAGGCCGAGGTCCCAGCCGACGCCCACCGCGCCCGGCCCGAACTGGTCCCACATCTCGGGGTCGACCGGAGCCTCGTGCAGCAGCTCCAGCTCGGTGCCGGTGGAAGCCGGGGTCAACCGGACCTGCAGCCAGGACACCATCGGCCCGTACTCCCAGGTGACCGAGAAGGTCTCCGGCGCCGCGCAGTGCTCGACGGTGCCACCGGCGTTGCCCTCGAGCTGGTAGCGGCCGCCGACGCGCAGGTCACCGCTCACCGGCAGGAACCAGCGGGGGAGCCGGTCCGGGTCGGTCACGGCGGCCCAGAGGTCGGGCCGGTCGGTCGGGTAGGTGCGGCGGGCGACCGCGATCCGGGTGGGTGTGCCCCCGCGGGAGCCGGTGCGGACCTCTCGGGTCACCAGCCCGGCGGATGCGGCGGCGTCGGTGATGGTCATGAGCCCTCCTCCATAAGCAGGAACTTATAGGTCGACCGTAGCCCGGGGACCGGACTTGGACAAGGCCGTGCGGCGCCGCTGCTCAGGGGCCGCTCAGGGACGCCGGTCAGGGGTGGTTCAGGGTCGGTTCAGGGCGCTCCCCGATGTCCCCGGTGCCGCGCCGCCGACAGGCTCGTCGGCATGGACACCACCTCTCCCGCCCACCCCGGGGGGACGCTGTGATCGTCGCCCGGGGACTCACCAAGACCTACGGCCCCAAGACCGCCGTCGACCACCTGAGCTTCACCGTCGGGCCCGGCCGGGTGACCGGCTTCCTCGGCCCGAACGGGGCCGGCAAGTCCACGACGATGCGGATGATCCTGGGGCTGGACCGCCCCACGTCGGGCAGCGTGACCGTGAACGGCCGGTCCTACGCCGCGTCGCCGGCGCCGCTGCGCGAGGTCGGTGCGCTGCTGGAGGCCCGGGCCCTGCACCCCGGCCGCAGCGCCCGCGACCACCTGCGCTGGCTGGCCGCCAGCAACGGCATCCCGCGCACCCGGATCGACGAGGTGCTCGACCTGGTCGGGCTGGAGGCGGTCGCCGAGCAGCGGGTGGGTCGTTTCTCCCTGGGCATGGGTCAGCGGCTCGGCATCGCGGTGGCGCTGCTCGGCGACCCGCCGGTCGTCGTCCTGGACGAACCGGTCAACGGGCTGGACCCGGAGGGCATCCGCTGGGTGCGCAACCTCGCCCGGGAGCTGGCCGGGCAGGGCCGCACCGTGCTGGTCTCCAGCCACCTGATGTCGGAGATGGCGCTCACCGCCGACCACCTGATCGTGGTCGGCCGCGGACGGATGCTGGCCGACTGCTCGATGGCCGACTTCATCACCGAGCACGCGTCCTCCTACGTCCGGGTGCGCAGTCCGCGGGTCTCCGACGCCGAGGCGCTGCTGCGCGGCAACGGCCTGGACGTCGACCGGCTGGACGACGAGCTGCGGGTGCGCGGCCGGAACGCCGCCGAGATCGGTGAGCTGCTCGGCGGTGCCGGGCTGTACGTCCACGAGCTCGCCCTCGTCCAGTCCTCGCTGGAGGACGCCTTCATGACCCTGACCGCCGACAGCGTCGAGTACGCCACCCACCCGGCCGAGACCGCAGGAGCCGTGCGATGAGCGCCACCCCCACCATGAGCACCGCCCCGGCCCGACCCGGGAGCGGCTCCTCGTCCGCCGCCGACGTGGTGCGGCTCGACCCGAACCGGCACGTGCCCGGCGTCCGGCAGCCCGGCTTCGCGCAGGTGCTGCACGCGGAGTGGGTCAAGTTCTGGACCGTCCGCTCCACCCGCTGGTCGCTGGGCCTGCTGTTCGCACTCGGCGCCGGCCTGACGACGCTCGTCTGCTGGGCCGCGGCCACGGACCTGGCCGCCGGCGACACCGGGGAGGCGCCGGCCGCCTTCCTCACCTGGGGGCTGCTGTTCTCCCAGCTCACCGCGCTGGCGCTGGGCACGCTGGTGGTCACCAGCGAGTACGGCACCGGGATGATGCGGGCCACCGTCACCGCGGTGCCCCGCCGCGGACGGGTGGTGGCGGCCAAGGTCGTGGTGCTCACCGTCGTGCTCTTCGTGGCCGGCGTGGTCACCGCGGTGGCCGGCTACCTCGGCGGCAACTGGTTCCTCGACCGGGAGGGCGTGGGCCTGGCGCTGTCGGACGACGGGGTGCTCCGCGCGCTGCTGGGCAACGGGCTGTACCTCGCCGGCCTCGGGGTGTTCGCGCTGGCCACCGGGCTGCTGATCCGGCACACCGCGGCGGCGCTGACCGTCGGCATGGCGCTGGTGCTGGTGGTCGGCAACGTCGCCTACGCACTGCCGGGCACGTGGGGGGAGTGGGTGGCCAAGCTGCTGCCCGGCAACGCCGGCGGGGCGGTCGCGCAGGTCGCTCCCTTCAACGGCGGAGCGGTGCTCGCCCCGTGGACCGGCTTCGGGGTCTTCGTCGCCGAGGTGGCCGCGCTGCTGCTGGTGGCGGTCCTGGTCTTCCGCCGGCGCGACGCCTGACAGCCTCAGCTCCCCTCGACTCCCCCCTCACCCCGCGGTGAGGGGGGAGTCGCTGCGTCGACGGGGATGGACGGCGGGGCGCCGGGCACGGGAGGCTACCGGTCGTGCGCCAGCGTGTGCTCGACCTCGCCCGCCGCCGGCCGCTGACCCTCGCCGCGGGGGCCACGGTGGTCTGGCACCTGGTGCTGTTCGCCGTCGAGGACCTGCTGCCGCCGTTGCGGCCGGGGTGGTTCCCCGACCTGGGGGCGGCGGTGGTCAACGTCGTGCTCGCCGGTCTCACCCTGGCGCTGATCGGCTGGCTCGGCTGGTGGCGCGAGACCGGGCTCGCCTGGCGGTGGCCGGACCGCTCGTGGTGGCTGCTGCTGCCGCTGCTGGGGGAAGGGCTGCTGCACCTCGTCGACGGGCTGGCCGGGTCGGCGACGGTGCTGGCCAGCGCGGCGGTGACCATGCTGGCGGTCGGGCTGGCCGAGGAGTCGCTCAGCCGGGGGCTGGTGCAGCGGCTGCTGAGCCCGCTGGGCCTGGCCCGGGCGGCGGTCCTGGTGGGCGTGCTGTTCGGCCTGGGACACGCGATGAGCGGGCTCTGGTTCGGGCGTGCGCCGGACGAGATCGCCTTCCAGGTGGTCAACACCGCCGCCTTCGGGTTCTGCCTGGCGGCGCTGCGCTGGCACGTCGGCACGCTCTGGCCGCTGGTCGTGCTGCACGCGTGGGTGAACGTCGCCAGCATCCGGAGCCCGGGAGCGCTGCCCGACGTCGTCCAGGTGTCGATCATCCTGGTGCTGATCGGCTACGGCTGGTGGTTGCTGCGGCTGCTCGACCGGCGACCGGAACGGACCCCGGACCCGGCCCGCACCGGCTGACCAGGGCTCCGGCCCCGAGCCCGCGGCGGCCGGGCCTCGCGGTGCCGTCCGGTCGCCCCTCCCGCATCATCGGCTGGGCGGGGGCGGCGACGGAGCCGGCCCGGAGGACGGGAGTCGTCGATGCGCAGGTGCTGGACGGTGCTGGTCTGTGCGGTGGCGGTGCTGCTGGCCGGCCAGGGAACGGCGGCGGCGGCCCCGGTGGCCGGCGGGTACGCGGACCTGGACCAGCGCGGCCCCGCACTCGCTGTCCCGGCGGCGCAACTGGCCGCCTCGCTGCACTGCAACGGCCCGGTCACCAAGGGCGGGCGGGGCGCCGGTGCTGCTGCTGCCCGGCACCACGATGGACCCTGAGGTCGGCTTCGCCTGGAACTACGAGCGGGCGTTCGACCGCCTGGGCTGGCGCTGGTGTGCGGTGACCCTGCCGGACGACGCCACCGGCGACATCCAGGTGGCCGCCGAACACGTGGTCTCTGCGGTGCGCACGGTGAGCAAGCAGGCAGGCCAGCGCGTCGACGTGGTCGGCTGGAGCCAGGGCGGCATGATCGGACGCTGGGCGCTGCGGTTCTGGCCGGACACCCGGGCGATGGTGGACGACCTGGTCGGGCTGAGCCCGTCCAACCACGGGACGACGGTCGCCGACCTCGCCTGCCAGACCACCTGTACACCGGCGAACTGGCAGCAGCGGTCGATCTCCTCGTTCACCGCCGCGCTCAACAGCGGCGCGGAGACCTTCGCCGGCGTCTCGTACACGGTCGCCTACACCCGGGCCGACGAGGTGGTCGTCCCGAACGCCGGGCCCACCGCGAGCTCGGTGCTGCGGACCGGGGAGGGGCGGATCTCGAACATCGCCACCCAGGACGTCTGCCCGGCGAACGCGGCCGACCACTTCGCGATCGGCAGCTACGACCCGGTGGGCTACGCGATCGTGATCGACGCGCTGACCCACGACGGCCCGGCGGTGCGCGCCCGGGTCCCGGTGAGCACCTGCCTGCAGGTCTTCCAGCCCGGCGTCGACCCGGCGACCTTCGCGACCGACTACGCCGCGTTCGTCGCCTACGCCACGGACGGGGAGGGGGACGCCGCGGACGTCCCGGCTGAGCCCGCACTGCAGCCGTACGTGTTCGCCCGGCGCTGAGGGCCCGCCCGGCGCCGGGTCGGACCGCCGCTGGGTCAGGCCGGGCCGATGAGCCCGGAGACGATCTCAGCGGAGAGGGTGACCAGCGGGAGCCCGCCGCCGGGGTGCGCCGAGCCGCCGACCAGGAACAAACCCGGGAGGCGGGCCGCGTTGGCCGGCCGCAGGAAGGCCGCACGGGCCCCGTTGCTGGACGTGCCGTAGATCGAGCCGCCGGGGCTGGCGGTCTCCCGCTCCAGGTCGGCCGGGGTGCGCACCACCCGCCAGCGGACCCGGTCGCGCACGTCGAGCCCGCGGGCGGCCATGGTCGCCAGCACCTGGTCGGCGTAGCGGTCGGCCAGCCCGGGGGCGGTCCAGTCGACGCCGGTGCCCGGCTCGTGCCGCGGCGCGTTGACCAGCACGAACCACGACTCGCTGTCGGCGTCGGGTCGGGTGGCCGGGTCGTCGGGGGCGCTCACGTAGACCGTCGGGTCGGCGACCGGCCGGCTGGGCCCGCCCCGTCCGAACCTGCCCCCTCCGAACAGGGCGTCGAACTCGGCGTCGTAGTCGGTGGGGAACAGCACGGAGTGGTGGGCCAGCCCGGGCGTGCGGCCGCGGAGGGCGAGCAGCAGCACGAACCCCGAGGACGACGGCGTCACCCGGCGCAGCGCGGCCCGGACCCGCCGCACCGGCGCGTGCGGCGGCAGCAGGCTGCCGTAGAGGCTCGTCGCGTCGGCGTTGCAGACGACGACGTCGGCCGGCACCACCTCGCCGTCGGCCAGTCGCACCCCGGTCGCCCGGCCCGCCGTCACCAGCACCTCGCTGACCGCAGCGCCGGTGCGCACGACCGCTCCTCGCTCGACCGCGCGCGCGGCCACCGCCTCGGGCAGCCGGCGCAGTCCGCCGGGGACGTACCAGGAACCGAAGGCCTGCTCGGCGTAGGGCACGGTGAGCAGCGCGGCGGGTGCCCGTCGGGGGTCCGAGCCGGAGTAGGTCGCGTACCGGTCCAGCAGCATCCGCAGCCGCGGGTCGGTCAGGTACCGGTGCCCCAGGCCGCGCAGCGTGCGGCCGGGCGCGACGGTGCGGAGGTCGGTGGTGTTGCGGGCGAGCCGGGCCAGGGTGGCCGCACCGGCCAGCGGGGTGCGCAGGAACGGCTGCTCGGTGGCCCGCCACATCGCCTCGGCGCGGG
>NZ_JPMX01000077.1:116115-183565 GCF_000761485.1 Modestobacter caceresii
GTCCACTGCGCACCGCTGCCGGGGCCGAGGTCGGCGTCGAGCCGGGTCGGGACGTCATCGCGGTGCCCGGGCAGCGCCGTCGTCGTCCCGTCGGCGAACCGGTAGGCCACCGCCGGGTCGAGCCGCTGCAACGGCAGCACCTCCGACAGCGGGGCGCCGGTGGCGGCGAAGAGGTCGTCGAGCACCTGCGGCAGGGTGACCAGGCTGGGCCCGGTGTCGAAGCCGTGGCCGTCACGGGCGTACCAGCCGAGCTTGCCGCCGACCTGCGG
The DNA here is from genome assembly GCF_000761485.1 of Modestobacter caceresii. GTDB lineage: Bacteria > Actinomycetota > Actinomycetes > Mycobacteriales > Geodermatophilaceae > Modestobacter > Modestobacter caceresii. Next base: position 116,385 of record NZ_JPMX01000077.1, read on the forward strand.
CGCCTGCTCCAGCACGGTCACCGCGTGGCCGGTCGCGGCCAGCCGGGCGGCGGCGGCGAGACCCCCGAGCCCGGCGCCGACGACGACGACCCGGGCCACGCCCCTCACGGTAGCCGCCGGGGTGCGAGCGCCGACGGTCAGAAGTCGGACTCCAGGTGGGCCAGCAGGGTGGCGCCGTCCCAGGTGGGCGGCGGCATGATCCGGCGGATGGTGGGCAGCGGCTGCATCGGGTCCGTGGGCTCGGAGAGCTGGAACGCGGCCCGGTACCCGGCAGCGGCGACGTGCGGCAGCGCCTCCTGGTCCCACATCCCGTGCGGGTAGGCGAGCAGGTCGACCGGGTGCCCGAGGATGCCGGCCAGGGTGGCCCTCGGGTCGTCGAGCTGCTCGGTCCACTGGCCGCCGGTCAGCTGGTCCACCCGCTGGTGGTCCCAGCTGTGCGCGCCGATCGTCATGCCGGCCGCGTCGAGCTCCCGCAGCTGGTCGCTGCTGAGCCAGTCCGGCTTGTCCAGCACCACGGTCATCGGGAAGAACGCCGCCGGGAAGCCGAACTCGCGGAGCACCGGCAGGGCCGCCGTGGCGTGGGTGACCGACCCGTCGTCGAAGGTCAGCAGCACGGGCCGGTCGGGGAGGGCGGTGCCGAACTGCAGGTGGTCCACGAGCGCCGGGGCGGTGACCGGGGTGTGACCGCCGTCGCGCAGCGCCTGCAACTGGGCGGTGAGCACGGCCGGGGGCGTGATGAGCGTGCGGGCGTAGGCGCTGTCGTCGGGGCGGAACTCGCGGATCTGGTGGAAGCAGAGCACCGGCACCGTCGACCGGGCGAGGATCTCCGCCGGCGTCCCCGGGGTGGGCGCTGGTTCCTCGGTCGGCGTGGGGGCCGCACTGGTCGACGCGGCTGCAGACTCCGGTGCCGACGTCGTGGCTGCCGACGTCGTGGGCGCAGCGGTCGGGGAACTGCCGGACCGGCTGCAGCCGGCGAGGAGGAGTGCGCCGCCGGCGGCCAGGAAGTCTCGTCTGCGCACGGCACCACCGTGGCCCACCCGGGGGCGCCGGGGCAAACCCCCGGCGTGGCGCCACCCGGGTGAGCAGCCGCAGGGGCCCCTGACAGCTCCGGCGGGAGCGAGGCCGCCGACGGGGTCTACCCGCCCCACCGACCGTGGAGCCGTGCCGGGGCCCGGCTCCACGGTCGGTCTGGTGGCTCACGCTCGCCCACCGCCGAGGTCAGCGGTAGACGACGTCCACGCTGCGGAAGGCGCCCAGCTCGTGGTCGGCGACGAAGTACTCGTGGTCCCGGCGGATCCGCTCGGCGGCCTCCTCGGCGAAGCGGAGGACGTCGTCGACGAACAGGTCCCGCCCGCCGATCGCCTCCAGGATCGCCGGCTCGACGTCGTAGTCGACCTTGCCGGTCTCGTCCGACATCGCGTGCGTGTGCGCCAGGACCCGCCCGCAGATCCCGGCGTACTCCTTCCACTCGCTCGTCGACAGCGAGCCGAGGCTGATGTCGTCGCGGAACGGCGCCCGCTCGCGGACCATGCAGCTGTGCCCGTCGATGTCGACGCTGCCGTAGAAGACGTCGCCGTCGACCAGGTGCACCCGCTGCGCGTGCCGGATCCGGTCACCCTGCTTGTCGACCTCGTACCCCGACGGCGGCACCAGCCCGGCCAGTGCCGAGCGGCGGGCGCGCTTGAACTCCAGCAGCAGGTCGTCGGTGCCGTCGTCGCGCACGCCGGCGATGAGGACGTAGTACCGGGTCAGGCCCAGGGAGGCGGTGCCGGCGCCGCGCCGCTCGGCGACGTCCTTCACCCGCATCCGGCCGGCGCGCTCGGGCACCGCGACCTCGTTCTCGGCGACGTAGCGGTCGACGATCTCCTGGAACTCCTCCCGGCGGCTGCTGACCGGCACCAGCTCCTCGTCGGTGCGGAAGCCGCGCCGGGTCTCCTCCAGGAGGTCCTCCAGCCACTCGGCGCGGCTGGTCTCCAGCGTGCTGGCGAGCAGCTCGGCGATCAGCGGCGGGGCGTTGTCCATCCGGAGCTGCTCGGTCTGCTCCTGGCCGTCGGCGGCGTAGGAGGCGATCCCGGACACGTAGCCGCGCACGAACCGGCGGGCGATGGCGCGCTGCTTCTTCGGGCTGAGATCGGACTTCTCGGCCGCGCCGAGCATGAAGCCGACGGCGCCGCGCTTGAGGTCCCAGGTGAAGGGCGCGTAGTAGGCGTCGTCGAAGTCGTTGACGCTGAAGATCGGCACGTTGTCGGAGCTGGGCATCACGCCGAAGTTGCCGGGGTGGACGTCGCCGAGGGCGAGCACCGTGGGCAGCCGGGCGTCCTCGCCGACCAGGTCGCGGTAGAAGAGCAGGTTCGTGCCGCGGAAGAAGTGGAAGACCGAGCCGGCGAGCTTGTCGAACTTCGCCCGCGCCTCCAGGTCACCGGTGGCGATGCGGGTCTCGTGGTCCTCACGCACGGTCTCCCGTACGTGCACCCGGCGGTCGTTGCCAGTGAGCATCCGGGGGATGAGCACCATCTCGCCCCGGGCCCGGGCCTCGGCCAGCAGGCGGAACGCCTCGACCCGCGAGTGCACCGGCCGCGAGCCGTCGCCACGGACGCCGTCGGACGAAGCGCTGTCGGACGCGGCGCCGTCGGACGAGGCCCCCTCGGACGCGGCGCCGTCGCCGGAGTCGCCGGACGTCAGCGCGTCGACCAGTTGGTCCTTGGTCATCGACGAGCGTCCGGGTACGTCCTGCTCGCGCGCGCGGCGCAGCAGTTCGGTGCGGGTGGCGGACTCGAGGTCTGTGTCCATGCCCCTCCGCCTACCCCGACCCGCCCGGGTCCTGAAACCCCGACCGGCTGAGCGGGTCAGTGCAGGTCGCGGCGGGTGAACAGCACGGTGCTCAGGGTCAGGACGACGCCGGTCACCACGGCCATGAAGACGCCGGCCTGCAGGTTGCCCAGCAGGTACTCGGTGGACTCCCCGGTGATCGGGTCGGAGCCGAGGAACAGGGTCAGGCCGTCGGGCACGACCAGGGCCGAGGCGTTGTTGGTGAGCAGCCAGGGCTGCCACTCCAGCCGCAGTGCGCGCACCGCCGTCTCCAGCACCGCGAAGTAGACGAACCCCACCCCGAGCGCCGCGCCGGTGTTGCGCACCAGGTTGGTCAGGCCGAACCCGAGCAACCCGGCCAGCGTGGTGAGCAGCACGCCGCGTCCGGCGGTGGCCAGCAGCTCCGACCAGAACCCGTCGGGCAGGGCGACACCGTCGCCGGCGAAGGTCCGCCAGAGGCCGGCCATCGCCAGCCACGCGCCCTGCGCGACCACGCCGAGGACGGCGGAGGCCACGGCGACGACGACGATCTTGGCGGCGATCACCCGGGGCCGCCGGGTCTCCCAGAACAACAGCGCGATCATCGACCGGGAGGACCACTCGGCGCCGACGAACGTGGCGCCGACCAGGAAGGCCAGCACCGCACCCGCCGCGCTGAACGCCACCGCCCCGGCGACGCCGTCCGCGGCGAAGGAGAACGGCGCCGGGTCCAGGTACCAGTCGAGGTCGAGGTCCGCGGCGGTGACCGGCGCGCCACACCACTCCTCGGGGGAGACGTCCGCCGGGACGTCGTCCGAGGCCAGGCACTCCTCCCGGAACTCGTTCGCCCGTTCCACCTCCCCCTGCAGCTGCTGCTGTGCCGCGGCGAGCCGCTCGGGCGTGGGGGAGGCGTACTGGGTGAGGCCGATGGCGGTGAAGGTGGCCCAGCCGAGCGCCGCGAGGAGCAGCAGCACCTGGATGAACCGGCGGGCTCCGAACCGGTGCGCCTCGGCCCTGAGCAGGCCGCTGAACCGGCCGGCGGGTGCGGTCGGGGGCGCCTCGGTGCGGACGGCGGTCATGCCGGCTCCGCCGTCAGCGCCAGGAACGCGCTCTCCAGGTCCGCCGCCACCGGGGTCAGCTCCTCCAGGTAGTGGCCGTGCTCGGCGAGCACCCGGGTGACCTCACCCGGCGCCGGGACGGCGGAGACCAGCAGCGCGTCCTCGGTCGGGGTGACGGTGAAACCGGCTGCGGTGAGCACGGCGGTCGCGGCCGCCCGGTCGGGCACCCGCACCCGCACGTCCCCGGAGGACCGGCCGGCGAGCACCTCGTGCACCGGGCCGGAAGCGATGCAGCGGCCCCGCGCCATGATCGAGACCTGGTCGGCGACCTGCTCGATCTCGGCCAGCAGGTGGGAGCTGAGCAGCACCGTCGTCGAGCCGTCGCGGCCCAGCCGGCGGATGAGCTCGCGTACGTCCCGGATGCCGGCCGGGTCCAGCCCGTTGCTGGGCTCGTCCAGGATCAGCAGCTGCGGGGACTTCAGCAGCGCGGCGGCGATGCCGAGCCGCTGCTTCATCCCCAGCGAGTAGCCCTTGAACCGGTCGTCGGCCCGGTCGCGCAGCTCGACGGTCTCCAGCACCTCCTCGACCCGGCTGCGCGGCACCCCGGCGGTCTCGGCGAGCAGCCGCAGGTTGCGGCGGCCGGAGAAGCCGGGGAAGAACAGCGGGGTCTCGACCAGCGCGCCCACGCTGCCGATCACCTGCGGGAGCCCATCGGGCACCGGTCGGCCCAGCAGTCGCACGTCGCCGGCGTCGGGCCGGATCAGGCCCAGCAGAACCCGGATGGTCGTCGTCTTGCCCGAGCCGTTCGGGCCGAGGAACCCGTGCACGCCGCCGGACTCGACCACCAGCTCCAAGGAGTCCAGGGCCTGCTGCGGCGGGCGGCCGCGTCGGGCGTAGCTCTTGGACACCGCGTGCATCTCCACGGCCGGCACGGGTGCCTCCTGTCGCGACGGGGCTGGGCGGGAGCACCGTGGCACAGCGCGCGCCCGGGCGACACCACCTGGCGTACGTGTCCGGAACGGGACCGGCCGCCGGGCGTCAGTGGGCGGTGCGCGGTGCGCCGAGGAGCGCTGCCAGTGCGGCGTCGGAGGCGGCGAGCGCCGTCCGGTCGTGCGTGCTGCTGGAGGCGACCAGCTCGGCGGCGCCGGTCCGGTCGAGCAGCTCGGCCAGCCGGCTCCCCACCTGGGCGGGGGTGCCGGCGATCGCCGCCGCGGCCGTCTGATCGACGTAGGACTGCTGGCGCGGGGTGAGGGTGCGGGCCCGGATCCCCGCCACCGGCTCCAGGGGCGGGAAGACGCCGGTGGTGCGGGCCTGGGCCATGGCCCACGCCTCGGGCAGCAGCAGGTCGGCGGCCTCGCCCGAGGTGTCGGCGACCAGCACGTCGAGACTGATCGCCACCCGCGGCTCCGGTGCCTCCTCGCTCGGCCGGTAGGTGCGCCGGTAGTCCGCCAGCGCGGCCAGCCCGGGTTCCGGGTCGCCGGCCACGCCCAGCAGCGGGCCGCCGACGATCACCGGCAGCCCCAGCTCGGCCGCCACGGTCAGTCCCGAGCCGGTGGCCAGCACGTACACCGGGACGGCGGCGGCCGGGCGGGGGTGCGCGGTGATCGGCGCCGAGCCGGCGAGGAACGCCCGCAGCTCGGTCAGGTCGTGGGCGAAGTCCGGCTCACCGGTGGAGCGCAGCGCCTGCCGCACGGGGGCGGTGAAGCCGGGGGAGCGGCCCAGCCCCAGGTCGATGCGGCCGGGGGCGAACGCGCTCAGGGTGGCGAACTGCTCGGCGACGACCAGCGGCTGGTGGTGCGGCAGCATCACGCCGGCCGAGCCCAGCCGGATGCTCGTCGTCCGGCCGGCGATCGCGGCCAGCAGCACCGCCGGGGCGGCACCGGCGATGCCCGGCACGCCGTGGTGCTCGGCGACCCAGAACCGCTCGAAGCCCAGCCGCTCGGCGCGCACCGCCCGCTCCACGGTGCCGATGAGCGCCGCTGCATCGGGCTCGCCGACCCGGGTGCGGGAGCGGTCCAGCAGTGAGAGCGCCGGACTCAGCACCGCAGGGCGAGGACGGCCAGGTCGTCCCGCTCGTGGCGGGAGTCCTGCCGGTGCCGGTCGACGGCGGCCTGCACGGCCTCCACCGTCTCCTCGGCCGAGCGCGGTGGGCCGCTCTCCAGCAGTCGGACCAGACCGGACTCCTCGAACTGCACCCCGGAGTCGTCCCGGGCCTCCGTCACGCCGTCGGTGTAGAGCACCAGGGTGCTCCCGGCGGACAGCTCGACGGCGACCTCGCCGAAGTCCGAGTCGACGGCCATGCCCAGCGGACGTCCCACCTCGCCCACCTCCGTGCACTCGCCGGTGGAGGAACGCAACACCGGACGGGGGTGTCCGGCGACGGTGAGCCGCGCGGAGGCGCCTGAGCTGTGCGGGCGGAGCACCAGGCAGCAGGCGGTGACGAAGCGGAGCGGGCCGGGGCCGGCCTCTCGGATCAGCGCGGCGTTGACCGCGCGCAGCACATCGGCTGGACCGGAGTCGGCTGTCGCGGCGGCCCGTGCGGTGTGCCGGGCGAGCGCGGCTGTCGCGGCGGCCTCGGCCCCCTTGCCGCAGACGTCCGCCATCAGGACCATCCAGCTCCCGCCAGGCAGTGGCAGGACGTCGTAGGTGTCCCCGCCGACGAGCAGCCCTCGGCCACCGGCGCGGTAGCGGGCCGCGATCCCGACGCCGGGGATGGCCGGCAGCGAGGGCGGCAGCAGGCTGCGCTGCAGCGTCTCGGCCAGGGAGCGGATCTGCGACTCGGCGCGGAGCCGGCTGAGGAACTGGCCGATCTGCCGCCCGGCGGTCGCCAGCACGTCGAGCAGGTCGTCCGGCACGGGACGCGCTTGCCGGGAGAACAGCTCGCACACGCCGAGCAGGGTGTCCCCGTACAGGACCGGGAAGGCCACGCCGGTGCGGACGCCATCGGCGTGTGCGCCGTCCCGGCGCAGGAAGCGCGGCTCGGACCACAGGTCCTCGAAGACCACCGGCCTGCGCTCCTGCCAGGTGACGCCGGGCAGTCCCTCGCCGCGGCCGAGCGAGAGCCCGCGCGCGCGAGCGCGCAGGTTGGGCACCTCGCCACCCGGTGCTGCCCAGATGTCGGCACAGGTGAGGCGGCCGGTGACCTCGTGAGGACGCCAGATGGTGGCGGCGTCCCAGTCCAGCTCGTTGCAGAGCGTCGGCAGCAGCTGCTGGAAGGCGGCGTCGGCGTCGGGTGCCTCGGTCAGCGCTGCGGTGACCCGCTGGATCGCAGCCAGGTACCGGCTCACCTGGAACTGACGTTCCAGGAGGATCGTGGTGCTGGCGTCCCGTAGGACGGCGACCACCAGGGCGCCGTCGACTGCTGCGCCCTCGGCGGCCAGCCGGGAGATCGTCAGGTCGACCGGCACCTCGTGCCCGGCGACGTGTAGCGCCGGCAGTTGCGTGGTCGCCCCGACCAGCTCACCGCGGCCGGTGGCCGCGTACCGGGCGAACCCGGTGCCGTGCCCGCGGCGCAGGCGTTCGGGCATGAGCACCGTCAGGGACTCGCCGATCAGCTCCTCGGGCCGGTGGCCCAGCAGCGTGTGCACGGCTGGGTTGACGTAGGCGATGCGACCGTCCCGGTCGGCGACCACGACGGTGTCCGGGAGTGCCTCGAGCAACGCCGGCGCAGTACGCGGGTCGAACATGTGGTCTCCCTGGGAACGAGGTCTGGTCGCCCCGACCGCAGACTGCTCAGGGTCGCACATCGGACGACGCTGCGCCGGGCAGCACCTCGGCCCGTGCGGGGCGACTCAGAAGGCGTAGCGGACGTGCAGCCACGGGACGTGCTGCCGGATGAGCTGCTGCAGCCGGTCGACCCCGGCCCGCTTCACGTCGTTGCGGTACCGGACGTTGACCTGGCCGTTCTGGCTGACCTTGGGCTGCTGGAGCTCCGGGCGCCAGAGCAGGTCCTCGGCCTGGGGGTGCCAGCCCAGGTTGACCTGGTGCAGCCCCTCGTTGTGGGTCAGCATGATCACCTCGGCGGCGGCCTGGGCCTTCGCGGCGTCGCCCAGCTCGTCGTCCAGCTGCTGCAGCAGCGCCGTCCAGTCGGCCTCCCAGCCCTCGCGCAGCACGACGGGGGAGAGGTTGAGGTGCACCTCGTAGCCGGCCGCGACGAAGTCGTCGACGGCGGCGATCCGCTCGCCGACCTTGCTCGTGCGCACGTCCAGGACCGTGGCGTCGGCCTGCGGCATCAGCGAGAAGCGGACCCGGGTGCGGCCCTGCGGGTCGAGGTCGAGCAGGTGCTCGTTGACGTACTTGGTGGCGAAGGAGGCCTTCGCCGTCGGCAGCTCGCGGAAGGTGGCGACCAGGTCGGCGACGTTGTCGCTGACCAGTGCGTCGACCGAGCAGTCGCTGTTCTCGCCGATGTCGTAGACCCAGCTCTCCGGGTCGCACTGGTCGGGCTCGGTCTTCGGTCCCTGGCGGGCGACGTGCCGGCGCAGGTAGCCGGTGATCTGCTCGATGTTGGTGAACACCGTGATCGGGTTGGCGTAGCCCTTCTGCCGCGGCACGTAGCAGTAGGCGCAGGCCATCGCGCAGCCGTTGGCGGTGGACGGCGCGATCCAGTTGGCCGAGCGGCCGTTGGGCCGGGCCGACAGCGACTTCTTGACCCCGAGCACCAACGTCTCGGTCTTCACCCGCACCCAGCGGTCGACGTTGCCCTCGTTGCCGTGCAGCGTCGGGATCTGCCAGTGCGAGGGCACCTCCACCAGCTCCGCACCGGGGAACCGGGCCAGCACCTGCCGCCCGCGCGGAGAGGCGGCGGCCGCGGGCTCCGCGTAGACCGTGCGCACCTGCAGCAGCCGGTTCTCGACCGGTGTCTCGGGCGGGAGGACGTCGTCGAACAGGGTCAGTGCGTCCGTCACACCTGGTGCAGCGCCGTCCGCACCTGCGCTGTTCCACCGGGCCGGGGGGTCACGCCCAGGGATCGGTGATCTCCCGCAGCCGGGTCAGTGCCGCGCGGAGCGCCGTCATGGACTCCGGGCCCAGGTGCGTCGCCCACTCCGCCTCGACGGTGGCGACGACGGGGGCCGCGAGGGCGGCTGCCTCCCGGCCACGAGCCGCGAGCCGGATCAGCCGGGCCCGGCCGTCCGAGGGGTCGGGGACCCGCTCGACGTAGCGACGCCGCTGGAGCTGGTCGACCAGCTCGCCCGCGGTCTGCTTGGTGACCTGCGCCTGGGCGGCCAGGTCGGTGAGCCGGCTGCCGTCGTCGGCGACGCGCTGCAGCAGCCGGGCCTGGGCGAGCGTGATCTCGAACCCTGCCTCGGCGAGCGCGGTGAGCACCCGGCTCTCCAGCGCCCGGTAGGGGTAGAAGAGCAGCAGCCCGGTGTTCGGCTCCACGGCATCCGGTCGCTCGGCGGTCATCGCACCCCTTGTGTAGTCACGGCATCCCGAGGATCGTCAGGGATCCTGACGGAATCTACCGGCCGAGGGGGCCGCGATGGACGGCGACGAGCTCTGGACGACGATCGACACCGAGCGGTCGACGCTCGCGGACCTGCTGGAGGAGCTGGCCCCGGCCGAGTGGGAGCACCCCTCCCTGTGCGCCGGCTGGCGGGTGCGGGACGTCGCGGCGCACCTCACCCTCGCCCACACGGGGGCAGCGAGCGCCCTGCCGGCGCTGGTCCGGGCCCGCGGCAGCTTCGACCGGATGGTGCACGACACCGCGTGTGCCGCCTCCGTCGCGCCCCCGGCGCAGCTGGTGGCCGGCATCCGGGCGATGGTGGGTTCGCGCCGGCACGCCGTGGGGACGACGCAGCTCGAGCCGCTGATCGACGTCCTGGTCCACGGGCAGGACATCGCCGTGCCGCTGGGCCGGGAGCGCGCCGTGCCCCCGGCGGCGGCCGCGGCGGCCGCGACCCGGGTCTGGTCGATGGGCTGGCCGTTCTGGGCCCGGCGCCGGCTGCGCGGGGTGCAGCTGGTCGCCACCGACTCCGACTGGCACGCCGGCTCCGGCCCAGTCGTGCAGGGCAGCACCGGTGCGTTGCTGATGGTGCTCACCGGTCGCCGGTGCGGGGTCGCGCAGCTGTCCGGGCCGGGGGTCGTCGAGCTGGCCGGGGCGCCGGCGGGGCGGGGCGGCGGGTCGGGTGCGCGCTGGCCCTAGGCTCAGCGCTCCGCCGTCCCCCAACTCGGAGGTCCTCTGTGCTGGCCAGCATCGGCTACGCCGTCGCCTACACCGGCGTCGGCATCCTGCTGCTCGTGGTGGGCGCCCTCGCTCTCGACCTGCTCACCCCCGGCCACCTGGCCAAGCACATCTACGAGGAGCGCTCGGTCAACGCCGGCATCGCGCTGGCCGCCGGCTTCCTCGGCCAGGGCGCGATCGCGTTCACCACCATCTGGACCAACGCGACCAGCGGGTTCGGGCGGGCGCTGCTCTACACCGTGGTGTTCGGGCTGCTCGGCGTCCTGCTGCAGGCGCTGGCGTTCCTGCTGCTGGACCTGCTCACCCCCGGGCGGCTGGGTCAGCACCTCACCGAGGTGGCCTTCCACCCCGCCAGCCTGGTCTCCGCTGGCGCGACGCTGGCGGTCTCGGCGATCATCGTCGCCTCCATCTGGCCCTGACCCCTCACCAGGAGGCTCCGCATGAGCCGGATCAACGACGTCGGCGGGATGGCCGGGTTCCCGGCGATCGTCGAGGAGCCCGACGAGCCGCCGTTCCACGCGGACTGGGAAGCGCACGTCCTCGCACTCAACGGTGCGCTGATCAAGCGCGGGGTCTACAACCTCGACGAGTTCCGCGACGCCCAGGAGCGGCTGCCGGTGCAGCAGTACCTGGGCGCCTCCTACTACGAGCGCTGGTTCGCCGCGATCAGCACGCTGCTGGTGGAGAAGGGCGTCGCCACAGCCGACGAGCTCGCGGTCGATGACCACGGCGCCTGACGGGTTCGCCCCGGGCGACCGGGTGCGCACCCGGGCCGTCGATCCGGCCGGTCACACCCGGCTGCCCCGGTACGCCCGCGGCGCGGTCGGGGTGCTGGTCGAGCGTGCCGGGCGGCACCCGCTCGCCGACGACCGCGCCCGCGGCCTGACCGGGCCGGCCCGGTCGGTGTGGCACGTCCGGTTCGCCGCCGCCGACCTGTTCGGCGAGGGCGACCACACGGTCACCGTCGAACTGTGGGAGGACTACCTGACCCGAATCGAGGAGCAGCGATGAGCGGCGACCACGGCAGTTCCCGGATCTCGGCGCAGGTGCGGCACGTCGAGACGCTGCTGGAGAGCCGCGGTCTGCTGGCCGCCGGGGAGGTCGACGGGCGCATCGACGAGTTCCTCGCCGGTGGCACCCCGGCCAACGGGGCGCGCATCGTGGCCCGGGCGTGGGCCGACCCCGGCTTCGCCGAGCGGCTGCTGGCCGACGCCAACACCGCCATCCGGGAGGTCGGGCTGTCGATGGCCGGCGGCCTGCAGGAGCAGCGGCTCAAGGTGGTCGCCAACACCGCGGAGACGCACAACGTCGTCGTCTGCACGCTGTGCTCCTGCTACCCGATCGCCCTGCTCGGCCCCTCGCCCAGCTGGTACAAAAGCGAGGCCTACCGCTCCCGGGTGGTCCGTGACCCCCGGGGCGTGCTCACCGAGTTCGGGCTCGAGCTCCCGGCCGGGACGGCGATCGCCGTCTGGGACGCCAGTGCCGAGTCGCGGTACCTGGTGCTGCCCCGACGTCCGGAGGGGGCGGCGTCGCTGACCGAGGCGGAGCTGGCCGGGCTGGTGACCCGCAAGGGCCTGATCGGCACTGCCGCCGTCTGACCGATCCGGGTGAGGCGCGGCCGGGGAGCGGCCGGATCCTCGTGGCCAACGACTAGGTTGCCCGCAACGGAACTCGCCGGTCTCCTGCCCGTCCGACTCCGGCGACCCAGGCACCTCACCCGGAAGGCGGCACGAACGGATGCGCAGCGGACCCGAGGTGGCGAGCGCACGCGTCACCGCCCCGGTCATCGGGGCGCTGTACGTGGCCGGCGGGCTCGCCGTCCTCGCCGTCGTCCTGCTGGGCGGGGGCGGTGCCGGCGGCGTCTCGTCCGTGCTGACGGCGATCGGGCCGGGTGCCCTGCTGGCCGGCGGTGTGGTGGTCCGCTGGGGTCGCCACCTGCCCCGGTCGGCGTTCCACCTGATGGTGCTGCTGGGCACCGCGCTGATCAGCACGGTCGTCTGCGCGGCGCCCGACCCGACCTCGGCCGTGGCGCTGGCCGGCATGTACCTGTTCATCGCCGTCGCGGCCTTCTTCCTCTTCGCGCTCCCGGTGGCGTCGGCGTACCTGGGCACCGCGATCGCGGCGTGCACCGTCGTCCTGACCCTGTGCGGGGTGGCGGCCGGCCCGGTGGTCGCGCTGGCCGTCGTGATGGCCGCGATGGGCCTGGTGGTCGCCACGCTGGCCCGGCGCGCCTCCGCCGCCAGCCTGGACGGGCTCACCGGCCTGGCCAACCGGCGTGGCTTCGACGACGCGCTCGAGGAGACGGTGCGGGTCGCCGTGCGCAGCGGTGCCGACCTGTCCGTGGCGCTGGTGGACATCGACCACTTCAAGTCCATCAACGACCAGCACGGGCACGCCGCCGGCGACGACCTGCTCCGGACGGTGGCCGACGAGTGGCTGCCCCGGGTGCCCCGCGGCTCCGTGCTCGCCCGGCACGGCGGCGACGAGTTCGCGCTGCTGCTCCCCGCCCACGCCGGCCCGGCCGCGCTGGCGGTGGTCGAGCAGCTGCGGCTCGCCTGCGCCGGCGTGCCGCTGTCGATCGGCGTCGCCGCGCACGAGCCGGGCGAGCCGACCTCCCAGTTCATGCGCCGTGCCGACAGCGCCCTGTACCGGGCGAAGGCGGCCGGTCGTGCGCGCAGCGTCCTCTCCGAGGACCGCTGAGCGGCTCGGGTCAGCGGGCGGCGAGCACCGTCTCGTAGACCTCGGCGGTCTGCTGGGCGATCGCCGGCCAGCCGAACTCCGCCAGCACCCGCTCCCGGCCGGCCGCGCCCATCGCGGCCGCACGGCCGGGATCGGCGAGCAGTTCGGCCATCCGCGCCGCCAGCCCGGCGGCGAACGCGGTCGGGTCCTCGGCGTCGTAGGGCACCAGCAGGCCGGTGCGGCCGTCGTCCACGACCTCCGGGATGCCGCCCACGGCGCTGGCCACGACCGCGGTGCCGCAGGCCGCCGCCTCCAGGTTCACGATGCCCAGCGGCTCGTACACCGACGGGACGACGAAGACCGTCGCCCCGGTGATCAGCGGCACCAGCTGCTCGCGGGGCAGCATCTGCTCGATCCAGACCACCCCGGTGCGGCGGGTCTGCAGCTCGGCCACGGCGTCGGCCACCTGCGCGCGTTCGGCCGGGGTGTCGGGCGCGCCGGCGCAGAGCACCAGACCGGCCTCGGGGGGCAGCTGATCGGCCGCGGCCAGCAGGTGCACCAGCCCCTTCTGCCGGGTGATCCGGCCGACGAACAGCGCGTACGGCCGGTCGGGGTCGACCCCCACCGAGCGGACGACGTCGGGCGCCTCGATCGGCCGGTAGGCCTGGGCGTCGACCCCGTTGCCGACCACGACGACCTTCGCCGGGTCCAGGTCGGGGTAGACGTCGAGGACGTCGGCCCGCATGCCGCGGCTGACCGCGATCACCGCGTCGGCCGAGGCGTAGGCGGTGCGCTCCACCCAGGAGGAGAGCCGGTAGCCCCCGCCCAGCTGGTCGGCCTTCCACGGTCGGCGCGGTTCCAGGGAGTGCGCGGTCACCACGTGCGCGGAGCCGTGCACCAGCGAGGCCAGGTGCCCGGCGTGGTTGGCGTACCAGGTGTGCGAGTGCACCAGCTCGGCGTCGGCCAGCGCGGCGGCGATCTCCACGTCGACGCCGACGGCCTGCAGTGCGCCGTTGGCGGCCTGCAGCCCGGACGGCACCCCGTGGCCGGTCGCGTCCGCACGTGGGCCACCGAAACAGTGGACGTCCAGCTCCGGCCCCTGCTCGAGTCCACGCAGGGCCGCGACGAGGTGCTCGACGTGCACCCCGGCCCCTCCGTAGACGTCCGGCGGCCATTCCCGGGTGATCACTCCGACGCGCACGGACTCACCCTAGGTGGTTGGACCGTGGGGCAGATGGGGCGAACACCCCCGGCAGCCGATACGGTCCGTCCATGCGTGGCGGCCCTCGAGTTCTCGGCATCGTGCTGGCAGGTGGTGAGGGGAAGCGCCTCGCCCCGCTGACCCAGGACCGGGCGAAGCCCGCGGTCCCCTTCGGGGGGAACTACCGGCTCATCGACTTCGTGCTCTCCAGCCTGGTCAACGCCGACATCCGGCGGATCGCGGTGCTCACCCAGTACAAGAGCCACTCGCTGGACCGGCACATCACCACGGTCTGGCGGATGTCCACGCTGCTGGGCAGCTACATCACCCCGGTCCCGGCGCAGCAGCGCCTGGGCCCGCGCTGGTACACCGGCAGCGCCGACGCGATCTACCAGAGCCTCAACCTGATCTACGACGACCGTCCCGAGATCGTCGTCGTCTTCGGTGCCGACCACGTGTACCGGATGGACCCGTCACAGATGATCGACCAGCACCTCGCCACCGGCGCCGGCGTGACCGTCGCGGGCCTGCGGGTGCCGCGCCAGGAGGCCACCGCCTTCGGTGTCATCGACGCCGACGAGAACGGCAAGGTGCGCCAGTTCCTGGAGAAGCCGGCCGACCCGCCGGGGATGCCGGGCAGCCCGGACGAGACGTTCGCCTCGATGGGCAACTACGTCTTCACCACCGACGCGCTGCTGGAGGCCCTGCGGGTCGACGCTGCCGACGAGAACTCGGTGCACGACATGGGCGGGTCGATCATGCCGATGATGGCCGGGGCCGGCGACGCCTACGTGTACGACTTCAGCAGCAACGCCGTCCCCGGGGAGACCGAGCGCGACCACGGCTACTGGCGGGACGTGGGGACGCTGGACGCGTACTACGACTCGCACATGGACCTCGTGTCGGTCAGCCCGATCTTCAACCTCTACAACGACCGCTGGCCCATCTACACCCTGCCGCCGATGCTGCCGCCGGCCAAGTTCGTGCTCGGAGGCCGGGCCGAGGAGTCGATGGTCAGCGCCGGGGTGATCATCGACGGCGGCTCCGTGCACGGCTCGGTGGTCGCACCGAACGTGCGCGTGGAACGCGGTTCGCGGGTCGAGGCCAGCGTGCTGATGGACGGCGTCCACATCGGCGAGGGCGCCGTCGTGCGCCGCGCCATCCTGGACAAGAACGTCGTCGTCCCGCCCGGTGCGCAGATCGGGGTCGACCCCGAGCGGGACCGGGAGCGGTACCACGTGAGCGCCAGCGGCATCACGGTCCTGGGCAAGGGCTCCCGCGCCATCCTGTAGCCGACGGTGCCGTCACCGCTGATCGTGACGCTGCTGCTGGACGACGCCGCCCAGCAGCGGTTCGACCGGCTGCGGGCGGCGCACTTCCCGCCGGAGCGCAACCACGTGCAGGCGCACGTGACGCTCTTCCACGCGCTGCCCGGTGAGCACCGGGCGGCCATCGGCCGCGAGCTGGCGGTGGTGGCTGCGCGACCGGCGTTCGACGTCGCAGTCACCGGCGTCCGCTTCCTCGGTCGCGGCGTCGCCCTGGACCTGGCGTCGTCGGAGCTCACTGCGCTGCGCAAGGGCCTGGCCGACGCCTTCGACCCGTGGCTCACCCGGCAGGACCGGCAGTGGTCCCGCCCGCACGTGACGGTGCAGAACAAGGTCGCCCCGGAGGCGGCCCGCGCGCTGCACGCCGAGCTGACCGCGTCGTTCGTGCCGGAGACGGTCACCGCCCGCGGGCTCGGCCTCTGGCGCTACCTCGGCGGGCCGTGGGCGGCGGAGGCGGAGTTCCCGTTCGGCTCCGGTCGGTCCGGTTAGGTGCGCTTGGTGGCGACCAGCAGGCCGGTGCCGATGGGCAGCACGGCGCAGGTCAGCGTCTCGTCCTCGCGGAGCGTCCGGGCGATCTCCCGCCACGCGACGGTCTGCGCATCGCGGGCCGAAGGGTCGGCGATCTTGTCCTCGGTGAGCAGGCCGTGGCAGATGAGCGACCCGCTGTGCCGGATGAGCCCGAGCAGACCGGCCAGGTTGCCGGCGTACTCCAGCGGCGGGCCGGCGCAGCTGACCAGGTCGTAGGCACCGGGGGACAGCCGCGGCAGCACCTCACCGGGCGTGCCGAAGATCAGCCGGGTCCGCCCGCTGGGGACGCCGGCCTCGGTGAAGGCCTGCCGGGCCGCACGCAGCTCGGCCGGGTCGGCGTCCAGGGCGGTGAGGACGCCGTCGGGGCGCATTCCCTGCAGCAGCCAGAGCCCGGCGACGCCGCCGCCGCTGCCGATGGACACCACCGAGCGGGCGTCGCAGGCGGCGGCGAGGACGGAGAGGGTCGCGCCCACCGCCGGCTCGACCGGGACCTGGGTCCCGAACGCCTCGGCGGAGGTCATGGCCCGCTGGCGGGCGGCCACCTGGGCGGGGGTCTCGGCGGCGAAGCTGTCGGCATAGGCCGCCGCGCCCGTCGGGGAGCCGCCGGTCGGGGGCGGTCCGGCAACGCTGGTCACCGGGCGAGGGTAGTGGCGAGGGCGGGGTCCCCGCCCGCCCGGGTGGGGGACGGGACGACGCCCGGTCGACTGCCTGGCAACTGGCTGTGTGTCTGCGCTGCACGGGAACACCGACTGCGCGCCCGGCCGTTGGACCGGACGTGCGTCTCCCGCGTACCACCAGCCAGCGCTCCGTCGAGCGGTCCACCCCCGCTGGGGAGGTGTCGACCTCGGCCGTCTGCGATCCTGGGGCCGTGACCGAGCCCACCGCGACCGGGTCGGCGGCCCCAGCCGGCCTCGAACCCGTGGCCTCCGCGGCCGACGGCTGGGTCGCGCCCACCTGGGAGCAGGTCGTCCGCGACCACTCGGCGCGGGTCTACCGGTTGGCCTACCGCCTCTCCGGCAACCAGCAGGACGCCGAGGACCTCACCCAGGAGACCTTCGTCCGGGTGTTCCGCTCGCTCGCCGACTTCTCCCCGGGCACCTTCGAGGGCTGGCTGCACCGGATCACCACGAACCTCTTCCTGGACATGGTCCGTCGCCGGCAGCGGATCCGCTTCGACGCCCTCCCGGAGGACACCGAGCGGCTGCCCGGCTCCGCGCCGTCCCCGGAGCAGGTCTACGCCGACACCCACCTCGACCCGCAGATCCAGGCCGCCCTCGACGCGCTCTCCCCGGAGTTCCGGGTCGCCGTCGTGCTGTGCGACATCGAGGGCCTCACCTACGAGGAGATCTCGGCGACCCTCGGCATCAAGCTCGGCACCGTCCGCAGCCGCATCCACCGCGGTCGAGTGCAACTGCGGGAGGCGCTGGCCCACCTCGCCCCCGGCCGCCCCGTCCCCGCCGTGGAGGTGTCGTGAGCATCCCGGAGAGCCACCTCGCCCAGGAGGCGATCGCCGCCCTCGTCGACGGAGAGCTCTCCGGCGGGGCCGCGAACCGGGCGGCCCGGCACCTGGCCGGCTGCGCACAGTGCCGGATGGCGGTCTCCGCCCAGCGCGAGGCCAAGGACGCGCTGCGGCACGGGGTCGACGTCGCGGTCCCCGGTGACCTCATCTCCCGGTTGCAGGCCATCCCGTTCACGGCTGCCGGCCCCGGCGGCGGGCTGGGCTCGTTGAGCGCCGGTGCCGACGGCCTCGCGGCCACCGGCGCGGGTGGCTCCTGGGCGATCCCGCTCGCGCCCGCCGAGGCCCCGCCCCGGTCCGACGGCAGTGCCCGCTGGCTGCGGCGGGGGATGACCGGGGCGCTGGCCGGCCTCGGTCTGGGTGTCGCCGTGCTCGCCGTCAACCTGCCGACCGCCGACATGCCCCACCGGGAGCCGGTGGCCGACGCCGTCCGCTATGCGCCGACCGAGCGGACCGACATCGTCCCGCCCGTGGTGCGCACGTCCACCGTCGGTTCCACCACCGGCCTGCCCGCCGGCGGGACGCCCTGAGCGGGACGCCCGGCACCGAGCCGTCCGACGCCGGCTCCCGTCGCGCCGACCACGCAGTCGGCCTGAGCGACGAGCAGCCGACCGCGTACGCCCGTCCCGCGGGGACGACAGGCGCCTTCGCGCCCACCGACGCCCGGCTGCAGCCCAGCACCCCGCCGGCCCCGGCTCCCCAGCCGGAGCAGCAGGCGGCCTTCGGTCGGCCCGCCGCGGTCGACGGGTCGTTCGGCGACGACCGCCCGGTGCCGTCGCCCCGACCAGTGCCCCCGCCGCCCCCCGAGGCGGTGCTGCGGGCGTTCGCCCCCCGGGACGGCGCCACCGGTCTGGGTGAGCCCCCGGGTGGCCGCCCCGCGCGGCGGCGCACCGCGGTGGCCCCGTTCTGGAAGCCCGACGCGATCGCCGACCCGTGGCGCGACCCGCACGCCCCCGCTGCGCTGGGTGCACCCGCGCAGTACCCGCAGGAGCAACCGCCGCCCGGCCCGGTCCTGCCGGAGCCGCAGCGTCGCAGCAAGGTCCGGCTGCGCGACCTCTCCGTCCGGCTGACCGTGCTGGCCCTGCTGAGCCTGCTCCTGGTCGGCATGGTCGGCGGCACGACCGCCTGGTACCTGGGCCGGACGGCCGACGAGGCGCCGTTGCTGGCCGAGGGCACTCAGCTCTCCGAGGTGTCCCCGGGCACCAGCCGGGAGCCCGGTTCGATCGCCGACATCGCCGGTCGGATCATGCCCGCCGTGGTCTCCATCGAGGTCCGGCTGGCCAGCGCAGGCGCCACCGGGTCCGGGGTCGTGGTGGACGCCGAGGGCGGCTACATCATCACCAACAACCACGTGATCTCCGGTGCCGCCGACGTCGCGGGCGCGGAGATCCGGGCGGTCTTCAGCGACGGCAGTGGCTCCACCGCCCGGATCGTCGGCCGCGACCCGGCCAGTGACCTCGCCGTCCTCAAGGTGGAGAAGCCCGGGCTGGTCGCGGCCTCCCTCGGCAGCGTCGGCGATCTCGTCGTCGGTGACCCCGTGGTGGCGATCGGTTCGCCGCTGGGCCTGGCCGGCACGGTCACCAGCGGCATCGTCAGCGCGCTGGACCGCCCGGTGCGGCTGACCGGCGAGGGCAGCGACACCAATGCCGTGATCAGCGCCGTGCAGACCGATGCGCCGATCAACCCCGGCAACTCCGGTGGCGCACTGGTCGACGCCACCGGCGCGGTCATCGGGATCAACACCGCGATCGCCTCGGTGGCGGGCGCCGGCACGACCGGCGGTTCGATCGGCCTCGGCTTCGCCATCCCGATCGACACGGTGCGCGACATCTCCGAGGAGCTGATCACCACCGGGACGGCGGTGCACGCCTCGCTCGGCGTGAACGCCCGCACGGTCACCGACGGCACCCGCGACGGGGCGCTGGTGCTCAACGTCGAGCCCGGCAGTGGTGCCGCCGAGGCCGGGGTGCAGGAGCAGGACGTGGTCATCGCGGTCGACGGCGAGCCGGTCGTCAGCTCGGAGGAGCTGGCCGTCGAGGTCGACGCCCGCGAGCCGGGTGACACGGTGACCCTCGAGCTGGTGCGCGGTGGCAGTTCCCGCGAGGTCGACGTCACCCTCGGCGTGGCCTGACACCTGCTGTTGGGCTGTGGGTCGTCCGACAGCAAGCCGGTCCGCCTACGCTGGACACGACCGCGGTCCGCGGTGGGTGCGAGGAGGAGCGGTGTTCGACTCGATCGGCTGGGGCGAGATCGTCGTCCTGGCGCTGGCGGCGCTGTTCATCTTCGGCCCCGACCGCCTGCCCTCGCTGGCCAAGGACGCCGCGAACGGGCTGAAGAAGGCGCGGGATGCGGTCACCGGGGTGCGCGGGCAGCTGCACGACACCCTGGGTGACGACTTCGACCACCTGCGCGACATCGACCTGCGGCAGTACCACCCGAAGACCTTCATCCGGTCGCAGCTGATGGGCGACGACGACGCCCCGGCCCGGACGGGGAGCACCGCCGCGAGCGCAGCTGCTGCGGGAGCGACCGCAGCCGGCTGGTCCCCGGCGGGGCAGGCGACCCGCACGCGGGACGCGAGCACCCCGCCGCCGTTCGACGTCGACGCGACCTAGGCCGCGTCTCCGGACTCTGCTGCTCGCCAGGGAGGAGCCGGTGGATGGCTCACGACGCTGAGCTCGCAGACCGCGTCCGCACTGCGCTGTCGGACCGGGACGTCCGTGAGGTGACGATGTTCGGCGGCCTGGCGTTCATGGTCGACGAGAAGATGATGGTCTCCGTCTCGGGCGGCGGAGGCGCACTGCTCGTGCGCGTGTCCCGCAGCCGCGATGCCGAGTACCTGGAGGCGCGCGGCGCCCGCCGGGCAGAGATGGGCACGGGCCGGTCGATGGGCGAGGGGTGGATCACCGTCGCCGAGGAGGCGCTCACGGAGGACGAGGACCTGCAGTTCTGGGTCGACGCCGCCCTGGAGCACCACGCCGAGGCAGCGGGGCGCTGACCGCACACGTCCGACGACAGAGGCCGGTCACCCCGCGTGGGGTGACCGGCCTCGGTCGTGCGGGGGTGGCTACCGCTTGACCGGGGTCAGCCCCAGCGACATGCCGGACAGCCCGCGCTGGCGGACGGCGAGGGCGTCGGCGATCGCGGACAGCGACTGGGCGGCGGGCGCGTCGGGCTGGGCGAGCACGATCGGCGCACCGGCGTCACCGGCCTCGCGCAGCCGGGTGTCCAGCGGGATCTGGCCCAGCAGCGGCACCCGCGCACCGAGGGTCTTGGTGAGCGCGTCGGAGACGGCCTGGCCGCCGCCGGAACCGAAGACGTCCATCCGGGAGCCGTCGGGCAGCTCCAGCCAGGACATGTTCTCCACGACGCCGACGACCTGCTGGTGGGTCTGGGTGGCGATCGCACCGGCCCGCTCGGCCACCTCGGCGGCGGCGAGCTGCGGCGTCGTCACGACCAGGATCTCGGCGTTCGGCACCAGCTGGGCCACCGAGATCGCCACGTCACCGGTGCCGGGCGGGAGGTCCATGAGCAGCACGTCCAGGTCGCCCCACCACACGTCGGCGAGGAACTGCTGGAGCGCACGGTGCAGCATCGGCCCGCGCCAGACCACCGGGGTGTTGCCGGGGGTGAACATGCCGATCGAGATGACCTTCACGCCGTAGGACTGCGGCGGCATGATCATGTTGTCGACCTGGGTGGGCTTGTCGTCCACGCCGAGCATCCGGGGCACCGAGTGGCCGTAGATGTCGGCGTCCACGACGCCGACCGACAGGCCCTTCTTGGCCAGTGCCGCGGCCAGGTTCACCGTGACGCTGGACTTGCCGACGCCGCCCTTGCCCGAGGCGACCGCGTAGACCCGGGTCAGCGAGCCCGGCTGGGCGAAGGGGATGACCGGCTCGGCAGCGTCGCTGCCGCGGACGGTCTTGCGCAGCTCGGTGCGCTGCTCGTCGCTCATCACGTCCAGGCCGACCGCCACGGAGGTGACGCCGGGGACCGCGGAGACGGCCTGGGTGACGCGGTTGGTGATGGTCTCGCGCATCGGGCAGCCGGCGACGGTCAGGTAGACCTCGATGCGCACCGCGCCCGGGTCGCCGCCGACGCCGATCTGCACGTCCTTGACCATGCCCAGCTCGGGCAGCGGACGGTTGATCTCGGGGTCCTGGACGGTCGCCAGCGCCGCGTTCACGGCGTCCAGCTCCGGGGATCCGGTCAGCGTGTCGGACATGCGCGTTGTGTCTCCTTCGACGGGGAGCCTGCGGATTCCGGGCCCCTGTGGGGGCCCGCGCGCCGGCGAGCCCCACTGTACGGCGGCTGATCGACCCGCCCCGGGCCAGCGGGTGTGAACCGGCCGACCCCGGACCTGCGGGGGCGACGGCCGGTGGCGGCTGACGGCCGCCCGGCGCGCCCGGCACGACCCGCCGGTGCCCGAGGGTCACCAGATGACAGCGCTGCGGTGTCTGGTCATGATGAGGCGCCCAGTGGCGCAGCTCACAGTCGAGCAGTCGGGAGACGTCCTCATGACCCAGTTCCAGCACCGCTCCACCCGGCTCTGTGCGGTCACCGCCGCTGCGACCCTCCTGGTCGGCGGGTGGGCCGGCACCGCCGGTGCCACGGACGACCGACGCGGGCCCGAGGGCCCGGTCGCCCCGGGGTTCCAGGAGGTCCAGCAGTCGCCGTCGCTGCCGGCGGTGCCCGCCCGGGACATCGAGTGGACGGTCGCCGACCCGGCCTTCGACTACGACCCCGCCACGGGGCAGCCGGGTGAGGCCTTCACCCCGCTGCTGGACGCGGAGGGCCAGCCGCGGACCCGGGTCCTGACCGGCGTGGAGAAGGGCGCCGGCTACCGGATCGAGGTGCCCACCGAGGGCTGGAACGGGGACGTGGTGTTCTGGGAGCACGGCTACCGCGGCACCGGGACGGTGCTCTGGGTGGACAGCCCCTCCTTCGAGCTGCGCCAGGCCTACATCGACGCGGGCTACGCCTGGGCGGCGTCGTCCTACTCCGCCAACCGGTACGACATCCGGGCGGGGGTCACCTCGACGGAACGGCTGGCCCGGCTCTTCGACCGGCTCGTCGCCCCGGCCGACGACCGCTACCTGCAGGGGGTGTCCATGGGCGGCCACATCATCGGTGCCCTGGTGGAGCGGCAGCGGGTGGACTGGGCCGGCGCCGCGCCCATGTGCGGGGTCATGGGGGACCTGGCCCAGTTCGACATCCGACTGGACTACAACCTGGTGGCGCAGACGCTGGCCGAGGTCGACGCGTACCCGGTGACCTCGACCGAGGACTACCAGGCTGCGATCGCCGAGATCAAGGCGACCCTGGGGCTGCCCACCTCGCCCACCGGTCCCAACCCCGAGCTGACCGATCGGGGGGAGACCTTCCGGGACGTCGTGATCGACCTGACCGGCGGCCCCCGGCCGGGTGACGAGGCCGCCTTCACCTACTGGGAGGGGCTGACCTTCAACCTGGGCCGGTTCGCCGACGACCCGACCGGGACGCTGGGTGGGCTCACCGCCGGCTCGGTGGCCGAGAACGCCGACCGGCTGTACCCGACCACCTTCACCTTCCCGGACGGCTCGACGCTGAACTCCCGGATCGAGCGGGTCGAGGCGGCGCCGGGCACCCGCGAGGAGACCGGGAAGGCGCCGATCATCCAGCTGGACGCCGACTTCTCCGTCCCGGTCCTGTCGGTGCACACCATCGGTGACATGTTCGTGCCGTTCGAGCACCAGCGGATCTACGCCGCCGAGGCCGCGATCCAGGGCACCGGCGGGCTGCTGGTGCAGCGGACGGTCCGGTCGGTCGGGCACTGCGAGTTCAGCCCGGAGGAGGCGGCACAGACCTTCACCGACCTGGTGACCTGGGTCGAGTCCCTCGAGGGGGGCGGCCCGATGGTGCGGCCGGCAGGGGAGGACGTGCTGAACCGGAACGCGGTGGCCGAGGCGGACCTCGGGTGTGCGTTCACGGTGCCGCAGACCGGCGGCACCCGGGACCTCCTCCCGGCCTGCCCGGTGGTCGAGGAGCAGGTGGGCGCCGGCTCCTGACCGCCGTGCCCGCGGCGCTGGCCGACCCGGGGTCCGCCTAGACATCCCACGGTTGGAAGCGTCAAGCGGCGGTGGTTTGATCGGCTGCGGTGTGCCAGGCGGTGGTCTCGTCGTAGCGCTGGTGGTGGTGCAGGCAGCCGTGCAGGATGCCGACGAGGCGGTTGGCCAGGGCGCGCAGCGCTTGGTGGTGGGTGGCGCCGCGGGCGCGTTGCCGGTCGTAGTACTCCCGGGCTCCGGGTGAGGCGGTCAGCGCGGTGAACGCCTGTAGGTAGAGGGCGTCGGCGAGCCGGCGGTTGCGGGCGTAGCGGGCCAGCACCACCCGGCGGGTGCCCGAGGCGCGGGGGATCGGGGCCATCCCGGAGTAGTTCTTGCGGGCCTTGGGGTCGGCGAAGCGGTGCGGGTCGTCTCCGAACTCGGCGAGCACCCGGGCGCCCAGGACCGGCCCGAGCCCGGGCTGGCTCAGGTAGATCTCAGCGTCCGGGTGCCGGCCAAAACCCGCCTCGACCTCGCCCCGGAGCACCTCGGTCTGGGTGACCAGTTCGGCGATGACGGCGACCTGTGAGCGCACCGCGGCGGTGTAGGCGCCGACCACCCCCGGATGGGCCTGCAGCTGCGGGGCGCGCAGCGCGGCTTGGATCCGTTCGGTGGTGCCCTCGAGGTTGCGCTGCCGCCCGGCCCGGCGCAGCGCCGCAGCGATCTTGGACTGGGAAAGACGGCGGCCCGCCTCGGGTGAGGGGGCGATCGCCAGGATCGCCAGGGCGTCCCGGCCGGCGAGCTCGTCACCGAAGGCGGCCAGCGCGGCCGGATAGAACTCACGCAGCATCGAGCGCAACGCGTTGGTCTGCCGCTGCCGGGACCAGACCATCGACTGGTGGGTGCGGGTGAGCACCTTGACGTGCTCGGCGACCGCGGAGTCCCCGGCGACCGGGCGGTGGTGGGCGCGGTCCAGCCGGACCAGTTCGGCCAGCACGTGCGCGTCACCGGGATCGCTCTTGGCACCCGAGGTGCCGTGCCGCTCGCGGTAGCGGGCCACCTGCAGCGGATTGACCGCATAGACGGTGTAACCGGCGGCAAGCAGTGCCTGCACCCACGGCCCCCGGTCCGTCTCGATCCCGACCGTCACCTGATTCGCCTCGGCATCCTCGGCCACGTGGTCGGCGACCAAGGCATGCAGCCCGGCCAGCCCCTCGACTCCCTCGGGCAGCCGCCGGCGGGCCAGCCGGCGGCCGGACTCGTCGACGATCTCAATGTCGTGATGGGCTTCGGCCCAGTCATCTCCGATGAACAACACTTCGCAACGGCCTCCTCCGGTCCGGTGGCACCTGTCCGAACCCTGGAGGAGAAGACCGTGGCGACCTAATGGATCAGTGCTCATCCGGCACGACATCCCACCGGCCATCCGCTTCTCCTCGCGCACCGGCGGGGGCACGGTCTAAGCGTGGGCCTCGACCATCGGACCCGGGACGGGCAGTGCTCACCCACCGGCGGCTCGGACACCCGATCCTGCTCCAAAGCCGTCCGGATGTAGCCCCATTAGGGTCGGCCCGTGCCGTCCTCCGCCCGCACCGCCACGCTCCGGGACGCCGTCGGGCTGGGCGTGGCGGTGGGGCTGTACGGGGTCGCCTTCGGTGCGGCGGCGGCCGGGGCCGGGCTGGACACCTGGCAGGCGGTGGCGACGTCGGCGCTGATGTTCACCGGCGCCTCCCAGTTCGCGATGATCGGCGTACTCGGTGCCGGCGGGGGAGCGTTCTCCGCCGTGGGCAGCGCCCTGCTGCTCGGCACCCGCAACACCGTCTACGGCGTCCGGCTGGCCCCGATGCTGGCGCCGCAGGGCTGGCTGCGCCGGGCCGGGGCGGCGCACTGGGTGATCGACGAGACGACGGCGATGGCGGTCGCCGCGCCGGACCGGGAACTGGGCCGGCTGGCGTTCTGGGTCACCGGCGCCACCATCTACCTGGGCTGGAACGTCACGACGCTGGTCGGGTCGCTGGGGGCCGCGGCGCTGGGGGAGACGGCGCAGGCCGCGCTGGACGCCGTCGTGCCCGCGGCCTTCCTGGCGTTGCTGTGGCCCCGGCTGCAGCGCTCGGCGCGCGAGCCGGGCGTGCAGCGGCGGGTGGCCCTGGGCGGCGCGGTCGTCGCGCTGGCGCTCACCCCGTTCGTGCCGGCCGGGGTGCAGGTGGTGCTCGCCGTGGTCGCGGTGGCGCTGGCCGGCCGGCCGCGGACGACGACGTCCCCGCGGGAGGCGGCCGCGTGAGCACCGGGACGCTGTGGGCGGTGGTGCTGGTCGGCTCGCTGGGCTGTTACCTGCTGAAGCTGGCCGGGCTCTCGGTGCCGGCGGCCTGGGTGGAGCGGCCGTGGGTGACCCGGGTGGTGGAGTTCGTGCCGGCGGCCCTGCTGGCCGCGCTGGTCGCCGTCCAGGCCGCGACCTCGGGGCCGGACCTGGTCGTGGACGGGCGGCTGGTCGGGCTCGCCGTGGCCGCGGTGGCGCTGGCCCTGCGGGCACCGTTCATCGTCGTCCTGGTGCTGGCCGGTGCAGCCGGTGCGCTGGTGCACGTCGTCACCGGTTGACCGGACCGGTGGGGGTCGCCGTCCCGCGCCGTGGGGACGGCGACCCCATCCGGTTCAGCCGGCCGACGGGGCCTTGACCGACAGCACCGGGCACTCGGCCTCCAGCAGGATGCGCTGGGCGTCGCTGCCGAAGACGAGCTTGCCGGTGGGCGACCGCCGGCGGATCCCGATCACGATGAGCGAGGCACCCAGCCGCGCCGCCGTCGCCACCACCTCGTCCGCCCCGCTCTGGCCGCCGACGTGCTGCTCGAGCTCGAAGGTCAGGCCGGTCTCCTCGAGCAGGCCGCGGACCTCGGCGAGGTCCTCGGGACTGGCGTACGAGGGGTCGACGTAGGCGTCCCCGCGCGAGGTGTTCAGCACGTGGAGCTGCTCCCCGCGCAGGTCGGCCTCCTCCACCGCCGCCCGCAGGGCAGCGCGGCCCTCCGGCTTGGGCACGTAGCCCACCACGATCGTCACGACGAACTCCTCTCGGACTCGGCAGGCGTGGCGACCACGGCGGCCAGTTCTGCCTCGGTACGGGCCTGACGGCGGCGGAGCCACCAGCCCAGGAACAGGAAGACCACGAGCGCCGCGTACACGACCGCCGCGAAGGGGCTGGTGACCAGGACCGTGGGGTCACCCTGGCTGATGGCCAGGGCGCGGCGGAGCTGCTCCTCGGCGATGGGGCCGAGGATCAGCCCGACCACCGCCGGCGCGATCGGGAAGCCGAAGTTCCGCATCGCCCAGCCCAGCAGGCCGAGGAGGAACAGCAGGACCAGGTCCTCGGTCGAGGCGCCGACGGAGTAGCTGCCCAGCGCGGCGAAGGTGAGGATGCCGGCGTACAGGTAGGGCCGGGGGATCTGCAGCAGCTTCACCCAGATGCCCACCAACGGCAGGTTCAGCACCAGCAGCAGGACGTTGCCGATGTAGAGGCTGGCGATCAGGGCCCAGATCAGCGCCGACTCGTCCTGGAACAGCAGTGGCCCCGGCTGGATCCCGTAGCTCTGGAAGGCGGAGATGAGGATCGCCGCCGTCGCCGAGGTGGGGAGGCCGAGGGTGAGCAGGGGCACCAGGACCCCGGCCGCCGAGGCGTTGTTGGCCGCCTCCGGGCCGGCGACGCCCTCGATGGCGCCCTTGCCGAACTCCTCGCGGTGCTTGGAGAGCTTCCGCTCCGCCGAGTAGGACAGGAAGGTCCCGACCTCTGCACCGCCGGCGGGCAGGGTGCCGATCGGGAAGCCGATGGCAGTGCCGCGCAGCCACGGCTTCCACGAGCGGCGCCAGTCGTCCTTCGTCATCCAGCCCTTGCCCGCCGGCACCAGGGGGATGGGGCCGCGGCGCATCCGGGAGGCGACGTAGAGCGCCTCCCCGACGGCGAAGACCCCGACCGCCACGACGACGACGTCGATGCCGTCGGCGAGCGCGGGCAGCCCCAGGGTGAACCGCTGCTGCCCGGTGAGCGTGTCGGTGCCGACCAGGCCGAGGAACAGCCCGATCCCGAGCGAGGCGATGCCCCGGGGCGGGCTGGAGCCCAGCACCGCGGCCACCGTCAGGAAGGCGAGCACCAGCAGGGCGACGTAGTCCGCCGGGCCGAGCTGGACCGCCAGGCGCGCGATCGTCGGCGCCACCAGGGTCAGCGCCACGGTGGCGATCGTGCCGGCCACGAAGGAGCCGATGGCCGCGGTGGCCAGTGCGGCCGAACCCCGGCCGGCCTTGGCCATCCGGTTGCCCTCCAGCGCGGTGATGATGGAGGAGGACTCACCGGGGGCGTTGAGCAGGATGGACGTGGTCGAACCGCCGTACATGCCGCCGTAGTAGATGCCGGCGAACATGATGAAGGCCGCGGTGGGCTCCAG
Source organism: Modestobacter caceresii (assembly GCF_000761485.1). Taxonomy (GTDB): domain Bacteria; phylum Actinomycetota; class Actinomycetes; order Mycobacteriales; family Geodermatophilaceae; genus Modestobacter; species Modestobacter caceresii. The sequence continues at coordinate 144,110 of NZ_JPMX01000077.1, forward strand.
CGAGTAGGTCAGCGGCAGGAGCAGCGCCAGGGTCATCGCCGGGCCGATGCCGGGCAGGACGCCGACGGCGGTGCCCAACGTGACGCCGATCAGCGCGTAGAGCAGGTACATCGGCTGCAGAGCGGTGGCGAACCCGTCGAGCAGCGCGCCGAAGTCACCCAAGGAAGCTCACTCCCTCCAGCGGTCCGGCCGGCAGGTACAGGTCCAGCAGCTGGGTGAACAGGACCTGGGTGGTGAAGGCGAGCACGGCCCCCACGAGCACGGGCCGCCACCAGGGACGGGCGCCCAGCGACCAGGCGGCGCCGCCGAAGAGCACGGTCGCCGCGATGGGCCAGCCGAGGGGTTCCACCAGGACGACGAGGGCGGCGAAGGACCCGGTCAGCTTGAGCACGGTGGCCCAGTCGGTGGTGGCCGACGGATCGACGTCCTCGCCCTCCTCGGCGGCGCCACCGTGCCCGCGGGCCAGGTCGACGAAGAGCGCGAGGGAGGTGAGCACCAGCAGCACCCCGACCGCGTACGGGAAGGCCTGCGGGCCCACGGTGTTCACCGAGCTGGGCGCGACGATGGTGCTGGCGTCGACCAGGGTGAAGACCCCCAGCGCGAGCAGCCCCACGGGGAAGGCAGCCTCTGCCCAGGACCACGCCCGCCCCGGCGTACCGGTGCGGGCGCGGTCCTCAGCGGCTGCAGACGAACTCACTCCACCAGCCCGATGTCCTGCAGGACACCGCGCACCCGCTGCTGCTCCTCCTCGAGGAAGGCGTCGAACTCGTCGCCGGACAGGTAGGTGTCCTCCCAGCCGTTGAGCTCCAGCCGCTCCTGCCAGGCGTCGGACTGCACGGCCTCGTCGACGAGGTCGATCAGCTTCTGCCGGGCCTCGGGGGACAGGTCCGGCGGCCCCACGACCCCGCGCCAGTTGCTGAGCTCGACGTCCAGCCCTGCCTCGGTCAGCGTGGGTGCGTCGATGCCCTCGACCCGCTCGGCGCCGGAGACGGCCAACGCACGCAGCTCGCCGGCCTCGATCTGCTCGGCGTACTCGGAGACACCCGAGATGCCGGCCGAGACCTGGCTGCCCAGCAGGGCGGCCAGGGACTCACCGCCGCCGGAGTAGGCCACGTAGTTCAGGTCCTCGACCGGCACGTCCCCGGCCTGGGCGATCAGCCCGGCCAGGATGTGGTCGGTCCCGCCGGCCGAGCCGCCGGCGATCGACACCGACCGGCCGTTGGCCTTCATGTCGTCGACCAGGTCCTGGACGTCCTGGTACGGCGAGTCCGCGGGGACGACGACGACTTCGTCCTCGGCCGTGAGCCGCGCGATCGGGGTGGTGTCCTCCAGCGTGGCCTGGGACTGGTTGGTCTCGATGGCGCCCAGCATCACCAGGCCCATCACCATCAGGAAGTCCTCGCTGCGCTCGTTGGCGAGCTCGGCCAGGCCCACGGTGCCGCCGGCACCGCCGACGTTGGTGACCTGGGTGCTCCCGGCGAGCTCGGCCTCCTCGATGGAGGCGGCCAGCGCACGGGCGGTCGAGTCCCAGCCGCCGCCGGGATCGGCCGGGGCCATCATCTCCAGGCGGTCGACCGCAGCGTCCGCGCCGGCCTCGCCGTCACCGGAGTCGCTGCAGCCGGTGAGCAGGCCCAGCAGTGCCGCGCCGGCCGCAGCGGTCAGCCGCCAGGGGCGGGCAGCGGACCGTGGTCGTGCGCTGAGGGTCAGGGACATCGGGTGGACCTCCTCGTCCGCCGGGCCGGGATCGGCTCGGGTTCTGTTCGGACGCTAGGAAGGCCGCAGGCTGGTGGGAACGTCACGGTCGTACTGGTTGTTTCGGTCTTTGTGGTCGGCGCCACATCCAGGGGTGGCGAGCGCACACTGGGCCGGTGCGCCGCCGGACCATGACCCTCGGGGTCCAACTGCTCCTGTTGCAGGTGGGCATCGTGCTGGCCACCGTGTTGCTGGCGGGCGCGGTGGCCGTGCAGCACCAGCAGGAGCAGATCCGCGACGCCTACCGCCAGCAGGTGCTCACCGTCGCCACGAGCACGGCCCGGCTGCCCAGCGTCGTCGACGCGTACGGCAGCCCCGATCCCGGCGCCGTCCTGCAGCCACTGGCCGAGCTGCTCCGGGAGGCCTCCGGGGTGACCTTCGTCGTCCTCACCGACGCCGACGGGATCCGCTACTCCCACCCCGATCCCGACCGGATCGGCGAACCGGTGTCCACCGACCCGAGCCCCACGCTGGCCGGCGAGGTGTTCGTCGGCACCGAGCAGGGGACGCTGGGGGAGTCGCTGCGCGCCAAGGTGCCGGTCCGCGACGGCTCCGGACAGGTGATCGGCGCGGCCTCGGTGGGCATCCTGGAGGCCCAGCTCGCCGCCGAGTTCCGGCAGGAGGCGCCGGTGCTGGTCGCCTGGCTGGGTGGCGCCGCGCTGCTGGGGTCGCTCGCGTCGTGGTTCGTCGTCCGGCTCGTCCGCCGGCGGATCTTCGGCCTGGAGCCGGAGGAGATCGCGCGGCTGCTGGAGACCCGAGAGGCGATGGTGCACGGCATCCGCGAGGGCCTGGTCGCCGTCGACGACCGCGGGCGGGTGGTCCTGGTCAACGACGAGGCCTCTCGACTGCTCGGCCTGGGCGAGGACGTGGTGGGCCGCCCCGCCGCCGAGGTCCTGGACGCGGCGATGCTGCCGCTGGTCGGCGGTGAGCGAGCGGTGACCGACGAGCTGGTGCTCGCCGGGGAGCGGCTGCTGGTCGCGAACCGGACCCCCGCGGTCGTCGGCGGCCGCCGGGTCGCCGAGGTGCTCACCCTGCGCGACCGCACCGAGCTGTCCAGCGCCCTGCGTGAACTGGACGGCCAGCGCAACCTGACCAACACCCTCCGCGCCCAGGCCCACGAGTTCAGCAACAAGCTGCACGTGATCCAGGGGCTGATCGAGCTCGGCCGGGAGCAGGACGCGGTGGCCTTCATCGACCGGGCCGGGGGTGGTCAGCTGCTCGACGGCCGGTCGCTGGCCGCGGTGGCCGACCCGGCGGTGACCGCGCTGGTGCTCGCCAAGTCGGCGGTCGCCCACGAGCGGGGCATCGCGCTGACCCTCGCGCCTGGGAGCTCCCTGACGGCCGGGAGCGGGGACGACGTGGTGACCGTGCTCGGCAACCTGCTGGACAACGCGATGGACGCCACCGGGAACGGCGGGACGGTCATGGTCCACCTCGGCTCGCAGCCCGACGGTGGGCTCGTCGTGCGGGTGGACGACGACGGACCGGGCGTGGCCGACGCGGACCGGACCCGGGTCTTCGACGTCGGGGTCACGACCAAGCGGCCGGCCGACGCCGATCACGGCCGCGGCATCGGCCTGGCGCTGGTGGCGAGGATCGCGGCCCGTCGCGGCGGCTCGGCCACGGTCACCGCCGCGCCCCTGGGCGGAGCCCGGGTCGAGGTGCACCTGGGCGCCCCCTCCCCGGCGATGGCCGAGGCGGCGCCGTGACCGGCGGAGGCGCGGTGCGGGTGCTGGTCGTGGACGACGACTTCGCCGTGGCGGCGGTGCACCGCGGCTACGTCGAGTCCGTGCCCGGCCTGGAGGTGGTGGGCGAGGTGCACCGGGGCGTCGAGGCGCTGCAGGCCGTCCAGGTGCTCGCCCCCGACCTGGTGCTGCTGGACATCCACCTGCCGGACCTCTCCGGCGTCGAGGTGCTGCGGCGGCTCCGGTCGCTGGCCGGCCCCCAGCCCGACGTCATCGTCATCACCGCCGCGCGGGAGGTGGAGACGGTCCGGGCGGCGATGACCACCGGCGTCGTCGACTACCTGGTCAAGCCCTTCTCCCTGGCCGCCTTCCGGGAACGGCTGGAGGCCTACCGGGCGCACCGGGTGGAGGTCCTGCGCCGTACCGCCGAGCCGGGGCGGGGGTTGCAGCAGAGCGACGTCGACCGGCTCTTCTCGACTCGACGGCGGGTCAGCGAACCGCTCGCGGCGACCCCGCTCCCCAAGGGGCTCTCGCCCCGGACGCTGGAGTTCGTCGCCCGGGCGCTGGCCAGCAGCCCCGCCGACGACCTGTCCGCCGGTGAGGTCGGGCAGCGCTGCGGCCTGGCGCGGGTCAGCGCCCGGCGGTACCTGGAACACCTGGAGCGGTCCGGGCTGGCCGCCGTCCGGCCCCGGTACGGAGCTGCCGGCCGTCCGGAGAACGGGTACCGCTGGACCGGGTGACGGACGCCGTCGTCCCGAGGGGGGACGACGGCGGTCCGGGTGCCGGCGGGTCAGTGCGCCAGCGGCAGCTGGGCCTGCTCCTCGGCCAGCCGCTCCGCGCCGCTGGTGGTCTTCAGCGGCTTCTCCTTGATGAAGAGCACCACCAGCAGCGCCAGCGCGGCCAGCGGGGTGGCGATCAGGAACAGCTCGGCGGTGGCGTTGCCGTAGGCGTCCTGCACCACGCGGGCGACCTCCGGCGGCAGGCTGGAGACGTCGGGGACGGTGGTCTCGCCGCCGCCGCTCTCGCCGCCGCCCCACACGGCCAGGTCGCCGGCCACCCGGCTGGCGAGCACCGCGCCGAGCACGCTGACCCCGATCGTGCCGCCCAGGCTGCGGAAGAACGACAGCACCGAGGTGGCCGAGCCGAGCTCCCGGGCGGGCACGTCGTTCTGCGCCGCCAGGACCAGGTTCTGCATCAAGAGGCCCACGCCGACGCCGAGCACGACCATGAACGCGCCGAGCAGCCAGATCGAGGTCTGCGCGTCGATGGTGGACAGCAGGCCGAAGCCGAGGGTCATCAGGACGCCGCCGGCGACCAGGAACCGCTTCCACGTGCCGGTCTTGGTGATCAGCGCACCGGCCACCGTCGAGGAGACCAGCAGGCCGCCGACCATCGGCAGCGAGAGCAGCCCGGCCTCGGTGGGGGAGTAGCCCAGCGAGATCTGGAAGTACTGGGACAGGAAGACCGTGCCGCCGAACATCGCGATCCCGACCAGGGCGCTGGCCAGCGTGGTGAGGGCGACGGTGCGGTTGCGGAAGATGCCGAGCGGGATGACCGGCTCGGCCACCTTCGACTCGACGAGGAGGGCGAGCGCCAGCAGCACGGCGGCGCCGCCGACCATCAGCGCGGTGGTGCCGGAGAGCCAGTCGAAGTCGTTGCCGGCCAGGGTCACCCAGATCAGGAGGGTGCTCACCCCGGCGGTGATCAGCAGGGCGCCCAGCCAGTCGATCTGCACGCCACGACGCTTGACCTGGGTGAGCTTGAGCGTCTTCTGCAGCAGCACGATCGCCAGCAGCGCGAACGGCACCCCCATGAAGAAGCACCAGCGCCAGCCCAGCCACGCGGTGTCCACGATGACGCCACCGATCAGCGGCCCGGCGACGGTGGCGACGGCGAAGACGGCGCCGAAGATGCCGGCGTACCGGCCCAGCTCGCGCGGCGGGATCATCGCCGCCATCACGATCTGCACCAGCGCGGTGAGGCCACCGGCGCCGAGGCCCTGGACCACCCGGGCCACGATCAGCGTGGTGGTGTCCTGGGAGAAGCCGGCCAGCAGCGAACCGGCGACGAAGAGGGTCAGCGAGAGCTGCACCAGCAGCTTCTGGCTGACCAGGTCGGCGAGCTTGCCCCACAGCGGCACCGAGGCCGTCATGGCGAGCAGCTCGGCGGTGACGACCCAGGTGTAGATCGACTGGCTGCCGTCCAGGTCGGCGATGATCACCGGCAGGGCGTTGGAGACGACGGTCGCCGCCAGGATGGACACGAAGATGCCCACCATCAAGCCGGACAGCGCCTGGAGGACCTCCCGTCGGCTCATCCTGGCCTCGGTGCTGGCCGCGCCGGCTGCGCCGGTCTCCACGGTCGTGGACATGGTGCTCCTGTCAGTGCTGTGCATCGGTCGGGAACGGGGAGGTCAGCGGCCGGGCTCGGGCAGGCCGGCGGCCAGTGCGTCGAGCGCCTCGTCGAGCAGGGCGGTGAGCGGGACGGCGCCGCGCTGGACGTGCCAGCGGGAGAAGGTCACCCGGACGGCGGCGGACAGCACGGCGGCGAGCAGACCGGGGTACAGGTCGGTCCCGGCGTCCTGGCCGGTGCGCTCGGCGATCGCCACCGCGACCTCCCGCTCGTCGGCCGCGCCGATCTCCACCAGCCGGGGGAGCAGTGCAGGGGTGCCGGCGATGACGGTGATCCGGTCGTGCAGCGCCGCGGCGTCGGCCTCCAGCGCGGTGAGGTCCGCGTGCAGCGCGGCGCGGGCGGCGGCGAGCGCCCCCGCGCCGGGGGGCTGAGCCCGCAGCCGCGCGGACAGCCGCGGCTGGTCGGCGCCGGCCGGGAAGAGCAGCGCCTCCTCCTTGGCGGAGAAGTGGTTGAAGAACGTCCGGTAGGAGACGTCGGCCGCTGCCGCGATGGCCTCGACGGTGACGTTCTCCCAGCCGAGCTCGATCGCCAGCCGGAGGGTCGCCGCGGCCAGCGCGGCCCGGGTGTCGGCCTTCTTCCGCTCGCGCAGCCCTCGCTCGGTCACGCGCTCAGGATGCGCGGTTCGCTGCACAATGTGCAAGCTTGCTTGGTGTGCAGCTGATCACGACGTGCGGCGCGGCGGACGCAGGCGGGCGGACGGCGGCGGCACGATCGGTGCCGTGACGGCGACGATCGAGGCACCGGCCCGTCGGCGGGCACCCCTGGCGCTGGCCCTGCTCGCCGGGGTGCTGACCGGCGCCGCGGCCAAGGCGGGTGACGAGTCGGGGTGGCGGTGGGCGGCCGACCTCGGCTCCTACCCCGCCGCCTGGGTGCTGGTCGTGGCCCTGATCGGCTGGTCGGCGCCCTCGCTCTCCGCCGCCGCGCTCCGCTCCGGGGTGTTCTTCGCGGCGATGACGGTGGCCTACTACGCGTGGGCCGCGCTGGTCCTGGACTTCGGCTGGTCGGTCCGGCTGCTGGTCGCCTGGCTGGTGCTGTCGGCCACCGCGGTGCCGGCCACCGCCGTGGCGGCGCACGTGGCGACCCGGGGCTCGGGGTGGCTGTCGGGAGCCCTGCTGGCGATGGCCGCCGGCATCACCCTGGGCGGTGGTGCGCTGGCCGACGCCGGTGACCACCCGGTGCAGGCGGTGGTCGACGTCGTCATCGCCCTGGTGCTCGTCGTCGTCCTGGCCCGTGACCTGCGCACCCGACTGGAGGCCGCGGCGCTGACGCTCCCGCTCACCGGGGTGGCCGCGGTGCTCCTCGGTCTGCTGCGCGACCTGCTGGGCTGAGCGGGTGCTCATCGTGGTGGGCGGGCTGCCCGGGGTCGGCAAGACGACGGTCGCCCGAGAAGTGGCCGCCGCGCTGGGCGCGGCCCACCTGCGGGTCGACGCCTTCGAGGTCGCCCTGCTCCGGCAGGGCCTGGTGCCCACCCCGGACGAGGTCGGCGCGCACGGCTACGACCTGGCGCTGGCCGCCGCCGACACCTGCCTGACCGCCGGCACCGACGTGCTGGTCGACGCGGTCTTCGACGTCGCCGCCGCCCGCCGGCCGTTCCGGGACCTGGCGATCCGGCACGGGATCCCGGTGCACTGGGTGCGGCTGATCTGCACCGACCGGGCCGAGCACCGGCGCCGGGTCGAGGAGCGTCCCGCCGACCTCCCCGGCCACGTCCTCCCGACCTGGGAGCAGGTGCGGGCCCGGCGGGTCGACCAGTGGCACGACCGGCACACCGTCGTCGACACCGCCGGCGGCGACCCGGTCACCGCCGCGCTCGCCGCCCTCCGCGACTGACGCGTCAGCCGACGGGGTCGGCCGCCGCCTCGCGGCGCTTCTTGTTCTTCTTCTTGCGCTCGGCGGCCTCGTCGTCCGGGTCCTCGGGCACCAGCCGGTTGAGCTCGCCGCGGATGAAGTCGCGGGTGGCCAGCTCGCCGACCGACACCCGCAGCGAGGCCAGCTCCCGGGCCAGGTACTCGGTGTCGGCGCGGGTCTGCGCCGCGCGGTTGCGGTCCTCCTCGGCCTGGATCCGGTCGCGGTCGGCCTGCCGGTTCTGCGCGAGCAGGATCAGCGGTGCGGCGTAGGCGGCCTGGGTGGAGAAGGCCAGGTTCAGCAGGATGAACGGGTAGGGGTCCCAGCGCAGGTCGACCGCGACCACGTTCAGCGCGATCCAGACGATCACGAGGATCGTCTGCACCGCGAGGAACCGGCCGGTGCCCAGGAACCGGGCGATCCCCTCGGCGAACCGGCCGACCGCGTCGGGGTCCAGTCGCAGGAAGCTGCCGATGCCCCGGGCGGTGCGTGGCTGGTCCAGCCGCAGGTCGGCGCGCCGCTCGGCCTCAGCCACGCCGGGACCTCTCGCGCCAGTCCTCGGGCAGCAGGTGGTCCAGGACGTCGTCGACGCTGACCGCGCCCACCAGCCGGCCCTGCGGGTCGACCACCGGCGCCGCGACCAGGTTGTACGTCGCGAAGTAGCGGGTGACCTCGGTCAGCGGCGTCTCCGGGCGCAGCGGCTCCAGGTCGTCCAGCACCCCGCTGACCAGCCCGGACGGCGGTTCGCGCAGCAGTCGCTGGATGTGCGCCAGCCCCAGGTACCGCCCGGTCGGCGTGGCCGAGGGCGGCCGGCAGACGTAGACCTGGCTGGCCAGCGCCGGGGAGAGCTCGGGGGTGCGGACCCGGGCCAGCGCCTCGGCGATCGTCGCGTCGGGGGCGAGGATCACCGGCTCGCTCGTCATCATCCCGCCGGCGGTGTCCTCGGAGTACTTCAGCAGCTGGCGCACCGGCTCGGCCTCGTCCGGCTCCATCAGCTCGAGCAGCCGGTCCCGGTCGAGGGTGGAGAGCTCGGCCAGCAGGTCGGCGGCGTCGTCGGGGTCCATCTCCTCCAGGACGTCGGCGGCCCGCCGTTCCTTCAGGGTGCCCAGGATGGTGATCTGGTCGGCCTCCGGCAGCTCACCGAGCACGTCGGCGAGCCGGGGGTCGTCCATCGCCTCGGCGACCTCGTGCCGCCGCTTGATCGGCAGCTCCTGCAGCGCGTGCGCTGCGTCGGCGGCGTTGAGCTCGCGGTAGGTGGCGATCAGCGTCTCGGCGCTCTGCCCGGTCTCGGGCAGGGCCAGCCCGCTGACCTCGTCCCACGCCAGCTGGTGCAGCTGCCCGCGGCGGCCCAGCCGGCCCGGCTCCTGGACGGCGAGGCGGGAGACGACCCAGTCACCGGTCCGGGTCTGCTCGATCGCGGCGTCGACGACGGCGGCCGGCCGGTCGGACTCCTGGATGGTCACCCGCCGGTCCAGCAGCTCGCCCAGCACCAGGGTCTCCCCGGCCCGCTGCTCGAAGCGCTTGAGGTTGACCGTGCCCGAGGACAGCCGCACCGAGGCGGAGTCCACGCCGGTGACCCGGCCCATCGGGCAGAAGATCCGGCGGCGCGGCACCACCTCGACGATGAGGCCCAGCACGCGCGGCGCGGCGGTGCCGACCCGCAGTGCGATGAGCACGTCGCGGACCTTGCCCACCCGGTCGCCGTTGGGGTCGAAGACGGTCAACCCGGCCACCCGGGACACGTAGGCCCTCGTCACCGTCGTCACTGGCCCTCCTCGGTGCTGCGTCGGTCCCGTGACCAGCCGATGCGGTGACCTCGGCAACCCGGCCACCGAAGCGGAAGGCTACCGTCGCCTTCGTGGCGGCCCCGGGACCCGATCGACTCAGCTACGAGGTCGTGGACGTGTTCGCGCCCCAGCCCTACGCGGGCAACCCGCTGGCGGTGGTGTTCGACGCCGACGAGCTGACCACCGAGCAGTGCCAGGCGCTGGCCTTCGAGTTCCACCTCTCGGAGACCTCGTTCCTCTGCGCACCCACCGCCCCGGACGCCGACTACCGGGTGCGGATCTTCACGCCGTTCGCCGAGCTGCCCTTCGCCGGGCACCCCAGCGTCGGGGCCGCGCACACGCTGGTGCGCACCGGGCGGCTGCCGGCCGGCCGGGTGCGCCAGGAGTGCGGCGTCGGCGTCCTGGACCTGACGGTGGACGTCGCCGGGGCGACCCTCGGCGGCGGTCGGCCGACCCTGGACCCGGGGCCGGACCCCGCCGCCCTGGCCGCTGCGCTGGGGCTGTCCGCCGCGGACCTGGCCGACTCGCCGGTGCACGTGGCCGGCTGCGGCCTGCCCTTCGCGTACCTGGCGGTGCAGCCGGGCGCGGTCGACCGGGCGCGCCCGGACCAGGGCGCGCTGGACCTGCTCGGCGTGGGGGAGGGCGTCTCGGTGCTCAGCTGGGACGCCGGCACGGCCACCGCCTACGCCCGGGTGTTCGCCGGCGACCTGCGCTGGGGCGAGGACCCGGCCACCGGTTCGGCGGCGCTGGGCGCGGGTGTCTGGCTGGCCGCGGCCGGCCTGGTGCCGGCGGACGGGACGGCGCAGTACACGGTCCGGCAGGGCGAGCAGCTCGGCCGCCCCTCGGTGCTGTCCTGCACGGTCACCACCGCCGACGGTGCCGCCACCGCGGCCACCGTCGCGGGCACCGTGCTGCCGATCGCCAGCGGCACGATCCGGGTCCCGGCGCGGTGACCGATCCCGCCGCCCCGCCCCGGTCAGCGGCGCGCGCGGTGGGCGCCACCGCCCCGTCGGTGTCGCCCTGGGCGGTGCACCGGCCGGGTGGCCGGGACGTCGCGCTGATGGCGGTGGCCGTCATCGGGGTGTCGTTCTCCGGCCCGCTCACCGCCATGGTCGCGACCTCGTTCCTGGCGATCGCCTTCTGGCGCAACGCCGCCGGTGCCATCCTGCTGCTGCCGGTGCTGCTGCTGCGCGAGCGCGCGACGCTGACCGGGCTGCGACCCCGGCAGCTGGTGAGTTCCGTCGTCGCCGGGCTGTTCCTGGCCGCCCACTTCGCCGCCTGGCTGCCCAGCCTGTCGATGACGACGGTCGCCGCCTCCACCGCGCTGGTGACCACGACGCCGATCTGGACGGCGCTGGCCGCCCGCGTCTCCGGCGTCCACCTGCCCCGGCAGGTGTGGTGGGGGCTGGCCCTGGCGGTGTTCGGCGCCGCGCTGATCGCCGGGGTCGACGTCACGGTCTCCTGGACGGCGCTGGCCGGCGACGGGCTCGCGCTGCTGGGGGCGATCTGCGCCGGCGGCTACATGCTCGCCGGGGCCCGGGCGCGGGAGCGGCTGACCACCTCGGCCTACGCCGTCATCTGCTACTCGACCTGCGCGGCCGTCCTGGCCCTCGCCGCGCTGGTCGTCGGGGTGCCGCTGGCCGGGTTCAGCGCGCGGGACTGGTGGCTGATCGCGGCGATCACCGTCTGCGCGCAGCTGCTCGGGCACACGCTGCTGAACCTGGTGCTCTCCTCGGTGGGCCCGACGGTGGTCGGGCTGGCGGTGCTGCTGGAGGTGCCGGGCGCGTTGCTGGTCGCGCTGGTGCTGCTGCAGCAGGTGCCGCCGCTGCTGGCGCTGCCGGGGATGATCGCCGTCGTGATCGGGGTGGCCCTGGTGATCCGGGCCGGGCGCCCGACACCGGAGGCTGATCCGGTCTGACCCGAGGCGTTGTTGATCATCGGCGAGCGGCTGCTCGACACGCCGACGGTGGCCGCCGTTCGCCGATGATCAACCGGAGGAGCGGGTCGTTCAGCGGACCCGAGCCGATCCAGCTGTCAGTCGTGCAGCAGGACGAGGCCAGGGCGCCCGTTCGGCGCATCCGGACCGTGGCCGATCCGGCGCCAGCCGCGCTGCTCGTAGAGAGCCAGCGCAGGCGTGGGCTCGTCGCGGGTCATCAGCCACGCACGCTCCCGGGTCTCGGCCAGCAGCGTGTCCAGCAGCGCCGCGCCGAGCCCCTGCCGACGGCGGCTCGGGTCGACGACCAGCAGGCAGACCGCGAAGCTGCCCTCCAGCAGGTCCGCCGCCACATCGAGGCGTGTGCGGAGCTGGCGTCCCCACGGGTCGGACTGCTCGGGCCAGTGCCACGGGTGGCCGTAGGCGAAACCGACCAGTCGCCCGTCCGCGCGCAGCGAGGTGGTGAGCAGGTCCGGTCGGGGGAGGAGCGCGCCGTACAGCGCCGCGAAGACTGCGGCGACCTCAGGTGGCTCACCCAGCGGTGCGCCCCGGGACGCTTCTCGGTACAGCTGCTCGACCTCTGCCGCCGCCGGTGCCCCCTCGCTTCCTTGCGTCACCAAGGGGTCCGGACCCACGGAACGACCGTAGCCGTCCGCGTGGCTCCGCCGCTGTCGACCATCGGCGAACGGCTGCTCGACACGCCGATGACGGCCGCCGTTCCACGATGACCACGCGGGGGCCGAGGAGTCGCGGAGCAGCGTCGCTACTCTCCGGTAACCAACGTCGACCAGCAGCGGAGGCACCGTGGCCGAGCTCCGATCCCGTCGTTCCAACCTCGCCGTCCCGGGCAGCAACCCCCGGTTCCTGGAGAAGGCCAAGAGCCTCCCCGCCGACCAGGTCTTCCTGGACCTCGAGGACGCCTGCGCTCCGCTGGCCAAGCCGGGCGCGCGGAAGAACATCGTCGCGGCGCTGAACGAGGGCGGCTGGGGCGAGAAGATCCGCACCGTCCGGGTCAACGACTGGACGACGGAGTGGACCTACCGCGACGTGGTCGAGGTCGTGGAGGGCGCCGGCGCCGAGCTCGACTGCATCATGCTGCCCAAGGTCGCCGACGCCGCCCAGGTGAAGGCGCTGGACCTGCTGCTCACCCAGATCGAGAAGAGCAACGGGCTCGAGGTCGGGCGGATCGGCATCGAGGCGCAGATCGAGACGGCGCAGGGCCTGATCAACGTCAACGACATCGCCTTCGCCAGCGACCGGATCGAGACGATCATCTTCGGCCCGGCCGACTTCATGGCCAGCATCAACATGAAGTCGCTCGTCGTGGGCGCCCTGCACCCCGACTACCCGGGCGACCCCTTCCACCACATCCTGATGACGATCCTGATGGCCGCCCGCGCCCGCGGCGTGCAGGCCATCGACGGCCCCTTCCTGCAGGTGCGCGACGTGCCGGCGTTCGAGGAGGTGGCCAAGCGCTCGGCGGTGCTCGGCTTCGACGGCAAGTGGGTGCTGCACCCGGGGCAGATCGACGCGGCGAACGAGATCTACGCGCCGTCCCAGGAGGACTTCGACCACGCCGAGCTCATCCTGGACGCCTACGAGTGGGCGACGTCGGAGGCCGGCGGCAAGAAGGGCTCGGCGATGCTCGGCGACGAGATGATCGACGAGGCCAGCCGGAAGATGGCGCTGGTGATCGCCGGCAAGGGCCGCGCGGCCGGGATGTCCCGCACCTCGACCTTCACCCCGCCGGAGGGCTGACCCGTCTCTGCACTGGCTCGTGGACGGCCCCGTCCCGAGGCTCGCCCCGAGCTCGCGAGGGGTGAGGAGGACGGGGTCCTTCTTCAGGGGGCGAACGCGCCGTCGCTGATGGAGGCGAGCACCCAGATGTAGGCCACCAGCCCGATGACCATGAAGGTCGTGACGATGCCGCCGACGATCACGGCGACCACCGCCAGGCCGCCGCCTCTCTCGCCGGTCCGCCGGACCTGCCGGCCGGCCACCAGGCCGAGCACCAGGCCGACCGGGGCGAACACGAAGGCGGTGAACAGGGCCACGATCGCGAGCTGGTTGGTCGGCCGCTGCCAGCCGGGGCCGTAGGCAGTGCGGCCGTACCCGGGAGGGCCGTACCCCGGAGGCCCGTACGCGGGCGGTCCGGGAGGTCCGTACGCGCGGGGTCCGTACCCCGGCGGGGCGCCGTACGACGGCGGCGGGTCCCCGCGGTAGAAGTCGTCCTGGCTCACGGCGTCAGTGTGCCGGTCAGGCGCCGATGGCCGCGGCAGGCAACGCGGCGATGCGGGTGGCGATCGACCGGCCGGCGGCGGCGGTGACCTCCGGGTCCTCGCCGACCAGTACCGAGAGCACCTGCCCCCGCGCCTGGGCGAGGGTGACCTGGGTCGTGCCGTCGGCGAGGCGGTACTGGAAGACGACGCTGTTGGCGGCCAGGCCCTCCGCGCTCGGGCCCGGCTCGAACGTGTACTCCTCGGCCGGGCAGCCGCCGAACGCCTGGACCAGCTCCTGCACGGCGGTCGTCGCCGCGGCCGGGGTCGCGTAGGCGATCGCCTCCGACGACAGCTGCGCGGTGCCGGCGGGGTCCAGGCCCACCACCGGCTGCTTCGCCGTCCGCTGCGACTCGGAGGTGAACGGATAGCCGCAGATGCCGTCGAGGCTCGGGTTCCCCGCCAGGTCGGCGTCCGTGGGGACGGGGTTGGCCTGCACCGACCAGCCCTCCGGCAGGTCGGCGGCCCGCAGGGCGGTGGCCACGATCGCCTCGGCCGGGTCCTGCGCGGCGGCCGGGTCGGCTGCCGCCGCCGCTGCGGCGGCTGCGTCGGCCGGGGCGGGTTCCGCAGTGTTCTGGGCGGGTCCGGCGGTGCCCGGGGCGGCCGCACCGTCGTCGGCGTCCTCGGCTGTCCCGCACCCGGCCAGCGTCAGGAGGGCCACGGCGGCGGGGACGAGGAGGCGGCGACGGTGCTTCACCGCCGCGACGGTAACCGCCACAGCTGTGCGGCCGGGACGCCGGAGGACGGGGCCGGGCGTGCTCCATACTCGCGACGTACTCGCCAGTAACCGAGACACCGTCGTCCCGAGGAGTGTGCGCATGACCCGCCTGGCCCAGACCGCGGACCTGACCGACGTCCAGACCGAGATCCTGTCGACGGTCCGCAGCTTCGTGGACAAGGAGATCATCCCCAGGGCCCAGGAGCTGGAGCACGGGGACGTCTACCCGACCGAGATCGTCGAGGGCCTGGCGGAGATGGGGATCTTCGGGCTGACCATCCCCGAGGAGTTCGGCGGGCTGGGGGAGTCGCTGCTGACCTACGCCCTGGTCGCCGAGGAGATCGCGCGCGGCTGGATGAGCGTCTCCGGCGTCATCAACACGCACTTCATCATGGCGCACCTGATCACCCAGCACGGCACCCCGGAACAGCAGGCCGATTACCTCCCGCGGATGGCCACCGGCGACCTGCGCGGCGCGTTCTCGATGTCCGAGCCGGAGCTGGGCAGCGACGTCGCGGCGATCCGGACGAAGGCCACCCGCGACGGCGACGAGTACGTCATCAACGGCTCGAAGACGTGGCTGACCAACGGCGAGAACGCCACCCTGGTCGCCTTCCTGGTCAAGACCGACGAGGGGAGCGACTCCCCGTACAAGAACATGACCACGTTCCTGGTGGAGAAGACCCCGGGCCTGGGTGAGCGACTGCCCGGGTTCTCCATCCCGGGCCGCATCGACAAGATGGGCTACAAGGGCATCGACACCACCGACGCCAGCTTCGACGGGTTCCGGATCGGCGCGGACAAGATCCTGGGCGGGCAGCCCGGCCGCGGCTTCTACCAGATGATGGACGGCGTCGAGGTCGGTCGGGTGAACGTCGCGGCCCGTGGCTGCGGGGTCGCGATCCGGGCCTTCGAGCTGGCCATCGAGTACGCCCAGCAGCGGGAGACCTTCGGCAAGCCGATCGCCCAGCACCAGGCCATCGCCTTCAAGCTCGCCGAGATGGGCACCAAGGTCGAGGCGGCCCACACGATGATGGTGCGCGCGGCCCGGCTGAAGGACTCCGGCGAACGCTTCGACGTCGAGGCCGGCATGGCCAAGTTGCTGGCCAGCGAGTTCGCCAGCGAGGTCACGCAGGAGTCCTTCCGCATCCACGGCGGCTACGGCTACTCCAAGGAGTACGAGATCGAGCGGCTGATGCGCGAGGCGCCGTTCCTGCTGATCGGCGAGGGCACCAGCGAGATCCAGAAGACGATCATCAGCCGCGGCCTGCTCAAGGAGTACGCCAGCAAGCGCTGACCCGTCCCCCCGGCCCCACCAGAATGGCCATTTTGGTGGGGCCGGGGGCTGGGGGGCGGGTGGAACAGCGGGGCGGGTGGGCGCCTTGCACCGGGAATGAGAGCTGCAGGAGTGACGGAGTTCGGTGGTCCGGAGGCCCTGCGCCTGGTCGACGTCCCCCGGGAGCCGCTGGGCCCGGGGCAGGTGCGCGTGCGGGTGATGGCGGCGGCGGTCAACCCGACCGACACCTACAGCCGCAACGGCACCTACGCCCAGCGTGACCCGGTCAAGGAGCCCCCCTACGTGCCGGGGATGGACGTCGCCGGGGTGCTTGCCGAGATCGGGGAGGGCGCCGACACCGACATCCACGTCGGTGAGCACGTGATGGGCATCGTCGTCCCGACCGGTGCGCACGGCGGCTACCGCGAGGACGTCGTGCTGCCCGCCGGCTCCATCGCCCGCGTCCCCGAGGGCGTCGGCCACGCCGCGGCGGCCACGCTGCCGATGAACGGCCTCACCGCCCGGCTCGCCCTGGACCGGATGTCTCTGCAGCCGGGACAGGTGCTCGCGGTGACCGGCGCGGCCGGGGCCTTCGGCGGCTACGTCGTCCAGCTGGCCAAGACCGAGGGGCTGACCGTGGTGGCCGACGCCAAGCCCGAGGACGAGCAGCTGGTGCGCGACCTGGGTGCCGACGTCGTCGTCCGGCGGGGGGATGACGTCGCCGACCGGATCCGCGAGCAGTTCCCCGACGGCGTCGACGGGCTGGCCGACGGCTCGGTGCAGGACGCCGCCGTGCTGCCCGCGGTCAAGGACGGCGGGGCCGTCGCGACCGTCCGTGGCTACCGCGGCGACGGGCAGCGCGACCTGCGGGTCTTCCCGGTGATGGTCCGCGACTACGCCGAGGAGCACGCCAAGCTGGACCGGCTGCGCGAGCAGGTGGAGAACGGCGAGATCACCCTCCGGGTGGCGCACACCTTCCCGGCGGCGAAGGCCGCGGAGGCCCACCGCCGGCTCGAGGCCGGCGGCGTGCGGGGACGTCTGGTCCTCACCTTCTGACCGCGATAGGAAGGCCCGCATGAGACGCAGGCGCTCGTGGGGCTCGCTCTGGTCGAAGGGCTCGGTGCTGTCGATCGGCTCGACCGGGTCGGTGCTGTCCATCGGCAGCGTCGGCTCGGTGCTGTCGATCGGCAGCATCGGCTCGTCCTGCTCGCTGTTCAGCATCGGGTCGAGCACGTCGATCGGGTCGGCGGCGTCCTGGCTGTCGATCGGGTCGGTGCTGTCGGCGGAGTCCCGGTGGTCGGTGCTGTCCTGGCGGTCGGTGAGGTCCTGGCGGTCGGCGGGGGAGTGCGCCGGGGAGTGCGACTGTTGCGGGTCGGCCGCCTGATCAGCCCAGGTGCTTGGCCGCCTCCCGGCGGGAGAGCGGGCTGAGCTCGTGCTCGGCCAGGAACCGGCGCACCCAGTCGGGGTCGGTCTTGGTGTGCTCGCGCAGCGCCCAGCCGATCGCCTTGCGGACGAAGAACTCCGGGTCGGCGGCGTTGACCTCGATCACCTCGGCGAGCAGCGCGGTGTCGGTGCGCTCCTTGGCGCCGAGCTGGGCGATGACCGCGCTGCGCCGCAGCCACCGGTCCGGGTCGCGCGCCCAGCCCTGCAGCACCGGCCGCAGCCGCGCCGGGTGGGCGAGCAGCAGATCGCGGACCCGGGGCTGGACCCCGTCGACCAGGTCCCACCACGCGCCGGTGGTGATCATCTCCTCGTACAGCGGCAGCAGCTCCAGGGCGCCGCGGGCGACGGGCAGGCCGGTGAGCGCGATGGCGGCATGGCGCTCCTCCCGGACGGTCGCCTCCCGCCACAGCTGACCGGCGGCCCGTTCGACGTCCGGTGGGTGCGTCTGCGCGGCGGCCCGGACGATCCGGCGGACCTCGGGCAGCCGCACCCCGAGGCAGGGTTGCGCCGTCTTCAGGTAGGCCTGCATGCCGCGGCCCCGCTCGGGGTCGGCCGCCGCCCGCAGCGCGGCGCGCACCTCGGCGACCAGGTCAGCGGCCATGCCGGTGATCCTGCCGCAGTCGGATCGCCCAGCGGGAGCCCCCGTGCGAGGCTGCCGGGGAGGTCGCCCGCCGGAGTGCGGCCCTGGTCGGGAGGTCCCGTGAACGGCGCGCAGGCAGTCATCCGCACCCTGGTCGACGGCGGGGTGGACGTCTGCTTCGCCAACCCCGGCACCTCGGAGATGCACTTCGTCGCCGCCCTGGACGACGTCCCGGAGATGCGGGCCGTGCTCACCCTGTTCGAGGGGGTCGCCACCGGCGCCGCCGACGGATACGCGCGGATGACCGGCTCGCCGGCGGCCACGCTGCTGCACCTGGGGCCGGGGCTGGGCAACGGGATCGCCAACCTGCACAACGCCCGCCGGGCACGGACGCCGCTGGTCAACGTCATCGGCGACCACGCACTGACCCACAAGCGGCTGGACGCGCCGCTGGAGTCCGACATCGACGCGCTGGCCGGCACGGTGTCCGGGTGGGTGCGCCGGTCGCTGGCCACCAGCGAGGTGGGTGCGGACACCGCCGACGCGATCGCCGCCGCCGCCCGCGGCCAGGTGGCCAGTCTGGTGCTGCCGGCCGACGTCTCCTGGAGCGACGGCGCCGCGGTGGCCGCCGTCCCGTCCCGGCGCCCGGCCCCGCAGGTGCCCGCCTCCGTGGTTGAGGAGGTGGCCGGGGTGCTCGGCGGCTCGACCTTGCTCTTCCTCGGCGGCGACGCGGTGCTCGAGCCCGGGCTGCGGGCCGCTGCCCAGGTCGCCGCGGGCACCGGTACCCGGCTGCTGTCCCAGCGGTCGCCGGCGCGGATGCAGCGCGGGGCCGGGCGGCCCGACGTGCTCAAGCTGCCGTATCCGCCCGAGGGCGCCCGCAAGCAGCTGGACGGCGTCGAGCACCTCGTTCTGGTCGGTGCCGTGGAGCCGGTGGCGTTCTTCGGCTACCCCGGCATGGACGGCCGGCTGCTGCCCGAGGGCTGCTCGGTGCACGTGCTGGCCGCCCCGGGCGAGGACGCCGTCGCGGCGCTGCAGGCCCTGGCCGAGTCGACCGCACCGGACGCGACTCCGGAGCTGGCCGAGGCCCGCCGTCCGGACCTGCCCACCGGGGAGCTGGACATCAAGGCCCTGGCCGAGGTGGTCGGCGCATTGCTGCCCGAGCGGGCGATCGTCGTCGACGAGGCGCTGACCAGCGGCTACTTCCTCCCCATGGCGACCGTCGGAGCGCCGGCGCACGACTGGCTGACCCTCACCGGCGGCGCGATCGGGCAGGGGATGCCGGTGGCCGTCGGCGCCGCGGTGGCCTGTCCGGAC
Organism: Modestobacter caceresii; assembly: GCF_000761485.1. Taxonomy (GTDB): domain Bacteria; phylum Actinomycetota; class Actinomycetes; order Mycobacteriales; family Geodermatophilaceae; genus Modestobacter; species Modestobacter caceresii. The sequence goes on from NZ_JPMX01000077.1 coordinate 163,131, forward strand.
CGGCCGGTGGTCTCGCTGCAGGCCGACGGCAGCGCGATGTACACCATCCAGGCGCTGTGGACCCAGGCCCGCGAGGGGCTCGACGTCACCACGGTCATCTGCGACAACAGCGCCTACGCGATCCTGGCCAGCGAGCTGGAGAGCGTCGGTGCGGCCGGCGGCGGGGAGCGCGCCGGGAAGCTGCTGGACCTGGGCGGGCCGGCGCTGGACTTCGTCGCGCTGGCCACCGGGATGGGCGTGCCGGCGACCCGGGCCACCACCGCCGAGGAGCTGGCCGAGCAGTTCCGCGCCGCGCTGGCCGAGCCCGGGCCGCACCTGATCGACGCCGTCCTGCCGCGCGGCTGACCCGCTGGGTCAGGTGTCCGCGACCCGGGCCTCCTCCTCTGCCGGCGAGCGACGGCCGAAGTAGAAGATGCCGATCCCGAGCGACACGATGAGCAGCACGGCCATGAAGACGAGCAACGGGACCGCGCCGAACTGGGCGATCAGCGGCAGTGACGCCGCGGTGACCAGGCCGCCGCCGAAGAAGGGCTCGAAGGCCAGCTGTTTGTAGCCGAACGCCTCCATGGCCGGGGTGGCGGCGTTGGGGTCGGCAACCCGGATCAGGATCAGCCCGGTGGCCGTGACGCCGAGGGACTGCCCGAGGTCACCGATGCCGCGTTCGAACCAGAACCGCGGGATCATCCGGCGGGCCAGGAAGACGAAGACCCCGACGTTCCAGGCGAGCCCGGCGATGGCGAGCAGCAGGAACGTCACCCAGTTGTTCGCGATCGCCTGGATGGACAGCGTGGCCAGCGCGCTGATGATCAGCAGGTCGAGCGCGATGCCCTGGATCCGCAGCATCATCTGCCGGTCGACGATGCCGGTGCGGTCGAACCGGTCGACCAGCTTCTGCACCGCGACGCCGCCGATCATCGCCAGCGGGAACAGCGGAACGTACTCGAAGAGCTCGACGGTGTCGGCCCACAGCAGCCGCTCCAGCGCCTGCAGCGCCTCCAGGAGGGCGAGGCCGAGCAGGATCGCCACGGCGACGACGGCGAAGTGGATCGCCAGCGGCTCGACCGAGGCGGTGCGCACCGTCAGCATCGCGGCCGGCTTCTGCTCCTCCCGCTCGTAGAGCCCGCGCTGCTCGGCCAGCGAGGTCTTCGCATCGCTCTCCAGCACCTCGGCGCGGCCGGTGTGCACCCCCCAGTTGATCAGCGCGATGCCCACGACGACACCGGCGACGACGCCCACCGTGGCCAGGCCGAGCGCCAGGTCCTGTCCCTCGGGGAAGCCGAGCTCGGCGAAGGTGTCGCCCAGCCCCGCTGCGGTGCCGTGCCCGCCCTCGAAGCCGACCTCGATCAGCGCCCCGACCATCGGGTCCTGGTCGAGGAAGGGCACCAGCAGGAGGACGGCGAGCAGCAGCCCGATCACGTACTGGCCGGACGCCATGGTGACGCCGAGCGCCAGTTGCGGGCCGGCCAGCTCGGCGGCCTCCTTCACCTTGGGGATGCGCTCGCCGAGGAACAGCGTCGCGAACACCACCGAGATGAGCAGGCCGGGCAGCGACGCCCAGACGTCGAGGAACTCCTCCGGCCACAGCCCGCCGGTCAGCGGGGCGTCCGGCCCGCCGATGGCCTCGGCGATCGAGCCGACCACCTCCGGGCCGATCAGGAGCGCCAGGAAGCCGCCGATGATCGAGCTGGGGAGGAAGAGCTTCTGCGCGATCCGCGACCGGATCCGGACGAGCTTGGCGACCAGGAGCAGGACGCCGAGCACCAGCAGGCTGAGTCCGATGACGTCGGCGGACACGGTGCCTCCCTCGGGGAGATCCGAGTCGGGACCGGTCACGCAGGGTGGTCCCTGACGGGTCTCACACCCTGGTGCCTCGGAGGTCCGCCGACAACCCCCCGGTCGGCCTTGACCTCCCTCAGCTCGCCCATGGGCTCAGTGCAGTCGCTGTAACCACCTCGCCTGCGGTGGATGGACGTCCGCGACGCCCGGTGCTCCGGTGCTGGTCACGCCGCGATGGCACGGGGTTTCCCCGATGATCAACGCAGGGCATCTGTGGCTCACCATCCGAGGAGGACCCGTGGACACCTGGCTGATCATCGTCATCGTCATCGCCGTGCTGATCGTGCTGGCGCTCGTCGCGTTGGCGATCACCAAGCGCGGCGGGGCGAGCAAGGAGCGCAAGCGCGAGCAGGCCCTCGAGCACCTGCGGGAGGCGGAGCTGCTCGCCGCCCGCGCGGACAAGGAGCAAGCGCTCGCCGACGAGCAGGCCGCCCGGGCCCGGCGGGAGCGCGCCGAGGCCGAGGAGCGCACCGCGCTGGCGGAGCGGGAGGCGCACGAGCACACCGTCCACGCGCAGCAGGAGCGGTCGATGGCCGCCGAGCTCAAGGCCAAGGCGGAGAAGCTCGCCCCGGGGCTGGCCCAGTCTGACGGCTCACACCACCAGGTGGACGCCGACCGGCGGGACGTGGCCGAGGAGCAGGACGTCGTGCGCCACGACGACCCCGTGCGGCAGGACGACCCCGTGCGCCGGGAGGCGTCCCCGCAGCAGGAGGGCCCCCACGGCGCCACCCGCGCCTGATCACCTCATCCGCAGCTGTCTCCCCGCTCCGGGGGCTCCTCGTTACAGGCACTGGACCAACATGGCCGACCGTTGTTCGGGTGTCAGTTGGGCAAGGCGCCGTCGACCGCGGTAGGTGACGGCGGGGCGCTGCCGCCGTGCGGTGCCTCGCCGGTCATCAGCTGCACGATCTGCTCGCGGTCGGCCGCCGAGGGCAGCCCCCAGGCCGGGTCGTAGTCGTAGACCTCGGCGAGTGGGCGTGAGGCGGTGCGGCCGGTGAGGATCTCCACCGCCGAGGTGTCGATGAGCCCGGGGTGCTCCACTCCGCAGGCCTCCGCGACCTTGAGCAGGTCGCGCCGGAGCGTCTGGATGTAGGTGGCCGCCCGCACCGACTTCAGCGCGGGGTCCAGGCCGTGGGCGAGCCAGGCGTTCTGGGTGGCGACGCCGGTGGGGCAGGTGTCGGTGTGGCACTTCTGCGCCTGGATGCAGCCGATCGCCAGCATTGCCTCGCGGGCGACGTTGACCAGGTCGCAGCCGAGGGCGAAGGCGATGGTCGCGTTGTCGGGCAGGCCGAGCTTGCCGCCGCCGATGAAGGTGACCTGCTCGTGCAGCCCGGCCCGGGCGAAGGTGGAGTAGACCCGGGCGAAGCCCAGCTGGAACGGCAGCGAGACCGAGTCGGTGAAGATCAGCGGCGCGGCGCCGGTGCCGCCCTCGCCGCCGTCGATGGTCACGAAGTCCACGCCCCGGTCGGTGGTCGCCATCAGCTCGGTGAGCTCGTGCCAGAACCCCATGTCGCCGACGGCGGACTTGATGCCGACCGGCAGCCCTGTCTCGGCGGCGAGCAGCTCGACCCAGTCGAGCAGGCTGTCGGTGTCGGAGAACTCGGCGTGCCGGGACGGGCTGATGCAGTCGACGCCCTCCGGGACCCCGCGGGTGGCGGCGATCTCGGCAGAGACCTTGGCCGCGGGCAGCACGCCACCCAGACCGGGTTTGGCGCCCTGGCTGAGCTTGATCTCCAGGGCACGGACGGGGGCGGAGGCGACCAGGTCCTTGAGCCGGGCCAGGTCGAAGCGGCCGTGCTCGTCGCGGCAGCCGAAGTACGCCGTCCCCAGCTGGAACACCAGCTCACCGCCGTGCCGGTGGTGCGGGGACACCCCGCCCTCGCCGCTGTTGTGCAGGCAGCCGGCCAGCGCGGCGCCGCGGTTGAGCGCCTCCACCGCCTGGCCGGACAGCGAGCCGAAGCTCATCGCGGAGATGTTCACGACCGACTGCGGCCGGAACGCGTGTGCCCGCCCGCGGGCGGCGCCGAGCACCTTGGCACTGGGCAGCCGCGTCTCCTGCCCGGCTTGCGCGGTGGTGGCCGGGACGGCGTGGCCGAAGGTGCGGTGGTTGATGACCGGGTAGCCGGCGGTGAACTCGAGGTCGTTGTCGGTGCCGAAGCCGAAGTAGTTGTTCTGCTTCTTCGCCGACGCGTACACCCAGCGCCGCTGGTCGCGGGTGAACGGCCGCTCCTCGTTGTTGCCCGCCACCAGGTACTGCCGCATCTCGGGGCCGATGGACTCCAGCAGGTAGCGGGCCCGGCCGAGCACCGGGAAGTTGCGCAGCAGGGTGTGCTCGCGCTGCAGGAGGTCGCGGGCGGCGACCCCGGCGAGGGCGGAGAGTCCGGCGGCCGCAGCGCGGGTTGCCCAGGTCATGTCCCACTATGACGCGAGCCCGCTCCGATCGTGTCCGGTTCTGCGCCGGGACCTCTCCGTGCGCGCGAGAGGCACCTCGCCGTCGTCGTGTCCCCTGACCGGGTGAACCAGCCGGGTGAGCGGTCACTCCTTGTCCACAGGGCGTCCCGCGGAGCCGTCCCATCCCCTTACAGTCACCGCACTCAACCGACCAAGTGGCTGCTCAACGGGGGTGTCGTGCCGGTGGCGAGCTCTGCCGTCGATCTCGTGGACGGCGAGGTCCGGGAGCTGATCCGGCGCCGGGGGCTCGACCCGTTCAGCGATCCCGGGCCGGTGCGGATGCTGGTGCGGGACGTGGTCGCCGACTACTCCGAGCGCTCGCTGTCCTCCACGTTGCCGCCGGTCGGTGACCCGGAGGGCGTCGTCCGCGACGTGCTGGACCGGGTGGCCGGCTACGGGCCGCTGCAGCGGTGGCTGGACGACCCCGAGGTCGAGGAGATCTGGGTCAACGAGCCGGGCCGGGTGTTCGTCGCCCGCCGCGGGCGCAGTGAGCTGACGACGACGATCCTGGGCGCCGGGCAGCTGGCGGACCTGGTCGAGCGGATGCTGCGCAGCTCGGGTCGGCGGATCGACATGTCCACCCCGTTCGTCGACGCGATGCTGCCCGACGGCTCTCGGCTCCACGTCGTGATCCCGGATGTCACCCGCCGGCACATGGCGGTGAACATCCGGAAGTTCGTGCTCCAGGCGCACTCGCTCGACGAGCTGGTCGCGCTGGGCACCCTGACCTCACAGGTGGCTCGGTTCCTGGAGGCCTCGGTCGCCGCGGGGCTGAACATCCTGGTCTCCGGCGGAACCCAGGCCGGCAAGACCACGATGCTCAACTGCCTGTGCGCCGCGGTCCCGGCCCGCGAGCGGGTGGTCACCTGTGAAGAGGTCTTCGAGCTGCGGGTGCCGTTGCCCGACGTCGTGGCGATGCAGACCCGGCAGGCCAACCTCGAGGGCGCGGGTGAGATCCCGTTGCGCCGGCTGGTGAAGGAGGCGCTGCGGATGCGGCCCTCCCGGCTGGTCGTCGGCGAGGTGCGCCAGGAGGAGTGCCTGGACCTGTTGATCGCGTTGAACAGCGGACTGCCCGGCATGTGCACCCTGCACGCCAACAGTGCCCGCGAGGCCGTGGTCAAGATGTGCACCCTGCCGCTGCTGGCCGGGGAGAACATCGGGCACGCCTTCGTCGTCCCGACCGTGGCCTCCAGCGTCGACCTCGTCGTGCACGTGGGAACCGAGCCCAGCGGTGCACGGCGGCTGCGCGAGGTCGTGGCGCTGCCCGGCCGGACCGAGGGCAGCGTCGTCGAGACCGCCGACGTCTTCACCACCCGCGACGGCCGGCTGGTGCGCGCCGACGGCTACCCGCCGCACGCCGACCGCTACGCCGCCCACGGCTTCGACCTGGCTGCGCTGCTGGGCGACCCGGCCGAACGGCGGACCGCGTGAGCGTGCCCGGTGGCCTGCTCGGGCTGGCGCTCGGCGTCGGCCTGCTGCTGATCTGGCGCAGCGGCGCCCGGGCGCCGGTCCGGCGCGCGGGCACGTCCCGGCCGGGACGGCGCCAGCAGCTGCTCGCCGCCGCCGGGCTCACCGGGATCAACTCCGCCCAGCTGCTCGCGCTCCAAGTCGCCCTGGGCATCGCTTGTCTCCTGCTGGTCCTGCTGACGACGCAGACGGTGACGATCAGCCTGGCGTTCGGCGTCTTCGGCTCGGCGGTGCCGCACCTGCTGGTGCGTCGGCTGGCCGCCAAGCGCCGGGCCGACCTGCGCGAGGTGTGGCCGGAGGTCGTGGACAACCTGGCCTCGGCGGTGCGGGCCGGGCTCTCGCTGCCCGAGGCGCTGTCGGCGCTCGCCGTCCGTGGGCCTGAGGTGCTGCGAGGCTCCTTTGCCCGGTTCGCCGCCGACCACCGCTCCAGCGGCCGGTTCAGCGACGCCCTCGACCGGCTGAAGGACGACCTGGCCGACCCGGTGGGCGACCGGATCGTGGAGACGCTGCGGGTGGCGCGCGAGGTGGGCGGCAGCGACCTGGGCCGAGTGCTGCGCACCCTGGCCGCGTTCCTCCGCGAGGACGCCCGGGCCCGCGCCGAGCTGGAGACCCGGCAGGGGTGGGTCATCCAGGCCGCCCGGCTGGCCGTGGCTGCGCCGTGGGTGGTGCTGCTCCTGCTCGCCACGCAGCAGCAGACGCTGACCGCCTACGACAGCCCGGTCGGGACGGCGCTGCTGCTGATCGGCGGCGGGGTGTGCCTGCTGGCCTACCAGCTGATGCTGAAGATCGGGCGGTTGCCCGAGGACGTGCGGGTGCTGCAGTGAGTGAGCATCGCAGCGAGCGCCAGCGAGCGAGGAGCGGAGCGAACGGGCCGCGGAGCGGCGCGGTGTCGTCGTGAGTGCCGGGCTGACCGGCATGCTGCTGGGGCTGGTCGCGGCCACCGGCGTGCTGCTCGCGGTGAGCTTCGCGCCGCCGTTCCGGCAGGTGCGGCTGGTCGACCGGCTGGCGCCCTATGTGCACGACAGTCCGGCGCCGTCCCGGCTGCTGGGCACCGCCACCCAGCCGGGGGTGCTCAGCGCCGCCCGGCGGGTGTTCGGGCCGGTGCTGGCCGACGGCGGGCGCCACGTCGACCGGCTGCTCGGTGGCCGGGTGGCGGTTCGGCGGCGGCTCGACGCGCTGAACGCCGACGCGACCGTCGAGGACTTCCGGATCGAGCAGGTGGTGTGGGGCGGGGTCGGGCTGCTCGGTGCCGCCGTCCTGGCCGTGCTGGGGTCGGCGCTGGCCGGGGCGGTGAACCTGCTGTCGGTCGTGCTGTTGTGCGTGGCCGGGCTGGTCGGCGGGGTGCTGGGCCGGGACTGGTGGCTGACCCAGCAGGTGCAGCGGCGTGAGGAGCTGCTGCTGGCGGAGTTCCCGGTGGTCGCCGAGCTGCTGGCGCTCGCCGTGACCGCGGGGGAGAGCCCGACCGCGGCGATCGCCCGGGTCACCCGGCTCTCCGGCGGCGAGCTGGCCCGGGAGCTGGGCGCGACCCTCGCCCGGGCCCGCGCCGGGGTGCCGCTGGTCGATGCGCTGCAGCAGCTGGCCGACCGCACCTCGCTCGACCCACTGGCCCGGTTCGTCGACGGCCTGATCGTGGCCATCGAGCGCGGCACCCCACTGGCCGAGGTGCTGCGGGCCCAGGCCGCCGACGTCCGAGAGGCCGGCAAGCGCCGGCTGCTCGAAGCAGGCGGGCGCAAGGAGATCGCGATGATGGTCCCGGTCGTGTTCCTGGTGCTGCCCGTCACCGTCCTGTTCGCCCTGTACCCGGGGCTGATCAGCATCGTCTCGCTGGCGCAGTGACGCCGGTGACCGACAGAGAGGACCACGGATGCGTGCCTACGCGTTCCTTCTGACCGCGCTGGCTGCGCTGGCGGCCCGGCTGCGGGAGGACGATCCCGAGCGGGGCGACGTCCCGGGCTGGGTGATGATCACGGTGATGACCGCCGCGCTGGTGCTGGCGATCCTCGTGCCGTTCCGCGCGGCGATCGTGCAAGCGGTGTCGAACGCGCTGGAGTCCGTGACGAGTGCGCAGTGAGCGGCTGACGGACGACGGCGAGCGGGGGAGCGCGGTCGTCGACTTCGTGCTGGTCGGCGTGCTGGTCGTGGCGTTGCTGCTGGCGGTGTTGCAGGTGGCGGTCTACGTGCACCTGCGCAACGTGGTGGTGGCCAGCGCGCAGCAGGGCGCCCGGTACGCGGCCAACGCCGACGTGCCCGCCGAGGCCGGGGCGGCCCGGACGTTGGAGATCGTCGGCCAGGCGACCTCGACGGGGACGGCGGCCGGGTTGGCGTGCGAGTCGGTGCAGGAGGTCGACGAGAGTGGGCTGACGCTCGTCGTCGTCCGGTGCGTCGGGGCGGTGCCGAGCCTGTTCGGCCCGCTGGGGGACCTGCTGCCGCTGTCGGCGACCGGGCGTTCGGTGGCGGAGACGCCGTGAACTGGCTTCGTGAGCGACTGAGCGGCCCCGAGCGTGGGTCGGCGATCGTGGAGTTCGTGTTCATCGCGCTGGTGGTGTTCCTGCCGCTGGTCTACATCGTGGCCGGGTTCTCGGCCGTCCAGCGCGGGGTGTTCGCGGCGAACGCGGCGGCCCGGGAGGCGGGGCGGGCGATCGCGACCGCGCCGGACGTGTCGACGGGGCAGGCGCGGGCGGAGGCGGCGGTGGCGATCGCGGTGGCCGACCAGTCGGTGGAGGCGACCGACGTCGTCCTGGCCTATGCGCCGGTCGGCGCCGGGTGCGAGGCGGCGGGTGGCTATGCGCCGTCGCTGGTGCCGGGAGAGGAGTTCTCGGTGTGCGTGACGGTGACCGTGCGGATCCCGCTGCTGCCGGAGTTCATCGACGCCAACACCGCCACCGGCCAGTTCCTCGTCGAACGCGACCGCTACGTCGACGGCTGACCGACCCGCCGTTGTGCGCCCAGCGTCGGTCCCGACCCGGCGAACCGACGATCGGCGCACAACCCCGCGGACACGCGCGAGGGGCGGCCCCGGCTGACCGGGACCGCCCCTGCGGACCGTGCTGCTACCTCAGTAGGTCACGGAGGTGAGGTAGTCGAGGCCGGCCTGTGCGGCCTCGAAGGGGTCGAACGTCGGGTCGCCGAAGCGCGGGTCGTGCTCGACGACGTAGTAGCGGACGTGCTGGGCGGCCGCGAAGATCGCCGGGAAGTCGAGGGAACCGCGGCCGACGATCTCGATGCGGTTGTCCAGGGCCGGGTTGAGGTCCTTGACGTGGAGCAGCTTGATCCGCTTGCCGTACTCCTCGATGACGTCGACCGGGTCGAGGCCGGCGAAGGCGACCCAGTACAGGTCGAGCTGGGAGACCACGTTCTTCTTCTGGGTGTGCTGCATCAGGATGTCGAAGGCGGTGCGGTCGCCGAAGACGGTGGAGAACTCGAAGTCGTGGTTGTGGATGAACAGGGTCTGGCCGGCCTGGCGCGCCTGCTCACCCACGGCGTCGAGGTACTCGGCGTAGGCGATCCAGTCGGCCTCGGTCTCGAGCTCCCCGATCCACGGGGCGCCCGCGGTGCTGCCGGAGCCGAAGTACTTGATGCCGAGGACGCGGTTGTCCGCGATGATCTGCTCGATGTCCGTGGGGTTGGCGGGGGAGCCCACGTCGACGTGCCGGGCTGACGCCTTGAGGCCGTACTCGTCCAGCAGGGCCGCGTACTCCTCGGCGGTCCAGCCGCTCAGTGTGTACGGCTCGACGTTCCGGTAGCCCATCTCGGCCAGCCGGCGCAGGACCTCCTCGTGGCGCGCCTGCGATCCGGCGTCGTCGCCGATGTAGTCGGCGAACGTGTAGAGCTGGATCGAGATCTTGCTGAGCGGCACGCCCCGATCGGCGCACTCGGCGGCTGCCGGGGCCTTCGTGGGCGGGGCGGCGCTCGCTGAGCCGGCGAGGCCGACGAACAGCAGTGTGGACAGGACGGCTACGAGCACGGCCCGCAGACCGATCGGCACCTTCATGGGTCCCCCTCTGAGCGTGACGTGGGCAGACGACATCGCCGGGCGGCCACCCGCTGTCTGGAGACGGGAGCCCCGCACCGAGGTGTGCTGTGCGTCACAACGTAGCGGCACTTGTGTCAGACACAAAGCAGAAGTCGGACAGCTGCCCGGCGGAACAATGCGACCGCCCCGGGAGCACCTGGGCGCAGCGCCCAGTCAGCTCCCCGATGTGCGCTCGTCGTCGGTCCGCGGTCGGCGAACCGACGACCAGCGCACAACGCCGGCCGTCAGGAAATCGGTCGCGCGCCGACCAGCCCCGCGCGTACGGTCCGGCGCGACCGGACAGGCGACCAGGGAGCAGCGACATGGGTGGCAGCGGCGACATCTCCGGGTGAACCCCGGGATGTGCCCGGCAGGCGAGCAGCCGCCGGAGCCTCCGTCGTCCTCGTCCACCGCCGGGCTGCCACGGGCGCCCGCGTCCCCGCAGAGGTCCTGCCATGCCCGATGCCTCCGTCGTCTGCTCCGCCCTGTCCTTCACCTGGCCCGACGGCACCTCCGTCTTCGCCGATCTCTCCTTCACCGTCGGTGCCGGCCGCACCGGCCTGATCGCACCCAACGGCGCGGGCAAGAGCACCCTGCTCAGGCTCATCGCCGGTGAGCTCCGCCCGAGCGCCGGCACGGTCACCGTGGAGGGTCTGCTCGGCCACCTGCCGCAGACACTGCCGCTGGCCGGCGACCTCACCGTCGCCGAGGCCCTCGAGGTGGACGGCGTGCTGGAAGCCCTCAAGGCGATCGAGTCCGGCGACGCGGCCGACGAGCACTTCGCCACCATCGGCACCGACTGGGACGTCGAGGAGCGCACCCGCGTCCAGCTCGACCGGCTCGGCCTGGGCGACGTCACGCTCGACCGCCGGCTCGACACCCTCAGCGGCGGGCAGGTCGTCACGCTCGGCTTGGCCGCGCAGCTGCTCACGCGCCCCGACGTCCTGCTGCTCGACGAGCCGACCAACAACCTGGACGGCGACGCGCGCCGCACCCTCCACGCCGCGCTCGACGACTTCGCCGGCTGCCTGTTGGTGGTCAGCCACGACCGGGCGCTGCTCGACCGGATGGACCGCATCGCCGAGCTCGACCGCGGCGAGCTGCGCACCTACGGCGGGGGCTTCACCGACTGGGAGGCCGCCGTCCGGGCCGAGCAGGAGGCGGTGGAGCGCGACGTCCGCACCGCCGAGCAGCAGGTCAAGCGGGAGAAGCGGGAGCGGCAGCTGGCCCGGGAGCGGGCGCAGAAGAAGTCGGGCAAGGCCGCCCGCACCGTGAAGGACGCCGGGCTGCCGAAGATCCTCATCGGCAAGATGAAGCGGACCGCCCAGGAGTCGGCGGGCAAGGCCGACGACGTGCACGCCGCCCGGCTCGACGGTGCCCGCACCCGGCTGGAGGAGGCCGAGCGCGCGCTGTGGGACGACCAGGCGATCGTGCTCGAGCTGCCCGGCACCGCGGTGCCGGCCGGGCGCACCGTGTTCGCCGGCGAGGGCCTGCAGCTGCGGCTGGGGGAGCGGGCACTGTTCGCCGAGGGCGGTGTCGACCTCACCGTCCGCGGGCCGGAGCGGATCGCACTGACCGGCGCGAACGGCGCCGGGAAGTCGTCGCTGCTGCGGCTGATGACCGGCGACCTGCACCCCGACGTGGGGGAGATCCGGCGGGCCGACGGCCGGGTCGCCCACCTCTCCCAACGGCTGGACCTGCTCGACCTCGACCGCACCCTGGCCGAGGCGCTGGCCGACGCGGCACCCGCGATGCCGACGGCGGAGCGGATGAACCTGCTGGCCCGCTACCTGTTCCGCGGCTGCCGCGCGCACCTGCCGGTGCGGGCGTTGTCCGGCGGCGAACGCCTGCGGGCGACGCTGGCCTGCGTGCTGCACGCCGAGCCGGCACCGCAGCTGCTGCTGCTCGACGAGCCGACGAACAACCTCGACCTGGTCAGCGTCGCCCAGCTGGTCGGCGCGCTGCGGGCCTACCGGGGTGCGTTCGTGGTGGTGAGCCACGACGAGCGGTTCCTCGCCGAGCTCGGCATCACCCGCTGGCTGCACCTGGCGGGAGGCCGACTGCACGAGGTCGCCGCACCCGGCTGACCCGGCCGCCGGTGTGCGCTCGTCGCCGGTTCCGGACCGGGGAACCGACGGTCAGCGCACAACGGGCGTGCAGCGGAACGAGGTCAGCCGGCGATGCGGGTGCACTCCGGGCAGCGGTCGGTGCCCGGGAAGGTGAGCCAGTCCTGGGTGGCGACGGCGGAGACCAGGACGCCGCAGACCGACTGGTCCAGACCGTCGACGACCGGGCGGGCGACGGCATGGGTGACCTGGTCGCTGCTGCGGGGGTCGTGCGCCGTGGAGGCCACGTGGGTGGCGGTGCGGTCGGTGCCGATCGAGGAGATGGTCGCCGTCATGGGCAGCAGCCTGCCGGACGAACATGACGATCTGACTGCGATGGGACGTTGATCCTGCGATGGCTCGTCACACACGTGCCGAGGCGGCCCCGGGTACAGCCTGCTGCACCGCAAGAGGCCAGGTCAGGGGATCGGAGACGGGGCGCGCCCCGACCAGCATCGGGAGGGACACCAACCCGACCGAGGAGCCCCCCGTGCCCGACCCGTACCGCCTGGAGCCCACCGCACAGCCCGTCGACCTCCGTCCCGCCCCCGAGCCGGCCCGCAGCACCCCGGACCGGCCGCTGCGCACGCTGCTGTGGGTCGTCCTGGTGCTGAGCATCGCCGGCAACAGCGTCACCTCGTTCAGCGCCGTCCCGCTCGCGGTCAGCATCGGCTTCGGCCTGCTGACCGCCGTCAGCGCCATCACGCTGATCAGCCTGCACGTGCGCAACCGATGAGCACCACCCTCGCGCCGACGGCCACCGCCGCCGTCGCGCTCACCCACGTGACCAAGACCCACCCCAACGGCGTCCGCGCCCTGGACGACGTCACGGTCGAGGTGCCCCGCGGCAGCTTCCTCGCCGTCATGGGTCCCTCCGGCTCGGGCAAGAGCACCCTGCTGCAGGTCGCCGCCGGGCTGGACACCCCGACCAGCGGCGAGGTCCTCCTCGACGGCGCCGGCATCGGCGGGCTGGACGAGACCCGCCGCACCGAGCTGCGCCGCGACCGGATCGGCTTCGTCTTCCAGGCCTACAACCTGCTGCCCGCGCTCACCGTGGGGGAGAACATCACCCTGCCGTTGCGGCTGGCCGGGAAGCCGCTGGACCGGGAGTGGGTGCAGTACCTCGTCGACCGGGTGGGCCTGGGCGACCGGCTGGACCACCGGCCGACCGAGCTCTCCGGCGGCCAGCAGCAGCGGGCCGCGATCGCCCGTGCCCTGGTCGCCGGGCCCGCCGTCGTCTTCGCCGACGAGCCCACCGGCGCCCTGGACCTGCACAGCGCCGCCGAGGTGCTGGGCCTGCTCCGGGCCCTGGTCGACGACCTGGGCCAGACCGTCGTGCTGGTCACGCATGACCCGGCCGCCGCGGCCCGCGCCGACCGCGCGCTGGTGATGGCCGACGGCAGGGTCGTCGACACCCTCGAGCGCCCGGCCGCCGCCGACCTGGCCGGGCGCCTCGTCGCCCTGCGCGAGGGCTGAGCCGTGCTCGCACTGGCCCTGCGGCTGGCCCGCACCCGGCTCACCGCCTCCCTCGCCGTCCTCGTCGCGGTGCTCGGCGGGGCGGCCATCGTCACCGGCACCGGCGTGCTCGCCGAGTCCGGCCTGCGCTCGCACCTGCCCGTCGAGCGGCTGGCCGGCGCGGAGGTGGTCGTCTCCGCCGACCAGACGGTGCAGCCCAGCGCCGACCTCGCCGTCGCCCTGCCCGAGCGGGGGAGCGTGCCCGTCGCGCTGGCCGACGAGCTGGGGCAGCTGCCCGGGGTGGCGGCCGCCGTCGCCGACGTCGGCTTCCCGGCCGCCGTCGTCGGCGCCGACGGGGACGTCGTCGCGACCGCCGACCCGACGACCGCCGGGCACGGTTGGTCCGCCCTCGGCCTGCTCGACGACCCCGAGGTCACCGGCACCCCGCCGACCGGCCCGCAGGAGGTCGCCCTCGACTCGGCGATCGCCGCCACGGCCGGCGTGGCCCCCGGCGACACCGTGCGGGTCGTGCTGGCCGGCCGTGCCGTCGACGCCCGGCTCACCGCGGTTGTCCCGGTCGGCGCGGGCGTGCTCGTCGCCGACGACCGGGCGGCGCAGTTGGCCGGGCAGACCGACACCGTCGACCTCATCGGCGTCCAGGTGACCGGGGACGTCGAGGCGGTCGCCGACGCCGTCCGGCCGCTGCTGCCCGCCGGCACGATCGTCAGCACCGGCGACGCCCGCGGCGACGTCGCCCTCCCCGAGGCGGCCGCGGCCCGGTCGCTGCTGGTCGTGCTCGCGTCCTCCCTGATGGGCGTGCCGCTGCTGATCGTCGGGTTCGTCGTCGCCGGGGCGCTGGCCGTGTCGATCGGCGGTCAGCGCCGCGAGCTGGCTCTGCTCCGCGCCGTCGGCACCACCCCGCGGCAGCTGCGCCGGCTGGTCGCCGGGCAGGCTGCCGTCGTCGCGGCGGTCGCGCTCGTCCCGGGCATCGCCCTCGGCTACCTGCTGGCCGGGCAGTTCCGTCGGCTGCTGGTGCACGTCGGGGTGCTCCCCGACGCGCTGCCGCTGGCGGTCGGCCCACTGCCGGCGCTGGCCGCCGCCGCGCTGCTGCTCCTCGTCGTCCAGGTCGCCGCCCGCTGCGCCGCCTGGCGCACCAGCCGCGAACCGGTGACCCAGCTGCTCGCCGACTCCCGGACCGGCCCGCGCACCCCGTCGCCCGGCCGGCACCGTGCCGGGCTGCTGCTCATCGCCGCCGCCGTGCCGCTCTCGGTGCCGCCGCTGCTGGTGCAGTCGCCGATCGGGGCGGCGTCCACCTCGCTGGCCGGCATCGTCGCCGCCATCGGCCTCGCGCTGGCCGGCCCGCTCCTGCTCCGTCGGGTCACCGGCCGGCTCGCCCGCCGGCTGCCGGCCGGCACCTCCGCGCCCGCCTGGCTGGCGGTGGCCAACCTGCACGGCTACGCGCTGCGCTCGGCGGGTGCGGTCACCACGCTGGCGATGGCGGTCGTCGTCGCGCTCACCTACACGTTCGCCCAGACCACCGTGATCGACGCGACGGCGGAGGAGACCCGGGCGGGCACCGTCGCCGATGCGACGGTCACCGCCCCCGACCTGGGCGGCATCCCCGCCGGGCTCCTCGGCGCGGTGCAGGCCGTCCCAGGGGTGGAGGCGGCCGCGCCGGTCAGCACCACGACCGTGCTCTGGCCGATGCGCCTGCTGGGCGAGGAGGATCTGTCCGCCGGGCCGGCGCTGGTGCTGCCCCCGGCCGGGGCCGGCGTGCTCGACCTCGACGTGCGGGACGGCGACCTGGCCGAGCTGACCGGCGCCACGGTGGCCGTCGGCAGCGACGCGGCCGCCGCCCGGGACGTCGGGATCGGCGACCGGGTGCAGCTCACCCTCGGGGACGGCGCGGAGGTCGAGGCCCGGGTGGTCGCCGTCTACGACCGGGAGCTGGGCTTCGGCTCCGTCGTCCTCTCCGCCGACCTGGCCGCGGGGCACACCACCGGCGGGCTGGCCGACAGCCTGCTGGTGCGCACCGACGGCGACCCGGCGACCGACCGGGCGCTCGCGGCCCTGACCGACCGGCCCGGCGTGACGGTGTCCGACGGCGGGGTCGCCGGCGACCGGCCGGCCGCGCCGCCGGAGGTGTGGATCAACCTGGCGGTCATCGGCGTGCTGCTGGGCTACCTCCTGCTGGGCATCGCCAACGCACTCGTCGCGGCGACCGCCCAGCGGCGCGGGGAGATCGCCGCCCTGCGGCTGACCGGAACGACGCCGCGTCAGGTGCGCGCGATGATGCGGCGCGAGGCGGCGCTGGTCTCCGGCGCAGCCGTCGCGGCCGGGGTGCTGGTCTCCGTGGTGCCCCTGGCGCTGCTCGGCCTGGGCTTCCTCGACCGCCCCTGGCCGTCGGGGCCCGGCTGGCTGCTGCCAGTGACGGCGGTCGTCGTCACCGGCATCGCGTTCCTGGCCATCGAGGTGCCGACCCGGGCCGCGCTGCGGGTCGCGCCGGCCGACGCGCTCGCCACCCAGGGGTGAACCGGCCGTGCCGACTCAGCTCGGGAAGCCCTCCTCCGCCGGTGCCTGGGTGGGGGTGGACTGCTCGGCGGCGGGACGGGTGCGGCGCTGCTCGACGGACACGCTCATGGGGACTCCCGGAGACGTCGGCCGGACCGGCCGGTGGCCTGGACGCCGTGGTCAGCGCCCGATCCGGACGCCAGGGAGCTCAGGAGCGCAGGACCCGGGGTCGGAGGTCCCTGATCGAGGGACTCCCGGCCTCAACCGGGCAGCGTCACTGCAGGGTGTCGCGGTTCTGGGCGTGCTCGCTGACCTGCGGCATCTCCTCACCAGCCGTGCCCACGCGCACCGGCTCGCCGGCCGTGGTGCGGGCCCAGCACAGCCGGCACAGGTGGGTGGGCTCCTCCGGCAGCAGCGGGTGCGCGCCGAGCGGTCGCACCTGCACCCAGCCGACGGCGGCGGGGGCGTCAGCCACCTCGGCACAGCGGTCACAGCGGTACTGGACGGACATGCGGATCGACCTCCTGGCCCGGGGGACGACGGCGGCCCTCAGGACACCAGCGTCCCCCTCCACCGCGGAGATCGCAGCCCGGATCCGGTCAGCAGCACAGCGTGATCAGGCCAGCGGCAGCTGTTCCTGCAGGTCCGCGTCGAACCAGTCGCTGCCCAGGTCCTCGACCTCGCGCAGTTCGAGCTCGGCGAGCAGGGCGTAGGCGGTCTCGATGTCCATGTGCCCGAGCCAACGGCGGGTTCCGCACGCCCGGCTGGAGGGATCCGCAAGAGAACCGCAGATCAGCCGCCGCGGTTGACCTCGGCCTGGACGACGCCGAGCAGCGCGGTCTGCAGCGTCTGGTCGTCGTGATCGCCGCGGTCGAGGGCCTCCTGGGCCGGGCCGGGGAGCTGGCGCACGTCGAGGTCGTCGAGCCACGTCGTCTCCCCGCCGACCTGGCGTCCCAGCGTGAGGGCGTCGCCCTCACGCCGCACCAGGTACTCCTCGCCACCGAGCTCGATCGTCGTTGAGTCGCTCATGGCGTCGCCGTACCCGAGGCCCCTGCCGGTCTACACCCGCCCCGGCATGGGCACCCCCGGTGATCGGGCGGCCGGGACACGCCGCCCTGAGCTGCCGGTGTTCACTCTTTCCGGGGCGACCGACGTGGCGGGTGTCCAGCTGTGGCCACTGTTGCCGATGGTCTCAGGGAGACAGGGGAGGCCCGGGAGATGCCCGGACGGGCCCTGGGACGGACCGGAGGAGGAGGTGGACGTGCCGCGAGCGAGGAGCGGAGCGCAGCTGCCGATGGACGTCCGTCACCGGGACGGCGGCGAGCAGGCACACGCCGGGCTGGTGGCCGGCGTGCTGGACGCGCTGCCGTCGCCGACGGTGCTGATCGACGCCGACGGCACGATGCTGCTGGTCAACTCCGCGTGGCAGGCCGCCGGCGACCTGCTCGACGACGACCGGCTTCGGGTCGGCGTGGGGGGCAACTACTTCGCGGTGATGCTGAGCCTGTCCGACGACGCGACGAACCGGGCGCGCATCGACCAGCTGCGCGAGCTGTCGGCGGGGCGCCGGACCGCGGTGTCGGCCGACTACGCGCTGGCCACGGTGACCGGGGTGCGCTGGTACCACCTGCAGGCCTCCCGCGCCGACCGTTCCGGGCGGGTGGTGGTCACCCACACCGACGTGACCTCGCGGGTGGAGGCGGAGCGGGCCTCGTCCTGGCAGGCCCGGCACGACCACCTCACCGACCTGCCCAACCGGGCGCACCTGCACGACCTGATCTCCGCCGAGCTGCGCCGCGTCGACCGTGGCCCGGTCACCGTGCTGTTCCTGGACGTCGACGGCTTCAAGGACGTCAACGACACGCTCGGTCACGAGATCGGCGACCACCTGCTGCGTGAGCTGGCCACCCGGCTGACCAGTCGCACCCGGACGCAGGACACCGTCGGCCGCCTCGGCGGCGACGAGTTCGTCGTGCTGTGCCGCGACTGCGACGTCGACGGCGCCCTCGCGCTGGCCGAGCGGTTCCAGAGCACCTTCGACGAGCCCTTCGACCTCGGCGAGCGGGTCACCCGGCTGACCGTGAGCATCGGCGTGGCCACCGCGCCCGGCGACGACCCGGACCTGCGCTCCACCGACCTGGTCCGGGACGCCGACCTGGCGATGTACGCGGCGAAGGCGGCCGGCCGCAACCGGGTGCGGGTGTTCAGCCCCGACCTGCGCAGTGCCGTCGAGCGGAAGGTGCTCGTCGCCGCCGAGCTGCGGGAGGCGATCGAGGCCGGCCAGCTGGTGCTGCACTACCAGCCGGTGCTGCACCTGCCCAGCGGCGAGGTGTCCGGGGTGGAGGCGCTGGTCCGCTGGCAGCACCCCGAGCGGGGCCTGCTGATGCCGTGTGACTTCATCCCGCTGGCCGAGCAGACCGGGGTCGTCGTCCAGCTCACCCGGTGGGTGCTCGGCGAGGCGACCCGGCAGGCCGCGGCGTGGGAGCGGGCCGGCCTCTCGCTGGTCACCGGGGTCAACATCAGCGCCGCGCACTTCGCCACCGGCACCCTCGTCGCCGACGTCCACGACGCGCTGGAGGCCGCCGGGCTCGCCCCCGAGCGCCTGGTGCTGGAGCTCACCGAGACCAGCGTCGCGGAGGACCCGCTCCGGGCCGCGGCCCAGTTCGCCCAGCTCCGCGTCACCGGGGTCGAGGTGTCCATCGACGACTTCGGCAGCGGCTTCTCCTCGCTGAGCCAGCTGGTGTCCATCCCGGCCGGCGTCCTCAAGCTGGACCGCAGCCTGATCGCCGGCATCGAGGTGCGGCGCAGCGAGTCCGCGGCGGCGATCGCCGCCGTGGTCGGGCTGGCCGCCGCCTGCGGCATGCGCAGCCTCGCCGAGGGGGTGGAGACCGCCGGTCAGCTGGAGCTCGTCACCGAGCTGGGCTGTACCCACGCGCAGGGCTTCCACATCGCCCGGCCCATGCCGGCCGCCGAGGTGGCCGACTGGCTGGCCATCCGACGCGCTGCCCGGCGCGCCCGGCGGACGCGCCTGCAGACCGCCTGACCCGCCCGGCGGCCGGTGCGGGCGACCGGGCTCAGCCCGGTTCGCCGCGGAGTTTGCGGCGGGCCACGACCATCAGGTCGACCAGCGCGATGACCGCCAGCACGGCCAGCGCGATCGGGAAGACCAGCGGGACCTCGGCGAGGAACGTCAGCACCGCGAACACCGCGCAGATCACCAGGCCGAAGGTCGCCAGCACCAGCCGCAGGGTCAGCGCACTGCGGGCTGTGTCGGCGCCGCCTTCCGGGTACCTGGGTTGTGACTCGGGGATCCCGTGCGGGAACTGGTCGCGTTCGTACTCGGTGAGGTCGTCGGGGGTGCGCCGGTCGTCCGGCGGTGACGTGCTCATGCCGCCGGAGGTACCCGGTGGCGCGGCGCACTACCCTGGATCGACGTGGCCGCTGACTTCTCCGTCGTCCTGGACGAACTCGACACGACCTTGAAGTCCATCGAGGCCGTGATGCGGGTCGATGACCTGCGTCGGGAGGTGGCCGAGCTCGAACAGAAGGCCTCCGCACCCGACCTCTGGAACGACGTCGAGGCCGCCCAGGCGGTGACCTCGCGACTGTCCTACCTGCAGGGCGACCTGCGCCGGGTGGAGGAGCTGCGCAGCCGGCTCGACGACGTCGGGCTGCTGCACGAGATGGCGGCCGAGGAGGGCGACGAGGCCACCACCGCCGAGACCGAGCGGGAGCTGGCGAGCATCCGCACCGTGCTCGACGAGCTCGAGGTGCGCACGCTGCTCTCCGGGGAGTACGACGAGCGCGAGGCGCTGGTCACCATCCGCTCGGAGGCCGGGGGAGTGGACGCCGCCGACTTCGCCGAGATGCTGATGCGGATGTACCTGCGCTGGGCCGAGCGGCACAGGTACCCCACCGAGGTCTACGACGTCTCCTACGCGGAGGAGGCCGGGATCAAGTCGGCCACCTTCGCCGTCAAGCAGCCCTACGCCTACGGCACCCTCTCCGTCGAGCAGGGCACCCACCGGCTGGTGCGGATCTCGCCGTTCGACAACCAGGGCCGCCGGCAGACCTCCTTCGCCGGCGTCGAGGTGCTGCCGGTCGTCGAGCAGACCGACCACGTCGACATCCCGGAGAGCGAGATCCGGGTCGACGTCTTCCGCTCCTCCGGCCCGGGTGGGCAGAGCGTGAACACCACCGACTCCGCCGTCCGGATGACCCACATCCCGACCGGCATCGTCGTCTCCTGCCAGAACGAGAAGTCCCAGATCCAGAACCGGGCCGCTGCCCTGCGGGTGCTGCAGGCCCGGCTGCTGGTGGTCCGCAAGCAGGAGGAGCGGGCCCAGATGGACGCGCTCAAGGGCGAGGGCAGCAGCTGGGGCAACCAGATGCGCTCCTACGTCCTGCACCCGTACCAGATGGTCAAGGACCTGCGGACCGAGGTCGAGACCGGCAACCCGAGCAACGTGCTCGACGGGGAGATCGACGCCTTCATCGAGGCCGGGATCCGGTGGCGCCGGCAGCAGGAGACGGCAGCGCAGGGCTAGGGCGTGTCTCCTAACCGCTGGCGGTTGGGGGCGGCAGGCTGGCAGCGTGTC
>NZ_JPMX01000078.1 GCF_000761485.1 Modestobacter caceresii
GCGCGTCCGCTCCTTGAGAACTCAACAGCGTGCCGAAAGTCAGTGCCAAGTATCAATACCCCCATTCGGCGTCCTTCGGGGTGTCGTTGGGATTCCTTTGGTTGATTGAACGAGAGTGCCAACTCTTGGTCTCAGCTGCGATCAAATCATCTACGGAGAGTTTGATCCTGGCTCAGGACGAACGCTGGCGGCGTGCTTAACACATGCAAGTCGAGCGAGGCCCATCCTTCGGGGTGGTGCCCTAGCGGCGAACGGGTGAGTAACACGTGGGCAACCTGCCCTCAGCTCTGGGATAACTCCAAGAAATTGGTGCTAATACCGGATGTGACCGCTGACCGCATGGTCTGGTGGTGGAAAGATTCATCGGCTGAGGATGGGCCCGCGGCCTATCAGCTTGTTGGTGGGGTAATGGCCCACCAAGGCGACGACGGGTAGCCGGCCTGAGAGGGTGACCGGCCACACTGGGACTGAGACACGGCCCAGACTCCTACGGGAGGCAGCAGTGGGGAATATTGCGCAATGGGCGAAAGCCTGACGCAGCGACGCCGCGTGAGGGATGACGGCCTTCGGGTTGTAAACCTCTTTCAGTAGGGACGAAGCGAAAGTGACGGTACCTACAGAAGAAGCACCGGCCAACTACGTGCCAGCAGCCGCGGTAATACGTAGGGTGCAAGCGTTGTCCGGAATTATTGGGCGTAAAGAGCTCGTAGGCGGTCTGTCGCGTCGGCTGTGAAAACCCGAGGCTCAACCTCGGGCCTGCAGTCGATACGGGCAAACTAGAGTACTGCAGGGGAGACTGGAATTCCTGGTGTAGCGGTGAAATGCGCAGATATCAGGAGGAACACCGGTGGCGAAGGCGGGTCTCTGGGCAGTAACTGACGCTGAGGAGCGAAAGCGTGGGGAGCGAACAGGATTAGATACCCTGGTAGTCCACGCCGTAAACGTTGGGCGCTAGGTGTGGGGGCCATTCCACGGTCTCCGTGCCGCAGCTAACGCATTAAGCGCCCCGCCTGGGGAGTACGGCCGCAAGGCTAAAACTCAAAGGAATTGACGGGGGCCCGCACAAGCGGCGGAGCATGTTGCTTAATTCGATGCAACGCGAAGAACCTTACCTAGGCTTGACATGCACGGAAATCTCGTAGAGATACGGGGTGCCTTTGGCGTCGTGCACAGGTGGTGCATGGTTGTCGTCAGCTCGTGTCGTGAGATGTTGGGTTAAGTCCCGCAACGAGCGCAACCCTCGTTCTATGTTGCCAGCACGTGATGGTGGGGACTCATAGGAGACTGCCGGGGTCAACTCGGAGGAAGGTGGGGATGACGTCAAATCATCATGCCCCTTATGTCTAGGGCTGCAAACATGCTACAATGGCCGGTACAAAGGGCTGCGATACCGCGAGGTGGAGCGAATCCCAAAAAGCCGGTCTCAGTTCGGATTGGGGTCTGCAACTCGACCCCATGAAGTTGGAGTCGCTAGTAATCGCAGATCAGCAACGCTGCGGTGAATACGTTCCCGGGCCTTGTACACACCGCCCGTCACGTCACGAAAGTCGGTAACGCCCGAAGCCGGTGGCCCAACCCCTTGTGGGAGGGAGCCGTCGAAGGCGGGATCGGCGATTGGGACGAAGTCGTAACAAGGTAGCCGTACCGGAAGGTGCGGCTGGATCACCTCCTTTCTAAGGAGCACTGGCCGCCACACTCGTGTGGTGGTCCAGAGCCGTGCGCGGACCGTGAAGTGCCCTCATTCTCGGGGGTGCTCGGGTGTTCGTGACGGAGCTCGAGGGTGGAACGCTGACCAGTTCGGCCAGGTAGCTGATGCTGCCCCTAGTACGGCCTGTTGACCCCTGCTTCTTCGGAAGCTGGGTGAGGGTGTGGAGCGGGGTGGTGGAGTGGGTCTGGTCGTAGGCACGCTGTTGGGTCCTGAGGGAGTGGGCCGGCCCCTGTGGGGGTCGGGTTGCTTGCTCTGTGGGAGGCCTGCTTGTCGTCGTACCGCCCGGGTTGACCGGGGCTGGCGGTGATGGATGGTGGGTCATCTTCCGTACTTTGAGAACTGCACAGTGGACGCGAGCATCTTGTAAGTATTGTTCTGGATATCCGCGCTGGTCCGCGTACATCGCTCACCGATCTTGGGTTCACGCCCGGGGTGTGGGGGTGTTGTGGTGGGCGGGCGTGGGTGTTGTGTGTGGTCAAGTTGTTAAGGGCACACGGTGGATGCCTGGGCACCAGGAGCCGATGAAGGACGTTGGAGGCTGCGATAAGCCTCGGGGAGCTGTCAACCGAGCGTTGATCCGAGGATTTCCGAATGGGGGAACCCCGCACCAGTCATGTGGTGTGACCCGCGCCTGAACACATAGGGCGCGTGGAGGGAACGTGGGGAAGTGAAACATCTCAGTACCCACAGGAAGAGAAAACAACCGTGATTCCGTGAGTAGTGGCGAGCGAAAGCGGATGAGGCTAAACCGATCGCATGCCAAGCCGGCAGGTGTTGTGTGGTCGGGGTCGTGGGACGATTCAGGCGGTTCTGCCGAACTGTCAGGGAGTCAGAAAGCCATGTGTTAGTGGAAGGCCTCTGGAAGGGGTCGCCGTAGAGGGTGAGAGCCCCGTACACGAAAACTCATGGCCTCCCGAGTCGTATCCCAAGTAGCACCGAGCCCGTGAAATTCGGTGTGAATCTGGCGGGACCACCCGCTAAGCCTAAATACTCCCTGGTGACCGATAGCGGACAAGTACCGTGAGGGAAAGGTGAAAAGTACCCCGGGAGGGGAGTGAAATAGTACCTGAAACCGTGTGCCTACAAGCCGTGAGAGCCTTATGCGCGTTTACGCGTGGGGGTGATTGCGTGCCTTTTGAAGAATGAGCCTGCGAGTTAGCGGTACGTGGCGAGGTTAACCCGTGTGGGGTAGCCGTAGCGAAAGCGAGTCCGAACAGGGCGTTTGAGTCGCGTGCTCTAGACCCGAAGCCGAGTGATCTACCCATGGCCAGGTTGAAGCGCGGGTAAGACCGCGTGGAGGACCGAACCCACTTAGGTTGAAAACTGAGGGGATGAGCTGTGGGTAGGGGTGAAAGGCCAATCAAACTCGGTGATAGCTGGTTCTCCCCGAAATGCATTTAGGTGCAGCGTCACGTGTTTCTTGCCGGAGGTAGAGCACTGGATGGTCTAGGGGCCCCACAAGGTTACTGAAATCAACCAAACTCCGAATGCCGGTAAGTGAGAGCGTGGCAGTGAGACTGCGGGCGATAAGGTTCGTAGTCGAGAGGGAAACAGCCCAGATCATCAGCTAAGGCCCCTAAGCGTGTGCTAAGTGGAAAAGGATGTGGAGTCGCAGTGACAACCAGGAGGTTGGCTTAGAAGCAGCCACCCTTGAAAGAGTGCGTAATAGCTCACTGGTCAAGTGATTCCGCGCCGACAATGTAGCGGGGCTCAAGCACACCGCCGAAGCTGTGGCATTCACATGAACCCGTCATCATCTTTCGGGGTGGTGGCCAGGTGTGTGGATGGGTAGGGGAGCGTCGTGTGGCGATTGAAGCGGCGGAGTGATCCAGCCGTGGACGCCACACGAGTGAGAATGCAGGCATGAGTAGCGAAAGGGGAGTGAGAAACTCCCCCGCCGGATGACCAAGGGTTCCTGGGCCAGGCTAATCCGCCCAGGGTGAGTCGGGACCTAAGGCGAGGCCGACAGGCGTAGTCGATGGACAACGGGTTGATATTCCCGTACCCGCGAAAGAACGCCCATGCTGAAGCCAGCGATGCTAACCATCCGAAGCTCGTGACTGCCCTTCGGGGCTGATCGAGTGGAGCGTGGGACCCGGACTGGTAGTAGGCAAGCGATGGGGTGACGCAGGAAGGTAGTCCTACCGGTGAGTGGTAGTACCGGTGCAAGGGTGTGGCCCGCGATGTAGGTAAATCCGCATCGCACACAGGGTGAGGCCCGACGCATAGCCGAATGAGGCGAATTGGATGATCCTATGCTGCCGAGAAAAGCCTCTAGCGAGTTCTTAGCGGCCCGTACCCCAAACCAACTCAGGTGGTCAGGTAGAGAATACCAAGGCGATCGAGCGAACTGTGGTTAAGGAACTCGGCAAAATGCCCCCGTAACTTCGGGAGAAGGGGGGCCATCTGCTGTGAACCGCCTTGCGCGGGGCAGCGGTGGGTGGCCGCAGAGACCAGTGAGAAGCGACTGTTTACTAAAAACACAGGTCCGTGCGAAGTCGAAAGACGATGTATACGGACTGACGCCTGCCCGGTGCTGGAACGTTAAGGGGACGGGTTAGTCCTTCGGGGCGAAGCTCAGAACTCAAGCGCCAGTAAACGGCGGTGGTAACTATAACCATCCTAAGGTAGCGAAATTCCTTGTCGGGTAAGTTCCGACCTGCACGAATGGCGTAACGACTTCTCAGCTGTCTCAACCACAGGCTCGGCGAAATTGCACTACGAGTAAAGATGCTCGTTACGCGCGGCAGGACGGAAAGACCCCGGGACCTTCACTATAGCTTGATATTGGTGTTCGGTTCGGCTTGTGTAGGATAGGTGGGAGACTGTGAAGCGGGCACGCCAGTGTTCGTGGAGTCATCGTTGAAATACCACTCTGGTCGAATTGGATGTCTAACCTCGGTCCGTGATCCGGATCAGGGACAGTGTCAGGTGGGTAGTTTAACTGGGGCGGTTGCCTCCCAAAATGTAACGGAGGCGCCCAAAGGTTCCCTCAGCCTGGTTGGCAATCAGGTGTCGAGTGCAAGTGCACAAGGGAGCTTGACTGCGAGACCGACGGGTCGAGCAGGAGCGAAAGCTGGGACTAGTGACCCGGCACCGGCATGTGGAAGCGGTGTCGCTCAACGGATAAAAGGTACCCCGGGGATAACAGGCTGATCTTCCCCAAGAGTCCATATCGACGGGATGGTTTGGCACCTCGATGTCGGCTCGTCGCATCCTGGGGCTGGAGTAGGTCCCAAGGGTTGGGCTGTTCGCCCATTAAAGCGGCACGCGAGCTGGGTTTAGAACGTCGTGAGACAGTTCGGTCCCTATCCGCCGCGCGCGTAAGAGACTTGAGAAGAGCTGTCCCTAGTACGAGAG
Organism: Modestobacter caceresii; assembly: GCF_000761485.1. Taxonomy (GTDB): domain Bacteria; phylum Actinomycetota; class Actinomycetes; order Mycobacteriales; family Geodermatophilaceae; genus Modestobacter; species Modestobacter caceresii. The sequence continues at coordinate 5,069 of NZ_JPMX01000078.1, forward strand.
GACCGGGACGGACGAACCTCTGGTGTGCCAGTTGTTCCGCCAGGAGCACTGCTGGTTGGCTACGTTCGGCAGGGATAACCGCTGAAAGCATCTAAGCGGGAAGCTCGCTTCGAGATGAGGTCTCTCACCGGGTCAACCGGGTAAGGCCCCCGCCCAGACCAGCGGGTTGATAGGCCGGAAGTGGAAGCGGCGCAAGTCGTGGAGCTGACCGGTACTAATAGGCCGAGGGCTTGACCACATACTCATCCAGCCCATTTTTGCAAGACGATGTCGCGTCCACTGTGCAGCTCTGAAGGTACGGAACCATTCTGGTTCCGCCCGAGGCTGATCCCCAGCTGTGCTGGGGTCAGGTCACTGGGTACATCTTCACAGTGTTACGGCGGTCATGGCGAAAGGGAAACGCCCGGTCTCATTCCGAACCCGGAAGCTAAGCCTTTCAGCGCCGATGGTACTGCCCGGGGGACCGGGTGGGAGAGTAGGACGCCGCCGGACATAACT
>NZ_JPMX01000079.1:0-47885 GCF_000761485.1 Modestobacter caceresii
CGGGCCCCCCCCCCCGCCAGCCGGCCCCGGTGCCGGCCGGCAGGCGGGCCAGCCGGGAGAGCGGGGCGGTGGCCATCGCCCGGGCGGCCAGCAGCTCGAGGTCCGGGACCCCGCCCAGCAGCCGGTCGGTCGCCCGGGCCTCGCGCAGCCAGCCCAGCCGCCAGGGCAGCCAGCGCAGCAGCAGCCAGCCCACCGGCAGCAGCACCAGCACGACGGCGAGCACGGTGGCCAGGGTGTGCACGGCGTCCGAGGCGTCCTGCCCGGCGCCGGTCACCGAGCCCCCGGCCTCGCTGAGCGCGCCGAAGGGGGCCGCGAGCTCGTCGCCGACCAGGGGCATCCCGTCGGTGACGCCGGCCGCCGTCCCCATCGAGTCCGAGATCGACCGGCCGAGGTCTGCCACCGCCAGGCCGGGCTCGGCCAGCACCAGCACCGCACCGTGCACCGCCCGGGCGACCAGCACCCACAGCACCGCCCAGGCCACCAGCCCCAGGTCGGCGGCCAGCTGCCGGGTGCGGTGATCAGGACGGTCGGCGTACAGGCGCATCGGGCAGCTCCGGGGTGTTCGCGGCGCGGTGGGTCCCCGGGATGGTGCGTCACCGCGGCCGGGACGGCGATCCGAGCAAGAACGGTCGGGCGCGATCGCCGCGACGGCGGACAGACTCCTCCCATGACGTCGGACCAGGTGCCCACCGGGCGCGACCGGCTCCGCGAGCTGCTGGACGCCGTGCTGGACGAGGACAACCGCACGCTCACCGAGATGGCCGGGGACGCGTTCGCCTCGCCCTGGCACTTCAGCCGGCAGGTGGCCCGGGGAGCGGGGGAGTCGCCGGTCGCGCTGCGCCGACGGGTGGAGCTGGAGCGCGCGGCCTGGCAGCTGGCCGGCGGGGCGAGCGTGACGGAGGTGGCGTTCGCGGCCGGGTACGAGTCCGGGGAGGGGTTCAGCCGGGCGTTCCGCCGGGCCTACGGCCGTTCCCCGGGACAGTCGGGCACCACGCGCGCCCGTGATGGTCACTGGCTCCCGGCGCCCAACGGCGTCCACTTCCACCCGCCCACCTCGCTGTGGGTGACCGGCGAGCAGGGGCCCCGCGGCGGCGACGAGGTCACCGCGCTGCTGGTGCACCACGCCCTGGAGGACACCCGCGCGCTGCTCGGCCTCGCGAAGGGCGTGCCGGAGGACGAGTACCGGCGGTCCCGCGCGCCCGGGCTCGAGGTGCTGCGCTGGGACGGTCCGGAGGAGTCGCTGGCCGCCGTGCTGGACCACCTGGTCTGGGCCACGGAGGTGTGGCTCGCCGCGGTCGAGGGCGCCGACTCCCCGGTGCGCGGAGCCGACGACCCTGCGACGCTGCTGGCCCGGCACGACCGCGCCGCTCCCCGGTGGCTGGCGTTCGTGCGGGAGGTGTCCCGGCGTGGTGCCTGGGGCGACCGGCTGGTCGACGCGCTCTGCGAGCCGCCGGAGACCTTCGTGGTGGGCAGCGTGGTCGCCCACGTGCTCACCTTCGGCGCGCACCGCCGGCAGCTGGCCCGGCACTGGTTCCGCGCGGCCGGCGTCGAGGTGGACGCCGGCGACCCGATCGACTGGCTGAGCAGGAGGAACGCATGACCCGCACCGTCTACTACACCGCCACCTCCCTCGACGGGTTCATCGCCACCGTCGACCACTCGCTGGACTGGTTGCTCAGCCGGGAGAACGACGTCGACGGGCCGATGGGGTACGACGGCTTCATCACCGGGATCGGCGCCGTGGCCATGGGGGCGACCACCTACCTCTGGGTCCGGGAGCACGACCCCGACTGGCTGCCGGAGCAGCCCACCTGGGTCTTCACCCACCGCGAGCTCACCCCACCGCCCGGAGCCGACCTCCGGTTCACCGCCGACGACCCGGCCCGGGTGCACGCGGCGATGGCCGAGGCCGCGGGCGGCAGGGACGTCTGGGTCGTCGGCGGTGGGGACCTGGCCGGCCAGTTCGCCGACCGTGGCCTGCTGGACGAGGTGGTGGTCGCCATCGCCCCGGTGACCCTGGGCGGCGGCGCGCCGTTGCTGCCGCGGCGGGTCGAGCTGGAGGTGCGGGAGTGCGCCCGCAACGGCGAGTTCGTCTGCGTCCGGTACGGGGTGCGGCGGAGTCCGGCCGGCGGCTGACCGGCTCCTCCGGTCAGCGGCCGATCGCGTCCAGCTCGGCCAGGTCCTCGGCGGAGAGCTGGAGCCCCGCGCCGGCGACGTTCTCCCGCAGGTGCGCCGTCGACGAGGTGCCGGGGATCAGCAGGACGTTCGGCGACCGCTGCAGCAGCCAGGCGAGCGCCACCGACATCGGCGTCGCGTCCAGCCGGGTGGCGACGGCCGAGAGCGCCGAGGACTGGAGCGGGGTGAAGCCGCCCAGCGGGAAGAACGGCACGTAGGCGATGCCGTCGGTGGCCAGGGCGTCGATCAGCTCGTCGTCGGTGCGGGCGGCGAGGTTGTACATGTTCTGCACGCACACGATGGGCGCGATCGACCGGGCCTCGGCCACCTGCTCCGCCGTCGCGTTGCTCACGCCCAGGTGCCGGATCAGCCCCTGTTGCTGCAACTCGACGAGCGTCTCGAACGCCGCCGCGAGCGAGCCGGGCCGGGTGCCCGCGGCGTCGCCGAGCCGCAGGTCCACCAGGTCGAGCACCTCCAGCCCGAGGGTCTCCAGGTCCCCGTGCACCTGGCGGCGGACGTCCGCGGGCTCCCGGGCCGTCGGCCAGCCGCCCTGGGCGTCGCGGGTCGCGCCGACCTTGGTCGCGACGTGCAGCTGCTCGGGGTAGGGGTGCAGGGCCTCGCGGATCAGCTGGTTGGTGACCTGCGGCCCGTAGGCGCCACTGGTGTCGATGTGGGTGATGCCGAGGTCGACCGCCTCGCGGAGGACGGCGAGGGCGCCGTCGTGGTCGGCGGGCGGGCCCATGACCCCGGGGCCGGCGAGCTGCATGGCGCCGTAGCCGAACCGGGTGACGGTCAGGTCGCCCAGGGCCCAGCTGCCGCCGGGGAGCGTGGTGGAGAGCGTGCTCATGTCCTGCCTTCTCGGGTGAGGGGGGTGGTGCCGGACGGCTCCACCGAGCAGGCTGGCCCTCGCGCTCTCTGTCGGGTGCGGTACTCCGAGCTCTCCCGCCAGCTGGCCGGCGTCAGCCAGAAGATGCTCACCCAGACGCTCCGCTCCCTGGAGCGGGACGGCCTGCTCACCCGCACCGTGACGCCGACCGTGCCGGTCACCGTCTCCTACGAGCTGACCGATCTGGGGCTCTCGCTGTACGAGACGATCCGCGGGCTCAAGGTGTGGGCCCAGCTGCACATGGACGAGGTGCTCGCCCAGCGCGCTGCGTACGACGACCGGGTCGGGTGACCCGGCGACCGGCCGGACGTGGCCGCTGACACACCTCGGGCGCCGTCCGTGCCTACACTCCGCCCGAGGTGGGCCCCGACCGGGCCGCCCAGACGCGGTGGCACCACCGACACCCCGGTGGCCGGCTACCGAGACCGGGAGTCAGTGCAGATGCGGGTCGGAGTCGTCCGAGAGGTCAAGAACCACGAGTACCGGGTCGCGCTCACCCCGTCCGGGGTGACCGAGCTGGTCGCCGCCGGGCACGAGGTGCTCGTCGAGGCCGACGCCGGGGTCGGCTCCTCCATCCCCGACGCCGACTTCACCGCCGCCGGCGCGAAGATGCTGTCCACCGCCGACGACGTCTGGGCCGCAGCCGACCTGCTGCTGAAGGTCAAGGAGCCGATCGCCGAGGAGTTCGGCCGGATGCGCGCCGACCAGACCCTCTTCACCTACCTCCACCTGGCCGCCTCCCGGGAGTGCACCGACGCGCTGCTGGCCGCGGGCACCACGGCGATCGCCTACGAGACGGTGCAGACCGAGGGCGGTGCGCTGCCGCTGCTGGCCCCGATGTCCGAGGTCGCCGGCCGGATGGCCCCGCAGGTGGGCGCGCACACGCTGGAGCGGGCCTCCGGTGGCCGCGGCGTACTGCTCGGCGGCGTCTCCGGCGTGCACGCGGCGAAGGTCGTCGTCCTCGGCGCCGGGGTGTCCGGGATGAACGCGGCCACGATCGCCCTCGGCATGCAGGCCCAGGTCACCGTCCTCGACCGGGACCTGGAGAAGCTGCGTGCCGCCGACCGGCTGTACCGCGGGCACCTGCAGACCGTCGCCTCCAACGCCCTGGAGGTCGAGCGGGCGGTGCTGGAGGCAGACCTGGTGATCGGCGCCGTCCTGGTGCCCGGCGCCAAGGCGCCCACCCTGGTCAGCAACGAGCTGGTCTCCCGGATGAAGCCCGGCTCGGTGCTGGTCGACATCGCCGTCGACCAGGGCGGCTGCTTCGCCGACTCCCGGCCGACCACGCACGACGACCCGACCTTCGCCGTTCACGACTCGGTCTTCTACTGCGTGGCCAACATGCCCGGCGCGGTGCCGAACACCTCCACCTACGCGCTGACCAACGTCACGCTGCCGTACGTGCTGGCGCTGGCGAACTCCGGGACGGCGGCCGCGCTGGCCGCCGACCCGGCGCTGGCCGGCGGGGCGAACGTCGCCGGCGGGCAGCTGGTGCACGTTGGGGTGGCCGAGGCGCACGGCCTGCCCAGCGTCCCGTGGCAGGAGGTGCTGTCCTGACGGTCGCCACGAGTGCGGGCCCCGCCGTCGAGCGCACGGTCACCGGCTACCTCGACCACCTGACCGTCGAGCGTGGGCTGGCCCCCAACACCATCGCCTCCTACCGGCGCGACCTGCGCCGGTACGCGGAGTTCCTCGCTGCCGGCGGGGTGCGCGGGCTGGGCGAGGTGGGGGAGTCCGACGTCACGGCGTTCCTGGTCGCCCTCCGCACCGGCGACGACGACCACCCGCCGCTGTCGGCGACCTCGGCGGCCCGCGCGGTGGTCGCCGTCCGCGGGCTGCACCGGTTCGCCCTGCTCGACGGGCTGGTCAGCGACGACGTCGCCGCGGAGGTGCGCCCACCCGCCCCGGCCCGGCGGCTGCCCAAGGCGATCCCGGTGCAGGACGTCGAGGCGCTGCTGAGCGCCGCGGCGTCGGTCGAGGGGCCGCGGGGGTTGCGCGACCGGGCGCTGCTGGAGCTGCTCTACGGCACCGGCGCCCGGATCTCCGAAGCGGTCGGGCTGGCCGTCGACGACCTCGACCTGTCGTCCGCGGCGGTGCGGCTGGCCGGCAAGGGCGGCAAGGAGCGCGTCGTCCCGGTCGGCAGCTACGCGGTCACGGCGGTGCAGGACTACCTGGTGCGGGCGCGCCCGGCGCTGGCGGAGAAGGGCCGGTCCGGCGTCCGCGGGGGAGCGCTGTTCCTCAACGCCCGCGGCGGGCCGCTGTCCCGGCAGAGCGCCTGGTCGATCCTGCGGGACGCCGCCGAGCGCGCCGGGATCTCCGCCGAGCTCTCCCCGCACACGCTGCGGCACTCCTTCGCCACCCACCTGCTCGACGGCGGCGCCGACGTCCGGGTCGTGCAGGAGCTGCTCGGGCACGCCTCGGTGACGACGACGCAGGTCTACACGCTGGTCACCGTCGAGCGGCTGCGCGAGGTCTACGCCACCAGCCACCCCCGCGCGCTGCGCTGACCCACCCGCGGGGTGGTCTCGAGATCGGGCTGAGGGCTGCCTCGGCACCCCGGAGGCAGCCCGCAGCCCGATCTCGCCAGCAGGCCGCGGCCCGGTGGGGAGGGCTCGGCGACCACTTGTCGACAAGTTGCCCCGGGTGGTCACGGTCGGCGACGGGCCTGCCGAGAACAGAGCCGGGAGAACGGGCCGGCGGCTTCCCCCTGCCGGCAACGCACGTCCCCCGCCGCAGCCCCGACCGGGAGCCGTGGTCCGCACAGTCCAGGGAAGAGGCAGAAGCGATGTCGTCGAGACGAGCCGAGGCGGCGGCCTCCGCCGTCGCGCTCCCGCGCGGAGGGGCCCCGGCGGGAGACGCCGAGATGGGCATCCCGACGAGCCGCGTCGACCCCGCCAGGGCTCGGCAGCGGAAGCTGCCCGACCCCAAGCCGATCACCTCGCACGGGCCGGCGCAGATCATCGCCATGTGCAACCAGAAGGGCGGCGTCGGCAAGACGACGTCGACCATCAACCTCGGTGCCGCCCTCGTCGAGCAGGGCCGGCGGGTGCTGCTGGTCGACCTGGACCCCCAGGGCGCCCTGTCCGTGGGGCTCGGCGTCCCGGCCCAGGGGCTGGACCGCACCATCTACAACGCGCTGATGGAGCCGGCGACCACGCTCGCGGACGTCCGCGTCGCCACCGGCATCCCCGGGCTGGACCTGGTGCCCAGCAACATCGACCTGTCCGCCGCCGAGGTGCAGCTGGTCAGCGAGGTCGCCCGCGAGCAGACCCTGATGCGGGTGCTCGCCGGGGTGCGCCAGGACTACGACTACGTGCTCATCGACTGCCAGCCCTCCCTCGGGCTGCTGACGGTCAACGCGCTCACCGCCGCGCAGGGCGTGATCATCCCGCTGGAGTGCGAGTTCTTCTCCCTCCGCGGTGTGGCCCTGCTCGTCGACACGATCGACAAGGTGAAGGAGCGGCTCAACCCGTCCCTGGAGATCTCCGGGATCCTCGCCACGATGTACGACACCCGGACCGTGCACTGCCGGGAGGTCTTCAGCCGGGTGGTCGAGGCCTTCGGCGACACCGTCTTCCAGACCGTCATCTCCCGCACGGTCCGCTTCCCGGAGACCACCGTCGCCGGGCAGCCGATCACCCAGTGGGCCCCCACGTCCTCCGGCGCTGCGGCGTACCGCGACCTCGCCAAGGAGGTGCTGGCCCTGTGACGCGCAGGCCTGTGCTCCCCGGTGCCTCCGAGCTGTTCCGGATGACCGACACGTCGGCGGCGGCGCAGCCGGCGCCGGTCACCGAGCTGACGACCCTCGCCGCCACGCAGTCCTCGCCCGCACTGCGCTCCAACGGCTCGCGGGCCGACGACGGACACCCCGAGCCCGCCCCGTTGGCGCTGGTGCCCGACGTGGCCGGCGGTGCGCCCCGCATCGTGGTCGACGAGCTGGCCTCGCACCGCGCCACCATGCCGGCGGCCGCGCCGCTCCGGCCGCAGCAGACCCGGGCGCGCGTCGAGAAGGGCCGCACCCGGCACGAGGAGAAGATCACCGTCTACTGCTCGGCCGACGAGCTGCTCGCGCTGGAGACCGCCCGGCTGACCCTGCGCGGCCAGCACGGCGTGGCCACCGACCGTGGCCGCATCGTCCGGGAGGCGATCGCCGTCCTGCTGGACGACCTCGAGGTGCACGGCGAGAACTCCGTCCTCGTCCGCCGCCTCCGCAAGCACTGAGGGACGGCGCCGTTGATCATCGGCGAGTGGCTGCCCCGCCCGGCGTGTCGGGCAGCCGATCGCCGATGATCAACGCCCGGACGCGGCCGTAGGCTGGTCGGGTGACGACGGGGGAGGTCGGCGACGGGCGGTTCACCGTCCGGCTGACCAACTTCGAGGGCCCGTTCGACCTGCTGCTGCAGCTGATCGGCAAGCACAAGCTCGACGTCACCGAGATCGCGCTGTCCACCGTCAGCGACGAGTTCATCGCCCACCTGCGGGCCCTCGGCGACGAACTCGACCTGGACCAGGCCAGTGAGTTCCTGGTCGTCGCCGCCACCCTGCTGGACCTCAAGGCCGCCCGGCTGCTGCCGGCCGCCGACGTGGAGGACGAGGACGACCTCGCCGTCCTGGAGGCCCGGGACCTGTTGTTCGCCCGGCTGCTGCAGTACCGGGCCTACAAGCGGGCGGCGGAGTTCCTCCGCGGCCGGGAGGCCGAGGCGGCCCGCCGCTTCCCCCGCAACGCCGACCTGGAGCAGCGCTTCGCCGACCTGCTGCCCGAGGTGCTGCTGGGGGTGACGCCCGAGCAGTTCGCCGCCATCGCGCACCACGCGCTGGTGCCCAAGCCGCCCCCGACCGTGAGCGTCTCCCACCTGCACGCCCCCGCGGTCAGCGTCACCGAGCAGCTGCTGCTGGTCCGCAGCCGGATCGCCACCGCGAGGACGGCGACGTTCCGGACGCTGAGCAGCGACTGCGCGCACACCCTGGAGGTCGTCGCCCGGTTCCTGGCGCTGCTGGAGCTGTACCGCCAGCAGCTGGTGACCTTCGACCAGGTCGCGCCGCTGGGGGAGCTGCACGTGCGCTGGACCGGGCCGGAGCTGGTGGGCGGCCGGCTGCCGGACGAGATCGACGCGGACACCGCCGAGCACCTGGAGGAGTACGGATGAGCGACCAGCCGGAGCAGGTCCAGCCGGAGACGGTCCAGCCGGATGAGGTCCAGCCGGATGAGGCAGCGGCCACGGAGCAGGCGTCGCCGGCGCCGTTCTCCTGGGACGCCGTCGCCGCCGAGCTCGCCGCGACCCTCGAGGAGCACGACGAGGAGGCCCTCGCCGCCGGCTGGGGGCAGGTGGCCGCCCAGCTGGCCGCCGACCTCGGCACCCCCGCCGGCGCGCCGCCCGTCGACGTCCCCGATCCCGACCTCGCTCCCGACCTCGCTCCCGACCTGGCTCCCGACCCGGCCGTTCCGTTGGGCCGGGCACCGGCAGCGCCCCCGGTCGAGCTGGAGGTGGTCCCCGAGCCGGAGGCCCCGGTCGAGGAGGCCGTGGCCCCCGCCGTCGACGCGCCGGGGGACGGGGAGCTGGACCCGGCTGCGCTGCGCGGCGGGCTGGAGGCGCTGCTGTTCGTCGTCGACTCCCCGATCGACGAGGGGTCCCTGGCCGCGGCGGTGCGCTGCCCGGTCGCCCGGGTGCGGGCGGAGCTGACCGCGCTCGCCGCCGACTACGACGGCCGGCGGGCCGGCGTCACGCTGCGCCGGGTGGGGGAGGGCTGGCGGCTCTACACCCGGGACGAGCACGCGCCGGTCGTGGAGCGGCACCTGCTGGAGGGCCAGCGCAGCCGGCTCACGCAGGCGGCGCTGGAGACCCTCGCCGTCATCGCCTACCGGCAGCCGGTGACCCGGGCCCGGGTGTCGGCGATCCGCGGGGTGGGGGTGGACGCCGTCGTCCGCACGCTGGTCTCCCGCGGGCTCATCCGGGAAGCCGGATCCGACCCGGACACCGGCGGCGGCCTGTACGTGACGACGCCGCTGTTCCTCGAGCGCCTGGGGCTCACCGGGCTGGACGAGCTGCCCGAGCTGGCCCCGCTGCTGCCGGACACCGGCGCGATGGTGGACGAGCACCCCGACGCCTGAGCACCCCGACGCCCGGCCGGGGACCGGTGACGGGCGGTGTGGTCATGCGGGCCCTGCCCAGGTGGGAGACTGGTGGGGATGGACACGACTGCAGACGACACGCCCACCACCTCCGGCGGCGAGGGCTGGTCCGAGGACATGGAGCTCGCCCCGGCGCACCCCCGGGAAGCTGGGCCGACGGAGCCCGACGACGACGCCCAGGGCGAGCGGCTGCAGAAGGTCCTCGCCCGGGCCGGGGTCGGCTCCCGCCGGGTGTGCGAGGACATGATCGACCAGGGCCGGATCTCGGTGGACGGCCAGGTCGTCCGGGTCCAGGGCAAGCGGGTGGATCCGGACACCGTCGTCATCGCCGTCGACGGCCGGCGGATCGACATCCGCAACGACAAGGTCACCTACGCGATGAACAAGCCCTTCGGCGTCATCACCTCGATGAGCGACGACCGCGGGCGGCCCAGCGTCGGCGACATGATGGGCGACCTGGCCACCGGGCTGGTGCACGTCGGGCGGCTGGACCAGGACACCGAGGGCCTGCTGCTGCTCACCACCGACGGCGAGCTGGCCCACCGGCTGGCGCACCCCTCCTACGAGGTGAAGAAGACCTACCTCGCGCAGGTCAGCGGCTCGGTGTCGCGGGACGTGACCCGCCGGCTGCGCAAGGGCGTGGAGCTGGAGGACGGCCCCGTCGTCGTCGACTCGTTCCAGGTCGTGGACACCCACGCCGGGCAGTCGGTCGTGGAGGTCGTGCTGCACGAGGGCCGCAAGCACGTCGTGCGTCGGCTGCTCGACGAGGTGGGGCTGCCGGTCAACCGGCTGACCCGCACCGCCATCGGCCCGATCGAGCTGGCCCGGATGCGCAGCGGCACGATCCGCAAGCTCACCCGCACCGAGGTCGGCGCCCTGCACGAGCTCGTCGGTCTCTGAGCGAGGGCACCTGGCGACAGCGGCCGCCGACCCACTCGGGTCGGCGGCCGCTGTCGTACCGGGCGGTTACAGCTGGGTGATCTCCACCGGGGTGGTCAGCACCCGGTCGGCGCCGACGACCCGGTCGGGCCCGGTGAGCTGCAGCCGGGCCGCCAGCCGCAGGTCCTCGCTCGAGGCGCCCAGATGCAGGACGACGTCCCCGCTCTCCACGACCCGGCGCAGGTCGCGGCCGGTGAAGGACGCCCGGTCGGCGTGCACGGTGAAGGTGACCCGCGCGGCGGCACCGGCCGCCAGCTCCACCCGGGCGAAGCCGACCAGCTGGCGCACCGGGCGGGTCACCGAGGCCACCGGGTCGTGCAGGTACAGCTGGACGACGTCCGCGCCGGCCCGCTCGCCGGTGTTGCGCACGGTGCAGGAGACGGTCACCTCGCCGTCGGTCGGCCAGGCGTCGGGCGCCTCGCCGGGCTCGGCGCCGTCCACCTCCAGCTGCGACCAGTCGAAGCTGGTGTAGGACAGCCCGTGCCCGAAGGGGAAGCACGGCGTCGGGTCAGCGGCGCTGATGCCGCTCTTCGAGCCCAGCGCGGCGTGCAGGTAGGTCGCCGGTGACCCGCCCGGGGTGCGCGGCACCTGGACCGGCAGCCGGCCGGAGGGGTTGACCCGCCCGCTGAGCACGCCGGCGACCGCTCCGGCGCCCTCCTCCCCGGGGAAGAACGCCTGCACGATCGCGGCGGCCCGGTCGACGACGTCGCCGAGTGCGTACGGGCGCCCGGTCAGCAGCACGACCACGACCGGCTTCCCGGTGTCGAGCAGGGCCTCCAGCAGCTGGGCCTGGGAGCCGGGCAGCCGCAGGTCGTCGGCGTCGCAGCCCTCACCGGAGGTGCCCCGGCCGAACAGCCCGGCCCGGTCCCCGAGCACCGCGAGGCAGACGTCGGCGCCCTCGGCCGCCCGGACCGCCTCGGCGATGCCGCTGGTGTCGGGCTCCTGCACCGGGCAGCCCAGCGCGGAGGTCACCTCGGCGGTGGGGAACTCGGCCCGCACCTGGTCCAGCAGGGTCGGCAGCTCGATGCCCAGCGGCATGTCCGGGTGGGCGACCCCGACGTGGTTGGGGAACGCGTAGCAGCCCATCAGCGCCAGCACGTCGTCGGCGCACGGGCCGACCACGGCGACCGACGCCGGGCTCTGCAACGGCAGCACCTGGGCCCGGTCGGCCAGCAGGACCACCGAGCGCTCGGCCAGCGTGCGGGCGAGGGCGCGCATGTGCGGCGGGTCGAAGTCGATCTCCGCGCCGCCCCGCAGCGCCGACGGGTCGGGGTCCCAGCCGGCGTCCAGGAGGCCCAACTGGCCCTTCTGCAGCAGCACCCGCTCCAGCGCCCGGTCGATGACCTCCATCGACAGCGCGCCGGAGCGCACCAGGTCCAGCAGCGGCTCGCCGTAGCAGCGGACCGTGGGCAGCTCCACGTCGATGCCTGCGGTGAGCGCCAGCGCGGCGGCCTCGGCCGGGGAGCCGGCGACGCCCTGGGTGGTCTCCAGCATGGACACGGAGAAGTAGTCGGCGACGACGACACCGTCGAAGCCGAGCTGGTCGCGCAGCAGGTCGGTGAGCAGGGCGGGGTCCGCACCGGCGGGCACGCCGTCGACCGCGGCGTAGGAGTTCATCACCGAGCGGGCACCCCCCTCGCGCAGTGCCATCTCGAACGGCGGGAGGACGACGTCGGCGAACTCCCGCGGGCCCATCGTCACCGGCGCGTGGTTGCGGCCGGCGGCGGAGGCCGAGTAGCCCGCGAAGTGCTTGAGCGTGGCGACGATGCCCGTGCTCTCCAGCCCGCGGGTGTAGGCCGAGCCGAGGACGGCGACCAGGTACGGGTCCTCGCCGATGGTCTCCTCGGTGCGCCCCCAGCGGTGGTCGAAGCTCACGTCCAGGACGGGGGAGAGGCCCTGGTGCACACCGACGGAGCGCATGAGGTCGCCGATCCCGGCCGACATGGCCTCCACCGTGGCGGCGTCGAAGGAGGCGCCCCAGGCCAGCGGGGTCGGGAAGACCGTGGCCCCCCAGGCGGTGAAGCCGGTCAGGCACTCCTCGTGGGCGATCGCCGGGATGCCCAGCCGGGAGCCGTCGACGATGCCGCGCTGGGTCTGGGCGAGCACCTTGGCGCCGGTCGCCGGTTCGACGGGGCCGGTGCCGAACACCCGGGTCAGCTGACCGAGGCCGGGCCGGGTCAGCTCCTCCCAGGGCGGGAGCGGCTCGGAGAACTCGTGCTGGTTCGGCGCCACCTCCTCGCCCTCGGAGATCGCCGTCCAGACGCCGTAGAGCTGGGCGACCTTCTCCTCGAGGGTCATCTCCTCCATCAGCGCACGGACCCGGGCCGGCAGCGGGCGGGAAGGGTCCTGCCACGGCGCGGGGGCAGGCGTCCCCAGGTCGGGGACGGGCAGGGACTGGGGCTCGATCACGGTGCGGGCTCCTGGGTCGGTTCGGCACGCCGGCGGCGGCGCGGTGGTCCAGCGGTGGGGAAGCCGGGGGCGGGGCCCGGCGCCGGGGGCGGTCGCTGCGGTCAGCGACGAGGGGCGGCGGTGGACGCTCGGGTGACCAGGTGGGTGGCCAGCTCCACGCGCTGGCTGGACAGCTCCCCGCCGTCGATCAGCTCGTGCAGCATGCGGCCGGCGAGCCGCCCCATGTCGGCCAGCGGCTGGCAGACGGTGGTCAGTGGCGGGGACGACCAGCGGGCCATCGGCAGGTCGTCGAAGCCGACCACGCTCAGGTCGCCCGGCACCGAGAGCCCGGCCTGGCGGGCGGCCTCCATGACCCCGAAGGCCTGCTCGTCGCTGCCGGCGAAGACCGCGGTCGGCGGTTCCGGCAGCGCGAGCAGCGCGCGGGTCTGGTCGTAGCCGCCCTGGTGGCGGAAGGTGCCGTGCCGGACCAGCTCCGGGTCGACGGCGATGCCAGCCCGCTCCAGCGCGGCCCGGTAGCCGTCGATCCGCGCCCGGCTGCACAGGTAGTCCTGCGGGCCGCCGATCACGGCGATCCGCCGGTGCCCCAGCTCGACCAGGTGCTCGGTGGCGGCCAGGCCGCCGGCCCAGTTGGTGGCGCCGACGCTGGGGACGTCCTGCCCCGGCATGTCGACCGGGTCGATGACGACCACCGGGAGCCGCGAGCGGCCCAGCCGGCGCTGGTCGGCGGCGGTGAGCCGGGAGGTGACCACGAGGGCGCCCCGTCGGCCGCCGGCGATGAGCGCACCGACCCAGTCGGTGTCCGAGGAGCGCGACTGGGAGGAGACCACCACGTCGAGGCCGCTCTCGGTGACCCCACGCAGGATCTCCACGGCCCAGGGGCTGTCCAGCGCGGTGAAGACGACGTCGACCAGGAGGTCCTCGGGTGCCTTGCGGGCCACCGGGACGTAGTTGTGCTCCTCGAGCAACTGCTGGACGTGCGCCCGGGTGGCCGGGGCCACGTCGGTCTTGCCGTTGACCACCTTGGAGACGGTGGGCAGGGAGACGCCGGCCGCCGCGGCGATGCTCGCCAGCGTCGGTCGGCCCAGCTGTTGCGGTGGCACTCGCGGCCCTCCCGGTCCTCGTTGGGTGCCGGTGCGACCCCGGAGGCGCCCGTCCACCGGGGGGAGCGGTCCGGCCGGCGTCGCTGTCGGCGTGCCCGGGACGTTATCGAAAGTTTCGGTGAATGCATAGTCACCGAGCGGGTGGCTCGGCCGCCCAGCGCAGATGAGGTAACGGTGCTGCAACAGCCTGCCGGGCTGCTGACAGGGTCGTTGACACCCGCCGGTGACGTGGCTTACGTTCCAGCAACTGCCCGAAACTTTCGGTTTTCAACGACGAAACAGGAAAGGTGGCGTGGGATGACTTCCCAGCGTCTGACCCGTGTTGGCGTGTCCGCCAGCACCCTCGTCCTGCTCGCCTCGGTCGCTGCATGTGGGTCCTCGGGCCCCAGCGGCGGCAGTGGCGGCGGTGGGGGTGAGGGCGGCACCGGACAGGTGTGGGCCCTCCAGGACACGACCCTCAACCCCATCGAGGAAGCCTCGATCGAGCGCTTCAACGAGCAGTCGGAGGCCGGCGACTTCGAGCTGGCGACCTTCGGCAACGACCCGTACAAGCAGCGGCTGCGCACCGCGATCGGCTCCCCGCAGGCCCCCGACCTCTTCTTCAACTGGGGCGGCGGCAACCTCAAGGAGTACGTCGACGCCGGCACGGTCGAGGACCTGACCCCGCTGCTGGACGAGAACCCCGAGCTGCGGGACGCCTTCCTGCCCAGCGTCCTCGCCGGTGCGGAGCTGGACGGCAAGAACTACGGCCTGCCGATGCGCGGCATGCAGCCGGTCGTCCTCTTCTACAACAAGTCGGTGCTCGAGTCCGCCGGCGTCGAGGTCCCCGAGACCTGGGACGACCTGCTGACCGCGGTCGACCAGCTCAAGGCCGCCAACGTCACCCCGATCGCCCTGGCGGGCAACCAGGCGTGGACCGAGCTGATGTGGGCCGAGTACCTGCTCGACCGCGTCGGTGGCCCCGAGGTGTTCCAGAACATCCGCGACGGCGTGGAGGGCGACTGGAGCCAGCCCGCGGTGCTCGAGGCGATGACCATGCTCAAGGAGCTCATCGACCGCGGCGGCTTCGGCACCGAGTTCGCGTCGGTCGGCTACGACGTCGGCGGCGCCTCGACGATCCTCGCCCAGGGCGACGCCGGCTTCCACCTGATGGGCTCCTGGGAGTTCGTCAACCAGCTCGGCCAGAGCCCGGACTTCGTCGAGGCCGGCGACCTCGGCTGGGCGCCCTTCCCGGCCGTGACCGGTGGCGAGGGTGACCCGTCCAACCTCGTGGGCAACGTGTCGAACTTCTACTCGCTGACCACCGACTCCGAGAACAAGGAGGCGGCGGAGGAGTTCCTCTCCACCGCGCTGACCGACGAGACCTACATCGACGACCTCATCGCCGCCGGTGACGTCCCGCCGGTGACCGGCGTGCGGGAGAAGCTGGAGGAGGCCGAGAACTCGGAGTACACCACCTTCATCTACGACCAGACGGTGGACGCGGAGAACTTCCAGCTCTCCTGGGACCAGGACCTGGCCGCCGACGAGGCGACCGAGATGCTCGAGCAGCTCTCGCTGTTCTTCCTCGGCGAGCAGACCCCGCAGGGCTTCGTCGACGCCCTGGCCGGCTGAGCCAGGGTCGGCTGAGTCAGCACCCCAACGAGGACGAGAAGGTCATGAGCTCACGAGGGTCATCAACGCAGACGGGGCAGCAGCGTCCGTCCGCGTGGTACGCGGCACCGGCAGTCCTGTTCTTCGGGCTGTTCGCAGTGGTGCCGATGCTGCTGGTCGTCTACCTCAGCTTCACCGACTGGGACGGCTTCGGGTTCCCGCAGCCCTCCGGGGCGGGGAACTGGAGCCGCCTGGCCGGAGACGGCGAGGCGCGCGACGCCCTGGTGCTCACCCTCGTGTTCATGGTCCTGTCCTGGCTGGTCCAGACCCCGGTCGCGCTCCTGATCGGGGTCTGGGCAGCCGGCAGGCAGCGCAACCGGGCGATCCTGAGCTCGCTGTTCTTCCTGCCGCTGCTGCTGTCCACCGCCGCCATCGCGCTGCTGTGGCGCTCGGTGCTCGACCCGAACTTCGGCGTCACCCAGTCGCTGCCCTTGCTGGGCGAGTTCAACTTCCTGGGCGACACCAGCATCGTCATCTACACGGTGATCTTCGTGATCACCTGGCAGTACGTGCCGTTCCACACGCTGCTCTACCAAGCCGCGGCGCGGACCATCCCGGCCAGCCTGTACGAGGCGGCCACGATCGACGGCGCCGGTCGGTACAAGCAGTTCTTCCAGATCACCCTGCCGCTGCTGCGGTACACGATCATCACCTCGACGGTGCTGATGCTGGTCGGTTCGTTCACGACGTTCGACACCGTGCTGATCCTCACCGGCGGTGGGCCCGGGACGGCGACCCGCATCGCGCCCTTGTACATGTACATCACCGGGTTCAGCGGCTTCGAGTTCGGCTACGCCAGCGCCGTCGCGGTGCTGCTGCTCGCGCTCGGTGCCGGCCTGTCGCTCGTGGTCACCAAGGCCACCGGCTTCCGCGACATGAACAGCCAGCAGGAAGGGGCGTGACCGTGGCGCAGACCGCGACTCTCCCGGAGGCCCCCACCGGTGCCACCGCCGCACCGCCCGTCCGTCGTCGCCGGGGCGGCAGCCCCGGCGGACGGCGGGAGCGGCCGAACTGGCTGGCCGGCGTCCTGGCGACGATCTGGCTCGTCATCGTCGCCGTCCCGCTGTACTACCTGGTCGCGGCGAGCTTCCGGACCCGGCAGGACTACCTGTCGACCAGCCCGCTGAAGCCCCCGACGGACCCGACGATCGACAACTACGTGACCGTCTTCGAGGGCGGCTTCCTCACGTACCTGATCAACAACGTCATCGTGACCGTCGCCACCGTGGCCATCGTGGTCGCGGTGACCGTGCCGGCCGCCTACGCGGTGGCCCGCAACGCCGGCCCGCTGGTGCAGCGGTTCTTCTCGATCATGCTGATCGGCCTGGCCATCCCGGCCCAGGCCACGATCATCCCGGTGTACCTGCTGATCACCCAGCTGCGGCTGTACGACACCCTGCTGGCGATCATCCTGCCCACGGCCGCCTTCGCGCTGCCGGTGGCGCTGCTGGTGATGACCAACAGCCTGCGGGACATCCCGAAGGAGCTGTACGAGGCACAGACGCTCGACGGCGCCGGCCCGTTCGGCGTGCTGCGCAACCTCGTGCTGCCGCTGGCGAAGCCGGCGATCACGACGATCTCGGTGTTCACCGCGCTGAACGCCTGGAACGGCTTCCTCTTCCCGCTGGTGCTCACCCAGTCCGAGAGCACCCGCGTGCTCACCCTCGGGCTGTGGGACTTCCAGGGCCAGTTCGGCACCAACGTCCCGGGTCTGCTCGCGGCGGTCACGCTGTCGGTCGTCCCGATCTTCGTGCTGTACCTGGTCGGCCGCCGCTACCTGCTCAGCGGGCTCACCGCCGGCTTCGGGAAGTAGCGGGCCGGTCGTGCGTCAGCTCCCCGGGCGATCCGCCCGACCGGTGCACCGGGTCGGCTCGGCCCGACCGGTGCGCCGGGTCGGCTCAGCCCAGCCGGTGCGCCGGGTCGGCGAGGACGCCGTCCAGGGCGCGCAGTGCCGCACCGGTCGCCCCGGCGGCGAGCGGGCCCCGGGCGCTCAGGATCCGGGGCGCGCGCCAGCGGGCGGACAGCACCCGGCGGGCCAGGTGTCCCTCCAGCGCGGGGCGCAGCAGGTCGGCCAGCTCGGCCAGGTGTCCGCCCAGGACGACGGTCGGGATGCCGACCACGTTGACCACGCCGGCCAGGGCCACGCCCAGTGCCCAGGCGCCCGTCTCGACGGCGGCCGCGCCGGCCGGGTCCCCGTCCCGGGCGAGCCGGGCCAGGTCGCCGGAGGACGCGTCCAGTGGCAGCCCGGCGGCGCGAAGCAGTGCGTGCCGGCCGGCGTAGAGCTCCAGGCACCCGGTGGAGCCGCAGCTGCAGGCCGGCCCGTCGGGCTGGACGCACACGTGCCCCACCTCGCCGGCCCAGCCGGAGCTCCCGGTGACGACCCGACCGTCGAGCACGACGGCGCCGCCGATGCCGATCTGCCCGGACAGGTAGAGGAAGTCACGGTGCGGTCCGGCACGGCCGGGTGCCTCCTGGGCGACCGTGCGGGCCGCGAGGTCGGCCTCGTTGCCCAGGTCGACCGTCAGCCCCGCCGGCAGGACGTCGCCGAGGAGGCCGGCGGTGGGGAGGTCGGACCAGCCGAGGTTGGGTGCGCGCAGCAGTACGCCGGTCAGTTCGTCCACGACGCCGGGCAGCGCGAGTCCGCCGCCGACGAGGCGCAGCCCGGTCGGCGCACCGGCCAGCAGCTCCTCGGTCAGCACGCCCAGCCGGGCGAAGGTGGCAGCGGGCTCGCTGCCGCGGAGGTCGGCCTGCTCGACGCGCTCGGCGACGACCCGGCCGCGCAGGTCCACCACCCGCGCCGCCAGCAGACCGGCGTCCACCTGCAGCCCGAGGGCGGCGAACGCGGCGCCGGGCAGCAGTGGCGTCGCCGGCCGGCCGCGCCGGGGGAGGGGGTCGCGCTCGCCCTCGTCGAGCAGCCCGCCGGCCAGCAGTTCGTCGACCAGACGGGCGGCCGTGGCCCGGGTCATGCCGGTGGTCGCGGCGACGTCCGAGCGCGACGTGGGGCGGTCCGACGCGCACACCGTGCGCAGCACCAGGCCCAGGTTCGTGGTCCGCAGCGTCGACTGCCGGGCCCCGCTCGGCACGTCGGCCAGTCGCTGCGTCACGGGTTGAGGTTAGCCACCTCCTGCCTTATGTTTCGAGGCGAAACAAAAGAACGTCACCCGCAGGGAGCGGGCACCCCGGTGCCGCCCCGCAGCCTCCCGTCCTGCACCCACCTGCGCCACCCAGTGAGAGGAACTCCCCGATGAGCACCCTGCAGCCGACCCCCGAGCACAAGTTCACCTTCGGCCTGTGGACGGTCGGCTGGCCGGCCGCCGACCCGTTCGGCACCGCCACCCGGGCCCCGGTGGACGTGGTGGAGTCGGTGCACCGGCTCGCCGAGATGGGCGCCTACGGCGTGACCTTCCACGACGACGACGTGATCCCCTTCGGCAGCGACACCGCCGCACGGGACGCCCACATCAAGCGCTTCCGCGCCGCGCTGGACGAGACCGGCCTGGTCGTCCCGATGGTGACCACCAACCTGTTCACCCACCCGGTGTTCAAGGAGGGCGGGCTCACCGCCAACGACCGCGAGGTGCGTCGCTACGCGCTGCGCAAGGTCATGCGGAACATGGACCTGGCCGCCGAGCTGGGCGCCCAGACCTACGTCCTGTGGGGCGGTCGTGAGGGCGCCGAGGTCGACATGGCCAAGGACCTCATCGCCGCGCTGGACCGCTACGCCGAGTCCATCGACACCCTGGCCGCCTACTCCGAGTCGCGCGGCTACGGCCTGAAGTTCGCCCTGGAGCCCAAGCCGAACGAGCCGCGCGGTGACATCTTCCTGCCGACCATCGGGCACGCGCTGGGCTTCATCGCCAAGCTCGAGCACTCGCACCTGGTCGGGCTCAACCCGGAGACCGGGCACGAGCAGATGGCGAACCTCAACTTCACCCACGGCATCGCCGAGGCGCTGTGGGCCGGCAAGCTCTTCCACATCGACCTGAACGGCCAGCACGGCCCGAAGTTCGACCAGGACCTGGTCTTCGGGCACGGCGACCTGCTCCAGGCCTTCTCCACCGTCGACCTGCTGGAGAACGGTGGCGTCGACGGCGCCCTGGCCTACGACGGTCCGCGGCACTTCGACTACAAGCCGCTGCGCACCGAGGACATGGACGGCGTGTGGCGCTCGGCCGCCGCCAACATGCGCACCTACCTGCTGCTCAAGGAGCGGGCCGCGGCCTTCCGGGCCGACCCGGAGGTGCAGGAGGCCCTGGCCGCCGCACGGGTGCCCGAGCTGCGTCAGCCCACCCTCGGCGAGGGCGAGACCATCGAGGACCTGCTCGCCGACCGGTCGGCGTTCGAGGACTTCGACGCCGACACGGTGGCCAAGCGCGGCGCCGGCGTCGTCCGGGTCGACCAGCTGATGCTCGAGCACCTGCTCGGCGCCCGCTGACATGACACTGGTGGCCGGGGTCGACTCGTCGACCCAGTCGTGCAAGGTCGTGGTGCGGGACGCCGAGAGCGGTCGCCTGGTCCGAGAGGGCCGGGCGCCGCACCCCGACGGCACCGAGGTCGACCCGGCCGCCTGGGAGGCGGCGCTGCAGACGGCGATCGACGAGGCCGGCGGCCTCGCCGACGTCGCTGCGGTCGCCGTCGGCGGACAGCAGCACGGCATGGTCTGCCTGGACTCCGACGGCGAGGTCGTCCGCCCGGCGCTGCTGTGGAACGACACCCGGTCCGCCCAGGCCGCGACCGACCTCACCGCCGAACTCGGTGGTGGGCAGGCCTGGGCCGACGCCGTCGGCCTCGTGCCGGTCGCCTCGTTCACCGTGACCAAGCTGCGCTGGCTGGCCGAGCACGAGCCGGGGAACGCGGCGCGGACGGCGGCGGTCTGCCTCCCGCACGACTGGCTCACCTGGCGGCTGGCCGGTTCACCCGGCCTGGACGCCCTGGTCACCGACCGGGGGGACGCCAGCGGGACCGGCTACTGGTCACCGGCCCAGGAGGCCTACCGGCTCGACCTGCTCGAGCGCGCCTTCGGCAGCACCCCGGTGCTGCCGAGGGTGCTGGGGCCGGCCGAGCGGGCCGGTGCGGTGGCCGACGGCGCCCTGGGCGCGGCCGGCGGTGCGCTGCTCGGCCCGGGCACCGGGGACAACGCCGCGGCCGCGCTGGGCATCAACGCCGAGCCCGGTGACGTCGTCCTCTCCGTCGGGACGTCGGGGGTGGTGTCGACCGTGTCGAGCACCCCGAGCGCCGACCCGACCGGCACCGTCGCCGGGTTCGCCGACGCCACCGGCAACTTCCTGCCGCTGGTGGTCACGCTGAACGCGGCCCGGGTGCTGGACGCCACGGCGCGGCTGCTCGGGGTCGACCACGACGAGCTGTCCCGGCTGGCGCTCACCGCACCCGCCGGCTCCGGTGGACTCGTCGTCGTCCCCTACCTGGAGGGCGAGCGGACGCCGGACCGGCCGCACTCGACCGGGGCCGTGCACGGGCTCACCCTCTCCACCGCCGACCCCGCGCACCTGGCGCGGGCGGCGATCGAGGGCCTGCTCTGCGGGCTGGCCGACGGGCTGGACGCGATCGCCGCCCAGGGCAACCCGGTCCGCCGGGTCTTCCTGGTCGGTGGGGGTGCCCGGTCCGAGGCGGTCCGCCGGCTGGCTCCCGCCGTCCTCGGCGTGCCGGTGCTCGTTCCGCCGGCAGGGGAGTACGTCGCCGACGGCGCTGCTCGGCAGGCCGCCTGGGTGCTGGCCGGTGGCAGCACCGCACCGGTGTGGCCGGCCACCAGCACAGAGACGCACGAGGCGGACCCGGTGCCGCACGTGCGCGAGCGGTACGCCGAGGTGCGGGAGATGACCGCCACCCGGGTGTGACCCGCAGTACACAGCACGTCCGCGAGACCGCATGATCAGCACAGCACCCCCGTGACCCCACCCACTCGGATCGTCCGGCACGTTCCTGCCGGTAGGAGGACCACACCATGGCGTCTGTCACCTACGACTCCGCAACCCGCCTGTACGCCGGGTCCGAGCGCCCCGCCGTGGACGCGCTCGACCTCGAGATCGAGGACGGTGAGTTCCTGGTCCTGGTCGGCCCGTCCGGCTGCGGCAAGTCGACCTCGCTGCGGATGCTCGCCGGCCTGGAGGACATCGACGGCGGGCGGATCCTCATCGGCGGTAAGGACGTCACCGACGTCGCCGCGAAGGAGCGGGACATCGCGATGGTGTTCCAGAACTACGCCCTGTACCCGCACATGACCGTGGCGGACAACATGGGCTTCGCGCTCAAGATGGCCGGCATCGGCAAGGAGGAGCGCCGCTCGCGGGTCGAGGACGCCGCCAAGCTGCTGGACCTGGAGCCCTACCTGGACCGCAAGCCCAAGGCGCTGTCGGGTGGTCAGCGGCAGCGGGTCGCGATGGGCCGGGCTATCGTCCGCTCCCCGCAGGTGTTCCTGATGGACGAGCCGCTGTCGAACCTCGACGCCAAGCTGCGCGTGCAGACCCGCACCCAGATCGCCTCCCTGCAGCGGCGCCTCGGCGTCACCACCGTCTACGTCACCCACGACCAGGTCGAGGCCATGACCATGGGCGACCGCGTGGCGGTGCTCAAGGACGGGCTGCTCATGCAGGTCGGCAAGCCGCGTGAGCTCTACGACTTCCCGGCCAACGTGTTCGTCGCCGGGTTCATCGGCTCGCCCGCGATGAACCTGTTCGAGCTGCCCCAGGTCGACGGCGGGGTCGCGTTCGGCGACACCGTGTACCCGGTGGGCCGGGACGTGCTCGGCCACGCCGCCGGCAGCCAGATCACCGTCGGCGTCCGCCCGGAGGACCTCGAGGTCTCCGCGAACGGGCTGCCCATCGACGTCGACGTGGTGGAGGAGCTCGGCGCCGACGCCTACGTGTACGGCCGGACCAAGGTCGGCGACGGCGAGCACGAGATCATCGCCCGGGTCGACGGCCGGCGCCCCCCGGCCAAGGGCGAGGTCATCCACGTGACCCCGCGGCAGGGCCACGTGCACCTGTTCGACGTCGTCAGCGGCGAGCGCCTCGGATGACGGTGCTGCCCACCGGCGAGCAGTACGTGCTGCGCTGCGCCGACGCGGAGGCGGTCGTCGTCGAGGTCGGCGGCGGTCTGCGCAGCTACCGGTCGGGTGGCCGGGACGTGGTCGACGGCTACGGCGAGCGGGAGATGGCCGGCAACGCGCGTGGCCACGTCCTGGCGCCGTGGCCCAATCGGCTGCGCGACGGCCGCTACACCTGGGACGGCGAGGAGCACTCCACGCCGGTGTCGGAGCACGAGACCGGCAACGCGATCCACGGCCTCGTCCGCTTCCTGCCCTGGCGGGCGGTCGACCGGACCAGTGACTCGGTACGGCTGGAGCTCCTGCTCCACCCGCAGCCGGGCTACCCGTGGACGCTGCGGCTGCAGGTCGGCTACGAACTGACGCCGGCCGGGCTCAGCGTGCAGACCACCGCCACCAACGAGGGCGACGTCGCGCTGCCCTACGGCGAGGGCCACCACCCCTACCTCGCCGCCGGCGCCGGGCTGCGCGTCGACGACTGCACGCTGGTCGCTCCCGGGGCCACCCGGCTGGAGACCGACGAGCGCGCGCTGCCCACCGGCGCGAAGGAGGTCGACGGCACGCCCTACGACCTGCGTGCGGGCCGGCTGATCGGGGAGCTGCGCATCGACCACTGCTTCACCGACCTCGAGCGGGACGCCGACGGGCTGGCCTGGGTGCGGTTCACCGGCCCCGACGGGCGCGGTGCCGCGGTCTGGCTGGACACGGCCTACAGCCACCTGCAGCTGTTCACCGGCGACGTCGTGCCCGAACCGCGCCGCCGGCAGGGGCTGGCGGTCGAGCCGATGACCTGTCCGCCGAACGCCTTCGCCACCGGGGAGTCGGTGATCCGCCTGCAGCCGGGCGAGTCGACCACCGCGACCTGGGGCCTCACGCCCCTGGGCTGAGCCGACCGACCACCTCTCCCGCCGTCCGGCGGGAGAGGTGGCGCGGGCTCCGTAGACTCGATCGAGGTGCACGGCGACCCGTGCACCGCATCGATCGAGGAGAGTGCTGTGGCCGTCCGAGCCATCCGCGGTGCGACCCAGGTGGCCGCCGACGACCGGGACGAGGTCCTGGAGGCCACCCGGGAGCTGGTGAGCACGGTCCTGACGCGCAACGAGCTGGACCCCGCTGACCTGATCAGCATCCTGTTCACCGCCACCCCCGACCTGGTGTCGGAGTTCCCGGCGCTGGCCGCGCGGGAGCTGGGGCTGGGCGACGTGCCGCTGATGTGCGCCACCGAGATCGCGGTACCGCACGCCCTGCCGCGGGTGCTGCGGCTGATGGCGCACGTCGAGACCGACCGGGACCGGTCCGCCGTCCAGCACGTCTACCTGCGCGGGGCCGTGGCGCTCCGCCGGGACATCGCGCAGTGAGTGAGCAGGGGAGTGCAGCAGTGAGCGGGTTCCTCGGTCAGGTGACCCTGGACGGGCCGTCGGGGACCGGGAAGTCCAGCGTCGCCCGCGACGTCGCCGCCCGCCTGGGGGCGGCCTATCTGGACACCGGCGCCATGTACCGGGCGGCGACCGTCGCGGTGCTCGACGCCGGGGTCGACCTGACCGACACCGACGCCGTCACCCGCGCCGTCGCCTCCGCCGACATCCAGGTGGGGACGTCGGCCGGCGCCGAGCTGGTGCTGGTCGACGGCGTGGACGTGGCAGCCCGGATCCGGGGGGCAGAGGTGACCCGCACGGTGTCGCCGGTCTCCGCCGTCCCGGCCGTGCGACGGATGCTGGTCGACCGGCAGCGCGCGCTGGTCGCCGAGGCCGAAGCGGTCGTCGTCGAGGGCCGGGACATCGGCACCGTCGTCCTGCCCGACGCCACCCTGAAGGTCTACCTGACCGCCGCACCCGAGGCCCGCGCCCAGCGGCGGGCCGGTCAGCTGGGGGTCACCGACCCCGCCAAGATCGCCGAGATCGCCGCGGACCTGCGGCGTCGCGACGAGTACGACAGCAGCCGGGCCGACAGCCCGCTGCGCCCAGCTGTCGACGCCGTGGTCGTCGACAGCACCGGGCTGGACCGTGATGCCGTGGTCGAGCGTGTGCTCGACCTGGCGCGCACTGCAGTGGGAGCAGCATGAGCACCGACACCGACACCGACGTCCCCGGCGGCGACGAGCCCACCGGCCCGCTCCCGGTGGTGGCCATCGTGGGGCGGCCGAACGTCGGCAAGTCGACCCTGGTCAACCGATTCCTGGGCCGCCGCGCCGCCGTCGTCCAGGACATCCCGGGCGTCACCCGGGACCGCATCCCGTACCAGGCGCTGTGGAACGGCAAGAACTTCACCGTCGTCGACACCGGCGGTTGGGAGCCGAAGGCGACCGGCATGGCCGCCTCCATCGCCCGGCAGGCCGAGTACGCGATGAAGACCGCCGACGTCATCGTGCTGGTCGTGGACGCCGCGGTCGGGGTGACCGAGACCGACCTGGCCGCCGCCCGGGTGCTGCGGCGCAGCACCACGCCGGTGATCCTGGTGGCCAACAAGGTGGACGACGAGCGGGGCGAGTCGAACGCGGCCGAGCTCTGGTCGCTGGGCCTGGGAGAGCCGTTCTCGGTCAGTGCACTGCACGGCCGGGGGAGCGGTGACCTGCTCGACCTGGTGCTGGATGCGATGCCGGAGGCGCCCCGCGAGCAGGACGACGTGGGCGGTCCCCGCCGAGTGGCCCTCGTCGGCCGGCCGAACGTGGGCAAGTCCAGCCTGATCAACCGGCTGTCCAAGGAGGAGCGCTCGGTCGTCGACTCGGTGGCCGGCACCACGGTCGACCCGGTCGACTCCCTGGTGACCCTCGGCGGTGAGCAGTGGCGGTTCGTGGACACGGCGGGGTTGCGCCGCAAGGTCAACACCGCCAGCGGCACCGAGTACTACGCCAGCCTGCGCACCGAGGCGGCGATCGAGGCCGCCGAGGTCGCGGTCGTGCTGCTGGCCGCCGACGAGGTGATCAGCGAGCAGGACCAGCGGGTGATCACCCAGGTGATCGAGGCCGGCCGGGCGCTGGTCATCGCCTTCAACAAGTGGGACACCCTGGACGAGGACCGGCACGCCCAGCTGGAGCGGGAGATCGACCGCGACCTCGCCCGGATCCAGTGGGCCAGTCGGGTGAACATCTCGGCGGTGACCGGGCGGGGGGTCAACAAGCTGGCCGACCACCTGAAGACGGCGCTGGCCGGCTGGGAGACCCGGGTGCCCACCGCGGAGCTCAACACGTTCATCCGGGCGCTGGTGCAGGAGACGCCGCCGCCAGCTCGTGGTGGCCGTGCCCCGAAGATCAAGTACGTGACGCAGGCCGACGTCCGGCCGCCCCGGTTCGTGGTCTTCTCCACCGGCTTCCTGGAGGCCGGGTACCGGCGGTTCCTGGAGCGCAAGCTGCGCGAGCAGTTCGGCTTCCACGGCACCCCGATCGACGTCTCGGTCAAGGTGCGCGAGACCAAGGCGCGCGAGCGCAAGGGCTGACCCGGCCCACGGGGCAGCGGACCGGGTGCGGTAACCTTCTCGGGCAGCGTCCGGGGCCGAGAGGCCCTTGGGGCTCGGGCTGTAGCGCAGCTTGGTAGCGCACCTGACTGGGGGTCAGGGGGTCGCAGGTTCAAATCCTGTCAGCCCGACAGGGAAGCCGCAGGTCAGAGGCCGTTTCCGGGAGACCGGGAACGGCCTCTTCTGTTGTCCGGTCGGGTTTGACCACCATTCTGACCACCATTAGCCGACCCAGAGTTGGTCAGGACGGTGCCCAGGGTGGTGACGGCGTCCCGCGAGACGGCGGGGGAGACGTGGCCGTAGACGTCGCCGGTGATGGCGATCGAGGAGTGGCCGAGGATGTCCGAGACCACCTTGAGGGGGACGCCGCGGGTGAGCATCACGCTGGCGGCTGAGTGGCACAGCGTGTGGAGGCCGGCGTCGGTCAGGCCGGCTTGTGCGGCTGCGACCTTGAACGCCCGCACGGCGTTGCGTGGGTCGCAGGGCTCTCCGAACTCGGTGGTGAACACGTAGCCGGTCTCCCGCCATACCGAACCTGAGTGCAGCCGCTCCGCGGCCTGCGCGCGCTGCACGTCGCGCAGGAGATGTTCGGCGGGCGCGGAGATCGGCACCAACCAGTTGGACTTGGCCGTCTTGGGCTCGGTGACGACCAGGACGCCGTCGATGCGCGCCAGGGTTCCCCGCACGCGCAGCGTCCCTCGGTCCAGGTCGACGTCAACCCATCGAAGCGCGAGCGCTTCGCCACGGCGCAGCCCGGTGTGGACGAGCAGTTCGAACAGGGGCGCGTACCGGGAGCTCCGAGCCGCATCGAGCAGTTCGGCGACCTGGGCCGGTGTCAGGTGAGTGGCCTCCTTGCTGGTCACCTTGGGCCGTCTGATCGCCGCCGAGGGATTGACGGCGATCGCACCGTCCCGGACTGCCGTGTCCAGGATTGCCTGCAGCACCGTGTACGCCGTCCGGATGGTCGACTCGGCCAGACCTTTGCGCGAAGCTGGACGACCCAACCTTCGACGTGGGAAGGCCGGACCTTGTCCAGGGTGCGGCGGTCAAGGGAGCTGCCGAGGACGTGCGACCGAGCAACGCCGGCGTACAGGGCCTGCGTGGTGTGCTTCCGCTCTGATGCCTGCAGAGTCACGATCGACCTCACCGGAACAGGCGGTGTCGTGCACGGCAACGGCGATGGCGGCGAGGCCCTGCGGCTGAAGGGACCACTGGGGGCCGACCGTCGCTCGCCGGCCCTGCGCACAGCGAACCGGGCCGCCCGTGCTGCACCGGCGTTCTGATGCTGCCGCGAGGACGTGGCAGCTGCCGGAGCTGTGCCGGCCAGGGGCGGGGACGTGTCGGTCCCGGTCGCCCGGGTACTCGCGGCGCATGAGTTTGACCAAGGGCAGTGGGCCGTTCGGGGAGCATCCGGCAGGAAGGTTCAACTTCGATCCTCACGCCCCCGAGCAGGTGCTGTACCTGGAGGAGAGCTCGCCGCGGCGGGTCCGGGTCATCCTGGGCGGGACGGCGGTCGCCGACAGCACCGACGTGCACCTCCTGCATCCGCCGGGCCGGACGCCGACGTACCTGTTCCCGCGCGAGGACGTGCGCACGGACCTGTTCGAGCCGAGCGAGCGGCGGCGGTCCGACCCCGGGATGGGGGACGGCAGGTACTGGACGGTGCAGGTGGGCCAGCGGCGGGCGGTGAACGCGGCCTACTCGTGGGAGCACCCGCCGCCCACCGCGGCGGGGATCACCGGCCTGATCGCCTTCGACTGGGACTCGATGGACGGGGTGTTCGAGGAGGACGAGGAGGTCTTCGTCCACCCCCGAGACCCCTACACCCGTATCGACGTCCTGCGCAGCTCCCGTCGGGTCCGGGTGAGCGTCGACGGCACCATCGTCGCTGACTCCACCGCGCCGCGGATGCTCTGCGAGAGCGGCCTGCCCGTGCGGTGGTACCTGCCGCGCGAGGACGTGCGCACTGACCTGCTCGAGCCCAGCTACACCACCACCCGCTGCCCCTACAAGGGGATCGCGCACTACTGGTCGCTCCGCCTGGGGAAGAGGTCCGAGAAGGACCTGGCGTGGACCTATCCCGACCCCTTCCACGACGCCGAGGCCGTCCGCGGGCTGTTGTGTTTCCCCGGCGAGCGGGTGGAAGTCGAGGTGGAGGACGTGGAGGGCGGTTGAGGCTCCTGCGGGCGGGTAGCTGGTCGCCATGTCCCTCCTCAACCGTTCAACCAAGCGCCCGTCTCTGGCGGCGAACGTCGGTCGCGGCGTGCTGGCCGGTGTGGCCGGCAGCCTCGTGATGACCGCGTGGCAGAAGCTGGTCGAGATGCCCATCTCCGAGCGTGGGGACAGCTACGGCCCGGCGGACCTTACCGAGAGACTGCTGCCAGTGAAGCCCCGCAGCGATGCGGGGAGGAAACGGCTCAACTACGCCACCCACACCTCGCTGGGCGCGTTGTGGGGTGCCGCCTACGGGGTGGCGGCCCACTTGGGCCTGCGCGGCGCGCGGGGCGCGGGGGCGACGTTCGGCGCCATCTACACCCAGGACCTAGTCATGATCACAGCCCTCGGGCTGGGCAAGCCGTGGACGTGGTCGCGCAAGGATTGGACCATTGACGTCCTGGACAAGGCCGTGAACATCGCCGCCACCAGCGCGATCTTCGACCGCGCCCTCGACCCTCGCGTGAGGCCATAGCGCCTGGCTCGTCACAGCGCGCCGCCGGGGCAGCCGTGCAGCCGACGGGAAGTTCGTCAGCACGGTGAACTCCTTGGCCACTACGCCCGTGGGGTGGCACGGAGCCACTCGACGGGATCACGACGGCGTGACCACGTCGAGTGGCTCCGGAAGTACACCCGATGCGTGGGCCTTGCACGTCCTGCTCATCGCCCCGGGTGCAGGCGAGTCGAGCGCCGAACTGGCGCCGCTGCTGACTGCCCTCAAGCAGCAGCCCTCGCGCAGCGCGGTGGCTGTGGTGGTGGCCAACGCACCCGCCCGAGCCGACGACGTCCGATGGCAGCTGACCATCGACGACGCCGGCGTTCTCCGCATCCCCGCGCTCGATCTCGAGCTCCGTGCCCACCAGCTCCCGGCCGAGGAGGCCGCCTCACTGGCGCAGATGCTCGTGCTGGCCGCCGTCACCGAGGACCGTCCCGTCCCGCCAGCCCATGGGGACGAGCCCTGGGACCGGCACTCAGACGCCTGCGGCGGTCTTCGGGTCGACGCGGCGGAGCCGTCGCGGCAGCCCCTACTCGGACCCGATGTAGCCGACGACGAGCCGGCGGCACGCCTGGCCCATCCATCCACGGAGACGGCCGACTCGGTCCTGCCGTTGCCTGCGCCGTCATACCTGGATCGCGCCGCGACCACCGAGCCCGACTTGCGCGCGTTGGCCCCTGCCACCGACGAGCGGGTCCGTCGCGAGGTCGAGAGCGCCGATCCCGACCTGGACAGCGACCTGGCGGAGTGGGCCGATCCCTCGTCACCGCGGCCGAAGCTGACGTTGCTTGGTCCGGTCGAGGTCCGGGCCCAGGGCTCGCTGCCCGAACGCAATCCGCGTCGGCAGTTCTACACCGAGATCGTCGCCTACCTGGCGACCCGGCCGGGCGGCGTGACCAGCGAGCGCTACGCCACTGCGCTCTGGCCCGACGAACCGGACGTCGTCGGCGAGACCAAGGTGCGCCAGTCCATCTCGGTCGTCCGTGCCTGGCTGGGCACCGATCCGGCGACCGGGGCTGACTACCTGCCCTCGGGACTCACCGCCGCGGTGTGCGAGGGAGAGTTGGACACCGCGAAGTGGGAGTTGTCCCACCGACTCCTCCCGCTGGGGCAGCGGAGCGTGGGATCGCGTCCCGTGCCGTGAATAGTCAGTTCTCGACTCATGGGTTGCCCGTTCTAAGGGGTCTCGCGGGGCGGGCGCTTTCGCCCCCGCCCCGCGGACCGCAGCACGTCCAACTGTGGAGGAAGTCGCCCGACCTCCCCTCGTTCGAGGCGGCCCGGGGTAGGGCCTTGGGGTCCTAGAGGAACGGAGCCGGCGGCAGGTCCAAGTCGGTCTGCACCAGGTGGTTGAAGTAGTTGGTGAAGAGGTTCAGTGCGACGTGGACCGACGTCTCGGTGAGCTCGGCGTCGGTCCAGCCGGCATCGAGCGCTGCCTGCCAGGTGCTGTCCTGGACGGAGCCGATGCCGCCGGTCTGCTCGCGGACCAGAGTGAGGAGCGCACTCAGCTTCGGGTTCTCGACCTGTCCGCGGCGGATGTCGATCGTCTCCTGCTCGCTGAGCCCGGCCGCCTTCCCCCCGGCGGTGTGTGCGGCCTGGCAGTAGGAGCACTCGTCGACGTTCGCCACCGCCAATGCGATGGCCTCACGGGTCCGGCCGTCGAACGTGCCGGTGTCCTGCATGACCTGTTGGATCGCGACGTAGGTCTGCAGGACGGCGGGGGAGTGTGCCATCGCGCCGTGGATGTTGAGGACCTTGCCGAACTTGGCCTCGAGCGCCTTGAGGGCGTCGCGGCTGCCCTCCGGGGCGGAGTCGACGGTGTGGACGGGGATGCGGGTCATTGGCGTTCCTTTCATCGGGGTGGACGACGAGCAACCGTCGGTCAGGCCAGCGTCGCGGGGTGCGTGGCTGTGCCCGGATGGCCACCTGGGTTGCCGTGTCCGGGGCTGGAGCGTCAGGCGGCGAGTGCCTGCACCGTCTCCTCGGTGGTCAGGACGGCGCCGGCGATGTACCGGAAGTTGGTCAGCGCGGCGGCGTATCCGTCGCCCATCTCAGGGTGCTGGGCGGCAGCGGTGGCGTCGGAGACGACGGCTACCTCGAACCCCTGCTCCAGCAGTTCGCGCAGGTGGCTCTCGATGCACAGGTTCGCCGACATGCCGGCGAGGACGACCTTGGTGATGCCGCGCTTGCGCAGTTGCAGCACGAGATCGTTCTGCTCGGGTCCGTACACCTTGTGCGGGCTGCAGACGACGGTCTTCCCGTCCTCCAGGAAGGGCTTGTACTGCTCGAGCCAGTCGGCGCCCGAGCCGGTGAAGCCCTGCATCTGCAGCGGGCCGGGGCGGTCGAACATGCCGATCTCGTGCATCTTCTGCTCCAGCGTGCCGCCGAACTCCCACTTGTGGTCATGGGGGAAGTAGTAGTGCGGGCTGACGAAGACCGGCGTGCCGGCCTGCTGTGCGGCGATGAGCAGCTGTTCGATGTGCTCTACGGTGCCGTTCTCCTCGACGTTCTTGCCGACCAGCTCCCACGTGACGCCTTCGGGGCTGAGGAAGTCGTTCTGTGGATCGGTCAGAACCAGTGCGGTGTCACCGGCGGTGAGCTGCATGGGGGCCTCCAGGTCGGATCAGGGTGGAACTCCGGTGCCGGGGCCATGCCCGGAGGCGAGATGTTGAGGCGTCAACTGTCATCCCGGATGCCAAGTCGACTGACGGTGAGTCCCCCCGCGACTGGCTCGCCGCAAACCTGTCTCAGCCCGCATCCCCGGGACCATGCGGTCACCGGTCGGCTGACGCCGCAGCCTGCGCGGCGGCTGCGTCTCCGCGGACGGGGGGAGCGGGTGGCCGTGCTCACTGCCCGGACATGGGGAGGAACCACGCGGCGAAGGCCAGAGCCCAGACCATGTGGGCCACCGCCAATGACAGGGGGGAGCTGTTCCGGTTCATCACCGGTGCCAGCCACGGCATGATCAGGTACTGGTAGGAGGCCCAGTGCACGACGGCGTATCCGAGGATGAGCAGGATCTGGAGCAGGGCCGGCCACTGGTCGACGTGTTCGGCGATGGCCACCCCGTACAGCCAGCCCATGAAGGCCGAGGCGAGCGCATGCAGGGCCATACCGACGAGGAAGCCGCCGAGCAGGAACCGCCCGGTGTCGACTCGCGGCCCCAGCAGCATGGAGGCGATGAGATTCGGTGGTCGCCAGAAGCCCTTGCCCCTCAGTGCTGCCTCGAGCATCTTCTCGATGCTCATGACAGCGCCGGCGACGAGCCCGGCGATCGTGGCTGTCAGGACCATGGCGCGTGGGGCCATAGGGACGTCGCTCGGCAGGGGGTGGGCTCGCTCATCGGGACACCAGGCTCTCCACGGCCCGTGCCGTGCGCGCCTGTGGCGTGCGCAGGGACGGTCGCTGCCGGACGAGCAACCGACCGGTCCGGACCTGTGCGCGCCACTTGGTGCGGTCGCCGTGGCGCCAGACATGTAGGTCGACCGTGGCGTCGCCGATGCGCAGCCGCCGGAGGTTGAGTTCTGGGAGCCAGTCGGGCAGTCGGGGGTCGAGCAGCAGCAGGTGTGCCGGGGCCACCGGCCGGACCCCGAGCAGCGCCTGGATCATGAGCACGGTTCCGCTGGCCGACCAGGACTGCGGAGCGTTGGCCTGGGGATAGACGCCCGGGTGGGGATGGTCGTCGTCCCGGGTGAGCCCGCCGACGGCCTCGGGGATCCGGTTGGCGGTGAAGAGCTCGGCCGTGTCGAACAGTCCCCGTGCCAGTCCGTGGAGCTGCTCCCAGCAGCCGTAGCGACCGAAGCCGGCGGCGATGGTGCCCTGTTCGACGGCCCAGACGCTACCGAGGTGGTAACTGAACGGGTTGTAGGCGGGGTTGTCGGTGGACAAGGTGCGGATGCCCCAGCCGGAGAACATGTCGGGCTGCATGAGCCGGGCAGCCACCCGCTGTCCCTGTTCCGGGGTGGCGACGCCGGTGAGGAGCATGTGCCCGGCGTTGCTCGTCACGGGAGTCAGCGGCCGGCCGTCGGAGTCGAGGCCCAGTGCATAGATGCCGGCGTCCTCCAGCCAGAGCCGGTCGTTGATCCGCTGACGCAGCCGGGCGGCCTGCGCCAGCAGCCGGCGGGCGTACAACCGGTCCCCGGCCGCCACCAGGACGGGAACGATGTTGCGCAGCGCGGAGTACCAGTAGCCCTGGAGCTCGCAGGTGATCAGCGGGTCGGACTGCACCTGCCCTTCGGCGTCGACGATGGCGTTGGGTGCGTCCTTCCAGCCCTGGTTGCGCACCCCCTTCGGCGAGCGGCGGCGGTACTCCAGCAGGCCGTCGCGGTCGAGGTCGCCGTAGCGGTCGAGCCAGGTCAGGACTCGGCGGGCGGCCGGCAGCAGTTGGAGGGCTGTGTCGCGGTCGCCGGTCCAGGCGTAGTACTGGCCGAGCATGGCGACGTAGTCGACCGGGGTGGCGTAGTCGCCGTAGTACCGGTCGAAGGGGTTGTCGCCTCGCGCGGAGGCGGGGGCGTCGCCGGCCTGGTGGATCATGGCGCCGGGTTCCTCGTCGCGCCAGTCGTCGATGCGCTCGCCCTGCAGGGCGGCGTTGACCCGGAGGGCGTCGCGCAGCGGGCTGCGCAGCGCCAGCAGCGCCTGCCAGCCGGTGGTGAGGGTGTCGCGGCCGAAGAACTGGTCGTAGAGCGGAACCCCGGCGATGAGCGCGTTCGGCCCCTCCTCGAGACCGAGCGGCAGGCTGGCCAGGTCGGCCACCGCGGTGTCCCAGGTGCGCTGGACCGTGGCATCGGACGCCTCCAGGAGCGGGGGTTCCTCGCCGAGGCGCCGGCTGACCAGGGCGGCGGTGGACCCGACGGTGAAGGCGCCCGCGCCCGGTCGGTGTTCGCGGCCGTCGACGACCGGGCAGACGGCCACCTCGATGCGGCGCCTGCCGCGGGCCGGCACGGACAGCGGGATGGTCAGGCGGCCGTCGTTCCAGCCTGCGTCCGTCTCGTCGAGGACCTGGACACGCACCGCGCGGTCGAGCTGGTCACTGTCCAGTCGGAGCTCCAGCCGGCGCCGCTCGGGATCCCACGACGCGAGCGCTGGACCGGTGGGGTCGGGTGTGCCGGCGTCGGCCTCGGCAGTGCCGCTGAAGTCCGCCGCCAGGTGCAGACCGAGGACCAGGTGCCGGTCCTGATGGGTGTAGTTGGCGATCTCGGCGCGCAGGCGAAGGCCGTCGCCGACGAAGGCCGAGAGCTCCAGGTGCGCGCCGGTGACCTCGCTGAACACCTCGGTCTCCTGCAGTTCCTGTGACTCGGGCACTTCGGCGTAGCCGAGCAACGCGGCGTGGGACACGTCGCTCCAGGCGAACGGAGTCACCTGCTGGCCGTCGATGCTCCAGCTCAGCCGGGAGAGCATCCGGGTGTTGTGGAAGTAGAAGCCTTCCGCGCCTTCTCCGGTGCACAGGCCGAGCGGGCTGGTGACCAGCAGCGAGCGGTCCCGGTAGGCGAACCGCTGGTGCGGTCGGGTGCGCAGCTCCACCGGTCACCGCCTCCCGCGGCGCAGGGCCGTGACGGTGAGGAGGGCGCCTGCGGCGAGGAGGGCCCGGATGCGCTGCGGATGCTGTTCCAGCACGGTGGTGTAGACGCTGGTGGACTTGGCGCGCTGCCCGAAGCTGCCCTCCACCGCACCCGGTCCGCTGCTGGCGGTGAAGAGGTTGTCGGTGCCGACGTCGGGCCGGTCCGTCTTCTGCTTCTGCACGGTCTTGCCGACCCGCAGCACCAAGGTCGGGGCGGACCGGGGCGCGATCCGGTGCACCATCTCCAGCATCTTGCCGCCCCCGCCGACCACCATCCGCGGCTGCGGGTGGGAGATCGCGTGCAGCACGGCGTCGGCGACGACCCGGGGCTGGTAGATCGGCGGGACCGGCTGGGGGAGGACCCCCATCTTCGACCGGGCGTGCTCGAACAACGGCGTGTTGATCGACGAGGGCAACAGCGTGCTGACCGTGATCGGGCTGCGCTCGTGCTCCAGTTCCATCCGCAGCGACTCGGCGAACCGAGGATGCCGTGCTTGGCCGCGACGTAGGGCGCCTGCAGCGGGACGGCCTGGACGGCGAGTGCGCTGGCGACGTTGACGATGCCGCCTTGGCTTTGGGGGCGCATCTGGTCCAGGGCGGCCTTCATCCCGTGGATCTGGCCGAGGAGGATCACCTGGATGGCCCGGGTGATCTCTTCGGCGCTCAGCTGGTGGACCTCGCCGTAGACCGCGGTGGCCGCGCAGTTGACCCAGGTGTCGATGCGCCCGAACCGCTCGGCGGTCTCGCGGGCCAGCCCTTGGACCTCCGGCCACTCCGCCACATCGGTGGGGCGGACGAACGCCGGGCCGCCGAGCCGGGTCACTTCGGCTTCCAGCGTGCGTAGTGCTTCCTCGTTGCGGGCGGCGAGCACGACGGTGGCGCCGTGTTCGGCAAGGAGAAGCGCGGTCTCGCGGCCGACGCCGGAGGAGGCGCCGGTGACCACGACGACCTGGTCATGTAGCGGGCGGGGCATCGTCCGGCCTTTCAGCGGGAGAGATGGACGAGGGAGGCGGCGGGCCGGCTCAAGAGGCCAGCAGCGCGTAGACCAGGCCGAGGACCAGCCCGTACACGACGTGTCCCATGACCAGTCCTGGCGGCGTGGCGGCCCCGTAGTTCTTGGCGAAGAGCCCCGGCGGCTCCAGCTCGACCGGGGAGCCGGCCGCGGCCGGAGTGGTGGTGGCTCCGGCGTGCATCCGCGGGTGCATGGCCGGCAGCATCGCCATCGCCATCCCGGCGATCAGGCCGTGCACGACTCCGATGACAGCGCCGACCCACCAGGCGTTGCCCGAGTCCACGTCGAGCCAGGCGAACAGCAACCCGTAGATCGAGCCGATCACCAGGGCGCTCATGACGACCAGGTGCATCATCAGACCGATCGCCTTGGCCTTGCCCCGGTCGCCGGTGAACATCGATCCCTCGACCAGGGCCATGTCCATCTCGGTCTTGCCGGCTTTCTGCATCGTGGTCATCATCGCGGTCATCACCAGTCCGCCGGCCAGGCCGGCGAGCACGGCAGGCCAGAACTCGAATCCCATTGGCCCTCCTGAAAGTTCGGGTGGTCACACGGTCGGCTAGCGCGAGGCGCGGGCCTCGATCAGCTCCTTGAGGTTGTGCAGGGAGTGCTCGAGTTCGCGCTCGTTGCGCCGCTCGGCGTAGGCCGAGTCGAACAACTCACCGACGAGTCCGCCGGGCAGTTCGTAGTCCAGCTCGACGACAACCCGGCTCCCGCCGTCGGCCTCCTCGACGGTCTGCACCATGCGCAGCATCCCGCCGCCAGGCGCTTCGGAGGAGTACGAGACTCGCTGTGGCCGCTGAAGCTGGGTGACTCCCCATGTGCTCTCCAGGTTCCGACCGAGCACCCGAAGGGTCTGGACGAACGTGTCGCCCTCCTCGATCGGCTTACGGGGGGTCCCGTGGGTCTCCACGGTGATTGTCGACCAGACGGGCAGCAGGTCGAGGTCGGTGAGCGCCTCGAACACCTGCTCCCGGGAAGCGTTGACCTCGATGCTCGTGTCGATCTTCGCCATTCCGCCACCTCCGCAGCCGCACCCCGCCACTCCCGATGAACGACGGCATCGCGGCCCCTCTGTGGTGGTCGGCGTGCCCCTGCTCGGCCCACCGGAACGCAGAATGCGCCCTAGGTGACGTTCATCGGGATGCTTAGGGGAGAAGGTCTCCGCCGAGGAGCGCCTCGAGCCCCGGGACGTCCAGCAGCTCGACCTGCCCGTAGCCGCTCCTGATCAGCCCCATGCTGGTCAGAGTGCGCGTGACCCGGCTCACCGATTGGCGCCGTGCGCCGACCAGGTCGGCGATCACTTCGTGGGTGAGTCGGACGACGAGCTTGCCGGACTCCTGCTCCTGCTGCTCCAGCAGGATGAAGGCCACCTGAGCTTCCAGACGGCGAGTCATCATCACGGCGAGCCGGCGACGGTCCGCGTCCAGGCGGCGGGCGATGGAGGCCATCCAGCGCAGGCAGAGCGCGGGGAACTGCTGCAGCAGGCGCATCCACTCCTCGTCGGTGATCTCGATGATCCACGTGCCTCGTGAGGCGACGGCGTCGAAGGGCATCGGCGAACCGAGCAGCACGGGAATGTCGGCGATGACGCCGCCGCGGCGCACCAGTGCCATGACCACCCGCCCGCCGCCGGGAAGTCGGGCCAGCAGCTCCAGTTCGCCGTCGAGGACCACGAGGACGCGGTCAGTGCTCTGGCCGGCCGCGGCGAGCAGCTGTCCGGCGGGCACTCCTCGGGGGGTACCAGCTCGGCGGAGATGAGCGAGCATCTCTCCTTCCAGGAGCGTCAGGTCGTGGCGGGCGGACACTCCGCTGATCCAGCGACCGGGTGGACTGACCGGCATGTGCCCTCCTTCCGTCTGCGCTGATCCTGATCCTGCACGGGCCAGCCGGTCGACGCTTCTCGTGCCGACCGGCCGCCGTGGGCCGATGCAGAGATCGGCGGGCGCATGAACGTCGGGACTGTCACCTGGAGTGCAGTGACCGTTTCGCGGGACGTCTGTCGCACATCACCCTGCTGAGTCCGCTTGGCCGCGGCTGGTGCCGGGCCGGTGCCATCCGCTGAACCGAGGAGGGGCGATGGAAACACGAGAGCTGGTCACCGACGCTGCGCTGGTCGGAGTCGCCGGCTACGGGGCCGCCAAGGTCATGGGCAAGGCGACGACGTTCATGTACGAGCAGCAGACCGATGAGGCCAAGCAGCAGGAGAAGGACGAGAGCTACGGCGTCGCCTACGACGTCGCGGCCAAGAAGACGGCCGCACTTGCCGGCAAGAAACTGTCCGAGGACCAGGCGAGCACGGCCGGCATGGCCATCCACTACGCCCTCGCCTTCGGCTGGGTGCCCGTGTACATGGTCGCCCGACGACGCTTTGGCATGACGCCCTTCGGCGCCGGCACGGCAACCGGGCTTTCCATGGCGGTCCTCGTCGACGAGATCGGCAACCCGCTCTTCGGGTTCACACCACCGCCTCAAAAGTACCCGCTCGTCAGCCACCTGCGTGGGCTGGCCGGGCACCTGGTCTACGGGCTCGCCGTGGCTGCCATCGTGGAAGCCGGCTGGAAATTGACGGGGCGTCGCTGATGTTCATGAAGCGCTCGCGGCGCCGACTCGGACGGGCGACTGCGTTCTCGGGCGGCTGGTCGCCGCCGATGCGGCGACTGCGCACCCAGCTGGCCGTCATCACCACGGCGTCGACAGCCCTGCTGTGGCTGGACAACCTCAGCGAGCACTACCGCGGCGGGTTCGAGCGCGAGCTCATGTACGTCCCCATCCTCGCCAACCCCGTCGTCGCCGCCGCCGGTGCGGTCACGGCCGTGACCGGTGGCCGGCGCGGCGGCCGGCTCTTCGGCCTCCTGTCGGCAGCGCAAACGGCCATCGCCGTCGTCGGCTTCGTCGAGCACCAGCGCGGCATCCTGAAGAAGCCCGGCGGCAACCAGCCGCGGCAACTGCTGTTCAACGCCTGGTACGGCCCCCCGGTCGCCGCGCCCCTGCAGTACCTGGGCCTGGGGCTGATGGGCGTGATGGCCACGGTGCCGCAGTCGGCCGCCGCCCCTCTCCTTGCGCGCATCCCCGTCGATCGGCTGATGCGGGCGTTCACCGCGCTGAACCTGCCGCCGCTGTGGGCCGAGATCGGCTACCTGCACGCCCGCGGCTCCTTTCAGAACCGGGCGCAGTGGCTGCCGGTCGTCACGCTTCCCCTCGCCGGAGCGATGTCCGCGCTCGCCGCGACGTCGGACAGCCGCACCGCCCGCACCGCGGCACAGGCCGCCTCTGGCTGGACTGCCCTGCTCGGCGCGGCGGGCACCGGTTTCCACCTGTACGGGCTGCACCGGCGCTACGGCGGCTACCGGCGTGGCTCCTTCCTGTTCAACTGGCTCAACGGGCCGCCCGCGCCCGCCCCACTGCAGATGATCGGCCTCGGCCTGGCCGGCCTGGCCGCCGAACGGGCGGTGACCCGACGATGAAACCGTCTCCGTACCCAGGCTTCGATCCGATGCGGGAGTCGGAGGGCTGGGAGGACCGCGACCGGTCCCTGGTGCTGTCCCGGCTCCACGACATCCCGGCGTTGCGCTTCTTCTCACCGGCGGAGGCAGAGCTCCTGGACGCCGTCGTGGAGCGCCTGATCCCGCAGCCTGATCGAGCACCGGATCACCGCGTCATCATCACGCCCTTCCTGGACCAGCTGCTGTTCGACGACGACACCGACGGCTTCCGCAAGGACGGCATGCCGTGGGACCAGGAGGTGTGGCGGCAGGCGGTGGTCGGCATCGACCAGACCAGCGTGGCCCGGCACGGACGGGGGTTCGTCGCGCTGGACGCCAGAGAGCAGGACGACGTCCTCTCCGAGGTCCAGAGCGGCGAGGCCCAGGGAGCCGTGTGGCAGGAGCTCTCGTCTGCCGCCGTGTTCGACAAGGTCGTGCAGGAGGTGGTGTCGGTGTACTACGCCCATCCCTCGGCCTGGGCGGAGATCGGCTGGCCCGGCCCGGCCAGCCGACGCGGCTACATGCGCACCGGATACGGCCAGCTCGACCCGTGGCAGCCCCGCGAGAGCGGATCGGCGTCCTCGGTCGAGCTGGTGGAGATCAGCGAGGGCGGCGGGAGCCCCTCCGGCTCGGTAGGGGGCACCCATTGACCACCCATGACGAGGTGGATGCGGTCGTCGTCGGCGTCGGAGCCGCCGGCGCCGTCCTGGTCCGCAAGCTCACCGACGCCGGGTGGCGCGTCGTCGGCCTGGACGCCGGGCCCCACTGGGACCCACAAACCGACTTCCTCTCCGACGAACGCGCCATGTCCAAGCTGTTCTGGCGCGACCGGCGGGTGACCGGCGGGGAGGATCCCATCGAGCTCGCCGGCAACGTCACCGGCAAGGGCGTCGGCGGCAGCACCGTGCACTACTCCATGTACGCACTGCGGCTGCACCGGTCGGACTTCCAGACCCACACCCGGGACGGCGTCGGCTCGGACTGGCCGCTGAGCTACGACGACCTCGAGCCCTACTACGACGAGGTCGAGCACGAGCTGGGCATCGCCGGCCCCGTCGACTGGCCCTGGGACGCGCCGCGACGCCACCGCTATCCCTACCGGCCGCATCAGCTCAACGGAGTGGGCGAGGTCATGGCGCGGGGATGCGACGCCCTGGGCATCACCTGGCGCCCGGGCGCCATCGCGACGCTGTCGGCACCGAAGGGCGACCGGCCGCCGTGCGTCTATCGCGGATGGTGCCTGTCGGGCTGCACCACCAACGCCAAGTCCAGCACGCTGGTCACCTACGCGAAGGAGGCGGTGCGCGCCGGCGCCGAGATCCGCCCGGACTGCATGGTGCACCGGGTCGACACCGACGCGACCGGCCGCGCGATCGGGGTGACCTATGTCCGGCGCTCCGCCGACGGCACGGTGCACGAGGAGCAGCAACGTGCCCGCGTCGTCATCGTCAGCGCCTACTCGATCGAGACCCCGCGCCTGCTGCTCATGTCGGCGTCCTCCGGGCATCCCGACGGGCTGGCCAACAGCAGCGGCCTTGTCGGCAAGGGGCTGATGATCCACGGCTCCGACGTCGTCTTCGGACGCTTCCCGGAACCCGTCTCCCAGTTCAAGGCCCCGCCGCCGAACACGATCACCCAGGACTTCTACGAGACGAACTCTGCCCACGACTTCGTCCGCGGCTACAGCATTGAGACCGTCGGGCCGCTGCCGGGAAAGTTCGCCCAGCTCGCGGCGTCGACCCTGGGACTGTGGGGCGAGTCGCTGCGTGAGTTCATGTACGACTACAGCCACTACGCCGGGCTGGGCCTGGTCGGTGAGACCCAGGCGCAGGACAGCAACGGCGTGCGGCTGTCGCGCGACGAGACCGACACCTTCGGGCTGCCCATCCCGGTCGTCACCTTCTCCTACGCCGAGAACGACAGACGCATCCTCGAGGCGGGCACCGACACCCAGCGCCGGATCCTGGAGGCAGCCGGTGCCCAGACCACGTTCCGGGTCAGCGACACCGCGCACCTGATGGGCGCCTGCCGGATGGGCGATGACCCGGCGACCTCGGTCGTCGACCGGAACTGCCGCACCTGGGACGTCCCGGGCCTCTACGTCTGCGACGGCAGCGTCTTCGTCACCTCCGGTGCCTCCAACCCGAGCCTGACCATCCAGGCGATCGCCGCCCGCACCGCCGACCAGTTGATCGCCGCCGGCCGACGGGACCAGCTCTAGCGCCCCATCCCTCCAACGGAAGGCATGACATGAGCAGCACCACCGTCGCAGACGTCCTGGTCCAGCGACTCCAGCACTGGGGAGTCGAGCGGGTCTTCGGCTTCGCCGGGGACGGCATCAACGGCATTCTCGGCGCTCTGAACCGCGCCGGTGACAAGCCGCGGTTCATCCAGTCCCGGCACGAGGAGATGTCGGCCTTCGAGGCCGTTGGCTACGCCAAGTACGGCGACCGGGTCGGGATCTGTCTGGCGACCTCGGGCCCTGGAGCCGTGCACCTGCTCAACGGCCTCTACGACGCCAAGCTCGATCACGTGCCCGTCGTCGCGATCGTCGGACAGCAGCCGCGCCACGCCCTCGGCGGGCACGCCCAGCAGGAGATCGACCTGCAGTCGCTGTTCAAGGACGTCGCCCACGAGTACGTCCACACCGCCATGGCCCCGGAGCAGTTCCCCGGGCTGCTCGACCGGGCCATCCGCATCGCGCTCGCCGAACGCACACCTACCTGCATCATCGTCCCGGCCGATCTCCAGGAAGCCGACTACAGCCCACCGCCGCACGCGCTGAAGTCGCTGCCCACCTCGTCGGACTACCGACCGCCCCGCATCATGCCCGAGGCCGAGGACCTGGCCCGGGCGGCTGAGGTCATCAACGCCGGCGAGCGGGTCGCGATCCTCATCGGGTCAGGAGCGCGCCAGGCCCGCGAACAGGTCGTCGAGCTGGCCGAGGTCACCGGAGCCGGCGTCGCCAAGGCGCTGCTCGGCAAGGACGTGCTGGCCGACGACCTGCCCTACGTCACCGGCGCCATCGGGCTGCTGGGCACCAAGCCCAGCTATGACCTGATGATGGAGTGCGACACGCTGATCATGGTCGGCACCGGCTTCCCCTACCCGCGGTTCCTTCCCGAGTTCGACCAGGCCCGGGCGGTGCAGATCGACATCGACCCCAAGATGCTGGGCCTGCGCTACCCCACCGAGGTGAACCTCGCCGGCGACGCCACGGCGACCCTGCAGGCGCTGCTGCCCCTGCTGGACCGCAAGACTGATCGGTCCTGGCGGCAGACCATCGAGGGCAACGTCGCCGACTGGTGGCGCGTCGTGGAAGCACGTGCCATGAACGACGCCGACCCGGTCAATCCCCAGCGGGTTTTCTGGGAGCTGTCCTCCCGACTCCCCGACAACGCGATGATCGCCGCGGACTCCGGATCAGGCACCAACTGGTATGCCCGTGACGTGAAGCTCCGCGAGGGCATGCGCGCCTCGCTGTCCGGCACGCTGGCCACCATGGGCCCCGGCGTGCCCTACGTCATCGGGGCGAAGTTCGCCCATCCCGACCGGCCCGCGATCGCCCTCGTCGGGGACGGGGCCATGCAGATGAACGGCATCAACGAACTGATCACCATCGGCAAGTACTGGCAGGAGTGGGCAGACCCCCGACTGGTCGTCATGGTGCTGCACAACCAGGACCTCGCGCAGGTGACCTGGGAGATGCGCGGAATGGAGGGCGACCCCAAGTACGACGCGTCCCAGGACATCCCGTCCTTCCCCTACGCCCAATACGGCCAGATGCTGGGCCTGCACGGGATCCGGGTCGACCACCCGGACCAGCTCGGGAACGCCTGGGAGCAGGCGCTGTCGGCCGACCGCCCGGTGGTGCTCGAGGTCATCGCCGACGCCAACGTGCCGCCCATCCCGCCGCACATCGAGCTCTCCCAGGTCAAGGCGTACACGACATCGGTCCTGCGCGGCGACACCAACCGGGTCGAGATGGTCAAGCAGGGCATCAAGGGCAAGCTCGCCGAGTTCACCTCATGACCGAGGAACCGATCGACCTTGGCCGGGTCGACAGTGTCAGCTCCTCGACCTACACCGTCCGCACCGACCGGCCGGAGTCCGACGGGACGCTGCGTTGGGACTCCACCACGATCGTCGTCGTCGAGGCCCGCGGAGGCGGCAGGGCCGGCCTCGGTTACTCCTACACCGACGCCGCAGCCGCTCACCTCATCGACGGCGTCCTCGCGCCGGTGGTCACCGGACGACCGATCGACGGCACGGGAAGCTCGTGGGCGGCCATGGTCGATGCGCTGCGCAACATCGGTCGGCCCGGCCTCGGGTCAGCGGCGCTCTCGGCCGTCGACATCGCGCTGTGGGACCTCAAGGCGCGTCTGCTCCACGTCCCGGTCGCGACCCTGACGCCCGCCTTCCACGACACCGTCCCCGTCTACGGCAGCGGCGGGTTCACCTCCTACTCCGACGCCGAGCTGCAGGAGCAACTCAGCGGCTGGGTGGAGCAGGGCATCGGCAGCGTCAAGATGAAGGTGGGCCGCGAACCCGACCGGGACGAGGCCCGGGTCCGCACCGCCCGAGCCGCCATCGGCAACGCCGGCCTGTTCGTCGACGCCAACGGCGCGTGGACGCGGAAGCAGGCTCTCTCCTTCGCCGAGCGCTTCGCCGAGTACGGGGTGACCTGGCTGGAGGAGCCGGTCACCTCTGACGACCTCGACGGACTGCGGTTGCTCCGCGACCGCAGTCCGGCGTGCATGGACGTGTCGGCCGGCGAGTACGGCTACGACCTGCCGCACTTCCGCCGGATGCTCGCGGCGGGAGCGGTCGACTGCCTGCAGGCCGACGTCACCCGGTGCGGCGGCATCACCGGCTTCCTCGCCGTCGGAGCACTCTGCGACTCCCACACCCTCGACCTG
The DNA here is from genome assembly GCF_000761485.1 of Modestobacter caceresii. Lineage (GTDB taxonomy): Bacteria > Actinomycetota > Actinomycetes > Mycobacteriales > Geodermatophilaceae > Modestobacter > Modestobacter caceresii. The sequence continues at coordinate 43,486 of NZ_JPMX01000079.1, forward strand.
TCCTCCCACACCGCCCCCTCCGTCAGCGCGCACGCGTGCGCAGGTGTGTGGCACCTGCGTCACCTCGAGTACTTCCACGACCACGTGCGCCTGGAGCACCTGCTCTTCGATGGTGCGCTCACCGCCGTGTCCGGGCGCATCAACCCCGGCGACGGCGGCCCGGGACTCGGCCTGCAATTCAAGACCCAGGACGCGGAGGCCTACCGTGTCGCCTGACCGGGGGGGCGCAGCCCCCGCTGCCGATGACACCGAGGGGCCGCCCCTCGCCGACTACGGATTCCTGTCCGACTGCGCCTCCGCCGCACTGATCAGTTCCGGTGGCTCGGTGGACTGGTGGTGCCTGCCCCGGTTCGACTCGCCGTCGGTGTTCGGCCGGCTGCTGGATCCCGCCGCCGGGCATTGGCTGCTGGCGCCGAAGGATGAGTACACGGCCGAGCGTGACTACGTCGAGGACACCCTGGTCCTCCGGACGGTGTTCCGGACGGAGTCGGGCGCTGTCGCGATCACGGATGCGCTGAGCCTGCAGCCGGGCGCGCGGGGGCACGACATCGGGCTTCGCTCGCCGCACGCACTGCTCCGCCGGGTGGAGGGGCTCGAGGGCGCGGTCACCCTGCAGACGACAGTCTCGCCTCGCTTCGAGTACGGGTTGACCGTGCCTCGCTGGTCGGGCGACCGGGGCTCCTGGTCCGCCCACGTCGGACCGGTGGCGCTGCGGCTCACCACGCCTGTCGATCTGCACGCTCACGGCGGTGACCTGCGCGGTGGGTTCCGGGTGGGCGCGGGGGAGCGGGTCGGCTTCCGCCTCGCGTTCACGCCGCCCTACGAGGACGACGGCGGTCCAGGAGCGGAACCAGCGGACGCGATCGAGGACACCGTGGCGGGCTGGCGGTCCTGGTCGGAGTTGCACCGCGGATACCAGGGACGACATGTCACCCAGGTGCGCCGCAGTGCGCTGGTGCTCCAGGGATTGACCTATCAGCGGACCGGTGCAGTGGTGGCGGCCGCGACCACATCACTCCCCGAGGAGCTGGGCGGCAGCCTCAACTGGGATTACCGCTTCGCCTGGCTGCGTGACGTCAGCCTGACCCTGCAGGCGCTGTGGGTAGCCGCCTGCCCGCACGAGGCCAACCGGTTCTTCGACTGGCTGACCGCCGCGGTGGGGCAGGTGGGCGATGCGCCGCTGCAGATCATGTACGGGGTGGAGGGGGAACGCGACCTCACCGAACACACCCTCGACCACCTCGCGGGCTACCGGGACAGCCGGCCGGTACGGGTGGGCAACGACGCCTGGAAGCAGCGGCAGCTGGACGTGCTCGGGGAGATCCTCTTCGCCGCGCACCTGCTGCGGGAACAGGTGACGCCCTTCAGTGAGGCGACTCAGGACCTGTTGGTCACCCTGGCCGACCAGGCCGCCCGGGACTGGCAGCAGCCCGACGCCGGGATGTGGGAGTCCCGCGACCAGCCTCGCGACTACACCTCCTCCAAGGTGATGTGCTGGGTGGCGCTCGACCGCGCCATCGCGCTTGCCGACGACCTCGGCGACCGTGCTCGGCCCGACGAATGGAAGCGCGCCCGCGGCGAAGTCCGCGAGACGGTGCTGGAGCAAGCTTGGAGCGAGTCGGCGGGCGCCTACGCAGGAGCTTTTGGCTCGGACTCGCTGGACGCCTCGGTCCTGATGATGCCGCTCGTCGGCTTCCTGCCGGCCGACGATCCTCGGATGCTGTCCACCATCGAGGCCGTCCGTGACCGGTTGACCGACGGATGGCTGGTGCGCCGCTGGGACGGAGACATCGCCGGCTTCCTCATCTGCAGCTTCTGGCTGGTCGAGTGCCTCGCCCTGGCCGGCAAGGTCGACGAGGCCGAGACCTGGTTCGACCACCTGCTCGACCTGGGAAACGACCTCGGTCTGTTCGCTGAGGAGGTCGACCCGGCCAGCGGGGAGCAGCTGGGCAACTATCCGCAGGCGTTTTCCCACGTCGGTCTGGTCAACGCCGCCTGGCGGCTGACCCAGTGCACATCGGGGCAGGACCTCGATGACGTCCAGTGAACCCGGCCGCGGACTGACGGCGACGTGCTGCTGGTGCCCGGCCCCTACAAGAGGAGAAGCATGACCCGCTCAGATCGTTCCGAACCACGAGTGGTCGTGGTCACCGGGGCCAGCGCAGGCCTGGGCCGAGCCATCGCCCACGCCTTCGCCGCCCGTGGTGACCGCGTGGCCCTGCTTGCCCGGAACCGGGCGGGATTGGACGCAGCCGCGGAGGAGGTCCGCGCACGCGGCGGTACCGCACTCGTGGTGGAGGTCGATGTGGCCGACGACGGCCAGGTCGAGTCAGCCGCGCAACAGGTGGAGCAGGAACTCGGCCCGATCGACGTGTGGGTCAACAACGCCATGGCAGCCGTCTTCTCCCCGTTCCTCGAAGTCAGTCCCGAGGAGTACCGGCGAGGTGTGGAGGTCACCTTCCTCGGCTCGGTCAACGGAGCCCGCGCTGCGCTGCGCCGGATGACCGAGCGCGACACCGGCCACCTGATCCAGATCGGCTCGTCCCTGGCGTTCCGCGGCATCCCACTGCAGTCGGTGTACTGCGCATCCAAACACGCGCTCAACGGCCTGTACGACTCCTTGCGGGCTGAACTGCTGCACGACGGCAGTCGGGTCCAGATCACCTCGGTCCACATGCCGGCGATGAACACCCCGCAGTTCCGGCTGGGGCTGGCCAAGATGCCGCACAAGGCCCAGCCGGTGCCACCGATCTACCAGCCGGAGGTCGCCGCGCGTGCCGTGGTCTGGGCGAGCGAGCACCGACGCCGGGAGGTCTGGGTCGGCGCCTCCACCGTCGCCACCATCCTCGGCAGTCGAGTGGCCGGCGGGCTGTTGGACCACTACCTGGGCCGCACCGGCTACTCCTCCCAGCAGACCGACGAGCCCGCCGACCCCGACGCGCCGAACTACCTGTTCTCCCCGGTGCACGGCGACCACGGCACCCACGGCCCGTTCGACGACCAAGCGCACACCCGCAGCGTCCAGCTACCGGTGAGCCTGCACCGTGGTGCCGTCATCACCGGCCTGACAGCCCTCGGCGCGGCCGCCGTCGGCCTCGCACGCCGGCACCGGTAGCCAGCAAGGTCGCCATCCGTCGGCCGAGACCTCCCCCTCACGCCACCCGGTCACAACACCGCGCCAACCAGCGGGAGGTGAGGACACCTACCTGGGAGGAGACGAATGCTGAGCTACTCCGGCTTCACCGCGAGGCCGGGCATGACAGCGTTCAATGGGCCCGGCGCTCGCGCCGCCGATCGGACGCGGCCGGTCCGGGACGTTCCCGCGCTGGACGCCGACCCGATACGGGAGGTGGACTGGCTCATGGTCGGCGAGCTGCACAGGTGAGCGACCAGAGCGCTCCGCCAGACGAGGGACCCGCCGCGCCGGGGCGGGCACTTCGGCCCGTCGATCGGAGAAGCGCCCGCTTCGCGTGGGGCCGGCTCATCGTGCTCGCGGCCATCGTCCTGGTGGCCGCCGTGGTAGCAGGGCTGATCGGATCACCGGACCCGGAGCAGTTGGCCGCTGACGTCACCGCGATGGGGCCGGCCGCTCCGGCGGCCTTCGTCCTGCTCTACGCGGTGGTGACGCTGGCCCCTCTGCCGAAGAACGTGCTCACGGTGATCGCCGGTCTGCTCTTCGGGCTGGTCGAGGGAACCGTCCTCGTCCTGGTGGGCGCGCTGCTCGGTGCGGTGGCCGCCTTCGGCCTGGGGCGAGTGTTGGGCCGCGACGCCGTCGACCGGATCACCGGCCACCGGGTCACCCGCATCGACGCGCTGCTGAGACGTCACGGGTTCCTGGCGGTCCTCGGGGTCAGGCTGGTGCCCGTGTTGCCGTTCACCGCGATCAACTACGCGGCCGGGCTCACCGCGGTGCGCAACCGCGACTACTTCATCGGTACCGCGCTGGGGATCATCCCCGGCACGATCGCCTACGCATCCCTGGGCGCCTACGGCACGACACCGGGGTCATGGCCCTTCGCCGTCGCCGTCCTCGCGCTCGTCGCGCTCACCGTCGGCGGCGCGGCCACCGCTCACCGGTACCGGCGCAGGAGCGACCCGGCCGCCGGCCGGGACGGACAGCCCTGACTGGGGACGCCGCCCGATCCCGTCTCGCAGGGGCGATCTCGCACAACCGGTCCCGGGGCAACGGGGTCGGCTGGAGTCGCTGGCCGTGCGGGGACGATGGTGACCGGATCAGAGTCGCCGGACGTCGACCTCGACGGCCTCGAAGGCCTTGCGGGCCGCGATGAGCACCGGGTCCCACACCGGCGCGAACGGCGGCGCGTAGGCAAGGTCCAGGGACAGGATCTGGTCGACGGTCATCTCGTTCCAGATGCAGATGGCCAGGGCGTCGATGCGCT
>NZ_JPMX01000079.1:48021-79515 GCF_000761485.1 Modestobacter caceresii
CCGGGAGCCGGGGAAATAGCCGGCCTTGGTGGTGGAGTCCACCGAGGCCGTCACGAACGAGTAGCCGGCCGCCAGCGCCTCCTCGCTCGACAGGCCGGTGCGGGCCACCTCGAGGTCGCAGACCTTGGTGATCGCGGTGCCGATCACGCCGGGGAAGGTGGCGTACCCGCCGCCGATGTTGATGCCCGCGACGCGGCCCTGCTTGTTGGCGTGCGTGCCGAGCGCCACCACCATCCGCTGGCCGGAGAGGCGGTGGCGGGATTCGACGCAGTCCCCGGCGGCCCACACGCCCTCGACCTGGGTCCGCATGCGGGCGTCCACCGCGATACCGCCGGACGTGCCGAGCGGGATGCCGGCCTCCTGGGCCAGCCGGATGTTGGGCCGGACGCCGAGCCCGAGCACGACCAGATCGGCGGGCAGCTCCCCGCCGCTCGCTGTCATCACCGCGCGGGCCCGCCCGTCGGGACCGACGTCGATGGCGACGACCGCCTCCGAGAGCAACAGGTCGATGCCCACACCGCGCACCGCGTCGGCGATGAACTCCCCGATGTCGGGATCGAAGGTGCCGACCGGCGTGGCGGAGCGGTCGACGACCGTGACCTGCAGGCCGCGGACCTGGCAGGCCTCGGCGATCTCCAGGCCGATGTAGCCGCCGCCCACCACGACGACGGTCCGCACCCGGCCGCTGTCGAGCTCGGCGCGCAGGGCGACACCGTCGTCCAGGACCTGTACCCCGTAGACCCCCGCGGCGTCGATCCCCGGTATCGGCGGGCGCATCGGCACGCTGCCCGCGGCGTAGACGAGCTCATCGAACGGCTCGATCCCCTCGCCCCCGCCCTCCAGCTCGCGCCACAGGACAACGCGTCGGTCCAGATCGATGCCGGTCACCTCGGTCCGCATCCGCACGTCGACACCGGCCGCGCGGTGCTGGTCGGGAGTGCGTGCGATGAGCTCGACCTCACTGCCCACGGTGCCGCCGATCCAGTACGGGATGCCGCAAGCGGAGTACGAGGTCGCCCGGCCGCGCTCGAACATCACCACGTCGAGATCAGGCTGCCGCTTTGTGGCCTGAGATGCGGCACTGCCGCCTGCGGCGTCCCCGCCGATGACCACCACGCGACGTCCCATGAGCGCTGACGCTAGGCCACCGCCGGTCCGCCGGCTGCGCCGCACCCGGGATCGGCCGACATCGCGGGGCTCGCTGGTGGTGTGTCAGCTCGACGGAGAGCGGGGCGACGTGAAGATCCTTGTTCTTGTCTGGCTCGCCCGGCGCGCCACTCCCATCGCCGCGACCGCCGACCTCGACGCGCTGCTCGCCCCACCGGTCGCCCGCCATCTCATCCGACCTCCTCGTCCCAGGCAGCGAGCAGCTCTTCGGTGGAGGGGTTGCCCAGCCACCGGACCCGGCCACCGAGCCGGTAGGTCGGCGTGCCGACGAGGCCGGCCGGGCGGGCCTCCGGTGGCAACCAATCGAGATCGATCGTCTCGGCGGCGGCCCCGGGACGTGTCCGGCGCAGGTGAGCGACGAGCTCCCGGGCTCGTACACACCCGAGGCAGCCGGCGGTGACGTAGACCTCCAGCAGCGACCCTTCCGACGGGGTCGCACGTTGCTGCGGTCGCTCCCGGTCGTCCGCCACCGCCACGGCCCGGCGTCTACGCCGTGCGGCGGCGCAGCAGAACGCCCGCCACCGCGCCGAGCACCACGCCGAAGATCACGTGGCCGAGCAGGCTCGTCAACGCCGTCTCGTTGACGACGAAGAGCGGCATCCCCAGAAAGGCGGGCATGAGCAGCAGCGGACCGACCACCCAGAGGACGACGCCGTAACCGGCGCCGATCAGGACCCCGCTGCCCAGGCCCTTGACGAGACCGCCCAGCACAGCTCCGAACGCCGCGCCGAAGATGGCGGAGATCGCCAGGTGGACCACCCAGGCCACCGCCGTGGACGTGCTTCCCACCAGCTGCCCGATCATCCCCATCATGCCCATGGCCTGCATCATCAGGCCGAAGACCACACCTCCGGCCAGGCCGCCGCCCACGCCCGCGGTGACCCTTTGCATGAGGGTTGCGCGACCGTTATGCGCCGTCGTGCCCGTGGTTGCACTCGCCATCGTGCGCATCTCGTCCTCCTGACTCGACGGGCGTCGGTCGCCCGGCGAGCTCGACGCTAAGAGCGGCCACTGCTGCCGTATGTGATCCAGGGCACACTTCTCGCAGGTCCTGGATGCCACAGTGGACACGGGTCAGACCACCGCAGGCCGGCGTGCCAGTAGGCCCCGACGCAGGAAGGGAGCACGATGGCGGCGCACGCCGGCAGCACGCCGTCTCCCATGACCCCGGTGTTCTGCCTGTCCGAGGTCGAGGTGTTCCAGGACCTCACGCCCCAGGAGATGGCCGACCTGGCGGCCCACGCGCCGATGCGTACGGCGCCGGCGGGAACGCTGCTGTGGTCGCCGCACGAGCCGCGCCCGGTTCTCTTCATCGTCAAGGTCGGGTCGGTGCGCATCTACCGGCTCTCGCCCGAGGGCAGGCGCCTGACACTCGCCGTCCTCGGACCCGGCGCGCTGTTCGGGGAGATGGAGTTGATCGGCCAGCGGATGGGGGAGGGCTTCGCCGAGACGCTCGAGCCCAGCGTGCTCTGCCTCATGAGCGAGCAGGACGTCCGCAGCATGCTGCTGTCCGACACCCGGATCGCCACCCGCATGATCACGGGGCTGGGCCGACGGTTGGCCGAAGTGGAGCAGCGGCTGGCCGACACCGTGCTCAAGACGGTGCCGCAGCGCGTCGCCGGCGTCCTGTGCCGGCTGGCCACCGCCGCGCCGCCGGAAACAGGGCTCTTCCCCCAGCGCGGCCCGCACATCCGCCTGACCCACGAGCAGCTCGCCGAGTTGGTGGGCACCACCCGCGAGACCGCGACGAAGTTGCTGGGCGACTTCCGCGCCACCGGACTGGTCGGGTTACGCCGAGGAGGCATCGTCGTGCTCGACCTCGAGGGGCTGCGCGCCGTCGCCGAGCACGGCGAACAGAGCTCGGCGCACGGCCACGCGCCACTACGGCACTGAGACGGAGGAACCCCCGAAGCACCCGCATCGGCAGCCCGGCCTCGATTCCCCCGACCGCTCTCGCGGTACGACGCCCATGGACGTACCGAACCCATGGACGGACCGAGGAGGAACTGTGACGGAGTACGCCCACCCGCAGTTCTACGCGGGGTTGCTCGTCGAAGACCGGGCCTTCCTGGGCGGAGTCGAGCCCGAGGGAACCTCCCGCCATTGGACCTGCCGACAATCGATGGTGGGCGGAGGCCCATCCGGGTGACCGATACGTCCAGCCCCGCGACATGGACACCAAGACGGAGCAGGCTCTTGCCCACGCCGAGCGGGACGACATCCCGTGGCCGTGGCCGTGGCCGTGGACGACGTCGACGGGACGCTGCATCGGCTGCTGGATCCGAAACCGGGCGCCGCATACCTGGTCGGCGCCGACGGGACCGTCCTCTTCCGAAGTCCGTGGGCCGATCACCCCGGTCCGCTGCGGCACGCCCTTTCTGCTGCCGCAGCCGACCAGGACGGGACCGTCGGTCAGGATGCGCTGCTCCCCCTGCCGTCGCGCTGGGAGCGGCATGGGGGTGGCGGCGTCGGCAGCGGAGATGCCGCGGGCAGGCGGCGGGTGAGCGAGAGGCTGCCGGAGCGGAGCCGGTTGGTGGGGCGAGGAAGCCGCGCCTACGGTCGGGTCATGTCGCTGACTCTCGGCACCGGCCCTCTCGCGCGGCCCTCGGCGGGCCGGCTGAACGCCGACCTGTGGTCGGTCGCGCCCGCGCATGCGCTCTTTCTGCACCCACTCGAGGAGCGCATCCGCGGCATGGTCGGCGGGCAGACCGTGGTGGACACGACCGGCGCGATGATGTTGCACGAGACCGGGCTGATGCCGCGCTGGTACCTGCCCGAGGCCGACCTGGCGCCGGGCGTGCTCGAACCCAGCGACACGCGCACCACCTGTCCCGCCCCGGGTCTGATGGAGGCTCTCAATCCGCGTGAGGATGAGAGTCATGGCGGCACCGAGGAAGTACCCCGACGAGCTGCGGGAGCGGGCGATCCGGCTGGCGGTCGACGCCAGGCGTGACCCGGCGACCCGGACCGGGGCATTGAAGCGGATCGGCGATCAGCTGGGGATCAACCCCGAGACGCTGCGCAACTGGGTGACCCAGGCCGAGATCGACGAAGGCCACCGGCCGGGCACCACGACCGATGACGCCACCCGGCTGGCCGAGCTCGAGCGGGAGAACCGCGAGCTGCGCCGCGCCAACGCGATTCTGAAGAGCGCGTCGGCTTTCTTCGCGGCGGAGCTCGACCGCCCACAGCGGTGATCGTCGAGTTCATCGACGCTCATCGGGAGGAGCACGGGGTCGAGCCGATCTGCGAACAGCTGCAGATCGCCCCGAGCACCTACTACGCGCACCGGACCAGGCGGCCCTCGGCGCGGTCGGTCACCGACGCGGGCACTACCGCGGTGATCGAGCGGGTGCACGCGGAGAACTTCGGTGTCTACGGCGCGCGCAAGATCCACGCCCAGCTGCGCCGGCAGGGCCATCCGGTGGCCCGGTGCACAGTCGAGCGACTCATGCGCGCGGCCGGGCTGCAGGGCATCACCCGGGCGAAAGGTCCGCGGACCACCGTGCCCGGCACCGGGCCCGACACCCGCCCAGACCTGGTCGAACGCGCGTTCACCGCGACCGGCCCGGACCAGCTGTGGGTTGCCGACATCACCTACTGCCGGACCTTCGCCGGCTGGGTCTACGCCGCCTTCGTCACCGACGTCTACTCCCGCCGGGTGGTGGGCTGGCAGCTGTCGAAGTCGCTGCGTACCGACCTTGCCCTCGACGCGCTGGAGATGGGCCTCTGGACCCGCCGCCGAGCCGGACGCGACCTCGACGGGCTGGTCCATCACTCGGACAAGGGCGTTCAGTACGTCGCGGTGCGCTACACCCAGCGGCTCGCCGAGGCCGGCGCCGTGGCCTCCGTCGGCTCGACCGGGGACAGCTACGACAACGCGCTGGCCGAGGCGTTCAACTCCCTGTTCAAGGCCGAACTGGTCCGCAACAAGGGCCCCTGGAAGAGCATCGACGACCTCGAGATCGCCGTCGCTGAGTACATCGACTGGTTCAACCACCGACGCCTGCACGGCGAGATCGGCCTCGTTCCACCGGCCGAGCACGAGGACGACTTCTACCGGCACAACACCGCGGCGACTACCGTCGCTGCGTCAGTTCCGAACCTCCACTGAACCCGGGGCGGGACAACCTGCCCGTTCAAGGGCGAGGCCCAGTACTGGCACCTGGAGGTGGACGGCCGCCGGGTCGAGGACGCGGCCTGGTCCTATCCGGACCCGGTGGACGGCTGCCCGCCGCTGGCCGGGCTGGTCTCCTTCTACTTCGAGAAGTTGGACACCTGGCTGGTCGAGGACGACGAGCAGATCGGCCACCCGCGTGACCCCTTCCACCGGGTCGACGCGCGGCGCTCGTCCCGGCAGGTGACGATCCGGATCGACGGGCAGGTGGTGGCCGAGACCCGCGCGCCCGTGGCCGTCGTGGAGACCGGCATGCCGGTGCGCTGGTACGTGCCTGAGTCCGACCTGCGCGACGGTGTCCTGGTGCCGAGCGGGACCACCTCGGTCTGCCCGTACAAGGGCGTGGCGGGCTACGAGCACGCTGTCGTCGGCGGGCGGAGCCACGAGGACGTGGCGTGGCACTATCCCGAGCCGCTGCTGGAGGCGCTGCCCGCCGCCGGCCACCGGTCCTTCGACGGCGACGCGGTGGAGGTGGAGGTCTCGCCCTGAGCCGCCGTCAGGTCAGCTGCGCGGCGAGGTCGGTCAGGTCGCTGGCGCGCAGCGACGGAGGGGTGAAGCTCGCCGGGTACGGCGAGCCGCTGCGATCGATCCATGCGGTGGTCAGGCCGGCTCGGGCGGCCCCGTCGATGTCCCACGGGTGGACGGCGACCAGCACCATGTCGGCCGGCTTCGTCCCGCAGGTCCGGGCGGCGTACTCGTAGGCACCGCGGGCCGGCTTCCAGATGCCGGCGTCCTCCACCGACAGCAGCGCCTCGAACTGGCCGCGGATGCCGGCGTCGGTGAGCAACCGTTCCGACACCTGCGTCGAGCCGTTGGTCAGGGTGACCAGGCGCTGCCCCGACGCACGCAGGGTCCGGATCCCGTCGGGGACGTCGGGGTGGACGGTGAGCTCGGTGAAGCCGCTCATGACGTGGTCGACGGCGGCGTCGGTGTCCCGTTCGAGGTCGACGCCGTACAGCACGGTGCGCAGCGCGTCGACCGCCAGCTCGGCGAACGGGTGGGATGCGCCGGCGGCGGTCAGGGCGAACCCGTCGCGCAGCAGGGTCGCGAACCAGAGCTTCGCCAGCTGCGCCGGAGCGCCGACGTCTTCGAAGCGCTGGGCCATCGGGCTCATGTCGGACAGGGTCTCGTTGACGTCGAAGACGATGACGGACGGCGAAGTGTTCATTGCAGGCTCCCGGGGGTCGGTCGACAGAACTCGGCGGATGCGCGGCGGGTGGGCACGGCAGGTCGGCGGGGCGGTGTCATTCGTCGTCGGTGCTGGAGGCGACGAGCACCAAGACCCGGGGCAGCGTGGTGAGGTAGGCGTCGAGGATGTTCGCCATGCCGGGGCGGGCGTCGCTGAGCCCGGCTCGCTCCAGCGCCTCGGGGCCGGCGGACACCCGCCAGGGCAACCCCCTGGCGACGTCGACCGCCCGCTGCTGCAGGTCGCCAGCGGCCGTTCTGGTTCCGGGGACCTGCGGGCCCAGGTGCTCCCACGCCGCTTCCAGCAGGTCGCGCCCGCGCAGGCTGCGCCAGATGCTGTTGACGATGGGCGTCTCCAGCGCTGCGCGGATCTCCCCGTAGAGGTCCGGCGCCGGGGCGTCCTGGGGCGACGGCGCGGGGCTGCGCGGGTGCACCGGGCGCGGCTCCGGTGCCTGACCGGGTGCGGGCGGCAGGTCCAGTTCGTCGTCGAGCGCCAGGTGCAGCCCGGCGGCCAGCAGCAGCATCCGGCTCAGCGGACCGGCGAACTCGGCCAGCGCGTTCCGGGCCTCGGAATCCTCCGGTGCTGTCCCGGCCTCCCGCACGGAGGAGACCAGGCGCTCCGCGGTCGCGCTGAACGCCGGCTCCGGCAGCACGCCGGTGGCCTGCTCGTAGGCCAGTACGAGGTAGCCGGGGCACAGCGCCAGCGACTTGAACAGGCTCGGCACGAACGGCATGCCCTGCAGAAGCTGGGCGTAGACGGCGGCGACGGCACCTGTCGCCTCCGCCTCTTCGACCATCGGGTAACCGACGAACCCGTCGACGTCACTCCTCATCGGAACGCTCTCGTCCCGGCGCGGCATCGGTCGCCTTGAGCAGCTCGTTGACGGCCGCGGCGACCACCTCCGGATGGTCCTCGGGCGTGAAGTGCTTCCCGCCCGGAATGGGCTGGAGCGTGGTGCCGAGGTCGGCGGCGAGGCGGCGGCCGTACTCGATCTTCTGGAACTGGTCCGCGTCACCCCAGACGACCCGGGCGGGCAGGCCGAGGGAGGGCAGTTGATCGCTGATGGCGATGGTGTCCTCGACCCGGAGCGCGCTGACCTGCCGCATCAGGCTGCGGGCGGCGCCGTGGGCGACGTAGTGCTGCCAGTGCACCCCGATGGACTCCAGCGCCCGCGCGCGGTCGTCGTGGCCGCGGTGGATCAGCTGGACGAACGAGGGGTAGAGCACGGTCTCGGGCAGGTACCGCAGGACCGGCGCCCCGCGCTGCATGGCCTTGACGCTGGGGATGGGCCAGGAGTCGTAGCTGACCGCGTTGGTGAGCACGAGGCCGGAGAACCGGCCGGGCGCCCGGACGGCGGCAATCTGCGCCACCCCGCCGCCGAGGTCGTGCCCGACCAGGACCGGTGCCTCGACGCCGACCATGTCCAGCCAGCGCAGCAGCCGGTCGGCCTGAGCGGCCAGGCCGAGATCGTGTCCTTCCCCGTCGGGAATGGAGCTGCCGTACCCGACCATCTCCAGCGCGAGGGAACGTCCACGCACCAGCGGCATCACGTGGCGCCACAGCCGCGGCGAGGTCGGGATGCCGTGCACGAGGACGACCGGGGCGCCGTCCCCGTGCTCGAACCAGCGGACCGGCTCGCCGTCCAGGAGCTCCTCGTGCAGGTGCATGCCGAGACCGTTCACGACCGACCGCGCAGGCGCCGCAGTGCGGTCCGGGCCTCGGGAAGCGCGATCGGCAGCGTGGCGAGCTGCGCGAGTGCGGCGACGGTGCACCAGGAACAGACCTTGCGGTGCTTGGTGATCTGCTCGGCCAGCAGGTAGAGGCCGCCGCCGGCGTCCGCCGCGGTCTTGGCGGCCAGCGCCAGCGGCACCCACGGCTGCGTCCGGGCGCGGTCGCGGTCGCCCATGCCGGCCAGGACCAGCGTGATGCCGGCGCTGACCAGTCCCAGAGCGGCATCCGGCGTCTTCAGCTCCTGGTACGCCTCGCCGGAGGCGTCGACCGCATCGGCGCCCAGGAAGGGCAGCGACGGTTCCGGCACCCGGCGAATGAGCCCGAACTGGTACAGCCCCACGACGCCCAGCGCGGCCGAGGCCAGGGACGTCAGCCCGGCGATCCGGCGGCGCTGTTCGAGGAAGTCGCCCGCGCCCCGCCGCAGGTCGTCACTCACCTGCTCGGCCGCAGGGGAGCTCGACCGGCCGATCCCTCCGGACCGTGGCCGGACGGACGCCGCCGGCGGTCCGGCCGGGTGCGGTCTTCCCGTGGTCGTGCGCATGTCGGTTCCTCCTCTGATCGGGGTCTGACTCCTGCCATGCCCGGCCGGCCCCCTGAAAACTCACCGAAACGGTGCACTTCCGGCGGCCAGCCGGCTGTCCGGGTCGGAGCGCGGGCGCGATCGGAGGCCGGGTCGATCTCCACGGGGGGATCGAAGTGGGTCGGGAGGAGCTTGACGCGACGGGCACCGACACCTCGGTCAGCTCGGTGTCGCGTCACTCGGCGTCGAGACGTGGCGTTGAGCGTTGCCTGCCACACCTCGTCGCCCGCGCCCGACCACCCCGCCGGACGATGTCCGACCGGTCGGGATGCCGACGGCCCGGTCGAGGGGTTTCCTGGGCATCCGGGCCGGTCGAGCCCGGGTGGCCGGCGGGGCGGATGGAGGATCTCGATGGGGTTGCGCGCACGGCTCAGGGGCTGGGAGGAGCTGACCCGACCGGTGCACCCAGACACGGCCCGGGTGCTGCGGGAACGGTGGGCAGCGCTGCCCCTGGCAGTGCGCACGCCGGCGCAGACCCTGGGCCGGCACGCGGTCGGCTGCGAGGGCACGCACGGCGTCTTCCCCAAGTGCAACCTCACCTGTACTCCGTGCTACCACTCGGCAGACGCCAACAAGGTCCGGGTCGACGGCGAGCACACTGTCGCGGAGGTCGACGCCCAGATGGCCTACCTGCGGCAGCGGCGTGGCCCGTACGCGCACGCCCAGCTCATCGGTGGCGAGGTCAGCCTGCTGGCACCGGACGACCATGCCGCGGCGCTGTTGCGCATGCGGGCGCACGGCCGCGAGCCGATGTCGATGACCCACGGGGACTTCGACGCCGACCATCTCCGCGCACTCGTGCAGGACGAGCGGGGGCGGCTGCGGCTTCGGCGGGTGAGCTTCGCCGCGCACTTCGACATGCTGATGCGCGGCCGGCGGGGCGCGGTGCGGCCGCGTACGGAGGCCGAGTTGCACCCGTTCCGGCAGCGCTTCGTGCAGATGTTCCGCGACGTGCGGGCCGAGACCGGGCTGCGGTACTACCTGGCCCACAACATGACCGTCACCCCGGCCAACCTGGGGGAGGTGGCGGAGACGGTGCGCGCGGTGCTGCCGATGGGCTATTCGATGATGTCGTTCCAGCCGGCCGCCCACGTCGGTGACGCCCGCCGCTGGCGGGAGGACTACCGGCAGGTCAGCATCGGCGCGGTCTGGGACGCCCTGGAGGAGGCGGTTGGCCACCGCGTGCCGTGGGAGGGCGTGCAGTTCGGTGATCCCCGGTGCAACCGGACGGCGTTCGGGTTCCTCGTCGACGGCTCCTGGGTGTCGTTCCTCCAGCCCACGGATGACCGGGACCTGCACGCCCGCGACCGTTTCTACGACCACTTCGGCGGGGTGGCGTTCACCGGCACGCCCCCGGCACTTCTGGCGCTCAAACTGCTGCGGGTGCTGCGTCGCCACCCGGGTGACGTCGGCGTCGCGCTGCGGTGGGCCGCTCGCACGGTGGGCCGGGCGGGCGGCCTCCGGCGGCTCGTCGGGGCGGCACGTCGTCGCACCCTGCGGCCGATGACCTTCGAGGTCCACAGCTTCATGGACGCCGCGCAGGTCGCCCCCGCCTGGGATCTGATGCAGCGCGGCGTCGCGGCCGAGGACCCGGAACTGCTGGCGACCCAGGAGCGGCTGGCCGCCTGCACGTACACGATGGCCCACCCCGAGACCGGGCAGCTCGTGCCGGCGTGCGCCCAGCACTCGGTTCTCGACGTCGAGGAGAACGCCCGGCTGCGCCGTCTCCTACCGCTGACCGTCATCGACTGACTCGACGGGATCGGCCTCGACGCCGTCCTGGCGGGCGTTCCCGGCGACCACGGCCAGCGCTTCCGCCGGCAGCCGCAGGCCGACGTCCCTGCCGACCTCGAGCTGCAGCCCCGGCCCGAGCTCCGCGGTGACCCGCGCGGTACCGGGGCGGTCAGGGCCACCGACCTCGACGGTGACCAGGGCCCGCGGCCCCCGGCGCCGGACGCGGACGACGGTTCCGACGGCGTCGGCGTCGGCTCCGGTCAACTCAACCGCCTCCTGGCGGATCAGCAGGACGCCGGGCCCGTCGGCCACAGACGTCGCCACCCGGAACACGCCGAGGGGGGAGTGGTGCCAGCCGCCGCGCACCTCGCCGGCGATCTCGTTGCGGCCGCCCAGCAGCCGGCTGACCGCCAGCGAGGCCGGGCGGGTGTACAGCTGACGCATCGGACCGGACTGGAGCAGCCGGCCGCCGTCGAGCACCGCGACGGTGTCGCCCAGCGCGTCGGCCTCCCGGTGATCGTGGGTGACCAGCAGGATCGTGGGGGACAACCGCAGCCGCAGTTCGTCGAGCAGCTCGTACATCTCCTCGCGCAGCCCGGCGTCCAGCGCGCTGAACGGCTCGTCCAGCAACAGCACCCGCGGTTCGGCGGCCAGCGCCCGCGCCAGCGCGACCCGCTGCTCCTGCCCGCCGGACAGCGATCGGGGTGTTCGGCGCTCGAAGCCGGCCAGCTGCACGAGCTCGAGGAACTCGCGCGCCCGCCGACGTGCGGCCCGGCGGGGGACGCCCCGGACCCGGTCGGCGAAAGCGACGTTGTCGGTGACGTCGAGGTGGGGGAACAGCAGCGGGCGCTGGAACACCATGGCCATGCCGCGGTTCTCCGCGGCGGTACCGGCCAGGTCGACATCGTCGAGGGTCACCGATCCGGCGGTCGGTTCCTCCAGACCGGCGGCCACGCGCAGCAGGGTGCTCTTGCCCGATCCCGACGGGCCGAGGATCGCGACGCTGGAGCCGGCCGGGACCTCGAGGTCGACCTCGTCGAGCGCCGGTTCCTGCTGCGGCCCGTACCGCAGGGACACGCCGGTCAGCCGCAGGTAGCCGTTCACGCCCGCACCTTCCGGCCCCGGCGGCCGATCGCGGCGACGATGAGCAGCAAGGCCAGCGGTGGCAGCACGGCCAGGAGGGACAGTGCGGCGACCTGGGCCTCGTTGCCGACCGCGGACGTGGCCGAGGCCACCAGCAGCGGCAGGGTGACCAGGCGGCCACCGCCGACGAGCACGGTCACCACGTAGTCGCTCCAGCCCACGAGGAACGCAAGGAACGCGGCGGCGGCGAGCGCCGGGGTCAGGACCGGGACCTGGACCAGGCGCACCACCTGCCGGGGGGAGGCGCCGAGGGTGCGCGCCTCGTCGTCGAACCCCTGGTCGTAGCCGCCGTAGGCCGTGCGCATCACGTAGGTGGTGTAGGGCAGGGCCGCGACGGTCAGCAGCAGGACCACCCCCGCCCAGGCCGGGACTGCAAGCCGCAGGAGCAGGACGTCGAACCCCATCGCCACGACGAACGGGGGCACCACAAGCGGGCTGAGCAGCACTGCGCCGACCAGCACGGAGGCGGGCAGATGGCGGGACGCCAGCGCCCGTCCGGCGAGGGCGCCGAGCGGGGTCGCGAGCATCGCCACCAGCCCACCGAGGGCCAGCGAGCCGACGACACCGGAACCGGCGCCCTGCTCCGCCGCCTCGGCCACGCCGGACAGGCCCCACTCCTGCGGCAGGACCGCCGGAGCCGACCAGCGGTCGGCGAGCCCCCACAGTGCGAGGGGGACCAGGGGCAGGACGAACCAGGCCGCCAGCAGGAGCAGGGCCAGCCCCGGGAGCAGGCGCCGGGCGCCGAGCGTCACCGCCAGCCCTCCATGCGGCGCAGTGCCGCTGCGGCGACGGCCACGGCGGCGAGTGCCAGCGCCGCGGTCGCCACCGCGACGGCCGCGGCCTCCGGGCGGGCGGTCAGCTCGAGGGAGGTGAAGAGCCGGAAGGCCAGCACCGGCAGCGGCTCGGGAGACGGGCGGCCCAGCAGCCAGGCGACCTCGTAGGACCCCAGGACGTAGACGAAGCTGATGCCCGCCGAGGCGACGAGTGCTGGTGCGGCCAGCGGCAGCGTGACGTAGCGGAGCCGGGCCCACGGCCGGGCTCCCAGCACGATGGCGGTGTCGCGGTAGGAGGCGACCCGGCTGGCCAGCGCGCTGGACACCACGAGGGCGATGAACGCCGACTCCTTCCAGGCGTACTCGGCGACGACGGCGATCCACCACCGCCCGCCCACCAGCGGTGGCCAGCCGGTCTCGACGCCCAGCACGCGGGGGAGGAAGCCGGCGTCGGCGAGGAGCAGCCCGACCGCCGCTGCTCCTACCACGTGCGGGACCGGGATGGTGGCCGAGCTGAGCAGGGCGAGCAGTCGGCCGGACCGCCGGCGGCCGGTGATGGCCAGCGCCGTGGCCAGCCCCACGAGGGCCGCCAGGACGGTGGCGGCCGTGGCGATCGCCACGGACAGGCCGGCGGCCGTCCACAGGTGATCGGTCGGTGCTCGCCAGGGGTCCAGCGTCAGGCGGGGCTGCCCGACCAGCGGGGTGAGGCCGAGGCTGCTCAGCAGCGCCGAGGTCAGGGCCGCCAGGACGACGGCGCCGGTGGGGACGACCGCGGGCAGGATGAGCAAGAGCGCCCGCCGGCGCGGCGAGCGCCGGGACCGGCCGGTGTGGAGCGGCCCCGCGGTGTGCGTGCGGCGCCCTGGGGCAGCGAGCGGCAGGCCGGTCACGGGTTGGCGGCGAGGACCGTCTGCCGCCATCCCTCCTCCAGCCGGGGCACCCACTCCGCGGACAGCTCGGGGTCGGCGCCGCGGGACAGCTCCTCGTAAGGGGGCACCACGGCGGCGGGCAGCTGCTCGAACGCGGCACGATCTCCAGCATCCAGGCGGGACAGGTCCAGGACGGTGAACTGGCCCCACACCTCGGGCCGGGCCTTGGCCAGCTGCTGGTCGGCGGAGAGCGCCAGGTCGGCGACGACCATCGCCCCCTCCTGGTCGCCGGAGGTCGAGGGGATCGCGAGGAAGCTGGCGTTGCCCAGCGTGCCCTCGTCCAGGGTGAGGACCCGGGTGGTGGGCGGGTAGGTCCCGTCGGCGACGAGGTCGGGAAGCGTGGCGGGCCCGTAGGTCATCGTCATGTCGACCTCGCCGTCGGCGAACAGCTGGTTCAGCTGCTCCCCGGTCTGCGGATAGGTGTCCCCACCCCGCCAGAGGAACGGGGCGAGGTCGGCCAGGGTGTCGAAGAGCCGCGGGGTCAGCTCGTCGTAGGCGTCCTGCGAGTAGGTCAGCGGCACGTCCTCCGGTCCGCCGGAGACGCCGTAGAGGACCTGGCGGAGGAACGCCGACCCGGTGAAGTCCGGGGGCGCCGGGTACGTGAACCGGCCCGGGTTGGCCCGCGCCCAGTCCAGGACCCCCTGCAGCGTCGTGGGTGGGTCCGGGACGGCCGCGGAGTCGTAGACGAGGGTGAACTGGGCCTTGTGCCAGGGGGCCTCGCATCCGTCGACGGGGGTCCCGAAGTCGGTGGTTAGCAACGGATCATCGGGATCGGTCCCCGCCATGTTGGGCAGCATCCCGGTCCAGCCGCACAGCCAGGCGCCGGCTTGTCGCCCGGTGGCGAAGTTCTCCCCGTTGATCCACACCAGGTCAACGTCGCCGTCGGTGACACCCGCCTGCCGCTCACTGAGGATGCGGTTGACCGCGTCGGCGGTGTCGGCGACCGGGACCCGCCGCAGCGTCACCCCCTGCTCGGCCGCCGCCGGAGCGAGGATGTCGTCGACGTAGGCGTTGCCCTGTTCATCGCCGCCGTACATCCACAGCGACACGGTCTGGCCGTCCGCAGCCGCCCTGATGTCGGCGAACGAGCGGCCCTCTGCCTGGGGTGCGGCGCTGTCGGGCGCCGCACACGCCGCCGTCACCAGCGCCAGAATGGCCAGGCCGACGGCCGTGCGACCGGCTCGACGGGGTCGGCTGCTCGGTCGGGTCATGGGCTGGCCTCCTGGGTCGGTGTGGGTTCGGCCGTCGCCGCGGCGACCAGGCGTGTCGGGAACACGCTCCGGCGTTCCTCGGCTTCCCGCCACCGGGCGCGGCGTCATCGCCGATGATCGACTGTGCCCCAGCAGCGGCGAACGGCCGGTCGTGGACGAACGGGAGGACGCCAGTTGCTGGACGGACCGGTTCGCCGGGTGCTGGAGCCCCCGCTGGGCCGGCTGGCTGCGGTGATCGACCGGCCGTGGGTCACACCCGACCGGATCACCGCCGCAGGGCTCGTGCTGGGACTGGGCTCGGCCGGGGCGGCAGCGTCGCAGGAGTGGGCGGCAGCGCTGGTGCTGTGGCTGCTCTCGCGGCTCGCGGACGGCCTCGACGGACCGCTCGCTCGTCGCCGCCAGGCCCGGACAGGGGCACCGGACGCCGGTGCCGGTGGCTTCTTCGACATCACCGCCGACTTCACCGTCTACGGCACCACCGTGCTCGGGGTCGCGGTCGGGACCGCGGGGGTCGGTGACGGGCCGTGGTGGCCGTTCCTGCTGGTGCTGCTGGCCTACTACCTGAACGGTGCCGCGTTCCTGGCCTTCTCCTCCATCGCTGAGCGGTCCGGTCGTCGGCTCGACGACGGCCGGTCGCTGTCCTTCCTCGGTGGCCTGGCCGAGGGGACCGAGACCGTGGTCGTGCACGCGCTGTGGCTGTTGTTCCCGGACCTGGCCTGGCCGATCGCCGCAGTCTGGGCGATGGTCGTCCTGCTCAGCGCTGGCCAGCGGATGGTGGCCGGATACCGGTCGCTGAGGTGAGCTGAAGGGGGCTTCGCGCCCAGCGGGGACGGCGTAGGTCGAGCCAGGTCCGGCGTGCCTTGACCGCGACACCGGTGAGTCGGGAGGCGACCGGCCGGGCCAGGCGAGCTCGGACCGTCGCCACAGTGGCGTTCCAGACAGCGTCGCTGTAGGTGGGGTACGCGTGCGTGGTGCCGGCCACCGCCGAGGCCCGCATGCCGTGCCGGATCGCCAGGGTCAGCTCCGCCAAGGTCTCCCCGGCCCGCGGGCCGACGACCGTGGCGCCGACCAGGCGGCCGCGGCTGTCCAGGACCAGGTCGGTGAACCCGGACGTCTGGTCTTCCGCGACCGCCCGGTCCACGTCGGCGTGGCCCTCCCGCTGCACCGTGCAGCCGGCGGGCGGGCTGGCCGAGTCGACGCCGACAGCGGCGACCTCCGGGGAGGTGAACGTCACGCGGGGCACGACCGGGTCGACGCGACGACGCAGGCCTAGCACGGCGTTGCCGGCCGCCAGGCTGCCGTGCACCCCCGCGGTATGGGTGAACTGTGGGTGGCCGGTGAGATCGCCGGCCGCCCAGATCCGCGGGTTGGAGGCGCGCAGGTGCGCGTCAACCACGATGGTGCCGTCGTCGGCGAGGTCGACGCCGGCCGCGGCGCAGCTCAGGTGGGCGGTGCTCGGCTTCCGGCCCACGGCCACCAGCAGTTGATCGAAGGCCACGGCATCGCCGTCGGCGAGCAGGAGTTGGCCACCCCGATCGGAGTGCACGACCTTCGTCACCGGCTGGCCGAGGAGGAGCCGGACCCCGTCGGCGGCCAGGGCGCGGGCGACGATCTCGGCGGCGTCCGGAGCCTCCTTGCTCAGGATCTGGTCGGCGCCCTCGACCAGGGTGACCTCGGCGCCGAGGCGGGCGAAGGCCTGAGCCAGTTCGCAGCCGATCGGTCCGCCGCCCAGCACGGCCAGTCGGGTGGGCAGCTCCTGGAGGTCCCAGACGGTGTCGCTGGTCAGCAGGGCCGCAGGATCCAGCCCCGGGATCGGAGGGACGGCGGGGGTGGCGCCGGAGGCCAGGAGGGCCTGCCGGAACCGCACCGTCCGGCCCTCGACGTCAGCGGTATCCGGTCCGGTGAGGCATGCAGTGCCGGTCAGCACGTGCACGCCAGCGGCCTCGAGCGAGGCGGGGGAGTCACTCGGGGCGATGACGTCGATGGCGGCGCGGACGTGGGCCATCACTCGGCTGAAGTCGACCCGCACGCCCTCGACGTCCACCCCGAGACGGTCCGCGGCCCGGGCGTCGGCCGCCGCAGCCGCGGACGCCAGCAGTGACTTGGAAGGCACGCAGCCGGTCCACAGGCAGTCGCCGCCGGTGCGGTGCCGCTCGACCAGCAGGACCCGGGCGCCCAGGCCCGCGGCTGTCTTCGCGCCGACGAGGCCGGCTGTGCCGCCGCCGATGACCAGCAGGTCCCAGCGGGTGTCATCGAAGGCTGACGTGGTCATCGGTGGTCCTCCTCGAGCAGTTGGTCGACGGTGCGGTGCAGGCGTGCCACCGCGGCCGGGTCGGGGCCGACGAGCTGGGACAGGCGCAGCATCGCCCAGCGCATCGACCGGAAGTCCTCGGCCGCGGAGGCACAGCGGTCGCACTCGGTCAGGTGGGCTTCCAGGCGGCGGATCTCGCCGGGGTCCAGCGGGGCCGAGGGGTCGGCGTCGAGGTAGCGCTGAAGGCGCTTGGCGGTGAAGTGGCAAGACAGCATCCTGCGCAGGCCGGTGATCACCGCAGGCTCCCTTCGGGCCGGGCATGGGCGCGCAGATGGGCGCGCACCCGCTGGCGCGCCCGGCTCAGGCGGGACATCACCGTGCCGAGCGGAACGTCGAGCAGCCCGGCCACCTCGGCGTAGGTCAGACCGTTGACGTCCACGAGCACGAGCACCGTCTGGAACTTCGGGTCCAGGCTGTCGACGGCCCGCTCGAGGTCGTCGGGCAGGATCTGCAGCACGATCTGCTCCTCTGGGCTGGGCTCGGTCACCGCGCCGAACGCCGGCCGTGCTCCCGGCAGGATGGCGGTGTCCTCGACGGGATCCGGTCGACGCCTGCGGTGCATGTTCACGTTCGTGTGCCGCAAGATCGTCAGCAGCCACGCGCGCGGGTGGGCGCCATCGAAGCGGTCCAGCGCACGCCAGGCCCGGATCAGGGTTTCCTGGGTGAGGTCCTCCGCCTCGGCCCAGGACCCGGTCAGGGTGCGGGCCACCCGGAGCAGCACCTCGAGCTCCGGCTCGACATGCACCCGGAACAGCTCAGCCCGTTCCGCGGCGGGATCGGCCGGCGCAGAGGACATGCTGCAGGAACCCGGCGGGGACGACGCGGTGTTCCCGGATGCCCAGGATGGCAGCCATGGGCTCGATCCGCTTCCCGCTTCCCGCCTCCTCGCCTCCCGAGGCAGTGGCCCTAGCGCGGCGGCTGGGCGCGCGGAGCGACGCCGACATCGACGCCCGCCCCGGGCGGCTCCTGGAGGGCGAGCTCGACGACGTCCGCTCCGCCGCGCCGCGGCGAACACATCCAGATCCGGGTCGGCATGGTCCCTTCCGGCGTCCGCCGCTGACGGTCCGGGGCAGTGATCTCTGCGGATGCCAGGATCCGGGCGTGGACCTCGGACGATGGACGGCGCTGCCGCGCGCCGACGCGGCGCACCTGCCGCCCCGGGAGAGGCAGATCCGGGACGCCGCCTGGATCGCCCGCTGCGTCGGCCGGGGTGCGACGGCGCCCCTGGGCCCCGAGGACGTCATCGCGCTCGCCGGCCGGATCTCGCCGCGGCAGTTCCGGCGCGGTGAACGAATCCTCGGTGACGCGGGTGCAGGGCAGCCGGGCGTCTGCATCGTTCGCGACGGACACGTGGAGCTCAGCGTCGGGACGCCCCGCGGCAGGGTGGTCGTCGGTGTCCTGCGTCCGGGAGACGTCGATGGGGACGTGCCGCTGCTGCTCGGGATACCGGTGCCGTACACGGCCCATGCGCTGGACGAGACCGTCTGCCTGGTCCTGTCGCCCGCCGACTTCGAGTCGCTGTTGAGCCAGCATCCGGCGGTGTCCCGGCGCTGGCTGTCCAGCGTGGCGCAGAGGCTCGCCACCAGCCACGGCCGGCTGATCTCCCTGCTCGGCCGCCCGCTGGTCGCGCAGTTGGCCGGACTCCTCGTCGACGAGGCGGAGGACGGGAAGGTCCAACTCCCGCAGCGCACCCTGGCGGCGATGCTGGGGGTGGCCCGTCCCTCCTTGAACAAGGTGCTCAAGGACCTGGAGCGGCGCGGCCTGGTCGAGCTCGGCTACGGATCGATCCGGCTCCTGGACGAGGCGGGTCTGCGCAGCATGCGTGATTCCTGAACCCCCGCCGAGGACGTCGGGGGTCGCCGGCCTGCATGACGCTTCGCGAACACATCAGGAACACCGTCAGCGGAGTGACATTTCGGTCGTCTCACCTGCCGGAACGGGGCAGGGCCAGCGGGTGAAGAAGCCGTCCGGGGGTCGGCTTTGACGTGAAGGCCCTGCCTGCGCCTCGGTGGCGGATGTCGCGCCGCCGATGTCGAGCGCGTGAGCAAGGCGCCGAAGGAAAGGAGCGAGAGGTGCAGTTGATGAGCTCGGTCGTCGCGTGGGCGGCGAGGCATTCGCCGCGGGCTTCCGCCGGGAGAAGCCGTGCAGTCTCTGACCGGAGGTGGTGGCTGTGAGCCGTTCGACTCGGGAGGTCTCCGGCGGAGGCGACACCTCTGACCGGCGGATCGTTCCCATGTTGGCGTGGGGCATCGTCGCGGGTCTCCTCGCCGGAGTCGTCTTCATCGCGCTGACGATGTGGCTCACCGCCAGCATGGGCAATCCGGCCCTCACCCCGTTCAGAGTGATCGCGACCATCGTGGAGGGACCACCTCCGCCGGATGCCACGATCTGGGTGGGTGTGGTGGTCCACTTCGTGCTCTCCGCCCTGTTCGGACTGGTGTTCGCCGCCGCCGTCGCCATGCTCCGCGACCGATCGGCAGGACGGTCCTGGGCGGCCGCGGTGCTGTGGGGAGGGTTGATCTACGGAGGGCTTCTCTACCTGGTCAACTTCCAGCTGTTGGCGCGGTTGGTGCCGCAGTTCTCGGCCTTCCTGGGGGTCAACCAGCCGTTCGAGGTCACCGTGCACCTGCTGTTCGGTGCGCTCCTGGCGGCCTTCCTCGTCGTGGGGCCAGGATCCCGCCGCCGGTCACCGGACGGCTCCCGGCCTGGGGCCTGAATTCATGACGAAGATGTCGACGACGCATCGAGAACAGGAGGGGGCAAGACATGACTGAGTACGCGTACCCCCATTTCCGTGCAGGGCTGCTGGTGGAGGACCGCGGCTTCCTCGGCGGTGTCGAACCCGGTGGCCGGTTCCCTGACTTCGACCTGCCGACGATCGACGGCGGACGCGTGACCAGCCGGGAGCTGATCGGCGACAAGCCGCTGCTGGTCTACTTCGGCTCGGTCACTTAGCCGATGACGGCGAGCGCCGGTCCGGCGCTCCAGCGGCTCTACGACGACTTCGGGGACCGGGTCCGGTTCCTGACCCTCTACGTCCGCGAGGCCCACCCCGGCGACCGCTACGTCCAGCCCGGCGACATGGGGACCAAGACCGAACAGGCGCGGGCCTACGCCGAGCGCGACGGCATCCGTTGGCCGGTGGCCGTCGATGACATCGACGGAACGCTTCACCGGCAGCTCGACGACAAGCCCGACGCCGCATACATCGTCGGCACCGACGGCAGAGTGCTGTTCCGGAGCCTGTGGGCCAACGAGCACGAACGCCTGCGCGCCGCTCTCGAAGCGGTCGCCGACGGAGAGCAGAGGCCGGTCGGGCAGTCCGAGGCCAAGGGACGTGCACTGCTGCGCGGGACGGGCACGATGTGGCAGACGTTGAGCGCGGCCGGCCCCGTCGCGCTGCGTGACGTCGCTCGGCAAGCTCCGCCGATGTGGCTGTCGGCCCGGGTGGCCGACCTGGCACGCCCACTTCCTCCGCTGGCGCGCGGCGCAGTCGGCACCGCACTGCCCATGGTGGGCATGATGGGCATGATGGGCGCCGCCCTGTTCTGGCGCCGTCGTCGTCGGTAGCTGGAGCGCGCCGGCGAGTGGCACGGCCGGTCGTGCAACCGGCCGTGCCACTCGCAGGTGGACCGGGAGACGCTGCGCTCGCACGCGAGCAGCCGCAGCCACAGCTCGCTGAGGGTCGGGAACGCGCTACAGGTACCGGCAGACAGTGGCGGGATCGCACGTGTCGGGTTCGATCGTGCGCGCCTGAGCCCGCAGGTGCGCGACGGTGCCACGCAGGGCAGCGAGCTCGGTGAGCTGCCGGTCGAGGGCCTCCAGGCGTTCGTCGAGAAGGCCCTGGACGTGCCGGCAGGGGGCGTCTCCTGAATCACGGATGTCGAGGATCGTTCGGATCTGGGCGAGGCTGAACCCGGCGGCCTGGCTGCGCCGGATGAAGTCCATGCGCGCCACGATGTCGGGGCTGTACTGCCGGTAGCCGGCGCTGGTGCGCCGGGGCGGTGGGAGGAGTCCGGCCCGCTCGTAGAAGCGCAGGGTCTTCGCAGTCGTGCCGGTGGCCGCCGCGACCTCGCCGATCTTCACTGGCCCATTCTCACGGCCAGGTCAGCTGGCCGCACGGGTCGGTCGTGACATCGGGCGAGTCACGTGGCGACCGCGTCCGCTCAGCCGTGACCTGTGATGCCGAGCAGTCCTGCCACGAAGTGGAGGCTGTCCGGGACGGGGCACCCGGTCGCATCGAGGATGCGGTTCATCATCTCGAAGTTCGCGCACACCCCGACTGCGGCGGCGGCCACCTGTGGGCCACCCTCCTGGCTCAGGGCTCGACGGCTCTCGTCGAGTCGCTGACCGGTCACCATGGCCGTCGCAAGATCGCGGAGCTCAATCCCCCAGGCAAGTCCGGGATCGATGCGGTCGTCGACGACGGGTCGTAGATCGGCTGATTGCCCGGTCGTCTTCTGCACACTCGCACGGAGCATGTTGGCGTGGGCGATCAGCTAGTAGAAGCAGTCGTTCAGGAATGAGACGCGGGCAGCGAGGAGCTCCATCTGCGCGCGGGACAGCTCGTTCTGGTGAGTGAGGTCGGCCATCTGTGGGGTGCTGAGGTAGAGCTGCGCGTGGAGCTGGTCTCTCGCACTCTCCTCCGCCGGCACCGCTGAGAGGGCGTACCGCGCGCCGTCCTCCGGGTCGGTGGGCACGAACGCGGCGCGCGGGCGGACATCGATGTTGCGCCGGCGCGTGGGTTCACCCGGCTCGCTGTCAGGCAGTGCCTCCTCTGCTGACCCGACCCCCCGGACGTAGGCGTCCACTGCGGCCACCCTGCTGACGATGCCCACGACCTCCACGTACTGCTCGATCGTCATGCCGCGGGTGAGGAGATCGGCGACCCACTCTCGCGTGATGAGGTTCGCGGCGGCCGACACCGACTGCGCGGCTTCGACCAGCACGGGCTCGAGCTCCGTGTGTGCGTCGGCGAACGTGCGGGCGGCCCGCGCCTCCCTGGCCACCGCCACCCGCTCCTCTCCGGACAGCCATGTCCCCGGCGCGGCAAGTCGCCCCCATTCCCGGCGCAGCTCCGCGCGGACGCCGTCGGGCACGGGCAGGACGGCGGCTTCCAGTTCGAGGGCCACGTGAGGAACTCTCCTGCATCGGCAGCGTTCGGGCACCCCGACGCCCGGCGTCGTCTCGGCGGGATTCCAGCCGGCAGCCGGCCTGTGACGATGGCCGGCTTGACCCTCCCCTGCACTGGAAGGTCCAGCCTGGGCGTGGACAGCTGACCGGCAATCCGAGGGAGCGTGCGATGGCGATCGATGGGGACGTCGATCTTGCGGTGATCGGTTCCGGGGGTGCGGCGATGGCCGCGGCGATCTCCGCCCGACAGGCGGGGGCGGACGTGGTGGTCGTCGAGCGGGGCACCCTGGGGGGCACCTGCGTGAACGTGGGCTGCGTGCCGTCGAAGACGCTGCTGGCCGCGGCCGGCCTCCGGCACGCCGCGATGACAAACCCGTACGCAGGGGTGAGCCTGTCCGCCGACGGGGTGGACCTGGCGGCCCTGGTCGCGCAGAAGGACGACCTGGTCGCCGGGATGCGCCAGGCGAAGTACGCCGACGTCGCCGACGCCTACGGCTTTCCCGTCCGGAAGGGGGAGGCCCGCTTCCGCGACCGGGACACCGTGGAGATCGACGGCGTCCCCCTGCGCGCTGCTGCCTACGTGGTCGCGACCGGTGCGGTACCGGACGTGCCGGCGCTGCCGGGGCTGGATCAGGTGCCGTACCTGACCTCCACCTCCGCGATGGAGCTGACGGCGGTACCGCAGTCGCTGGTCGTGATCGGCGGTGGCTACGTGGGGATGGAGCAGGCCCAGCTGTTCGCGCACCTCGGCGCGGAGGTGACCGTCGTCGGCCGCCTGGCTCCGCACGCCGAGCCTGATCTGGTCGAGGAGCTGCGGGGGGTGTTCGCCGAGGACGGGATCACGGTGGTCGAGGAGCGCGCCGCCACGGTCAGCAGCACCGGTGACGGCACGACCGTGACCACCACATCCGGCCGGCTGGTGAGTGGGCAGCGGCTGCTCGTGGCCACCGGCCGGCGGGCCCAGACCGATGGTCTGGGGCTCGAAGCTGCCGGGGTGCTCACCGACGCGCGCGGATTCGTCGTCACGGACGACCAGCAGCGCACCAGCAACCCGCAGATCTTCGCCGCCGGGGACGTGTCCGGCGCACCGCAGTACGTCTACGTCGCCGCCGCGGGCGGCCGGGCAGCGGCACTGAACGCACTGGGCGTCGGCGGCACCGAGCCGGCCCGGGTCGACTACACCGGCCAGCCTTCAGTCGTCTTCACCCGTCCCCAACTCGCCTCGGCCGGCCTGACCGAGGTTCAGGCGCTCGCGGCCGGGCACCGCTGCGAATGCCGGGTGCTGGGCCTGGCCGACGTCCCGAGGGCGCTGGTCAATCGCGACATCCGCGGCGCGGTGAAGGTGGTCGCCGACGCCGACACCGGTCGGATGCTGGGCGTGCACGCCCTGGCCGAGGGCGCCGGGGAGATGATGCTCGCCGCCACCTACGCCATCAGGGCGGGCATGACCGTCGACGACGTGGCAGACACCTGGGCGCCCTACCTGACGATGGCCGAGAGCCTGCGCATCGCGGCCGGCCTGTTCCGCAACCAGATGCCGACATCCTGCTGCGCCTGATCTCCGCGTACACCGCAGGACCGCTGTTCGCGCACATCGATGAGGGGAAGAGCAATGGCAGAGCACGTGGACGTGGCCGTGATCGGCATGGGCCCGGGCGGCGAGGTCGCCGCCAGTCGCCTGCTGTCCGCCGGCCGGCGGGTCGCAGTCATCGAACGTGAGTTGATCGGGGGAGAGTGCGCCTACTGGGCCTGCATCCCGTCCAAGACCGTGCTGCGGCCCCCGGAGGCTGCCGGCGGGGTCGACCGGGCTGCGGGCGCCGACGGCGCGCGGCTGGACTGGCCCGCCGCGCGCGACTACCGCGACTACATGGCCCGCCACCTCGACGACGCCGGACAGGTCAGCGGCTACCGGGACGCCGGCGCGCTGGTGCTGAAGGGCGACGCCAGGATCAGCGGTCCGGGGCGGGTCACCGTCGACGGCCGGGAGCTCACCGCCGATCACGTGATCGTCGCCACCGGCTCGGAGGCGCTGACCCCACCGATCGAGGGTCTGGACCAGGTGACCGTCTGGACCAACCGGGAGACCTACACCGCCGCGGACCTGCCCGGCCGCGCGCTCGTCGTGGGGGGGAGCGCTGTGGGCGTGGAGACGGCGCAGTTCCTCGTCCGCTTCGGCGTCCAGGTCACGCTCCTGCAGCGCGGCGACCGGCTGATGGGCCGCGAGGAGGCGCGCGTCGGTGAGCTGGCCGAAGCTCACCTGCGGGAGGCCGGCGTGGACGTCCGTACCGGCAGCGAACCGGTCCGGGCCCGCCGGGACGGTGCCGACTCGGTGCTCGACCTCGCCGACGGCAGCTCCGTCCGCGGCGACGTGGTGATCGTCGCCACCGGCCGTACTCCCCGTACCGAGGGACTCGGCCTCGAGGATGCCGGCGTCCAGATCGCCGAGTCCGGGGCAATCGTGGTGGACGAGCACTGTCGTGCTGCCGAGGGTGTGTGGGCTCTCGGCGACGTCACCGGCATCCTGCCGTTCACCCACGTCGCCAAGTACCAGGGCCGCATCGTCGCCGACACCATTCTCGGCCGACCTCGCACCGCCCGGTACGACGGAGTTCCCCGGGTCGTCTTCGCCGATCCGGAGATCGCCGCCGCCGGGCTCACCCAGGGCCAGGCACGTGATCAGGGTCTGACGACGGTCAGCGCCGAGGTCGACCTCGCACAAGCCATCGCCCGGCCGTGGACCTACGAGCGCGATCCCCGCGGCCACCTGGGCCTGCTCGCCGATCCGAACCGCCGGGTGCTGCTCGGCGCCTGGGTGGTCGCCCCCCAGGCGGGGGAGTGGATCCACCAGGCCTCCCTGGCCATCCGCGCCGGCATCGGCATCGACACACTGCTCGACCAGGTCGCGCAGTTCCCCACCTACACCGAGGGGTACGTGACCGCGCTGGAGGCGCTGGACCTGTAGGACCCGCCGGGGCGCGACGACGGAGCAGGACGGTGCAGGCAGGTCAGGGCAGAGGAGGAGCCGTGCGGGACGTCGTGGTGATCGGCGGCGGCCACAACGGGCTGGTCGCCGCCTGCTACCTGGCCCGCGCCGGGCTCGACGTCGTCGTTCTCGAACAGTCGGACAAGCTGGGTGGCGGTACCCGCACCGACGAGCTGATCCCGGGCTACCGCTTCGACACCCACTCCGTCGCGCACAACCTCATCCAGGCCACCGACCTCGTCGACGATCTGGCCCTGGAGGACGTGGGGCTGCGGTACGTCGAGATGGATCCCTTCTCGGTCGCCGTGGGGCGGGACGGCGCCATCGTCCGGTTCCACCGCAGCGTCGAGCGGACGGTCGCGTCGATCGCCGAGGTCTCGCCGGTCGACGCCGACCGGTACCGGGCGTGGATGCGCGACGCCATGCCCCTGGTACGGGTGCTCAGCGCCGGCCTCGGCGGGAGCAGTCGCGGGGCATGGCGGCGGGCGCCCGGACTGGCGCTGGCCGCTGGGCGGGCGCTGCGGCGCAACGGCGGCCCGGTGGGGGTTGCCGAGCTGCTGGCCTCGCCGTACCGGTCGCTGTTGGAGCAGCGGCTGGCCACCGACCGGGTGCGCGGGCCGGTGGCCGCCTTCGCGGCCCACGCCTCGGCCTCACCGGGGGCGACGGGCAGTGCGCTGTTCGGGCTCTGGCAGGCCTTCTACCACCAGGTGGGCCAGTGGCACCCGCTCGGCGGGTCCCAGGCCCTGGCCGACGCCCTGGCGCGGCGGCTGGCCGGACACGGCGGCGAGGCCCGTGCCGGTGCACCGGTCGAGCGCATCCTGCGCCGAGGGAACGAGGTGGCCGGCGTTGTCCTGGCCGACGGATCGACGGTGGCGGCTCGCTGCGTGGTCGCTGCAGTCGAGCCCCAGGTGGCGCTGCTCGAGCTCCTCGACCCACCCCTGACCGGGCCGGTCGCCGACCGGCTGCGAACGACGCACCGGGGCAACGCCGTCCAGTCGCTGGTGCTCTTGGCGGTGGATCGGCTCCCTGCGTATCCCGGCGCGCGACCGGGCGACCACGCCGGGCTGCAGTCGTTCGTCGACGCCCTCGATCCACTCGTCGACGGGTTCGCCCAGGCCGAGGCCGGCCGGCTCCCGGCCGACCCGGTGCCCACCTACGCCTTCACCCCCAGCGCCCTCGACCCGACACTCGCCCCGGCGGGGCGGCACACCGTGTACCTGGCCTGCCCGTGCGCCCCGGCCCGGCTGCGGGACGGCTGGGCCGGTGACCGCGAGGCCTTCGCCGATCGGATGATCGACACCGTCGAGGACCGCGCGCCTGGATTCCGCGGCTCGATCGTCGACCAGGTGATCCGCACTCCGGCGGACATGGCCACGGAGTTGCGCTGGCCCGGCGCACACCCTATGCACCTGGACGTGAGCCTGGACCAGCTCGGCCCGTTGCGCCCGACCCGCGCGCTGGCCGGCCATCGGACGCCGGTGGCGGGACTGTTCATCAGCGGAGCAGGCACCGCGCCGGTCGGTGGGGTGTCCGGTGCGCCGGGCCGGGCCACGGCTCGAGCCGTGCTGCGTTCCTTCGCCCGCTGACCGCCATGAAACTGGATCCACGAGTCGGCTCCGACTGTCCGCACCGGCGTGTGCATGGCGATCCGGCGTGAGCAGGTCGTCCAGTCCCCAGCTACGGCCAGGGCCACCTCACCGCAACGGACTCGTGCGACCTGTGGTCCTCAAGGAGCTGTCCCTCCCGTCTCCGGCGCTCTGCAGCTGCACATGACGAA
Source organism: Modestobacter caceresii (assembly GCF_000761485.1). GTDB lineage: Bacteria > Actinomycetota > Actinomycetes > Mycobacteriales > Geodermatophilaceae > Modestobacter > Modestobacter caceresii. The sequence goes on from NZ_JPMX01000079.1 coordinate 74,854, forward strand.
CTCGTTGACGGGACTACTGCGCCAGCGGCCGTACCGGCAGCTGTGGGTGGCGCGCACGGTGTCGCAGTGGGGCGACGCCTTCAACACCGTGGCTCTGGTGCTGCTCGTCTACTCCCTGACCGGCTCGGGCCTCGGGGTCTCCGGGGTGGTGGTCGCCGAGATCGTCCCGGTGCTCGCCTTGGCGCCGGTGGCCGGTGCGCTGGTCGATCGGCTGCCGCGGGTTCGGGTGATGATCGCCGCGGACCTGCTCCGAGCAGCCCTGGCCTTCGCCCTGCCCTTTGTGGACGGCAGCGTAGCGGCGGTGTACGCGATCGCCGTCGGGCTGTCCGCCGGCGCCGTGTTCTTCAATCCCGCGGCACAGTCGGTGCTGCCGGCCATCGTCCGGGAACGCGAACTGGTCGCCGCCAACAGCGGGCTGTGGACCGCCGCAGTCATCTCGCAGATCGTGCTGGCGCCGCTGGCCGGAATCGTGGTCGCCACCCTCGGGTACACGTGGGCGTTCTGGATCAACGCCGCCAGCTATGTGCTCTCGGCGCTGGTACTCGGCCGGCTGGAGGTGCCCACCGTCCCGGCCCCGGTCTCCGCCCGGCCGTGGTACGCCCAGGCACGGGACGGTGTCGCCGCGATCACGGGGGACCGGCTCCTCAGAGCCCTGGCCGGCGCTCAATTCCTGGCGGCACTCTCGGCCGGGGCGACTGGAGCCCTGCTCGTCGTGCTGGCCCGCGAGCACCTGCGTCTCGGAGCCGAGGACTACGGACTCCTGCTCGGCGCCATCGGCGTCGGCGCCGCCACCGGGCCGCTGTTCCTCTCCAGATTGACCGACGATCCCCGCCGAGCGCGCTACGTCCTGGGACCTTTCGTGCTGCGCGCGGCCGTCGACGCGATCCTCGCCACGGTGACCGGCCTGGTCTCCGCGATGGCCGCCCTCGTCGCCTACGGCCTGGCCACCTCCACCGGGGCGGTCACCTTCAACTCGCTGCTGCAGGCAGAGACACCAGAGCGCGTGCGCGGTCGGGTCTTCGCCGGCTTCGACGTGCTCTGGCAGACCGGTCGACTGCTCTCCCTCCTGCTCGGTGGACTGCTCGCCGACCTCGTCGGGATCCGAGCCGTCTACTACCTGGGCGCGATCCTGCTCCTCGCGGCCGCAGCCGCGGGCTCGGCGGGGCTGCGCGCTACTGAGTTCAACCGGCCGGACCCGCCGACCCCGTAGCACCCAGTCCTTGGAAGCCGCTCGCGGTACGTCCGGTTCGAGGATCGGCGACCGCATCCTTGGTGCGCAAGGGTTGCGCCGGGCCCTGGCTGCGGGAACGGGGGACGGGCGACCACCGTTGGCCGCGCATGAGGCCCCGAGTGCGCCGATCCCTTGTGGTCCCTGCATCAGGGGTCGCCCTGCTGCTGTCAGGGTGCGGCGGATCGGGAGATCCCACGGCCACGGGCCCGAAGGTGCTCGCGGCCGAGCAGGTGTTCGTCGAGAATCCGGTCGTGGTGCCCGATGTGTCCGGCACGTTCGCCACCCTGCAGGTGTCGACGGACCTGGACATGGCCTGCGCCGTCGTGTTCGGACGGGACGAGTCCCTCGGTGACGGGATCGCGACCGACGCCGACATGGGCGGTGGGGCCCACACCGATCACGAGGCCGTCATGCGCGGCTTGCAGCCCGACACCGAGTACTTCTACCGGGTGCAGGGATCAGGAGCCGACGGCAGCCTCTACCGCAGCGACCTCATGCGCTTCCGGACTCCCCAGGCCCATGCGACCAGCACGCCGGGGGAGAATGTGGCCGTCGGTGCCGACGTCGTCGACGTCAGCTCCGAGTTCTCCAACGCCTTCACGGCGGCCAATGCCGTCGACGGTGACCTGGCAACCGAGTGGTCCAGCGACGGCGACGGCGACGATGCGTCGATCACGATCGACCTGGGCCGACCGGTGGACGTGCTCGGGGTGGCGCTGCGGAGCCGCTCGATGAGCGACGGCACGTCCGTCGTGGAGACCTTCACCGTGACCGTCGACGGCGGTGAGACCTACGGCCCGTTCGACGCCGGCACCACGTTCACCGTGAATCAGGCCGAGTTCACCGGGCAGGTTCTGGAGATCGACGCGGAGCAGACGAGTGGTGGTAACACCGGCGCGGCCGAGATCGAGGTGTACGAGGCGCCTTGATCGCCGGTCCCCCAGGTAGCCAGGCCGTCAGCCGGCGGCCGGCCGCCTGCAGGACCTGGCCCGATTCGGTGAAGGCATCAAGGACCGACCGCTGAACGCGGACGGATCTGGCGAGCTTGAAGTACTGCACGCGGCGCTCGCCGAGGAGGCGACGGATGACGGCCGAGACCGGGTTCCTGGCCACCTCCGCCGACCTGGAGGCCGTCCGCACGCCGCGTACCCCCGCCGTGGTGCTGGCCAGCCCTGCCAACCCCAGCGGTTCGGTCTACACCGCCGACCAACTGACCGACATCGCCGAGTGGGCGCTGGCGCATGACGTGTGGGTGGTCTACGACCAGTTCGTCTACGGCGCCAACCCGGACGCCGGAGCCGCGCCGCACCTGCTCCGCCTGGCGCCGGAGCTGCGGGACCGGTGCCTGGTGGTCAGCGGGGTATCGAAGGCGTACGCGATGACCGGCCGGCGGATCGGCTGGCTCGCCGGCCCGCCCGCGGTGGTGGCCGCGGCCCGCAAGCACGTGGCACGCACCATCACCCACGTCCCCACCATCACCCAGCCCGCACTCACCGGCGACCAGCAGCCCGTGCACGAGGCCCTCGCCCGCTACCGGCGCAACCGCGACGTCCTCGCCACCGCGCTCGACGGCATCTCCGGGGTCCGCTGCCCGGCCCCGGCCGGGGGGATGTTCGTCTTCCCCGACGTCAGCGTGCTGCTGGAGCGCGGCTCGTGGGCGACCACCCTGACGCTGGCGACCTGGCTGCTGGAGGACGCCGGTGTCGCGGTCGTCCCAGGCGAGGCCTTCGACGCCCCCGGTCACGTGCGGCTGTGCTTCGCCGTCAGCCCGCGACCGCCGACACCGCCACCGCGCGGCTGGTGGAGCACCTGAGCCGGGCGGGATCGCGCGGGTGACCAGTGCAGCGGCGAACCCGCCGGCCACCCCGGAGACGGCGCTGACCCGCAGCCACCTGACCCTGACCGTCGACGGCGTCGAGCTCGACCTCGCGGTGTCGGGAGTGCGCCGCCTTCAGTTGACTCGCCGCGCGCCGCCGCCACTTCACCTCCGGTGGGCATCTCGGCGGTGCGCCACGTCGACCACGGTCACCGTTCGGCTCTGGTCGTCGATTCGGTAGATGACGCGGTAGGTGCCACGGCGTGCGCTGTGTCGGTCGTCCAGGGGAGAGTGGAGCTGCTTGCCGACCCGGTACGGGCTGTCGAGGAGCGGCCCGACGATGAACTCGTAGGCAGCGGTCGCGACCGCTTCGGGCAGGTGCTCGGTGAGTTGACGGCGAGCGGTGGGGGTGATGGCCAGGACATAGCGGTCCTGGTCCGTGGTCACGTAGTGGCGCGCCGGCGCTGCATGGCGGCGTCTAGGCTCTCCAGCGTCTCAGCATCACCGTGGGCGATTTCGGCGTCGGAGGCGTGCAGTCTGCGCATGGCGTCGGCGTCGGCAAGGATTTCGATCGTCTCTTCGAGGGACTCCAGATCCTCGGTCGCCAGGAGAACAGCGGACGGCTTGCCGTGCACGGTCACGTAGACGCGCTCGTGCTGGCCACTGACCTGGGCGACCAGTCTGGACAAGTGCGCCTTCGCGTCCGCGAGCGAGAACGTCGTCATGGTCAAAAGTATGACTACATGAGTAGGAGTCGTCCAGAGTCTGCCGGAGAGGACTACGCCCAGCCGCACCGCCTGCGTCGCTCAGACTCGGCGATCTCGCACTGCAACCGGTACTGCAACGCAGTTCGCCCGGCCACGGACCTGCGTGGACGAACGCGGACGTCGCGCCTCTGTCACCAGCGGAAATGGCACGCCAGGGGACGTCGACGGACTGTCCGCCCAGAGCTGGGGGTCAAGGGGTCGCAGGTTCAAATCCTGTCAGCCCGACAGAAGCAGTTGCAGGTCAGAGGCGGGTCGTCCGAAGCGGACGGCCCGCCTCTTGCGTGAGTACAGCAACTGCGCGGTGTCACCCTGCTCGAGGGGGCCGGCGAGGGCGGCGGGGAGGCGGAGGCCGCTGGGGCCGCTGCCTCTACCGGCCCGGGGATGCCCGGTTGGGTGTGAGGGTGCGGCGCGGTCAGCGCAGCGGGGCGCACGAGCTCAGCCGGGTGCTGCCCTCGGGCAGCCGCTCCACGGCGCACCCCCGCCGCGGCGTTCGCCACCACTGGCCCTGCGTCGAAGTTGGTCGCGATCGCGCCTTACCTGCTGGTGCTGTTGAACGCGCACCCGATGCGTCGCTGACGGCTCTGCTGTCAGATGGTCCGCCCAGGGCTGCTGCCTGGCGACGCAGGCGGCCGGTCACCAGCGGGGCCCGCCGCCGAAACAGGTACAACCACCGGCCGGGGCATCACCGGTGGGTAACGTCCTCCATCTAAGGGTGTGGCGTCAGCCCGGCAGCAGTGTGGGGGACTGCTGCACGAGCTGGTGACACCGCGCGGTGGTGTGCGCGTGGCCTTGATGGCGCTCAGTTGAAAGTCCTCAGTCCTGCTCACTGAAAGTCCCCACCTGTGGAG
>NZ_JPMX01000080.1 GCF_000761485.1 Modestobacter caceresii
GACCTGCCGGCGGTGGAGCCGGAACGCCCGGCCACGTCCCCGCCCCCGTCCACCCCGCAGGCGTCCGTCCCGCCGGCCACGACCCGGGACGAGGCCGCCTGGCAGCCGCCGGGTCCCGACCAGTGGCAGTCCGAGGCGCCACCGCCCGCGCAGACCGACCGTCCCCGCCGGGGACTGGGCGGCCTGTTCGGTGGCGGGCGCTCCCGGTCCGGGGACGACGCCGGCGCCGGGTACCGCGACGTCCAGCCGGACCCGGCCGTCGCCGCGGACCCCTACGGCACGCAGCTGTGGGCCCAGCAGTTCGGCTGGGTGCTCTCCGACGGCACCGCCCCGGAGGACGAGCCGCTCACCGCGCTGGTGCGGTCGGCGCCGGTCCGCCCCGGGAAGGAGGACCAGGCCAGCCGGGTCCTGCGTGGGCGGGGCAACGGCCTGGACCTGGTCGCCTTCGACATCGTCTCCCCGGTCGGGCGCGGCTTCGTGAGCACCCACGCGATCACCGCGGCGCCGGTGCTGGGCTCGGTGCCCGCCTTCCGGCTGTCGCCGGCCCGCATGTGGCGGCACGGCACCGGCGGGATGCTGCAGATCCCCAGCCCGGACCCCGAGTTCGACCGCCGCTGGGTGCTGCTCGCCGCCGAGGACGGCCCGCAGGTCCGCCGGATCGCCGAGGACCCCGTCGTCCGGCAGTCGCTGCTGGGCACCGACGACGGCGACGAGGTCTGGTCGGCGGCCGGCTTCGTCGCCGCCATCCGGCCCGACGCCAACCGCCCGCAGCTGATCGAGCACCACGCCCGGCTGCTGGCCGCCGTGGTCGGCGCACTCGCCGCCGCGGCCTGAGCACCACCGCGATGACGTCGGGCGGGACGGCGACGGACGAACCGACGCCGTCCGCCGGGCTGCGCGAGCTGCTGCCGCTGCTGCGCCCGCACCGCCGGGCGCTGGGGGCGGCCGCGGTGCTCTCGCTGTTCTCGGCCGCGGCCGCGCTGGCCCAGCCGGCACTGGTGGGGCAGGTGATCAGCGCGGTCGGCTCGGGCGGTGCGGTGCTGCCCGGGGTGGTCGCGCTGGTCGTCGTCCTGGTGGCGGCCGCGGTGCTCGGGGCCGGGCAGCAGTACCTGCTGCAGCGGACCGCCGAGGGCGTCGTCCTCAGCACCCGGCGGCTGCTGGTCGACCGGCTGCTCCGGCTGCCGATCGCCGAGTACGACCGGCGCCGGACCGGCGACCTCATGTCGCGCGTGGGCTCGGACACCACGCTGCTGCGGGCCGCGGTCACCAGCGGCGTGGTGGAGATCGTCGGCTCGGTGGTCGTCGGCGTCGGCGCGCTGGTGGCGATGGCCCTGGTCGACGTCTGGCTGCTGCTGGTCACCGTCCTGGCGGTCAGCGTCGGGGTGACCACCGCCGTGCTTGCCTCCCGCCGGGTCCGGGAGCTGTCCCGGCAGGCGCAGGAGCAGGTCGGCGCGATGAGCGCAGCGGTGGAGCGCGCACTGTCGGCGGTGCGCACGATCCGGGCGAGCGGGGCCACCGCCCGGGAGGTGGACACGGTGGGCACCAGCGCCGAGCGGGCGTTCACCGCCGGGGTGCAGGTCGCCCGGCTGGAGGCGCTGGTCTCACCGGCCGGCTCGATCGCCGTCCAGGGCGCGTTCCTGGCCGTGCTGGGGTTGGGCGGCTACCGGGTGGCGACCGGCTCGATCGCCGTCGCCGACCTGGTCGCCTTCATCCTCTACCTGTTCCTGCTGGTCATGCCGCTGGGGCAGCTGATCGGTTCCTACACCCAGCTGCAGACCGGTCTGGGCGCGCTCGCCCGGGTGCAGGAGGTGCTGGCGCTGGAGCCCGAGCACGACGAGGAGCCGGAGCGCCCGGCAGCCGGCCGGTCGCCGGCGGTGCTCCGCACCCCGACGGGCGCTGACCCTGTGCCGCTGCTCCAGCTGGACCGCGTGGGCTTCGGCTACCCGGACGGGACGGCGGTGCTGCACGACGTCTCCTTCACCGTGCCGGCCGGCAGCCGGGTGGCCCTGGTCGGGCCGTCGGGCGCGGGGAAGTCCACGGTGCTCGAGCTGGTCGAGGGCTTCTACCCGCTGTCGGCCGGGACGGTCCGGTGGGCGGGCACCGACGTGCGCGAGCTGCCCCGCGCCGCCCTGCGCGCCCGGATGGGCTACGTCGAGCAGGAGGCGCCGGTGCTGGCCGGCACGGTGCGGGAGAACCTGCTGCTCGCCGCGCCGGACGCCGGGGAGCAGCAGCTGTGGCAGGCGCTGTCCGACGTGGGCCTGACCGGCGTGGTGCAGCGCTCCGCCCGCGGACTGGACGTCGCCGTGGGGGACGACGGGGTGCTGCTGTCCGGTGGTGAGCGCCAGCGGCTGGCGATCGCCCGGTCGCTGCTGGCCCGGCCGGCGCTGCTGCTGCTCGACGAGCCGACCGCAAGCCTCGACGCCCGCAACGAGGGCCTGCTGCGCGAGACTCTCGCCGCGGCGGCGGCCGACCGGGCCCTGCTGGTGGTGGCCCACCGGCTGTCCACGGTGGTCGACAGCGACCAGATCGTCGTCCTGGACGCCGGGCGGGTGGTCGCCGTCGGCACGCACGCCGAGCTCGTCGACACCAGCCCGCTCTACCGCGAGCTCGCCACCGCCCAGCTGCTGGTCCCGTAGCGGCGTTCCACGTGGAACGTCCGGCTCCAGTCGACACAGGACGGCGTGTCGACCCGGGGGGCAACACCGGTGGTGGCGCGTGAGTCGGGAGAGGCTCTCGCGCCACGTCAGGCCCCGGACGGGCGGTCTGCGGTGTACGCACCCGGTACTCTGGAGGGGACACACCCCCAGCAGCCCGCTGAGAGCCGTCCTGCGCGCCTCGACATCGTCGTCGACGTGGCGCCGCGGCCGCGAGGTTGCGCAAGAGAAGGGCCCCACGTGGTCGCTCAGCCGCAGACCGAGAACGCCTACTCCGGCAGCTCCATCACCGTCCTGGAGGGGCTGGACGCGGTCCGCAAGCGCCCCGGCATGTACATCGGCTCGACCGGTGAGCGGGGCCTGCACCACATGGTGTGGGAGGTGGTGGACAACGCCGTCGACGAGGCGCTGGCCGGCTACTGCGACACCGTCCGGGTGACCCTGCTCGCCGACGGCGGCGTCCGGGTCGAGGACAACGGCCGTGGCATCCCGGTCGACATGCACCCGGTGGAGAAGCGGCCCACGGTCGAGGTCGTCATGACCATCCTGCACGCGGGCGGCAAGTTCGACGGCAAGAGCTACGGCGTCTCCGGTGGCCTGCACGGCGTCGGGGTGACCGTGGTCAACGCGCTCTCCCACGCGCTGGACGTGCGCATCTGGCGCAACGGGACCGAGTGGACCCAGCACTACGACGTGGCCAAGCCCGGCGCGCTGACCGAGGTCGGCCCGACGGACAAGCGGGGCACGGCCATCACGTTCTGGGCCGACCCGACGATCTTCGAGACGACGGTCTACTCCTTCGACACGATCAACCGCCGGCTCCAGGAGATGGCCTTCCTCAACAAGGGCCTGACCATGGTGCTGCGCGACGAGCGCCCCGGGCACAGCAAGGCCGAGACCGGCGCCGCCGACGAGGCCTCGCTGGCCGAGGCCGCACCGACGGTCGGTGCGGAGGCCGCCGCCTTCGAGCCCACCGAGGTCACCTACCGCTACGACGGCGGCCTGGTCGACTACGTGACCTACATCAACCGCCGCAAGACCGCGATCCACCGCTCGGTCATCGGCTTCTCCGCCGACGGCGTGGGCAAGAACGACACCGCGATGTCGGTCGACGTCGCCATGCAGTGGTCCGACGCCTACTCCGAGTCGGTGCACACCTTCGCGAACATCATCAACACCCACGAGGGCGGCACCCACGAGGAGGGCTTCCGGGCGGCGCTGACCTCGATCGTGAACAAGTACGCGATCGAGAAGAAGCTCCTCAAGGAGAAGGACGACAAGCTCACCGGTGACGACATCCGGGAGGGCCTGGCCGCGATCGTCTCGGTGAAGCTCGGTGACCCGCAGTTCGAGGGCCAGACGAAGACCAAGCTCGGCAACACCGAGGTCAAGGGCTTCGTGCAGAAGGTCTGCAACGACCAGATCGGGCACTGGTTCGAGGCCAACCCGGCCGAGGCGAAGACGATCATCACCAAGGCCACCTCGGCGGCCCGGGCCCGCCGGGCCGCGCAGGACGCCCGCAAGCTCGCCCGCAAGAGCCTGCTCACCGTCAGCGGCCTGCCGGGCAAGCTGGCGGACTGCCGCTCGACCGACCCGCGGAACTCCGAGGTCTACATCGTCGAGGGCGACTCGGCCGGTGGCTCGGCGAAGTCCGGCCGCGACTCGATGTACCAGGCGATCCTGCCCATCCGCGGCAAGATCATCAACGTCGAGAAGGCGCGCATCGACCGGGTGCTGAAGAACACCGAGGTCCAGTCGATGATCACCGCCTTCGGCACCGGGATCCACGACGAGTTCGACCTGTCGAAGCTGCGCTATCACAAGATCATCTTGATGGCCGACGCCGACGTCGACGGCCAGCACATCACCACGCTGCTGCTGACCCTGCTGTTCCGCTTCATGCGGCCGCTGGTCGAGGCCGGCCACGTCTACCTGGCGCAGCCGCCGCTGTACAAGATCAAGTGGGGTAACAAGAACCCCGACGACTACGTCTACACCGATCGGGAGCGGGACGAGCTGCTCAAGAGCCGCGCTGCCGAGGGCCGCAAGCTCCCCAAGGACGACGCGATCCAGCGGTTCAAGGGCCTCGGTGAGATGGACGCCAAGGAGCTGTGGGAGACCACGATGAACCCGGAGAGCCGGATCCTGCGCCAGGTGACCCTCGATGACGCTGCCGCAGCGGACGAGCTGTTCAGCGTGCTCATGGGCGAGGACGTCGTCGCCCGCCGCAGCTTCATCACCCGCAACGCCAAGGACGTCCGCTTCCTCGACGTCTGAGGAAGGACCCCTCGCCCCCGAGCGGGGGCCGAGGGGCGAGGACCCCGAGGCGCGTGTAGTGCGCATTCATCCACCGCTGTGTATCGACTTGTGGAGAACCAGACGTGACAGAGACACCCAGCCGCGACCGCGTCGAGCCGGTCGACCTCCAGCAGGAGATGCAGCGCAGCTACATCGACTACGCGATGTCGGTCATCGTCGGCCGCGCACTGCCCGACGTGCGGGACGGCCTCAAGCCGGTGCACCGCCGCGTGCTGTACGCGATGTTCGACCAGGGCTTCCGGCCCGACCGGGCGACCGTCAAGTGCGCCCGCGTGGTCGGCGAGGTGATGGGCAACTACCACCCGCACGGTGACTCGTCGATCTACGACGCCCTCGTGCGGCTGGCCCAGCCGTGGTCGATGCGCTACCCGCTGATCGACGGGCAGGGGAACTTCGGCTCCCCGGGCAACGACCCGGCCGCGGCCATGCGGTACACCGAGGCCCGGCTCACCCCGCTGGCCATGGAGATGCTCCGGGACATCGACGAGGACACCGTCGACTTCCAGCCCAACTACGACGGCAAGAACCTGGAGCCGCTGGTCCTCCCGGGGCGCATCCCCAACCTGCTGGTCAACGGCTCGGCCGGCATCGCCGTCGGCATGGCCACCAACATGCCGCCGCACAACCTGCGCGAGGTCGCCGCCGCCGTCTTCTGGATGCTCGAGCACCCCGAGGCGGAGGCGGAAGAGGCGCTGACCGCCTGCATGGAGCGGGTCAAGGGCCCGGACTTCCCCACCCACGGGCTGATCGTCGGCCGTGAGGGCATCGAGGACGCCTACCGCACCGGCCGTGGCTCGGTGCGGATGCGCGCCGTCGTCACCGTCGAGGAGGACAGCCGGGGCCGGGTGCAGCTCGTCGTCACCGAGCTGCCCTACCAGGTCAACCCGGACAACCTGGCCGAGTCGATCGCCGAGGGCGTCCGCGACGGCCGGCTGCAGGGGATCTCCGAGATCGCCGACGAGTCCAGTGACCGGGTCGGCCGGCGGCTGGTCATCACGCTGCGCCGGGACGCCGTCGCGAAGGTCGTGCTGAACAACCTCTACAAGCACACCCAGCTGCAGACCACCTTCGGCTGCAACATGCTCTCCATCGTCGACGGTGTGCCCCGCACGCTGCGGCTGGACGAGCTGATCCGGCTGTGGGTGACCCACCAGATCGAGGTCATCGTCCGGCGGACCCGGTACCGGCTGCGCAAGGCCGAGGAGCGGGCACACATCCTGCGCGGCTACGCCAAGGCGCTGGACCACCTGGACGAGGTCATCGCCCTCATCCGCCGCAGCGAGTCGGCCGAGGCCGCCCGCAGCGGGCTGATGGAGCTGCTGGACGTCGACGAGATCCAGGCCGTCGCGATCCTGGACCTGCAGCTGCGCCGGCTCGCCGCTCTGGAGCGGCAGCGGATCCTGGACGAGCTGGCCGAGATCGAGGCCCGCATCGCCGAGCTGCAGGCGATCCTGGACTCCCCCGAGCGGCAGCGGCAGATCGTCCGCGACGAGCTCGCCGAGATCGTGGAGAAGTACGGTGACGACCGGCGCACCCAGTTCGTGGCCAACGACGGTGACGTCTCCATGGAGGACCTCATCGCCGAGGAGCAGGTGGTCGTCACGATCACCCGCACCGGCTACGCCAAGCGCACCAAGGCCGACCTGTACCGCTCGCAGCGGCGCGGCGGCAAGGGCGTCATGGGCGCGCAGCTCAAGCAGGACGACCTGGTCCAGCAGTTCTTCGTGGGGTCGACCCACGACTGGATCCTGTTCTTCACCAACAAGGGCCGGGTCTACCGGGCCAAGGCCTACGAGCTGCCCGAGGCGGCCCGGACCGCCCGTGGCGCGCACGTGGCCAACATCCTGGCCTTCCAGCCGGACGAGAAGATCGCCCAGGTCATCCAGATCAAGGACTACACGGTCGCCCCGTACCTGGTGCTGGCCACCGCCCGCGGTCAGGTGAAGAAGACCCGGCTGACCGACTTCGACTCCCCCCGCTCCGGCGGCGTCATCGCGATCAACCTGCGCGACAACGACGAGCTGGTCGGTGCGGCGCTGATCAGCCCGGACCAGAACCTGCTGTTGGTCACCCGCAAGGCGATGTCGATCTGCTTCAGGGCCAACGACGAGCAGCTGCGCCCGATGGGCCGGGCCACCGAGGGCGTGCGCGGCATCTCGCTGGCGCCGGACGACACGCTGCTGTCGATGATCGTGGTCCAGGAGGGCGTCGACGTCCTGGTCGCCACCGAGGGCGGCTACGCCAAGCGCACCGGGATCGAGCACTACCCGGAGCAGGGCCGGGGCGGCAAGGGCGTGCTCACCGCCGACCCCAAGGCCCGCAAGGGTGCCCTGGTGGGGGCGCTGGCCGTGGTGCTCGGTGACGAGCTCTACGCCATCACCTCCGGCGGCGGGGTCATCCGCACCCCGGTGAACGGCGTCCGGCACACCCGGGACCGGGCGACCATGGGTGTCAAGCTCATGAACTTGCCGGAGGACGTCTCCATCGTGGCTATCGCGCGTACGACGGACAACGACGAGCCCGACGCCTAGGGTGGGGCGGATGCCAGACCGGTGTTGCGGACGACGACGTCCGCGCTCCGGGCTGTGCGACGACCACCGCAGTGACCGGCCCACCGCCCTCTGCACCATGGCGGACCCGGTGGGTGCACCGACGCGGCGAGGGCCGCAGGGCGACAGGAGACTGGGATGAGCGACCGGGCACGCAGTTCGGTGCGTACCGACTCCCGTGAGGGGGACGGCACCGCCGACGCGGCACCGGAGGGTGCCACCCCGGTCGCCGACCGGCCCGAGCCGGCCGGTGCGGCCACCGCACCCCCGACGAAGGA
>NZ_JPMX01000081.1 GCF_000761485.1 Modestobacter caceresii
CAATGACTCCACCGCCTGGACCTCAGACCCCCGACGAATCAACGACGAGGACCACTAGTTCGGTAAAGCTGACCGGGCTCACCAAGCGGCTCGCCGCACTGGACCAGGCGCAGCGCGAGAACATCGGGGACTTTCTCACCACTGTCGCGGCCACTGACGGGCATGTGAGTCCCGAGGAGATCAAGATCTTGACGAGGGTCTTCAAGCTGCTCGGATTGGATCCTGCGTCGGTCTACAGCCGCGTGCACGCGGCAACGACCGGTGGAATCACTGCCGCAGTCGCGCCCGTGACGGTCAGGGCCTCCTCGCCGGGCGCACATGCCTACGCCATCCCCCCGGCTCCGGCTGCCCGACCCGACGCCGGCGCACCCCGCGATCCGGCCGCGCCCGTGCAGCTCGATGCGGCGACGGTCGCAGCCAAGCTCGCCGAAACCTCCGCGGTCACCGCGCTGCTCGGCTCCATCTTCACCGACGAGGAACCGGCACCACCGTCGCTGCCCGCGACGACGGGGCCCTCCATCGCGGGACTCGACGCTGCCCACTCGACGCTGCTGACGGTGCTCGTTGGCCGCGGAAGCTGGGCCCGCGCTGAACTCGAAGCCGAGTGCGCCGGTCTGGGACTGCTGCCCGACGGCGCCGTCGACACCTTGAACGAAGCCGCCTACGAGCGGGTCGGTGACCCGCTCGTCGACGGCGAAGACCCCATCACGATCGACCCCGCCGTAGCCCAGGAGATGCAGGCATGACCAGCATGACCCCCGCCAGTCCCGTGGGCACGACGATCCGGCCGCGGGAGCGTGACGCGATCCTGCAGGCGCTGCGCGCCGGCGTCGTCCCACGTATCGGTCAGCAGCATGTACAGGTCGGCCGGGCCGAGGAGGTCAAAGCCCTGCTCGCTGACGTCGACCGGATCGCCGACGGCGGCTCCGCCTTTCGCTTGGCCATCGGTGAGTACGGCTCTGGAAAGACCTTCTTCCTGAACCTGGTGCGGTCGATTGCGATGGAACGCAAGCTCGTCACGGTGCACGCCGACCTGTCACCTGACCGGCGGCTGCACGCGACGGGCGGTCAGGCCCGGTCCCTGTACACCGAGTTGATGCGCAACATCGCCACCCGCGCGAAGCCCGACGGTGGGGCCATGGGGAGCATCGTCGAACGGTTCGTCACCGCCGCGCTCACCGAGGCGCGGGAGACCGGGACGACGCCGGACGCCGTCATCCGCACCCGGCTGGCGTCGCTGTCGGAGCTGACCGGCGGGTACGACTTCGCCGAGGTCATCGGCGCGTACTGGCGCGGGCACGACACCGGCAACGAACAGCTCAAGAGCGACGCAGTGCGCTGGCTGCGCGGCGAGTTCAGCACCCGAACCGACGCCCGGGCGGCGCTGGGCGTGCGCACCATCGTCGATGACGCCAACTTCTACGACCAGCTCAAGCTCCTGGCCAGGTTCGTCGTCATGGCCGGCTTTGGCGGCCTGCTGGTGTGCCTCGACGAGATGGTCAACCTGTACAAGCTGGCGAACACGCAGGCGCGCAACGCCAACTACGAGCAGATCCTGCGCATCCTGAACGACAGCCTGCAGGGAACCGCCGCCCACCTTGGGTTCATCCTCGGCGGCACCCCGGACTTCTTGCTCGATACCCGGCGTGGCCTGTACTCGTACGCGGCGCTGCAGTCGCGCCTAGCCGAGAACACCTACGCCACAGGTGGCCTCGTCGACTACTCGGGCCCCGTCCTGCGCCTGGCGAACCTGACGCCCGAGGACTTCTACCTGCTCCTGACCCGGCTGCGCCACGTCTTCGCCGGCGGCGATGCGAACGCCTACCTAGTTCCCGACGACGCCCTGACGGCCTTCATGACTCACTGCTCCAGCCGCATCGGCGACGCGTACTTCCGGACACCGCGAACCACCATCAAGGAGTTCGTGAACCTGCTCGCCATACTCGAACAGAACCCGGGAACTGACTGGGCGCCGCTGGTCGGCGCAGTGAACCTTGTGGCCGAATCCAATCCCGATCTTGCGCCACTGTTAGAGGAAGACGGCACCGCGCGCCCATACGCCACCGATGCCTCGGCCGACCAAACCGAGCCGGGGCGGGGGTCGAGCTCCGCGTCCGCGTCCTCACCGGAGGACGACGACCTCGCGACCTTCAGGCTATGACAGGCCGCCGCGCATGACCAGCACGGCGGGGGAGGCCGCAGGCCATCAGTCGTCGGCCTTTGTCGAGCTGCACCCCCGCATCCAACGATGGATCTGGGAGCAGAACTGGACCGAGCTGCGCGACGCGCAGGAACGAGCTGTCCGGCCCATCCTCGCCGGCGACCGGGACGTCATCATCTCCGCGGCGACGGCCGCCGGGAAGACCGAAGCGGCGTTCCTCCCGATCTGCTCAAGCCTGTTGGCCGTGCGAGAAAATGCTGCGGCCGTGCGCGGGCAGAGGGACGCGCGCTCTGAGCAGCAGCCTGCGGTAACCGGAGTGCAGGCGCTGTACGTGAGCCCGCTCAAGGCGCTCATCAACGACCAGTACGGCCGGCTCGACGCCCTCTGCGAGCACTTGGACATGCCGGTCCACCGTTGGCACGGGGACGTCCCCGGCTCGCGCAAGGCCCAGGTGCTCAATGATCCCGACGGGATCCTGCTCATCACGCCGGAGTCCCTGGAGGCGCTCCTCGTCGTTCACGGCCCCAAGGTCGCGAGGATCCTGGGCGGACTGCGCTACGTCGTCATCGACGAGATGCATTCGTTCCTCGGGACCGAACGAGGTATGCAGCTCCAGTCGCTCCTGCACCGGGTCGAGCTGGCCGTGCGCCGGCGCGTGCCCAGGATCGGGCTGTCGGCGACGCTCGGCGACATGAACGGTGCAGCGGCGTACCTGCGCCCCGGCGCTGGGCCACGCGTCGCCGTGATCACCTCAGTGGACGACACCCATGAACTGAAGCTGCAACTTCGCGGCTACGAGGCGCTGCCGCCGCAGCTCTCGGCACACCAGGCCGAGCACGTGGAGGCCAACGGGCGCGACGTAGAAGCCGAGGAGGTGACCGAGGGGCATCAGCTGGCGATCGCCGATCACCTTTTCCGGACGTTGCGCGGGAGCGACAACCTCGCCTTCGCCAACTCGCGGCGCGAAGTGGAGATCTACGCGGACCTGCTGCAGCGACGATCCGAACGCGAACACGTCCCGAACGAGTTCATCCCGCACCACGGAAGCCTCTCCAAGGAACTGCGCGAGTTCGCCGAATTCCGGCTGAAAGACCGAGAGACTCCAGTCAGTGCGATTTGCACGTCCACACTGGAGATGGGCATCGACATCGGGTCTGTCACCTCCATCGCCCAGCTAGGTGCACCCCAGTCGGTGGCGAGCATGCGGCAGCGGCTGGGCCGCTCGGGCCGTCGCGGTGGCGCCGCAACGATGCGGCTGTACGTCACCGAGCCGCAGGTAGGCCCGCAAACACCGCCGTCAGACGCGTTGCGCACCGAACTCGTCCAAAGCATCGCAATGGTCAACCTGCTGCTCGATCGGTGGAACGAGGCGCCGAACTCCGGCGGGCTCCACCTGTCCACGCTCGTTCAACAGCTGCTGTCCTTGATCGCTCAGCACGGTGGGGTCACACCGCCGGAGGCATACCGGGTGCTGAGCGAGACCGGCCCTTTCGCCGGCGTCTCCCGGGACATGTTCAAGCGACTGCTACGTGCACTTGCAGATGAGCGAGTTGACCTGCTCATGCAGGCATCTGACGGGCTGCTGCTGCACGGGCAAGCCGGCGAGCGCCTAGTCAATCACTACTCGTTTTATGCGGCCTTTCGCACCGGCGAGGAGTACCGCCTCATCGCCAGCGGTCGCACGTGTCAACGCCGGGCCAAAGTTGACCCCCTGTTGCCGATCGAAAGTTGACCCCTCGGGG
>NZ_JPMX01000082.1 GCF_000761485.1 Modestobacter caceresii
GGTCATCCGCCGAGCCGAGACCATCAAGCGGGCGAAGGTTGCCTGACTCGGCACTAGGCCTGCGGCAGGCCGGGGAAGGCGCTGGTCGGTGGCGTGCGGCCGGCCCGGGCTCGCCAGTCGACCGCCCGCAGCTCGGCGGCGCTCAGCGCGGCCACGGCGAGCACGCGGGTGCTGCGCTCGCTCGCCTGGTCCAGCACCCACGTCCACGTCCCGGACGCGCCCTCCTCCAGCACGACCGCGAGCGCTGCGGCGTCGACCGGGGAGAGCACCGGGAAGGGCAGGGTGTGCCCCGGTTCGTCGGCGACCGGCTCGACCCGCCGGGCGCTCAGCAGGGCGACGAGCTGGTCCCGGAGGTCCAGGTACGCCAGCTCGCACGCGACCACGGCGTCCCGGGACTCCGGGGGGAGTGCCGCACCGACGACGCCGTAGCCCCAGATCGCGGCGTGCACCGCGGCCAGCGCGTCCTGCAGTGCGGCCTCCTCCGCCGCCCTGCCCCCTGCCGCCCTGTCCTCCGCCGCGGTGGGCGAGCTCGCGGGTGAGCTGGTGCCGTCAGCCATCGTCGTCCCGTCTCCCGGCTGCCCGTCGCGGAGCAGTGTTCATGCCAACAGTCCGTCCTGGCCCCGCAGGCCGGCCGCGATGCTGCCGAGCAGCGCCGCCCGCCCGCCGGTGAACTCCGGGCAGGCCTCGGCGTGCGCGGCGGCGGCTGCAGCGACGACGCCCCGCAGCCAGAGGCGTGCCTCCGCCGGATCGGTCGGTGCAGCGGTGCCGCTGGCCGCCGCCGAGGTCGTCGCGGTGTCGCCGGGGGCGGCCGCGCGCAGCCGGTCCAGCTGTGCCAGCGCCTGCGCGGCGAGCGGGGTCAGCGCCGCGGCCAGGTCGGGCGCGCTGCTCAACGCCTGGTCGTAGCCGGCCACCACCTCCTCCTGCACCCGGACCTGGGCGGCCAGCCGGTCGACCTGCGCCGGGGTGACCGCGTCGGTCACGTCGCCGGGGCTGCCGGTGCAGCCGGTGGACACCAGCGCCGTGCCGGCGAGGGTGGCGATCAACAGGCTGCGTCGGGTGAACGTGCCGGCGGCCGGGGGAGCGGGGAGGAGTCCGGACATCGCCGTCCATCCTGACAGTCCCGGGCGACTCTCCTGGCCGAACGCACCGGAGCGCCGGTCGCGACTCGCGGGACCGGTGGTGCCGGCGGTGCGGGCGGTAGCCTGACGGTTCACGCGCAGCACGCCGGTGGCCCGTCGGGCCCGCCCGGCCGCCCACCGGGGTCCCCACCCGGTGGGCGTCGCGGTTCCCACACAACAGGAGGCAGTCGGTGTCCACGCGAGGTGCAGGCACCGCGGACGTGGTGACCGCCAAGCTGACCGGTTGGGTCGAGCCCGTGGTCGCCGCCGCCGGGTACGACCTGGAGGAGCTCGTCGTCCGCCCCGCCGGCCAGCGGTCGGTGGTCCGGGTCGTGGTCGACCGGGACGCCGGGGTCAGCCTGGACGACGTCGCCGAGCTCAGCCGTGCGCTGTCGGAGGTGCTCGACGCGCAGGACGAGGCGCTGGGCCGCTCGCCCTACGTCCTGGAGGTCACCAGCCCCGGGGTCGACCGACCGCTGACCCTGCCGCGGCACTGGCGGCGCAACGTCGGCCGGTTGGTCGGCGTCGCGGTCGGCCCCGACGCCGGCCGGGAGCAGCTCACCGGCCGGGTGCTCCGGGTCGACGACGGCGGGGTCGTGCTTGCCGTGGAGAAGGGCGGCACCAAGAAGGGCCAGGTGCGCAAGGCCGTCGGCGAGCGCACCGTTCCCTGGGCAGAGCTGGGCGAGGCACGGGTGCAGGTGGAGTTCACCCGACCGGCCGGGCACCGTGACGCCGCGCTCGTCGACCACGGCGACGACGACGAGCACGACGACGAGCACCACGACGAGCACCAGGACGACGACGAGACCCACGACGACGAGACCGACGACGAGACCGACGGCGACGTGCCCGAGGACGCCGAGGACGAGCACGACGACGAGCAGGACCCGACCGGGACCAGTGCGGTCGACGCGAGCGGGAAGCCCGGGCGACCGGCACCGCGCCGCGCGCCGCGGGACCCCCGGTCGCGACGAGGAGGCAACAAGTGAACATCGACGTGACGGCTCTCAAGGCGGTCGAGCGGGAGAAGGGCATCCCTGCGGACACGGTGCTGCAGGCGATCGAGACCGCGCTGGTCACCGCCTACCGGCACGCGGACGGTGCGGCCAAGCACGTGCGCGTGCAGGTGGACCGCAAGAGCGGCGAGGTGGCAGTCCTGGCCCAGGAGCTGGGGCCGGACGGCGAGGTCGTGCACGAGTGGGACGACACCCCCTCCGACTTCGGCCGGATCGCCGCCAGCACCGCCAAGCAGGTGATCATCCAGCGGCTCCGCGACGCCGAGCACGAGCAGACCTTCGGGGAGTACGCCGGCAAGGAGGGCGACATCGTCAGCGGCATCGTGCAGGCGCACGACCGCCGCAACACCCAGGGCGTGGTGCTGGTCGACATCGGCAAGGTGGAGGCCACGCTGCCGGCGCCCGAGCAGGTGCCCGGTGAGGACTACCGGCACGGCAGCCGGCTCAAGGCCTACGTCGTCTCCGTCGCCCGCACCTTCCGCGGCCCGCAGGTGACGCTGTCGCGCACCCACCCCAACCTGGTCCGCAAGCTGTTCGCGCTCGAGGTGCCCGAGGTCGCCGACGGCAGCGTGGAGATCGTCGCCGTGGCACGCGAGGCCGGGCACCGGTCGAAGATCGCCGTCCGCACCCGCGTCCCCGGGCTGAACGCCAAGGGTGCGTGCATCGGCCCGATGGGCCAGCGGGTCCGCAACGTGATGAGCGACCTGCACGGCGAGAAGATCGACATCGTCGACTGGTCCGAGGAGGAGGCCAGCTTCGTCGCCTCTGCGCTGTCGCCCGCCCGGGTCACCAGTGCACGGGTGGTGGACCCGGCCGCTCGGGCGGTCCAGGTGGTCGTGCCGGACTACCAGTTGTCGCTGGCGATCGGCAAGGAGGGGCAGAACGCCCGACTGGCCGCCCGGCTCACCGGGTGCCGCATCGACATCCGCAGTGACGCCGAGCCCACCGACGGCAACGCCCCGGTCTCCCCGGGTGTCGGGCGGGCTCCGTTGCGGCCGGGCGTGCAGCCCGGCCGGGCCGGTGCCCGCGGTCCGCAGGGCGGTCACCGGCCCCCCGTGCGGCGCGCGGAACATCCCGGGCCCGCGGCGCGCTAGACTCCCTGATGGCCGATTCGTCGATGCCGGTCCGCACCTGTGTGGGGTGCCGGCGACGCGCTCCGGTCACCGAGCTGTTGCGTGTCGTCGTCCGCGGCGGGGGGCTCACCCCTGATCCGCGGCGACGGCTCCCCGGCCGGGGTGCGTCCCTGCACCCCACCGCGGAGTGCCTACAGGCAGCAATCCGGCGCCGGGCCTTCCCGCGCGCGCTGCGCAGCAGCACGCCGTTGGAGACCGGCCCGCTCGAGGCGCACGTCCTCCGGCAGGTCACCTGACCCGCCCGGGTGGCGCCCCGGACGGACCGCACCGAGCGCCGTGCACCACCGAGCACCATGTACTGAGCGCGATCCAGTCGGACCGGCACCCGGCCGGTCCACAGTCGAGAGCAGGACGACCTCGGATGAGCAACCCGTGAAGTCGCCACGATGACCATGCACCACTGAGACAGAGGTCGAGCGGGCCAGCCGCCGGCCTCACCAGAGGAGACCCGTGCCAGGCAAGGCCCGCGTACACGAGCTCGCGAAAGAGCTCGGTATCGACAGCAAGACAGTGCTCGCCAAGCTCAAGGAGCAGGGCGAGTTCGTGAAGTCCGCCTCGTCCACCGTCGAGGCCCCGGTGGCCCGACGGCTGCGTGAGGCCTTCCCCGGCGACGGTGCCTCGAGCGGTGGCGGCAACGGCGCCTCCGGCGCCCGCCCCGGTCCGCGTCCCGGTCCCCGGCCGCCCGCGCCGGTGGCGTCGGCTCCCGCCGCCCCGGCTCCGGCTCCACCGGCTCCCGCTGCACCGGCCCCGGCTCCGGCTCCGGCCGCTGCCCAGGCCCCGGCTGCCCAGACCGGTGCGCCGGCTCCGTCGCC
>NZ_JPMX01000083.1 GCF_000761485.1 Modestobacter caceresii
GGCCGAAGACCTCGACTCCGACAAGTAGCCGATCAAATACCCAACACCCTCTCAGCCGACCCGGATGCCCAGCTCGGCCGCCATCCCGGCGGCCCAGCCGGCCAGCTGGGCGGTGCTGATCGTGCAGCCGCGCAGGTCGGCCGCGCCGTCGAGCCGGGTCACCTCCGCGCCGCGCAGGTCGACCGAGCGGCTGCGGGCACCGCTGAGCACCAGCGACTCCACGGTGCAGTCGACCAGCCGCAGGTCGCGCAGGTCGGCGCCGCCGAGGTCCAGCTCGCCCACGGTGCACCCGGCGAGCGTGACGTCGACCAGGGTGGCGCCCCGCAGGTCGAGGAAGTCGACCTTCACCTCCTGCAGGGCCACCCGGGTGAGCCCGGCGCCGTGCGCGGTGACCGCGCCGAACCGCCCGCCGGCGGCCACGACGTCCAGCAGCGTCGCGTCGACCAGCGACCAGCCGGCCGCGCGCAGGTCGGTGAGCAGGCAGCTGGACAGCCGGGCACGGTCGAAGGGCACGCCGGCGAGGTCGCACCCGGTCAGCACGCACTCGAGGAAGGAGGCGTCGGTCGCGTCGCCGGTCAGCTCCAGGCCGGCGAACCGCAGGCCGTCGGCCGTGCCCGCGCCGGCCAGCTCCGGTCCGGGCGCGTCCGTCAGCGGCGGGAGGAGGGCTTCGAGGTCGGTGGCGTCGATCGGCACGGGCACCATCCTGTCCGTCCGGTCCGCCGCGGGGGAGGGTCAGCCGTACGGCGTGAGGGTGGCCGCCCACGCCCCGGAGGCGTCCCGGGCGAACTCCGCCACCTCGGCGGCGGCCATGTCCCGCGCTGCGTAGCCGCCGCTGCCGGCGCCGACGCAGGCCAGCACGGTCGCCAGCCCGGCCCGGCGCTGGACGACGGACTGCCGGACCTCCCACCCCACGACGGCCCGGTCCTGCAGCACGGTGTGGCTGCGCACCAGCCACCCCGAGCGCAGCGCGAACGACCGGGGGCCGGCGACGTGCCCGAGGGCGTTGTAGCGGGCCAGCCCGAGGGGCACACCGAGCAGCACGAGGGCGG
The DNA here is from genome assembly GCF_000761485.1 of Modestobacter caceresii. Classification (GTDB taxonomy): domain Bacteria; phylum Actinomycetota; class Actinomycetes; order Mycobacteriales; family Geodermatophilaceae; genus Modestobacter; species Modestobacter caceresii. The sequence goes on from NZ_JPMX01000083.1 coordinate 1,050, forward strand.
CCCCGGCGGCCAGCAGCGGCCACCAGCCCGTCGTCACGGCCACCACCCCACCGGCGGCCGCCACCAGCAGCCCGGGCGTGGTGCCCCGCGCGATGCTGCGCCGACGGGCGGCCGGGGGGTGCCGCCGCAGCGGGCCCGGGTGGTCGACGAGCTCGGCGGAGAGCGCGCGGGCGAGCTCTACCGGCCCGAGCGGCAGCACCTGCCCCCGCCGCGTGGCGTCACCGAGGCCGGTGACCAGGGCGCTGACCCGGGCCGCGCCGACCAGCCGCATGCCCAGCCCCTCGCTGATCGTGCAGCCCCGGATCCGGTCGATGTCCAGCTCGGTGTGCCGGCGGGTGACCAGGCCGCGGACGGCGACGAGCGCCCCACCGCGCCGGAGCAGCCGGAACCGCCAGTTCACCAGGGCGCTGCCGATGATCGAGCCGAGGATCAGCACCAGCAGCGCGCTCACCACGAGCCGGACGACGATCCGGGTGTCCGAGACGTCCGGCGACCAGAACTCCGGCAGGAACTGCTCGGGCAGCTCCTCGGCGGCCCGGAGCAACGCGCCCCCGGCGGCCAGGGGGACCGCCAGGTAGCTGCCCACCAGCGGGGCGTAGACCAGCCACCGGTAGTCGAAGCGGAGCAGTTCCTCCTCCGGTTCGGCCGCGGCGTGCCGGCCCGCGAGCAGGTCCTGCGCGGAGGCGGCATGGGTGAGCAGCCGGTTGCGCAGCCGGTCGCCCTCGGCGCGGGTCACGCCGTCGATCACCAGCTCCTCCTCGCTGGTCACCGAGCCGGCCGCCGCGTCGATCCGCACCCGGACCAGCCCCAGCAGCCGGTGCAGCGCCGGCGCCTCGACCTCGACCCCTCGGATCCGGTCGTTGGGCACGGTGCGCGCCGAGCGGGTGAGCAGCCCACGGGTGACGACGACCGCGGCGTCCCCGTCGGTGTAGCTGAACCGCCACCAGCTGATCGCCGCGCCCAGCAGGGACAGCAGCGTGATCCCGGCGACCAGGGCGATCACCGTGCCCAGGCCGTCGCCCAGGCCGCGGGTGACCCCGAGGGCCAGCACCGCCGGCACCAGGGCCCGCGCCTGGCGGAAGGTCACGGTGTGCAGTACCAGCACCCACGGCGACGTCCGCCGCCCGACGACCTCCGGGCCGGTCACGTGGCCTCGTCGCGGACCAGCTCCGCCCGCCGCGCCAGGTCGTCGGCGACCCGCCGGGCGACGTCCACCTCCAGGTGCGGCACCCGGACCGTGCCCTGGGAGGACGCCGTCAGCACCGCGACGGTGGCCAGGCCGAACAGCTGCTGGAAGACCCCGCGGTTGACGTCGACGGTCTGGATCCGGGAGATCGGCACCAGGGTCCAGGTGCGGGTCAGCCAGCCGGTGAGCGTGTAGACCGCCTCGGCGGTGACCTCCCAGCGGTGCACCCGGTAGCGCAGCCGTGGGCGCACCCCGATCGTCACGATGCCGTAGAGCACCACGAACGCGGGGCCTCCCCAGCGCAGCAGGGGCACCCCCCAGCCGGCGTCCGTGGGCACGAGGACGATCGCGGTCGCCACGATCACCGCGTACACGACCGTGCCGAGGACCGCCTGCGTCACCCAGAGGCCGATCGCGGAGCGGGACAGCGACCAGGCGGGTTCCCGGACGGGCGCCGGCGGGGGAGCGGACATCGGGACCATCCTCGCAGTGACCGGCCGGCCGAGGGGCGCACCGCCGGTGGGGCGGCGCACTGCGTGCCACGATGGATCGCGTGATGATGCCCCAGCAGGTGCCGACCGTCCCCGCCGCCGAGGTGCCCGACGACGCCGTCGTGCTGGACGTGCGCGAGGACGACGAGTGGTCCGCCGGGCACGTCCAGGGCGCGACGCACATCCCGATGGGAGACGTCCCGACCCGGCTCGGCGAGGTGCCCGAGGGTGACCCGCTGTACGTCACCTGCCGCAGCGGCGGGCGTTCGGCGCGGGTGACCGCCTGGCTCAACCAGAACGGCTACGACGCGGTGAACGTCGGCGGCGGGATGGGCGAGTGGGACGCGGCCGGCCGACCCATGGTGAGCGAGACCGGCCGCTCGCCCTACGTGGTCTAGTGCGAGGCTGACCGGGGCCCGATGCGCCCGTCAGCCGCATCCCCGAGTCGTCGCAGTGCGCCGCTGCCCCGACCGACTTTTTTGAAATCGATTGCGTACGACTCGTGGTGACGCAACAGATTGCTTCGGGTGTGCACCGTGGTGGCTCTCCGCGCGGGACGGGCGCCCCTTGACCCTCCGTTCTCCATCGATAACTCAGAGTAATAGCAACAGCCGTGGATGGGCCGCGATCCCGCCGGACCCCCGGTGGCATCGGTTGCGGAGAGTGCTTAATGTCACAGCGGTCGATGGGGCGATGGGGACAGCCGTGGGGTGCAACCGAGCATCTCGCTCCCTTGCCGACTGACGGACCTCTTCTCGCACCGGCTCCTCGCAGCTGATCAGAAGACGTGCGGATCGCCGCTTGCAAGGGAAGGAACAAAGATGTTCCAACAAGCCCTGGCCCTCGAAGGCCAGCGCAGGCGCGGGTTCGCGTTGCTGACGGCCGGAGGGGTGTTCGCCGGATCTGCCGTGATCGGCCTGATGCCCACCGATGCCTTGGCCTCCAGCCATCGCGAGGCACCGCTCATCCTGGGCGACCCGCTCGTGGACAACACCGACGTCTACGCCTTCTCCAGCCCGGAGAACGAGGACAACGTCGTCTTCGTCGCCAACTGGATCCCGTTCGAGGAGCCCAACGGCGGCCCGAACTTCTACCCGTGGGCCGACGATGCCGAGTACCTGCTCAACATCGACAACAACGGCGACGCAGTCGCTGACATCACTGCCCGGTGGCGGTTCACCACCGAGGACCTCCGGGGCACGGACACTTTCCTCTACAACGTCGGCCCGGTCACCTCGCTCGATGACGAGGACCTGCTGTTCCGGCAGTACTACACCCTCGACCTGAGCATCGACGGCGGGAAGACCTTCGGCCATCCGATCGCCGAGGGCCTGGCCGCGCCGTCCTACGTCGGGCCGGCCAGCATGGGCAGCGCGCAGGACTACGTGGACAACCTGCGGGATCCGGCGATCACCCACCTGCCGGGCGGCGGGAAGACCCTGGTCACCCAGACCGAGGACCCCTTCTTCCTGGACCTCCGGGTCTTCGACCTGATCTACGGCGCCGACCTCTCCGAGCGCGGGGTGGACACGCTGGCCGGGTACAACGTGAACAGCATCGTGCTAGAGGTGCCGAAGGCCGCCGTCGCCATCAACCAGGATGCGAAGCACAACCCGAACATCGGGGTCTGGAGCACGACGACGCGACCGGAGCTGCGCAACGCCGACGGTACCGCCGCCGAGGGCTCCACCGGCTTCACCCAGGTGTCCCGGCTGGGGCAACCGCTGGTGAACGAGGTGGTCGTCCCCGCAGGCCTCAAGGACGCGTTCAACTCGCTGCCGCCGGCCGCGGACGCCACTGCGGCCGACGGTGCGATCGTCGCCCGGGTGCTCGACCCCGAGCTGCCCAGGCTCATCGAGCAGATCTACGGCATCCCGGCGCCGCCGACCCCGCGGTACGACATCTTCGAGACCTTCCTCACCGGCATCGTCAGCAGTGACGTGCTGGACGTCGACGGGGACCCGGCCACGGAGAACCCGATCAACGTCGACCTCAACTCGCAGGCGCTGAACGCAGCGGCGGACCCGGCAGCCTTCCAGCCCTCGGAGATGTTGCGGCTGAACATGTCGATCACCGAGCCGACCGGCTTGAACGGCAAGCCGCTGGAGGAGGCCAGTCGACTCGGTGTCGTCGGTGGCGACATCCAGGGCTTCCCGAACGGTCGCCGGCTCGCCGACGACGTCGTCGACATCGAGATCCTCGCGCTCGAGGGGATCTTCAACGTCAATGACGTGCCGGCCGATCGGCAGGCTGCCTTCGACGCACTGAAGGGCGGCGACCTGGTCGACTCGAACGACAAGGCCTTCAGCGAGGTCTTCCCGTACATCGCGGCCCCTCACACGGACGCGGTCAACCAGGTCTCCTCGGAGGACGGTCAGAACTCCGGCGAGAACGCGGTCGCTGCCGGCCGGCCTGGTGAGGGGGGCGGCTTCGACGGCACCCTGATCCCGGCGCTCACCGGCTCGGCGGCACTGCTGCTGATCGCTGCCGGGGCCGGCTCGCTGATGCGCAGGAACCCCCTGCGCGGCCGAACGGCGTGACCGCACAGGTCTGAGCGGTCGACCGGATCGACGTACGGACTGCGGGGTGCGGCACACGGAGCGCCGTACCCCGCAGCACGGCGAGCGACTGTCCCACCACCCGGCCCACCCCGTGACTGCCGTGCCCGTGGCGTCCGGGGTTGGCTCCGGACGGCCACCGAGGGAGCACGTCATGCACGCGACCGGACCCCGGACCTCGGGCAGCCCCGTGTCTACCTCGCGGGCCGCCTGACCGTGCGTCGGCGGACCGCGGTGAGCGCGGTGGTGGTCGGCTGCCTGTTCCTGCTGATGTCGGTGGCCGGCTTCTACACGGTGTGGGTCGACCGGGGCACCGGCCGGGATGCCGCTCTCAGCGGGCCGCCGACCGCGGCGCCCGCGGCGGCCGATCCGTTGACCGTGGCGATCGAGGCCGCGCAGCAGCGGCTGGAGCGGGTACCCGGTGACCACGACACGTGGGCGCAGCTGGGTTCGGCCTACGTGGAGCAGGCGCGGGTCACCGCTGATCCGTCCTACTACGACAAGGCCGAGGGCGCCCTGCAGCGGTCGCTGACGCTGAAGCCGGAGGGCAACGACGCGGCGCTGACCGGGCAGGGGGCGCTGGCCAACGCCCGGCACGACTTCGCTGCCGCGGCGGAGCTGGCCGGTCAGGCGCTGGAGATCAACGAGTACAGCGCCACCGCGTGGGGGGTGCTGACCGATGCCCGCACCCAGCTGGGGGACTATCCCGGCGCGACCGAGGCGGTGGATCGCATGCTGGACCTCAAGCCCGGCATCGCCTCGTTCACCCGAGCCTCCTACGACGCGGAGTTGCACGGTGACCTGGCTGGTGCCCGCACGGCGCTGGAGCAGGCGCTGGCCATGGCACAGAGCCCCGACGCAGAGGCGTTCTCCCGGACCTACCTGGGTGCACTGGCCTTCTCCACCGGAGACCTGCAGGCGGCCGCCGAGCAGTTCACCGCCGGCCTCGCGGCGGCCCCCGGGGAGCCCACGTTGCTGCTCGGGCAGGCTCGGGTGCTGGCTGCCCGCAGTGAGGTCGAACCCGCTCTCGACGCCTACCAGGCGGTGGTCGATTCCCGGCCGTTGCCGGAGTACTTCGTGGAGTACGGGGAGTACCTGGAGTCCCTGGGGCGCAGCCAGGAGGCCCAGCAGCAGTTCGTCCTGGTCGACACCGCCCGCCGGTTGTTCGCTGCCGGTGGCGTGTCCGGCGACCTGACCACCGCGTTGTTCGCTGCCGACCACGGCGACCCGGGCGCCGCGGTGGCCGCGGCCCTGGCCGAGTTCGATCGGCGGCAGAACATCGACTCGCAGGACGCGCTGGCCTGGGCGCTGCACAGCGCCGGGCGGGACGCCGAGGCGCTCCCGCTGGCCCAGCAGGCGACGTCACTGGGCGGGGCCAACGCGTTGTTCCTCTACCACCGCGGGGCGATCGAGGCCGGGCTCGGGATGACCGACCAGGCCCGGACCACGCTGACCGAGGCGCTGGACACCAATCCGCACTTCTCCCCGCTGCATGCACCCCGGGCCGAACAGCTGCTGGCCTCCCTCGGCGGCCGCCCGTGACCCCACGCCGCACCACAGTCGTCGTGCTGGCCGCGGTGTCGTTCGTACTCGTGCCTGCTGGCCCTGCGCAGGCGCACCCGCTGGGCAACTTCACCGTGAACCACCACGACGGGCTGACGCTGACGCCCGACGGCGTCTCGCTCACCGCGGTCGTCGACCGGGCCGAGATCCCGACCGCCCAGCTGCTGCCGGAGATCGCACCCGACGGCTCGCCGGACGCCACCCAGCTCCAGGACGCCGCGGCGGCGGAGTGCACCGACATCGCAGGCGCCGTCGAGCTCACCGTCGACGACGAACCGGCCCCCTGGACCGTCCGGGACACCGCACTCGAGGTCGTGCCCGGCGCAGCCGGCCTGCCCACCCTGCGCCTGACCTGCGACCTGTGGGCCGATGCCGCCCTAGGCGGGGCTGCCACGGTCACCTTCCAGGACGACTACCTGGCCGACCGGGTGGGCTGGCGCGAGATCACCGCGGACGGCGAGGGGGTCCGGCTGATCGATTCCCCGGTGCCGGTCGACAGCGTCACCGACGAGCTGCGGGTCTACCCGGTCGATCTGCTCTCCTCGCCGGTCGACGTACGGGCGTTCACCGTCTCGACCGAGCCAGGCACCAACACGGGCAGCGGAGCGACGGTGAGCGCCGGCAGCGGCGACCCGTTCAGCAACGCTATGGAGGCGCTCGACCGGCGCCTGGAGGGCCTGATCGGCGACCGCGAACTCACCCCGCTGGTGGGGACCCTGGCCGTGCTGCTCGCTGTGCTGCTCGGCTGCGGGCACGCCCTGCTGCCCGGTCACGGCAAGACGGTGATGGCCGCCTACCTCGCCGGGCGGCGCGGCCGTAGCAGGGACGCCATCCTGGTAGGAGCCACGGTGACGGCCACCCACACGGTCGGCGTGCTGCTGCTGGGGCTGGCGATCTCGCTGTCCAGCACGCTCGCCGGGGACCAGGTGATCCGCTGGCTGGGCGTGGGAAGTGGACTGCTGGTCGCCGTCATCGGCGCCCTCATGCTCCGCAGTGCCGTGCCGCGCTGGCGGGCGGTGCGGGCGCTGCAGCGCCCAGCGATCGACGAACTGCCCGAGCCGGCCCTCGCGGGTGCGGTGGGCGCCTCGGCGGGACCCGGTGCAGTCCACGCGCACATCCAAGCGGAGCCGCACGCTCATTCGCACGGCGGTGACCACGTGCATTCGCACGGCGGTGACCACGTGCATTCGCACG
>NZ_JPMX01000084.1 GCF_000761485.1 Modestobacter caceresii
CCCCGAGGGGTCAACTTTCGATCGGCAACAGGGGGTCAACTTTGGCCCGGCGTTGACAGGCGGCAGAAGCCGGCACCGGCGTGTTCCCGTAGGTCGACTCGCGGTAGGTCTCGTCGACCAGCACGACAGCTTCCGGTGCACGCTCGTCGACGGCCGCGAGCACGCCGCGCAGCTCCTCCTCGGTCAGCCGAACCCCGGACGGGTTCTGCGGCGATGCCAGCGACACGAGTCGGGTCTGCGGCGTGAGGGCGTCTGCCACCGCGTCGAGAGGAAGCCGGTAACCATCGTCGAAACGCAGCGCCACGACGTCCACGCGCGCCTCGAGTCCCTCGGGGACGCTCCGGGCCGGTGGAAAGCACGGGCTCGCCAGGAGCACGGCGTCGCCGGGCCGGCACCGGTCCTGGGCGAGCAGGAACATCCCCTCGATCGCCCCGACCGTCAGCAACACCTGCCCGGGGTCCACCCCGGCTCCGGCAGCGACCAGCGCCCGCAACTCCGCGCCACCGGAGGAGGTGCCGTAGCCGAGCGGCAGGTCGATCAGCGCGTCGGCGCCGACCAGATCCCCGATGCGCAGTGCCGGGCACGTGCTCTCGGCCAGGTCGTAGCGGACAGCGACCTCCATCAGGGTGTTCATCGGGCTGGTTGCGAAGGACACCATGAACCCATCCTGCCCGGCAGGTGCGCAGGACCCGGAAATCGAGCGGGGGCTCACCCGTGGTCGTCATCGGGCGGATCTGCCTCCGCCTGCCAGGCGACGGGACCCCTGTGAGCGCCGACGACCGGTCAGGGCGGAACGGGAGTGCACTGGCGGTGTCCTATCGTCGACCTGTGCGTATCGCCGCTGCCCAGGCCCGGCCGTACTGGTTCGACCCCCAGGCCACCACGAAGAAGATCACTGACTGGCTGGAGGACGCGGCGGCGCAGGACGTCGAACTGGTGGCCTTCCCCGAGACGTTCCTGTCCGGCTATCCGTTCTGGCTGGAGCTGACCGGCGGCGCACGGTTCGACGACCCCGCGCAGAAGCGCGCCTACGCGGCCTATCTCGAGGCGGCCGTGGCGATGGACGGTCCCGAGGTCAGGCAGATCACCGAGGCGGCACGCGACCTCGGGATCTTCGTCTACCTCGGGACGACGGAACGGACGACCGGCTCAGCCCGGGGCACGGTGTTCTGCACACTGGTCGCGATCGACCCGGGCGCAGGCGTGGTCAGCACGCACCGCAAGCTCATGCCGACGTACGAAGAGCGCCTGGTGTGGGGCACCGGTGACGGCCATGGCCTGCAGGTCCACCGGTACGCGGGCGCCCGCGTCGGGGGGCTGAACTGCTGGGAGAACTGGATGCCGCAGGCACGCCACGCGCTCTACGCCCAGGGCGAGGAACTCCACGTCAGCGTGTGGCCGGGCAACCCCCGCAACACCGCCGACATCACCCGGTTCGTGGCTCTGGAGGGCCGGGTGTTCTCCCTCGCGGCCAACGGCCTGATCTCCTTGTCGGACGTGCCCACCGACTTCCCCCTCTACGCCGAGCTCCAGGAGGCCGGCGTCACCGACTACTGCCGGGGCGGGTCGGCGATCGCCGGACCTGACGGCTCATGGGTCGTCGAACCGGTCGTGGACGAGGAGCGGCTGGTGGTCGCCGATCTCGACCTGCGCCGCGTGGCTGAAGAGCGGCAGAACTTCGATCCGACCGGCCACTACAGCCGGGCCGACGTCTTCACCGTCCAGGTCGACCGCCGTCGGCTCGACGCCGTCCGCTTCACCGACTAATGGGGCTTACCGGGCCTGCTGGTCTCTGGCAGGTTCGGTGCCGGTAGCGGCCGGTGGGTCAGCACTCTCACCGACGGGAACGCACCTGATTCCTATCGTCAGATCGTGCGCCCACCGGTCGTGAGGGGGCCTGACCGCTGATGGGATGACGTGTCCCGGGCGTTGTCCGGTGAGCACTTGACCATTAGTCCGCTGGCTGTCTCCTCCGCGCTGCCGACCGCAGGAGCCGACCGGAGGAGGCACGGGTGCTGTTCGTGGGTGATGACTGGGCTGAGGACCACCACGACATCGAGGTCCAGGACGAGGACGGGCACCGGCTGGCCAGGGCCCGATTGCCCGAGGGCATCGCCGGGCTGACCCGGCTGCACGAGTTGATCGCCGAGCACCTAACCGAGGACGATGTCGACCCCGCGACGGGGTTCGTGGCGCAGAGCGTGGTGATCGGGATCGAGACCGACCGTGGCACGTGGGTGTCTGCGCTGGTGGCGGCCGGCTACCAGGTGTTCCCGCTCAATCCGGTGCAGGTAGCCCGCTACCGGGAACGACACGGCGCCTCCGGTGCCAAGTCCGACCGGGGGGATGCGCACGTGCTGGCCGAGATCATCCGGCTGGACCGGGCTCACCACCGGCCGGTGGCCGGTGACAGCCCGCAGGTGGAGGGGCTGAAGATGGTCGCGCGGGTGCATCAGAGCGCGATCTGGGACCGCACCCGCCACCTGCAACGGCTCCGGTCGGCGCTGCGGGAGTTCTTCCCCGCCGCGATCGAGGCCTTCCCCGAGCTGACCGCGGCCGATGCGCTGGAGCTGCTGGAGCGCGCTCCGGATCCCGCGCGGGCGGCCCGGCTGTCCAGATCGAAGATCACCGCGGCGCTGACCCGGGCCCGCCGCCGCGATGTCGAGGCCAAGGCCGAGGCGATCCAGGCCGTGCTGCGGGCGCCGGCGCTGCGCCTGGCACCGGAGATCGAGGCCGCCTACGCCGCGATCGTGGCCAGCCACGTCCGCCTCATCTCCGGCCTGAACAACGAGATCACTTCTCTGCAGGCGGTGGTGGCCGAGGGTTTTGGCCGGCACCCGGACGCTGACATCGTGACCAGCCAGCCCGGGCTGGGACCGATCCTCGGCGCCCGGGTGCTCGCCGAGTTCGGTGACGACCACGCCCGCTACGTCGACGCCAAGGCCCGCAAGAACTACGCCGGCACCTCACCGATCACCCGAGCATCCGGCACCCGCCGGATCGTGCTGGCCCGCTACGCCCGCAACAGACACTGAGGTTCCCCCGAGACCGCGGAGGCATCAGCTATAAGGGGTAGCGATGCCAGAGATCCGCAAGAAGTACGACCGGGAGTTCCGCGAGGGAGCGGTCCGAATCGTCGAAGAGACCGGGAAGCCCATCGCCCAGGTCGCCCGTGACCTGGGGGTCAACGAGGGCACGCTGGGCAACTGGGTGAACAAGGCCCGGGAGGCCCGGAAGGGCACCGAGGGCCTGTCCCGAGGTGACATCGAGGAGCTCAAGCGGCTGCGCGCGGAGAACGCCGAGCTGCGGATGGAGCGCGATGTCCTCAAGCGATCGGTGGTCCTGTGGGTGAAGGAGGCGACGAAGTGAGCGTGGCCCGCTTCATCGCCGACCAGAGGACCAACTACCGGGTGCCGCACACGATCACCTGCGCCCTGCTCGGGGTGTCGGAGTCCTGGTTCTACAAGTGGTCGTCCCGGACGCCGACGCCCACCGAGCAGCGGCGTGCCGAGGTCGACGCCGCGGTCGCGAAGGCGTTCAAAGCCGTGCGCGGGCTGCACGGCTCGCCCCGGCTGGTGACCGATCTGCGGGAGGCCGGCTGGACGGTGTCGGAGAAGACTGTCGCCGACTCGATGCGCCGTCAGGGCCTGGTCGCCCGCGTGATTCGCCGGCGCAACGGGCTGACCCGGCAGGACAAGACCGCGGCGAAGTTCCCCGACCTGCTCCGCCGGGACTTCACCGCCAGCGCGCCGAACACCCGCTGGGTGGGGGACATGACCGAGGTCCCGACCGCGGCCGGGAAGCTGTACCTGGCAACGGTGATCGACCTGTACTCCCGGCGGCTGCTCGGCGCAGCCACCGGGCTGCACCCGGACGCGCAGCTGGCCTGCGCGGCGATCGAGATGGCCGTGGCGGCCCGCGGCGGCGCTGAGCGCATCGCCGGGGTCATCTTCCACCCCGATCGTGGGTCGACCTACACCGCCGACCGGTTCACCGCCCTGTGTCGGCGGCTGGGCATCCGCCAGTCGATGGGACGAGTCGGCTCTTGCTTCGACAACGCCGCGGCCGAGGCGTTCTTCTCCAGCCTCGAGTGGGAGGTGCTGTCCCGGCACGACTTCGCCACCACGAGGGCAGCACAGGCCGCCGTGATGGACTGGTGCTACGGGTTCTACAACCACACCCGCCGACACAGCTCCGCCGGAGGCCTGTCACCGATCAACTACGAAATCGCCGCGCTCAACCGAGACGCGGCATAGAAAGTCCTCCACGATTTCGGGGGAACCACATATCGCTTGAGGCAGCGGATGATTTTGCGCTTGGACAGGCCTTCGGCGGTGCGGCGGGTGACGTAGTCGATGGTCGGCTGGTGCCAGCGCATGCGGACGATGACGGCGCGGTAGAGGGCGGCGTTGGCCTGCCGGTTGCCGCCGCGGTAGGGCCGGTGCCACCCGTTGGTCCGCCCGGAGCCGGCGGGTATGGGGCAGGCGCCGCACATCTTGGCGAAGGCGGCCTCGGAGCGGACCCGGTCGGTGTTGTCCCCGGCGGTCACCAGCACCTCGGCGGCGATGTCGAAGCCGACCCCGACGAGCTCGAGCAGCTGCGGCGCGGCTGCCCTGGTCAGGGACTGCAGGTGCCGACTATGCACCGCGATTTCGTCGTGCAGCTGCAGCCATCGGCGCGCCAGCGATGCCAGCACATGCCACATCGCCGCGTCCGACGCCGAGAGGTTTGCGGCAGAGTCGAGCGCCGCGCAGGCCTGGATGAGCTTGTGATCGGTGAGGGGCTCCAGCTCCGCGCGCAGTTCGTCGGCGGCGGTCACCAGCGTCGCCTTGAGCGCGATCATGGCGGCGGTGCGGGCCTTGACGGCGGTGTCCCGGGCGATCTTGAGCAGCCGCAGCGACTCGACGTCGCCATCTGCGGTCTTCGGGGTGGCCAGCTTCACGCCGGTAGGAGCTGGCGAGCGGCGTGCTCGGCGTCGATCAGGTCGCTCTTGCCAGACAGCCGCCGCTCGCCCTTGCGCGGGGGACGGTTGACCTCGCGGACGTGCTGGCCCTGCCGGCGGAGGAACCGGGCAAGCCCGATGCCGTAGGACCCGGTGCCCTCGACACCGAAGGCGACCAGCCGACCGTGCGGCCCGATGTGGCCGGTCGCGACGGTCTCGAGTGCGCGAACCCCTCCGCGGTGGCCGGCACGAACTGCTGGGCGCGCTTTTCGCCGAGACCGTCGAGCACCACCACGGCGTGTTCGTCCTTGTGTGTGTCGACGCCGACGACGACATCATCGCGGCGCAAGGTCATCCTGTTCATGGCCGAGGTCTCCTCACAGATCTCGGTCGTATCCCGCTGGTTGGGCGGGACGGACAGGACTGCGATGGGACCTGCTGCGATCAGGCTCCTATCAGGTCACGACCGCCCGGCCGGCGGCCCGGGCGTCGCTGCGGCAGCGGTCGACACGTCAACGCGAAGGCACCCGCTGGGCGGGTCGTAACAAGGGTCAGGCCGCCACCGCAGCGACCCCTCCAATGCTCACAGTCATAGCAGTCGGTGATGCTGCCAATGGACGACACCTCCCGGAGCCGGTGGTGGTGGCGCTCGGCACGCACGCCAACAAGCAGGGCCGTGTCGCAGGCATCAACATCGGCGGCGGCTACGCGACATTTCCCGGCGTGATCGGCACCGCGATCACCAAGGTCTGCGACCTCGAGGTGGCCCGCACCGGCCTGTCCAGCGAGGAAGCGCTGGTGGCCGGTTACTCGTTCGTCACCGCGTCGGTGGACTCCACGACCAAGGCCGGCTACTTCCCCGGCTCCCGCCCCATCCGGGTCAAGATGATCGCCGAACGACGCAGCGGGCGGCTGCTCGGCGCGCAGGTGGTCGGCCGGGAGGCGGCCGCCAAGCGCATCGACGCCCTGGCCATCTGCATCTGGAACGAGATGACCGTCGACCAGATCCTCTCCCTGGACCTGGCCTACGCACCACCGTTTGCACCGGTGTGGGACCCGGTCCTGATTGCCGCACGCAAGGCCTTCGAAGCCGTCGAAGCCGACGTCCGACAACTCTGACCCGGATCACCTTCGTCCCTGCGCGGCCGACGACTCAAGCTGCTCAGCGGGCTTCTCGCTCCGGTCCGCCCGGCTCCTCCACATCCACGGGCATCGGGCACGGCCTTGGTCCCCGACGGGACCGTCGCCTGTCCTCGCGACGATCCTCGCGCGGGGACGCCGTTCGATCACCGAACGGTGAGCGCCATGCTCATCCCGGCCTCGAGGTGCTCGGAGATGTGGCAGTGCAGCATCCACGTGCCCAGATTGCTCAACTCGACGAGCAGCTCGTGGTCTGGCCGCCCCAGCGGCGGCCAGGCCTCACGTCAGCGTCGTCGCACGAGTCCGACGGCGGCCGCGCCGAGCAGGCCCACGCCGGCTGCAAGCGCGCTGCGGTGCAGGCTCAGCGGCAGCTGGACGCTGCGGCCGTGAGCCCGGTCGTCGAACGGGCCGTGGGTGCCGTGGTCGCCGGGCACCGGAGAGAACAGATAGTTCGGCGCATCCGGATCGGCCGGCTCATCGGTCTGCTGGGAGGAGTAGCCGGTACGGCCCAGGTAGTGGTCCAGCAGCCCGCCGGCCACTCGACTGCCGAGGATGGTGCCCACCGTGGACGCTCCCACCCAGACCTCCCGGCGCCGGTGCTCGCTGGCCCAGACGACCGCCCACGCGGCCACCTCCGGCTGGTAGATCGGTGGCACCGGCTGGGGCTTGCGGGGCATCTTGGCCAGTCCCAGCCGGAACTGCGGGGTGTTCATCGCCGGCATGTGCACCGACGTGATCTGCACCCGGCTGCCGTCGTGCAGCAGTTCGGCGCGGAGTGAGTCGTACAGGCCGTTGAGCGCATGCTTGGACGCGCAGTACACCGACTGCAACGGGATGCCGCGGAACGCCAGCGACGAGCCGATCTGGATCAGGTGTCCCCTGTCGCGCTCGGTCATCCGGCGCAGGGCAGCGCGTGCGCCGTTGACCGAGCCCAGGAAGGTGACCTCCACACCGCGTCGGTACTCCTCAGGACTGACCTCCAGGAACGGGGCGAACACCGCCGCCATGGCGTTGTTCACCCAGACGTCGATCGGCCCGAGTTCGCGCTCCACCCGCTCGGCGGCCGCCTCCACCTGGCCGTCGTCGGCGACATCGACCTCGAGCACCAGCGGCTGCCCGCCACGGGCCCGCACCTCGTCCGCGGCCGCCTCCAGGCCGTCGCGGTTGCGGGCGAGCAGGGCGACACGGTCACCGCGGTCGCCGAAGGCATGCGCGATGGCCCGCCCCAGCCCGGCGCTCGCGCCGGTGACGACGACCACCTTCGGTTGACGATGCTCTGGGGTCATGCTGTCTCCTTCCTCAGGGCCACGCTAGGCCCGCTCCGATGGGGCCCAGGTGTACTGGCCGTCGCGCAGCCGATTGGGGCCAGGGGACCAGGAGCTGGCCACGTGCGCTGGTGCCAGCTCGCCCTCGGGGTCCCGTCGAGCAGCTCACCCCGGCCGGCTACGTAGGACCGCAGCTCGCCGCCGACCTCGACGACGGTGACGCGGTCGTTGCCGTACACGACCGTGTACTGGCACCCACTGGCCAGTTCTCGCACGTGCTCGTCGACCTCACTTCCTGGCTCCATCCTCGGATCGCCACGATTCCGCTCGGCGCCCGGGGTCACGGGGTCGCCTTGGTCGCCAGGGAGAGCGCGTAGTCGCCCTATGGGTCGGTCCACCAGGACCTCAGCCGCAAGCCGGCGGCGGTGAGTTCGTCGGCGACCCGCTCGCGGCGGAACTTGGCGCTGACCTCGGTGCGCAGCTCCTCCCCCTGGGCGAAGTGCACCTCCAGGTCGAGGACGCGCACCACCTGCTCCCGCAGCGACCGCAGGCGCATCTCGATCCACTCGTTCTCCGCGTTCCACAGCGCGACGTGTGCGAACGCGTCGGGGTCGACGTCCGCGCCGAGCTCGCGGGCGATCACGTGCAGCACGTTGCGGTTGAACTCAGCCGTCACACCCGCCGCGTCGTCGTAGGCGGCGACCAGCCGCGCGGGGTCTTTCACCAGGTCGGTGCCGAGCAGCAGGGTGTCCCCGGCTGCCATCGTCGACGCCAGCGTGCGCAGGAATCGGGCGCGCTGCGCGGGCAGCAGGTTGCCGATCGTGCCGCCGAGGAAGGCGACCAGCCGGCGGCCACCGGCCGGGAGCAGCGGCAGGTGGTGCTCGAAGTCAGCCACGACGGCGTGCACCTCGATCCGGTACTCACCGGCCACGGCCTCGCCGGACTGCGTGAGCACGGTCTGGTCCACGTCGACGGGCACGTAACGTCGGAGCGTGCCGGCCTCGCCGAGCGCGTCGAGGAGCAGGCGGGTCTTCTCCGACGTTCCGCTGCCCAGCTCGACCAAGGTGTCGGCTGCCGACAGCCCGGCGATCTCGGAGGCGTGCGCCTGCAGGATCGCGCGTTCCCGCCGGGTGGGGTAGTACTCCGGCAACCGGGTGATGTCCGCGAACAGCTGCGAGCCGCGGGCGTCGTAGAACCACTTCGGCGGCAGTGTCTTCGGGGTGGCGCTCAGCCCTACTCGGACGTCGGCCTCCAGCGCGTCCCGCATCGCCGCCGGCGGCAGGTGGCGATCCATCCGGAGCGCCAACTCGGCTGCCGCGATATCCAGCATCCCGCCGTCGCACGGGGACGCCGGGTCGTGGACGGCGGTCACGGGCGCGCCAGCCGCAGTCCGGCGAACGCCCACCGGGCGGCGGCGGGGTAGAAGTTGCGGTAGGTGAGCCGCTCATGCCCCGCCGGGGTCGCGCAGCTCGCACCGCGCAGCACGTGCTGGTCGGACATGAACTTGCCGTTGTACTCCCCGACCGCGCCCTCCACCGGGCGGAAGCCGGGGTAGGGCAGGTAGGCGCTGGAGGTCCACTCCCACACATCGCCGAGCATGTGACGGCCGGCGACGCCGGGGTGCAGCCGGTCGGGGTCGAGCAGCTGACCGCGCAGCTCGGCCACGTCGCCGGCGGCAACCTCCCATTCGGCCTCGGTGGGCAGGCGGGCACCGGCCCAGCGGGCGTAGGCGTCGGCCTCGTAGAACGAGACGTGGCAGACCGGCTCGGCCCGGCGCAGCGTCCGCACACCTCCCGAACCGAAGACCATCCACTGGCCGTCCTGCTCCTGCCAGTAGCCCGGTGCCTGCCAGCCCTGCTGCTGGACCGCGGCCCAACCGTCGGACAGCCACAGCTCCGGCCGGGTGTAACCGCCGTCGGCGGTGAAGGCCAGCCAGTCCTCGTTGGTGACCGCGCGTTCGGCGATCTCGAACGGCACCAGGTGCACGGTGTGCCGCAGGCCCTCGTTGTCATAGGCGAAGCCGGCGCCGTCGTGGCCGACCTCGTACAGCCCGCCGGGCACCGGGCGCCAGGTCAACGGCTCAGGGTCGGGGTCATCCTCCACCGGCCAGTCGATCATCGCCGGGCCGAACGGGTGGCGGGAGAGCAGGTGCAGGGCGTCCATGACCAGCAGTTCCTGGTGCTGCTGCTCGTGGTTGAGGCCCAGCTCGACAACCTCGGCCTGCGCCTCGTCCAGCCCCCGCTCGATCAACGCGGCGACGGCCTGCCCGACGTGCTCCCGGTAGCGGCCGACCTCGTCGGCCGAGGGGCGGGTGACCAGCCCACGCTCCGGGCGCGGATGCCGTGGGCCCACAGCTTCGTAGTAGGAGTTGAACAGGTACCCGAACGTCGGGTCGAACGGCCGGTAACCTCCTGCGGGGTCGAGCAGGAACTCCTCGAAGAACCACGACGTGTGAGCGCGGTGCCACTTCGCCGGGCTGGCGTCGGGCATCGACTGCGCGGTCTGGTCCTCCGGTGACAACGGCGCAGCCAGACGCTCGGTCAGGGCGCGGACGTCGAGGAACCGCGCGAGCAGGGTCGGTGTGGCGGGGGCAGTCAGGGTCATGCGGTCTCCATCGTTTCTAGCAGGCACGGTGGCCAAGCCGCACGGCACAGTGGGCGACCGGCATGCAGCCGCCCACTGTGCCCCGCCGTTGGACAGCTCGTCGCTGCGGTATGGCTGGTGTCAGGCTCCCTGGCCCGACATCTGCATCAGTCCGCCGTCCATCACGTAGGTGGCGCCGGTGACGTAGTCGCCGTCGCTGGAGGCGAGGAACACCGCGAGCCGGCCGATCTCCTCCGGCTGTGCGGCCCGCTTGAGTGGGATGCTCTCTACCTGCTGCTCGCGGTACTCCGGGTCGTCGATCGCCTTCTGGTTGAAGGGCGTGAGCACCATGCCGGGGGCGATGTTGTTCACCGTCATGCCCATCTCGGAGACCTCGAGCACCAGGGTGCGGGTGAGGTTGCGCAGCGCACCCTTGGAGCAGTCGTAGTCCGCCGCCCCAGCGCGGGCTTGCTCCTGGTGCACCGACGTGGTGTTGATGATCTTGCCGCCGCCGCCCTGCTGCTTGCGGTGGTTGATGAAGTGCTTGCAGCAGATCAGCTGCCCGATGAGGTTGCTGCGCAGCGTGCGCTCGAAGTCCTCGATCTCCAGGTCGGCGACGTAGGTGCCCGAGGCGTCGACGCTGGCGTTGTTCATCAGGATGTCGACCCGGCCGAAGGCGTCGAGCGCCGCCTGGAACATGGCCTGCACCTGGTCTTCGTAGCCGTGGTCGCCCTGGACGACGATCGCCCGGCGGCCCTGGGCCTCGACCTGCTCGCGGGTGGAGTTCGCGCCCTGCTCGTCCTCGAGGTAGTGCACCACCACGTCGGCGCCTTGGCGTGCGAACTCGATGGCGGTGGCCTGCCCGATCCCGGAGTCAGATCCGGTGATGAGCGCGACCTTGTCCTGGAGCTTTCCCATGTTCTTGCCCTTCTTTGTCCTGCTACGTGGTCCTGCCGGTCCGCTCGTCTGCGGTCCCTAGTTCGGCTGGTCCGGTCGGTGGGGGTTCTCGGCTTGGGCGATGGCCCAGGCTGCGTTGACCAGGCCGATGTGGGACAGCGCCTGCGGGAAGTTGCCGATCAGGCCCCTGTCCCGCAGGTCGATCTCCTCCGACAGCAGCCCGACGTCGTTGGCGTAGCCGGTGACGGTCTCGAAGATCTGCTTGGCGCGGTCGACCTGTCCGGCCATTGCCCGGCCGGCGGCCAGCCAGTACGAGCAGATGACGAACGCCCCCTCGTCCCCCGAACCTGTCCAGCGCTGCACCAATGCGTCTTTGGACAGTTCCCGCTCGATCGCGTCGAGGGTCGCCACGACCCGTTCGTCGTCGCCGGGGAGGAACCCGACGATCGGCAGCAGCAGCACGCCGGCGTCGAGATGGTCGGAGTCGAAGGCCCCCGTGAATGCCTGGACCGACTCGTTCCAGCCACGCTTCAGGATCGCGGCGCGCACCTCCTCCCGCGCCTGCTTCCACCGCGCCACGTCCGCCTCCGGGCCGAGGCGGTCGGCCAGCTCGACCGCACGGTCCAGGGCGACCCAGCACATGACCTTCGAGGTCACGTAGTCGCGATCGCCTTCGCGGCCCTCCCAGATGCCGGCGTCCGGCTCATGCCACGTGGCGGCCGCCCGGTCGGCCAGGGAGCGGAGGAACGCCGCGGTCGACGGGCTGAGCTCCCCGAGCTGGTCGCGCAGCACCCACGCGCACTCCAGCACCTCCCCCAGCACGTCCAGCTGCTTCTGGGTCCAGGCGTCGTTGCCCACCCGGACCGGTCGGCTGCCGGCGAAGCCGGCCAGGTGGTCCAGCTCGTGCTCGGTGAGGTCTCGCTCTCCTCCGGCTCCGAACATGATGGGCACCTGCCCCTCGCCGACCGAACCGGTGGAGGTGGCCATCCAGTCGAAGAACCGCTCCCCCTCGTCCGGGCAGGCCGCGACCCACAGCGCCTTGAGGGTGAAGCTGCCGTCGCGCAACCAGCCGAACCGGTAGTCCCAGTTGGCGCTGCCGCCGGGCGTCTCCGGCAGCGAGGTCGTGGCCGCGGCGATCACCGCGCCGGTGGGCCGGTAGGTCAGCGCCTGCAACACCAGCCCGGCGCGCGTGACCTGCTCCCGGTAGGGGCCCTGGTAGCCCTGATGCAGCTGGCTCCAGGACTGCCACCCGGCGACGGTGTCGGCCAGGGCCGCGCGTCCGTCGAGCGCAGCAGTTGGCGGTTGCACGGCCGCGCGGTGGTGGAGCGCGAAAACGGCGCTCTCCCCTTCCCGAAGGGCGAACCGCGCTGTGACCTTCCCGTCCGCAACGCTCAGCGGCCGGTCGGCGGTGAGCGCGAGCCGCTCGGCTCCGCCGCCGAGCTCGATCCCTTGCGGAGTCGATGTGATCTGGGGGGTGATCAAGCCGTATTCCAGGCGCACGGCCAGTTCGACGTCGATCTCGACCTCGCCTCGTACGGCCTCCACCTGCCGCACGAGCAGGTGCGGGGAGGCGTGGCCGATCTGGTGGCCCCGCTCTCCCGCTCCCAGGGCCAGCGCGTCGGTCAGCCGCAGAACACCGCTGGCAGTGGTGAAGTCCGTCTGCATGACCATGCTGCCCTCGACGTAGCGGCGGGTCGCGGTCCACTCGTCGCGTGGCCGGATCGACCAGTGACCGGCCCCGGGATCGAGCAGGCGCGCGAACACGCTGGGCGCGTCGAACCGGGCCGGGCACCACCAGTCAACTGAACCGTCCAGCGCCACCAGCGCGGCACCCTGGCAGTCACCGAGGAGGGCGTAGTTCGCAATCGGCGTCATGGTCGCAGCGGTCCGGTGCCCGTGCTCAACGCTTCATCCATCGAGGGGGCGCGCCGGCGCCCGCCCGCGCCGGTGAACACCGAGGCCCTTCCGTTGCGCACCGGTGCCGGCGAGACCCGGCCCTGCGGCCCGAAGGACTGGGATGAAGACACGTGACGCTCATGCTCAGGAAGGGGTGCCGCTACACCGGCGCCGAGCGCTGATGTCAGCCAACTGACATCAGTTGTAGGGATCCTCAGGCCCGAGGAGCGGTCCGCCCTGGCCGCAGCGCAGCGATCTTGTCGAGCACGTCCCGCTGCTGCTCAGGCGGCCCCCCGCGCAGCAGCCAGTACCCGTTGCTCTCCTGCAGGAGCAACCCAGCCTCGGTGAGCTTGTTGAGCGTGGTCGTCACGGTGGGGCGCCGCGCTCCGATCAGGTGGGCGATGTTCAGGTGCGTCAACGGGATGGGCACTCTCACCTCATCGCCCCGGACCTTCCCCCAGCGGTCGGCGAACAGCCAGAACAGGACGAGGACTCGCAGATCCACGCGGGAGAGGTGGCTGATGGCCAGGACGTTGGCCAGCCAGTCCGCCCGGCGCTCCTGCCGTTCGAGCAATCCCGCCATCAGCTCCGGCCACGGTCTCACGGCGAGCAGGAAGTCGCGGTCGAGAACCGCCAGACGCGTCGGCTCGAGGGCCCGCCAGACGACCCGGGAGTCGACTGACGCGGCCCCTACCTCTCCGGACGGACGCAGCAGGTCGCCTTCGGCGAGGAACTCGATAGCGGCGGTCTCCCCGAGGATCGACACCTCACGGGCGATGCACCCCTCGAGCACCAGGAACCCCCCGGCTGGCACCTGCTCGTCCGCGCCACGCCACAGCCCCGCGCCCAGCCGTTGGACGGACGCCACGACCGCTCCACGGGCGACCGCCAGCTGGCCGCCGCTCAGTCCCTCGCCGAGCCCGGGGTCCGCCTCCAAGATCCGCACCGACTCCTGGCTCGTATCCATCAGTGTTCCGTCCTCCCGCCCGTCGTGCCGCGTCCTGTGCCACCCGGACAGCACTCAGGGGCTCGGGAGAGTCCGCTGGAGTGGTGCAGATCGGGCTCCTCGCCTCGGTGATCGTGTCGGACGACGACGTCGAGGGGCTGCCGCGTGAGGCTCTGCGAGAACCCGCCCAGGAACTCGCAGAACAAGACACCCACGAAGGCCCAGGATCAGTCTGCCCTGTTCGAGTTGACCGACGCACTGCTCAGCGCCAACTCCTCCGGGCTCGACGTAGTAGGCAAGGCCGAACATCACGCCTGCGCCCTGGACCCCGGCGGCCGGCGGCCGGGCGCTGCTCACCGACGAGACCGCACTGGCCGAGGTGTTCACCCACCGGGCCGAGCACGGCCCGCTGCTGGCCATCGTCGACCAGCCGGCCTCGGTCAGAGCGCTGCCGATCGCCGTCGCCCGCTCGCTGGGCATCGCGGTCGACTACCTGCCTGGGGTGGCGATGCGCCGGATCGCCTACCAGCACCCCGGCGAGGGCAAGACCGGCGCCCGCGACGCCTACGTCATCGCCGACGCCGCCCGCACGATCCCCCACACCCTGCGCCGGATCAGCATCGATGACGAGACCCTCGCCGAGCTGACCGTGCTCGCCGGCTACGAAGTCGACCTCGCCGCCCGGTCCACCCGGCTGCGCGACGCATTGCTGCACATCCCCCGCTCGGAACGCCTGCTGGGGCCGCGTATGGACCGCGGCGGCCGCGTACACCCACGCCGAGCGCGCCGCCCCGCCGCAGACCTCGAGGCCCGCCTGGAGGTCCACCCTCTTGCCACCGCAGAGGGACACCCCTCCAGGCGTCCGCCCTCGCCCCGTTGCGCACCACCCGCCCCGAGCTGGAGACCTGATCACAAGGCTGCACTGAGTGGCAGTCCGGGGTGCACGGCGGCGTAGACGGTGCCGGCTACGGCTCCGAAGACCAGGTGGCCGACGCAGAAGGTGATCACGTCGCGCCGGCTGTAGTGCCGGTAGAACACCCCCGGCGGCGCCAGGCGCCCAGGGATGTCCGGATGCAGGTCAGGCCACGCACCGACCACCACTCCGCCGAGGGCGGCATGCACGGCGCCGGTGAACAGGCCCCACCAGGCCAGGTGGTCGTTGCCTACCGCGGCGAAGAACAGCGAGTAGAGCAGGACGATCGCCACGGCCAGGACGGCGTGGCCGAACCATCCGACCAGGCGCTGGTACCGCCGGCGGGCCCGCAGGATCGCCCCACCCTCGGCGAAGATGTCCTGACGCACCCCCTGACCCAGCCCCCGCTGTGCGTAGGCCAGCGACTCCATGCACTGAGCGGCGACGATCGCGGCTACCGCGGCAGCGATCGGGTCGACGTCCACAGCAGCCTCAGCATCCCTTCCACGGCCCTCATGCCCGCGCCGCCGGTCGCGGTTCCCTGATCACGGTCCTTTCGGGGTCCGACGAACGCTACCGGCGATCGGGGATCTCGCAGCACCACGCCGGATCATCGATCCCGTGGCCCGACCGGCTACAGGACCACCGGCACCGACCTCGCCGGAAGAGGCGGTGTCGCGCCTCGGCAACGGCGATGCCAGTGAGGTCCTGCGGCTGAAGAGACAGCTCGGGGGCCGTAGGTCGCTCGCCGGCTCGGCGCACAGCCAACCGGGCCCCCCTGCTGCACCGGCGTTTTGCTGCTGCCGCAAGGTCGTGGCAGTTGCCTGGGCTGTGCTGGCCAGGTCGGAGGCGTGTCGGCGCCGGTGGCCGGGTAGTCGCGGCGTATGGGTTTGACCAAGGGCAGCGGGCCGTTCGGAGAGCATCCGGCAGGAAGATTCAACTTCGATCCGCACGCCCCCGAGCAGGTGCTGTACCTGGAGAGTTCGCCGCGGCGGGTCCGGATCGTCCTGGGCGGGACGGCGGTCGCCGACAGCACTGACGTCCGCCTCCTGCATCCGCCGGGCCGGACGCCGACCTACCTCTTCCCGCGCGAGCACGTGCGCACGGACCTGTTCGAGCCCAGCGATCGGCGGCGGTCCGACCCTGGGATGGGAGAGGGCACGTACTGGACGGTGCAGGTGGGCGAGCGGCGGGCGGTGGACGCGGCCTATTCCTGGGAGCAGCCACCCTCCGCGGCTGCGGGGATCACCGGCCAGATCGCCTTCGACTGGGACTCGATGGACGGGGTGTTCGAGGAGGACGAGGAGGTCTTCGTCCACCCCCGAGACCCCTACACCCGCATCGACGTCCTGCGCAGCTCCCGTCGGGTGCGGGTGCGCGTGGGTGAGCAGGTCGTGGCCGACTCCTCACGGCCGCGGATGCTCCTCGAGAGCGGCCTGCCCGTGCGGTGGTACCTGCCGCGCGAGGACGTGCGGACGGACCTGCTCGAGCCCAGCTACACGACCACGCGCTGCCCGTACAAGGGGATCGCGCACTACTGGTCGCTCCGCGTTGATGAACGGTACGAGAAGGACCTGGTGTGGACCTATCCCGAGCCCTTCCACGACGCCGAGGCCGTCCGGGGGATGCTGTGCTTCCCCGGCGAGCGAGTGGACGTCGAGGTGGAGGACGTCGAGCGCGGTTGAGGCAACTCCGGCGGGGTAGGCGGTCGCCATGTCCAACATCAACCGTTCAACGAAGCGTCCGTCTCTGGCGGCGAACGTCGGTCGCGGCGCGCTGGCCGGAGTGGCCGGCAGCGTCGTGATGACCGCGTGGCAGAAGCTGGTCGAGATGCCCCTCTCCGAACGTGAGGACAGCTACGGCCCGGCGGAGCTTGCCGAGAAGCTGCTGCCGGTGAAGCCCAGCAGCGATGCGGGGAGGAAACGGCTGAACTACGCCGCGCACACCGCACTGGGCGCGATGTGGGGTGGCGCCTACGGGGTAGCCGCCCACCTGGGCCTGCGCGGCGCGCGGGGCGCGGCGGCGACGTTCGGCGCCATCTACACCCAGGACCTGGTGATGATCCCAGCCCTCGGGCTGGGCAAGCCGTGGACGTGGTCGCGCAAGGAGTGGACCATCGACGTCCTGGACAAGGTCGTGGTCATTGCCGCCACCGGCGCGATCTTCGACCGTGTCCTCGGCCCCCACGCCAGGGCATAGCGGCCAGCCGGTCACAGAGCGCTGCTGGGGCAGCCACGCAGCCCACGGAACGTCCGTCACCAGGGTGAAGTTTATGGCCACTACGCCCGAGGAGTCGAGGGCGTTGACGCGAGCTGTCCGTCGCGTTCGGCATCTGGGGCGACCTCGGCTCGCTCGCACTCGCCGCCTTCCTTGTTGTCGCGGCGTTCGTCTTTCCACCCGTTCTGGAAGGAGAGCGACCCGCAGGCGTCCGAGCAGGCGCAGTTCATGAAGGACTTTGCGCTGGTCGGCGCGTCCATCGTGCTGTTCGCGAGCTTCGTCGAGGGGGCGGCCGGCCCGACCGTGACCGACGCCCTCGTCGAGCTGGGGTAGCACGGAAGCCAGCGGAGGGGGCGGCGCCGCGACGGCGCCGTCCCCTCCGGCACGGATGGGCATGGCACAGAAGGTTGTGCGGCCGTCCTGGGGGGGGCGTTGTCCATCGCCCATGGGGCGCCGGGATCAGCCCCGGGTCACCACGACCTGCTTGCCGAGAACCCGGTTGTGCTCCATGTCGTCGTGCGCGGCGACGATCTCATCCATCCCGCGCACCGTCACGGGGAGATGCGCCTCACCGCGGCGCAGCGCGTTGGCGACCTCGCTCAAGACCTCGGCGGGCAGGTCGGCGGCTTCTCCGCTGTAGGCGGTCAAGCGCACGCCCTTGGGGATGAACTCGATGGGATAGAAGTCCCGGATGATCCACTCGTTCGACAGCATGCCGGTGAAGCAGACGGTTCCCCCGGCGCGGGTGGCGCGCAAGGTGTCCCGCAAGGTGGGGGCTCCCACCAGTTCCACAGCGCCGTCGACACCGCCGGGAACCAGGTCACGGACCTCCTCGGCGATCCGGCCGTGATCGATCAGGGCATGGTCGACGCCCAAGGAGAGCAGCTCATTGCGTCGTTGCTCGCGGCGCGTGGTGGACAGCACGGTCATGCCCCGGCGTTTGGCGAGAAGGACGGTCAGGATGCCGACGGCCGAGGTTCCGCCGCGGATAAGGACGGCGTCCGCATCCCGCGCCCCGACGCCGGTGGTCAACGAGCCGTAGGCGGTCTGCAACGCCTCGGGGAGTGCGCCCAGGCCGGCCCAGTCCAGGTCGGTGTCCACCGGGATCACCTGTCCGGCGGGGACGAGCGTGTACTCAGCGTAGCCACCGTCGAAGCTGCGGCCCATGCCACCCATCAACGCCACGGCCTTCTGCCCCGGCCGGAGGGTCGTCCCCGGCGCCGCCTCGACGACGCCGCTGGCCTCGATCCCCAGCACGCGCGGAAACGTGACATCCGGACCGGCCAGACCCAGCCTGGTGTGCAGCTCGGACCGGTTTAGGCCGAAGGCGGGACTTGACCCCTGATCGTGGACACGCTGAATCCAGGCCTGGCCTGGAGGAAGCGAGAAGATCAGACGGTGGCGAGGAAGACGTACTCCGAGGAGTTCCGCCGAGACGCGGTGGAGCTGTACCGGTCGACTCCGGGGGCGACGGTGGTGGGCATCGCCGGCGACCTGGGGATCATGGACTCGACGTTGTCGGCGTGGCTGAGGACCGCTGGGGTCCAGCTGCACTCCCGTCCTGGGGGCCGGTCCGGCGCACCACCGGATGGCGAGGGGCCCGAGCAGGAGGTCGCTCGCCTCCGCGCTCGAGTCAGTGAGCTGGAGGCTGACGCGCGGAAGCTGAACAGCGAGCGGGACATCCTCCGGGCGGCGGCCAAGTATTTCGCCGGGGAGACGCGCTGGTGACCCGCTTCCAGTTCGTCGCCGACCACCGGAACGCCTTTGAAGTGCAGCGGCTGTGCAAGATCATCGGGGTGTCTCGGTCGTCGTTCTCCGCCTGGGCCGAAGCTGCCGAGACCCGGGCCGCCCGCGCCCAGGCCGATGCCGAGCTGGCTGGGCGGATCCGTGCGGTGCACGCCGTCAACCGGGCCTACGGGGCGCCACGGGTGACCGCCGAGCTCAACGACGGCGTCCCGCCTGCGGAGCGGGTGAACCACAAGCGGGTCGCCCGAGTCATGGCCGTCCACGACATCGCCGGGATCCGGCTGCGGCGCCGGGTGCGTACCACGATCGGCGACCCGGCTGGCCAGCTCGTGCCTGACCTGCTGGAACGAGACTTCACCCGCCGACGAGCCGAACAGCGTCTACGTCGGGGACATCACCTACCTGCCCTGCGGTCAGGGACGGAACTTGTACCTGGCGACGGTGATCGACTGCTTCTCCCGCCGGCTGGTGGGCTGGTCGATCGCTGACCACATGCGCACCGAGCTGGTCACCGACGCCCTCGCCGCCGCGGCAGCCGAACGCGGCAGCCTGGCCGGGGCGATCTTTCACAGCGACCACGGCAGGCTACATCCCCTGGCGGAACCGGCACGTCACCGACCCCAAGCTCCGCAAGGTCTTCCGCCGAGCTGAGACCATCAAGAGGGCGAAGGTTGCCTGACCCGGCACTAGCTCAGGGACCGGGAGCTACAGCCCCGTAGCTTTGATGCCCGTGTCACTGCGCTGGGAGGTCTCCTTCGTCGACCGAGAGAACTTTTTGTCCCCGTACGTGCCAGACACTGTCAAGGGGGCCATGGAGCCGTGGACGACGGCGTTGCGCACGGCTCGGGCGATCTGGACGACGGCGGCGTCGCTCTCTCGGTTCATGAGGCGGTCACGCTCGAGCTGATCCTGCGCGGCCTTGACCTGGCTCGGGGTCACCTGGATGACCTTCAGCCTGCGGCCCTTCGTCATCATCCCTCCCCTCACCAGCGTCATCGTCATCGTCATCGAGGTCGTCGGTGCCCTCCGTACCACCATCGTCCAACATCGCAGTCTCGGCAACAACCTCATCCCTGATGGCTACGGTGTCGCCCACGACCACGACGTAGTCCTCGTGGCGGGTGTCTGCGGCCCTGATCTGGGCCACGGGGGCGCCGAACTCTTTCTGAGAGAACTGGTTGAGGATCTCGTCGACCAGCTGGCTGCGGTCCTCTTGGACCCGGATCAGGCCCATCAGGTAGTACCGACCGGCGATCTTGTCGTCCTCGTCGTCGCTCTTCAGCAGCTCACGGGCCTTGTCGATCAGCTCCAGCTCCCGCTCCTCGCGGGCCTTGACCCGGTCGTCAGCGTCACGCTGCTTCGTCTGGGCCAGCTCGGCGTCCTTCTGGTCCAGCTCCTCACGCTTCTGCTTGCGCTCGCCTGCGTACCTCACGACGTTGCCGAACCAGCCAGCGACACCGCCGATGAGGGTGGTGATCACCAGCGCCCAGATGTCCACAAGGCGGACGGTACGGCCCGTTACCTGCCCGTGACCAAACGAGCAACGAGGCGCGGTTGTGCACTACTTGGAGGCGCGCCAGATGGCCAGGCAGGCGAGCAACCCCGTGCAAACCAGACCTCCAACCGCGAGTGCCAGCGTTCGCCAGAGATGTCGTCCGTCGGGAAGAAGTCGGGGATCGTGTGGCGAAGACCCCGAGGGAAAAGCCGGCCCGCCACCCCGGCCAGTCCACCCCTTCTTAGGCGGGGCGCCGCTAACGCAGCACTCGACTGACCGCCGACCGCGCGTCAGTGAGGAGCCGCTCCTCCGGCCGGTCACTTGGCGCTGAGGCACGAGGAAGGCACGGCATGCGTCTGACTCGCCCCTGACCAGCCAGGATGGCGCCTAGGGTCCCAAGCCTTCCAAGCTGACTGTGCGGGTTCGATTCCCGTCACCCGCTCCACTTCGATGTCGCGGGACACCGTCACAGGTCTCCCGCGACATCGTTTACACCTGGCGCTTCGTCGTGCCGCCTTGACTCTCATCCTCCCGGCGGATGAGAGCGTCCATCAGGCTCCGCGCGGAACAGTGGGATGTCGCCGCAGGCGCCATGGAGGCGGCGGTGGTTGAACCAGTCGACGTACTCCAGCGTGGCCAGGTCGACGTCGTCGAGGCCCTTCCACGGGCAGCGGCGGCGGATGAGCTCGGTCTTGTAGGGGCCGATGAGGGACTCGGCGGCGGCGTAAACGTACGGATTGCCGCGGTGCTCCGACCGGCCGCGGGCTGTCATGTCCGGCTGGCAATGTTTGGCCAGCACCCGTACTTCCGGCGGCTCGCCGGCCGCACAGCCCAGGTCGAGCCGGTGGCGGGCGCTGGTGGGTCCCGACCAGCAGCCGGTCACTGGACGGTGTCAGCGTGCCCCGACGGCTCGTGGGAACCGGTGGACCTGCCGCCGGGCTGCGCGGATCAAGAGGTGACGCCTTCAGCCTCGCGGCGCGTGGTGGTGGCGCGAAGGACGTCCAGGCTGAGTGCGGCGCCCACCGCCGCCACGGCAGCGGCGAGGAGAAAGGGGATCAGGAACCCGCCGGTCGTCTCCGCCAGGAGGCCACCGAGCGGAGGACCACACAGCTGAGCCAGGCCGAAGGCCAAGGTGCAGCGACCGAAGGCCCCGGCGAACTCCCGCGGGGTCAGGAAGTCCGACAGGTGGGCAGCGATGACCGCCGGCAGCCCGGACATCATCAAGCCGAACAGCAAGGCCGACACCGACGCCAGGGGTTCCCGGCCCAGCGGCACGAGCAGGATGGCCCCTGCCATCACCAGGAAGCCGCCGATCAGCGTGGCACCGCGACCCCACCGGTCGGACAGCGGCCCCAGCACGACTCCGCCGGCGACCAGCGCGCCGCCGACCAGCGTGTAGACCGCCGAGGCGTGGCCAGCCGAGAACCCGGCGTCGTCCTCCAGCGCGGTCACCAGATAGCTGGAGTAGACGGAGTAGGCCAGGCCGTAGGCGGCATAGCCGCCGGTCAGGCCGATCCATCCGGGAACCTGTCGCAGGGCTCCGGCGCGCACGGGGGCGTCGTCGTCGCGGTGCGGCGCCGGCCGGAGCAGGAGCAGGCACAGGACCAGCACCACCACCGCGATCGCCGCCTCCACCAGGTAGACCGTGCGCCAGGAGGCATCGCCGCCCCGGGACTGCAGCGCCCAGGTCAGCGCACTCGCGAACACGATGCCTCCGCCGATGCCCGACCCCGCGACGCCGATCGCAGCGCCTCGGCGTGACGGGCGGACGACCGAGCCCGCCAGCCCGGGAGCCGGCACCCAGATGAAGGCCCCGCCGACGCCGGTGAGGACGAGTCCGACGGACAACTCCACCGCACTGCCGGCACGGGCGAGCAGCCCCAGGCCCAGCACGCTGAAGAACAGGCCGGCCTGGATCAGCGCGGCCGGCCGGGCGCGGCGGGACAGCGCGCTGACGGCCGCCGTCCCCATTAGGTAGGCGGTGACATTCGCCGTGGCGACCAGCCCCGCCACCGCGTACGAACCGAGCAGGTCTCGGTTGATCGCCGGCAGCAGCAGCGCGTACGAGAAGCGACCGAACGACTGGGCCACGGCGGAGGCGAGCGCAACGAGCAGGACGAGTACGCGTGGCCGGACCTGCACGACGTCACCTTCGCACCCCTCTCCGCACGACGGCGCGGCGTGCCCGACCGACGGGCCGGGCTCTCCTGGCGTCCGCACTGCCCCGTCGTCCGTCTGCGCGCGCTGTGCATCACCAGTCGCAGCGTGGATGATGGCTCGATGCTGGTCACCGAAGATCGGGATGATGTCGCCGTCCTTCACATCGAGCAGGGCCGGGTCGGCGCCCTCGACGTGGAGCTGCTGGACGCACTCACCGAGGCCGTGACCACAACCGACCGGGCGGTCGTCATCACCGGCAGCGGCTCGTCCTTCTCCGCCGGAGTGGACCTGCACCGGATCCTGCACGGCGGCCGGCCGTACACCGAGCAGCTCCTGGGGGCGCTCTCCCGGACGTTCCGCGCCGTGTTCGACCATCCGCGGCCGACGGTCGCGGCGGTCAACGGGCACGCGATCGCCGGCGGCTGCGTCCTGGCTCTCGCCTGCGACCTGCGGCTGATGTCCGGCGGGCGGATCGGGTTGACCGAGTTGGTGGTCGGCGTCCCTTTCCCGACCACAGCCATGGAGATCGTCCGGTACGCGCTCGGCTCTCGTACCGGCCAGGTGCTGCTCGGCGCGCACCTCCACGACCGCGAGCGGGCGCTGGCCCTGGGAATGGTCGACGAGCTTGCCGAGCCCGGTGAGCTGCTGCCGCGGGCGGTCGCGCTGGCGGGTGAGCTCGCCGCCCGGTCGCCCGAGTCCTACCGGCTGGCCAAGATCCAACTCCACCGCCCCGCGCTCGAGGCGATCGAGGCGACTGCCGGCGGCGACGCGGCCGTCCTCGCCGGCTGGGCGTCCGACGACACCCGGCTGCGGATCGAGGCCGCGCTCGCGGCGCTGAACCGGCGCGAGGTCACCCCCGACCGCCAGGGCCGTCCTGATCGCGTCCGCGCAGGTTCGGCACGGTTCCGCGACCGCCTCGGGACGGCATTCGGAAGCTGAGGCACGCGGAAGGCACGGCACCTCTCGCGCATTCACCTCACCAGCCAGTATGGGCTTACGGAGCCACACCCTTCCAAGCTGACTGTGCGGGTTCGATTCCCGTCACCCGCTCGACCCCGGTGTCGCCGGGCACCGTTCACAGGTCTCCCGCGACACCGGTTCTCGTCGTTCGAGCTGCCGCGCTGACTCTTGCCCTTCCGGCGAATGACGGCCTCCATCAAAACCGGCGCGAGACAGGTCACGCGGTGAGCTCGAGGCCGTGCCGAGCGGCGATCCGCCGGGCGGTCTCCTCCACCGGCACCGTCAGTCGCTCGGCCGCCGCCCTGCTGTAAATGACGACGGCGAAGACGGCGTACTGCCACAGCGGGGTCCGCCACCAGGCGGCGTCGCTGAGCAGATCGGGCTGCAGGCCGGCGCAGATGCACGCGATGGGGAAGCCTGTGAACACCCTTCGAGCCCCGCTGAGACGCTGGCGACTGGTCCCGTGGGTTCTTTCCGCAGCGGCGTCGGCCTTGGACAACGGCGGCCGCGCCTCCGACGGTCAGTGCACCGGCCACGAGTGTCCACGCGGGATGGGGCGGGCGCCGGGGCCCGGCCCCGCCTCGCCGGCCGGCGTCGGACGCCGGAAGCTGTCTCCCTATCGCCCGACGCAGCCGGAAGCCATGCGGCATCAGCCCAACTGGTGGGTTCGGGGGTCCCGTCCCTGATGGCGCATTCTATCGGATCTCCACCAACGACGACGCTCTTCGGGGCCCAACTGCCTATCGCACGTCAGCGCCCCGATTCCCCGTTCGGGGCACCATCCGTCCGCGTATCCGGAACGGACGGACGCCACAGGAGTCCACCGGCCTAGTGCATGACCAGACCGCCGTCGACGAAGAGGCAGGCGCCTGTGACGAAGGCGGCCCATTCGCTGGCGAAGAAGAGCACCGCCCCGGCGACGTCGTCGGGGGTGGCCAGACGCCTCAGCGGCGTTGCCTCCTCCAGGGCGTCCCGCTGTTCGTCCGTCGCGGTCCTGCTCGAGTCCGTGGGATGCACCAGGCCCGGCGCGACGCAATTGACCGTGATCCCGAAGGGACCGAGCTCGGCGGCCAGGTTTCGGGAGAAGCCGAGCAGGGCTGCCTTGGCCGTCGTGTAGTCGTGGTACGGCACGCTGGGCCGCTCAACTAGGTCGGTGACCACGTTGACGATCCGGCCATCGCCGCGGGCCTGCATGCCGGGGAGCATCGTTCGGCAGACGTTCACCGCGCCTCCCAGGCTCCCCTCCAGCTGGTCCCGGTAGTCCGACCAGGTGGTCTCCCACGCCGTCCGGCGGGCCAGCGGGTCGAAGGCGTAGCTACGTAACGCGTTGTTGACCACGACGTTCGCGGGTCCGAAGCGGTCGTCGACCTCGGCGGCCATCCGCTGGACGGCGGCGGGGTCGGTGACGTCGGCGCGAAAGGCCCGGGCCCGCCCTCCGGAGCTCTCGATGCCGGCGACGACGCGCTCGGCGGACGCCGCATCGCGCAGGTAGTTCACGGCCACGGCAGCGCCGTGCGCCCCCAGCGCCCGGGCGACGGCGGCGCCGATGCCGCGGCTGGCCCCGGTGACCAGCGCCACGCGCCCGTGGAGCAGGTCGCTGCGTCCCAGGCCGCCCGCGTGCGCGCCGGGTGCCGGGACGGCGCTCACCGCGGCCTCCCGTGCGACCAGTCCGAGGGCCGGGTCCACTCGGGGTCGTACCGTTCCACGTCCGCCTCCGCCGCACCCTCGATGTCCGTCCACCGCACGAGGGAGGCCAGGCTGCCCAGGCCGTCGTGGTGCCACCCCGCCGCAGGCTGCGGCATCTGCCCCACCGCGCAGATGCGGTCCGCGCCGCAGCGGCCGAGCAGCGAGGCCCAGGCGTCCAGGCGTTCGGGAGCGCAGGCGACCCCGGCGGTCTGCAGGTAGCGACGCAGGGGCAGGAGGTACGGCACGACGTCCTCCACCCCGTCGACCGGGTGCACCCGCACCACCCGGTTGAGGACCGAGGGCTCGAACCGCTCGGGCCGCTCCTCGAACAGCACGGTCCAGGCGGTCCCGTGCGGGTCGGCGAGAACCTGGACCCCCTGGTCCGCGTCGTACGAGCGGAACTCGTACTGCGAGCGCACACCGGCGATCACGGCGCTCTCCTCGAGGCTCAGGCCGGCCCTGGGCTTGGACCGCTCGTAGCGCTCCATCTCCGCGGCCAGGGCGGCTGCGAAAACCCGTGGGTCCACCGCTCCCCCACGCTCGACGAACACCACGTGCGGGGACAGGCAGGCCTGCTGGTCGTACTGGGACACGTCCCGCGCCACCCGGCGAGCGGTGTCGGCGAACCGGGTCAGCGCCAGCGCCTCGTGTCCCACCACGGCGAAGCTCACCTTGTGGCCGTAGGGGACGAACGGCATGCCGACGGGGACCCGCTGGGCCAGGCTCTCCGTTGCGTGCAGGCCCGCGGTCGCCATCACCGCGTCCGAGCGGAGGAAGGCGGTCTGCTCGACGTCCTCCTGCCCGCCGGGCCAGTGCAGGACGGCCAGACACCGAGCCAGACCCGGGTCCTCCTCGGCGATCGTACGGGCGAACAGAACGGGGAACAGCGGCTCGGCGCCCGCGGACTTGCCCAGGGTCGCCGACTTCACCAGGAGAGCGCAGATGAGGTTCCAGGCCGGCAGCCCGGGCACGTTGCCCGCGAAGAACTGGGTCGTCAGGCGCGGGCCGTAGGCGCGGGAGCGTCCGCCGGCCCGGTTCGGGTGGAACCCGTCGAGCACTAGCGGGTTGTCGAAGTCCTGGGCGAGGAACCGCAGCAGCCGGTCTCGGCGGAAGGTCTTGAGGTGTTCCTTCAGTCCGCGGCGCACCATCTCGGGGGCGTAGCCGGTGATCTGCGGCAGCAGCTCCTCGGCCAGGCGCCGCTGCGGGCAGGAGGGGTCGTACCAACGGGCCACCGCCCTGCCCACCACCTCGAGCACCTCCATCACGGGGCGCTCGGCGAGCTTCTCCGCCTGGGCCTGCAGGAGGCGATCGCACAGCTGCTCGACCAGCCGCGGCGTCACGACGGGGAACCGCAGCGGCACCGTGCCCACGCGCCACGTCGTCCACTCAAGGGCGGTCAACTCCATGGCGTCGAGCTGGGGCAGGAAAAAGGCATCCACTCCGTCGGACGCCGGGGCTCCGGTCACCGCCGGCGCCCCCTGTTGGCCACCAGCATCTCGTCCAGGGCGATGGAGCAACCGCGGGCCTCGCTGCCCTGCGCCCGGCCCAGCAGCACGAACTCGTTACTGGGCGTGCCGACGGCGAGGCCAGGTGCGAGGTAACCGACGTCCTCGGCCAGCACGGCGAGGCAGGAGCCACGGTTGGCCAGGTCGTAGTGGACCAGCAAGCCACGCTCACCGGCAGGTACCGGCTCGCCGGTGCCGGGGTCGACCACGCGCAGTCGGGCCCAGGGTGGCACCGCCTTGACCCCGGGGACGGCGTCCTGTCCGAGCCAGGCCCGCCGCAGGCTGGTGTCGTAGTACTGGGTGCTGATCTCGGTCATCCCGTAGTAATTGACGCACCAGGCCTCGGGGATACCGAGCCGGCTCCGGAATGCAGCACGCAGGGCCTCGGCGGAGACCTCCCGGGAACGGCCCTTGAACCCACCGGTGTCCAGCAGCCGGCTCCCAGCGGGGAGGGCGAAGGAGGTGTCGGTGGCCTCCAGGGCGTCGAGCAGGTGGACGTAAGCGAACGACGTGCCGAGCAGCCCGACCGTCACCCCGTCCCGCTCCGCCTCCGCCAGGGCTGCCGTGAGTCCGTCGACGTCCAGGCCTTCCTCCTCGACGAAGCAGCCGCTGCCCGGCGCGCCGAAGGAGTCGACCAGCCGCCCGAGGAAGTAGGCGAGGGACGAGTCCGGCTGCTGCGCGGGCGGCGGGTTGAGCACCAGCAGCCGGATCTGCTCCCGGTCGGGCAGGAACCAGTGCCGGAAGTTCACCCGCAGCGAGGCGTCGTACAGCCGCAGGTGCGGATGGTGGTTACGCCCGCGCCGGCTCGGGTCCGTGCTCCCGCTGGTCATGAAGATGGCGGCCGCGCGTTCCGGTGGGTCGCAGGACAAGGTGAGCTCCTTGAAGGCGCTCAGCGGCACGGGCGGAATCTGCTCCCACCGCGCGATCCGCCCCGGCTCCGCGCCTCGCGCGCGGCAGAAGCGCCGGTAAGGGGTGTTGCGCTCGTACTGGTCGGCGAACAGGTCCAGCGCCAGGCGGTCGAACTCCGCCTCCCCTGCCTCGCCCGGACCCGCGTCGTCCCACCGCTGCACCGCCTGCTCGATCCAGGTCAGCAGCCGAGCGTCCAGATCGAGCGGCTCCGGCTCCGAGTTGCTCATCGCACTCCCTCGGCGTCCAGCGACACCACCCGGCCCGACAGGTCTCGCAGGTCGGCGCTGCCCCGGCCGAGGAGGGAGACCAGGACTGTCACCGCGGTGGACGCCGCCAGCGCCGCCGCGAAGGGCGGCAGCGACAGACCATCGGCGAACGTGGCCAGCGCCAGGGCGGCGCTCAACGACCCACCGGCGATGAGGCCGTAGGCGAGCGCGCCGACCAGGCCCGCCACAGCGCCCGAGATCGCGGCGGCGGGGGTCGCGCGGCGCCACAGCCCCAGGAAGGCCGGGGCGATGGTCGCCGCGCACAGCAGGTCGGCGATGAGGAACAGCCGCAGCACCGAAAAGCCCTGGAAGGCCACCAACATCGGCAGCATGGTGAGCAGCACCACCAGCACGCGGGCTCCGCGGAGCCCCATCCGCGGAGCCTCGGTGACCACGGCCGCGGCCAGCCCGTTCTGCAGGGTGTCGACGGTGGAGGTGACGAGGGCGAGAGTGAACAGCAGGACGACGACGAGCACCCACTGCGACGAGCCGGCCAGCAGCGCGAAGAACGGCGCGGGCGGACTACCCAGGTCGACCGCCGACGCGGCGGCGAGCAGCCCCACCAGGCCCGCCGGTAGCACCACCAGGAACCGCATCACGGCGCCGATCACCGCACCGCGCGTCAGGGCCCGCTGGTCGCGCGCCGACCACACGCGCTGCCAGTAGCCGTTGTGGAACAGGCTCGTGGCCAGCACCGCCACCACCAGCGTCGCGGCGCCCTCCAGGCCGGCCAGGTCGATGTCCAGCAACTGACCGGCGTCCTGCGGGCCGGCGTCCGGCAGTGCCCGGATCACTACCACCCCCACCACGGCCAACAGCAGCAGGAGCAGCCAGCCCTGCCACCCATCGGTGCGGATGGAGGCGCGCAGCCCGCCGTAGGCGGTGTAGACGGTGGTGACCACGGCGACGGCGACGACGCCGACCCGCGGATCGAGATCGCTCAGTCGGCCCAGGACCGCGGCGGTGGCCGTCAGCTCGGCGGCCAGGGCCACCAGCATGTAGACGAGCGAGATCCCCAGCACGTACAGATGCATCCCGCGCCCGAAGCGCAGCCGCACGAATTCGACGAGGTTGTGCCCGGCCGGCACGAGAACCCGCAGCCGCCGGCCGACCAGGGCCAGTGCGGCCAGCGGCAGGGTGATCGCCACCGCGTAGCCGAGCACCCCCGCCAGGCCGACCTGGGCGCCCACCTCCGGGGGCGCGAACAGCACCCACGCGCCGACGCCCGACGCGAAGAACGACAGGCCCAGCGCTCCGCCGCCCTGCGTGCCCCGGGCGACGGCGAACTCCTCGAGGTTGCGGTCGCGGCCGACGGCGAGGCCGACCCCCGCGAACAGCACGAGCACGGCAGCCACGGTCATTACGGTCAGGGAGATGCCCACCACGTCGAGTCCCTCCGCCGGCATTACCCGGTCAGGTTCATGCGGTCGGCAACGCCTTCTGCTGCCCTCTCAGCCCGGTGCGCCCGAGCTCCCGCTCTCCACGGCGGAATGTACCGGTACGCCCGGGAGGCCGCCGCCCGGCCATGTCTCTCCGCCATCGCGAGCCCACCCGTGGGACAGTCGTCGACCGGGTTTCTCACGGTGCGGCGTTGGCTCCGGGAGCGCTCGGGCCAGAGATCTTGCCCATGCTCGCGGGAAGCCGGCCGTCCGTGTGAGGTGCGCGCCCACGCCGCTGAGTGCCCGGTCGAGTGCCGCTTCGAGGGGGCGGACCGAGCGCGTCGGCTGAGTCGTCTGAGTAGCCAGTAACAGCCCTCGCTGCAACGCGGCGAGCAGGCCCGAAGCCAGCATGCCCGATTCTGCGTCGAGCTCACCGCGTCGGTGCATCCGGCACAGACCGTCGGCCAGTCGTCGCTGCCAGATGGCGGATCCGTCGACGAGCTCGGCGGGCGCGCTCCGCTTCGTGTCGGCGGGCTCGGCGACCAGCCGGCCGGTGGGGCATCCACCGGCCGAACCGTCCCGGCGGATCCGGAGACTCGGACCCGCCGGGACGGTTCATGCGTGCGTCACCCGCCAAAACCGTGACTGCATACCGACGCAACCTCGACGCCCTGGAGCGCCTCACGTTTCGTGCCGCCTCCTTGTGAGTCACGGAGGATGGCGTCATGCCGAAGAAGATCGATCCGGCGCTGAGGGAGCGTGCGGTGCGGCTGGTGCGTGAGCACCGGGACGAGTACTCCTCGACCACGGCCGCGGCGGTGGCCGTCGCCCGCCAGCTGGGAGTGGCCCGGGAGTCGGTGCGCCGCTGGGTCGCTGGGTCGCCCAGGCCGAGATCGACGACGGTGCCCGGCCGGGCACCACGTCGCAGGAATCGGCAGAGATCACGCGCCTGAAGGCGGAGAACCGCCGGCTGCGGGAGGACAACGAGATCCTCAAGGCGGCCACGGTTTTCTTCGCCGGGGAACTCGACCCCCGCAACCGCTGATCATGGCGTTCATCGCCGATCAGCAGGCTCAGGGCCGTGCGGTCGAGTCGATCTGCCGAGTGCTGCGTGAGCAGGGCTGCCAGGTCGCCGCGCGGACCTATCGGGAGTGGAAGTCGCCGTCGCGGCCGATCGGGCCCGCACCGCCACCGACGCCCAGGTCCTCGACGCGGTGCGCGATGCCGCCTGGACCACCGGCCCGGATGACGTGCGCCGGCTGGCGCCCGAAGGCCGCCAGCCTTCATGCTTCAGCGCGTGCTTGCGCCCGAACTACGCTAGCGTACATTGTAGTGCATGCCGAGTCCGACATCCATCAGGTTCGACGAGCCGGTGATCGACCGGCTGTCGTCATACGTCGCCCGCCACCCCGGCCTGACCCGCTCTGCGGTCGCCGCGCGCTACGTCGATGAAGGACTTCGCATGGAGGAGCACCCGGGCATCCTCTTCCGTGACGGGCCGACCGGCCGGCGCGCGACCGTCGTCGGCGGGCCGGACGTCTGGGAGATTGTCCGCACGCTGAAGGCCGCGCGCGCCTCCGAGCCCGACCTCTCCGAGGACGAGCTCCTGACCATGCTCGACGACAACACCGGTGCCCCCCGCCGCATGGTGCGCGCCGCGCTTGAGTACTGGGGCGCCTATCCGCAGGAGGTAGATGCGCTCATCGCACACGCCGAACGAGCGGAAGCGGAGGGTGCGGCCGCAGCCGACCGGGCTGCGTCACTCCTCCACCCGTGAGACTGCTTCTGGACGAGATGATCGGTCCCCGCGTCGCACAGGAACTCCGCAACCGCGGACTCGACGTGGTCGCCGTGGCCGAGCGGACCGACCTACGGGCCCTGCCCGACGACGCCGTTCTCGGCTTCGCTCGCGACGAGGGTCGCGCCGTCGTCACCCGCAACATCGGCGACTTCGCACGACTGCATCTTCAGTCCCTGGCCGAGGGACGCCCACATGCCGGAATCGTCATGGTCACCATGCAGGCCTTTCCGCAGAACCGCGGCTTCGTCGGCGCACTCGTCACCGCTCTGGCCGCAGCCGAGGAAGAGTCATTGCTGCCTCATCCCGGCGAGGTCATCTACCTGAAACCGGTGGGCGATCAGCCCGCGTAGAGGCCCCCTCGAGACCGGCCGCGGAGACCGCGCAAGGTCACCGAGTCCACATCGATGAGGCCGTCCCGCTCGAAGCTCATGACGATCCGCAGGATGATTCGCTCCCGTCGAACCAGTGCAGCTGGCGCCGAGGCACGCGGAAGGCACGGCATGCGCCCGATTTGGCGCTGACCAGCCAAGATGATGCCTGGAGGCCCAAGCCTTCCAAGCTGACTGTGCGGGTTCGATTCCCGTCACCCGCTCCGCTGCGATGTCGCGGGCACCGTCCACTGGTGTCCCGCGACACCGTTTTCGTTCGTGCGGTCGGCGGGCCGCCCGAACTGTGATCTTTCCGGCGATTGAGAGCCTCCATCAGACACGGCGCATGACAGTCCCCCTAAACCTGTGGCAGTCCCCCTAAACCTGTGGCCCCCGACCGGCGCGAGCTCCAGCACAAGCGGCGCGCCGCGCGGTACGTTCGGAGGTGGGTACCACGCAGACGGCCACCCTTCACGGTGCGACGGCAGCGTTGAGCCTGGCGAGCTCCTGTCGGTGGAGCTCTATGACGGTACGGAACCATTCCTCAAAGCCGGGGTAGTCCTCCACAACTCCGCCGTCAAGCCACGCCACCGCACCTGCTCCCGGCACCCCCGGGGGGCGAACAACAACGAGGTCGCGATCGTCGGCCGCAACGGCTATCGGCTGCACCCCGAGGATGGTCCAGCCAGCCAGCGGCTCACTCAAGTAAATCCTCAGGTACTCGTTAGCCACTCGCCCAAGATCGCTGCCTAGCAAGTCCTCCGTCCCCAAAAGATGTAACCCTAGGTTGATCTCTGGCCAGCCGTCTGCTTGCAGAAGGAACTCGCGATAGGCGGGGTCTAGTGCGGTCCCAAGATGGTTCTCGACCAGTGCGAGCCGCTCGACGGTCGCCCCTGGGCGCGGTAGCCGGCAGGTCAGGGGGTTGTCGGGATCGAGTTCGTTGATGCGTTGCTTAACCAGCACGAGGTACCCGATGAGCTCGGACCAGTTGGTAGCGGAAGTCACCCGCCCTCCTCCCCTATGCGGAACTCGGTGGGTCGGTAGCCCTGAGGGTACCGATTAGACTGGCCGCCGATGCTCGAGTTGACTCGACCGGGAAGCGGCTGCCAACCGCCCGGCGGTTCAGCCTTGCCTGTCCAGGTCGTGTCAGGCACGTGACCAACGTGTTCATCGTCCGCGTAAGGCCTGCCTTCTCTGGCCGCCTGGGTACGTTCCCGCCGGGCCGCCGCGGAGGCAGCCTGTCTCAACTGCCTGTCCACGGGCACGCGTCCCCCGGGGTTCAAGTCGCCCCGCTCCAGCGCCTCCTGGCAGCGACGGACATGCTCTCGAGTGGCTGCAACTTCGGCTGCCGTAGAATTAGGCGGCGGATGGAAGGTCACCGGGCCCCGAAGCGGATCACTGCCCCCCGAAGGAAGAGGGCCAACGGGCTCCTGTGGCGGTCCTCCAGCACCGCGGGCACCCGAACTAGGGCCAGGGCCGCTTGGCACCCCAGCAGTCCCCTTGACGGCCACCGCGCCATCCGTCACCGCATCCACAGTCCTAGCGGCGTCGACGGCAGCATCGGCTGCTCTGACACCCTTGGCGCCCAGCTTGCCAAGCGTGGCCGCCTCCCCCAAGCCCGGAATCATCCCGGCCGCGGAGAGAGCCGCATTAGCCTTGTCCCCCTCGGTGACGTACCAGACGGCATTCACGGCGTCGGCGGGTGCTCCGACGACGGGCACAAGGCCGACCACGTCGAGTGCTGTATGCCCAAAGCTGCTCCAAAAGCCGCCCTGTTTCTCGGGACCCGGTGGCGCGGGCGCGGGTGGTGGCTCAGGTGGTTGCGGCGCCGGGGCGGGAACCAGCACCGCTAGAGCGCCGGCTCCCGCCTCGCTGGCCGCGACTTGCTCGTCGGCCTGCCGGAATAGCGCCTGGGCGCCGTCGCGCAGCCGGCTGCCGGCGGCGGCGAGCAGAGGTCCGTGGTGTCCCTCCCAGTCGGCGCGGGCCGTGTCCGCGTCAGAGCCCACCCACTCGACGGAGTTGAGGCGGACGGACAGGGTGCTGCTGAGCGTCTCGAGTTGTCCGGCGGCGTCGTCCAGCTGACGTGCCAGCGCCCGCACCGCCTCGACGTCCATCCCGCTGAGGGCCATCACTCCCGCCCCTCATATTGCGACGGCCTACGCGGAGGCCTGCTCTTGCTGATCGGCATTGCTGCGGGCCGCGTTGGCCGTGTCGCGGAGGCTGTTGGCGACGGTCGTCAGCTGGGGCATGAACGTGCCGTGCCAGTCGCCCACGAAACGCTCCCGGTCGGGGCCGATCCACTCGGTGCTCTCGAGGGCGCCGTTGAGCGTCCCTATCAGTTGCTCGATCTGCGCGGCGTTGTTGTCCATCTGCGCTGCCAGTTGGCGCACGCCGTCGATGTCCATTCCAGTGATGGGCATTGTTGTCGTCCTTCCTCGTAATTCCTGGGCTAGCCAGAGCGGTGACGGCCGAGAGGCGATTTCGGTGACCTCAGGCCACTGCAAGCTCGGTGAGGTCCTCCTCCGGTAGGGCGCACTGGACGCGCGCGACATGGCCGCGGCTGATGTAGAACCCACGGCCTGGCGGAAATGAGGCGCGATTGACGCGCGGGAAGGTGGTCTTGAAGATGTTGTCGCCGTCGGTCTGCTCGGGCTGCAGGGCGATACCGTGCCGTCCTTGCTTGACGAGTTGGAGAAGACCGAAGCCCGGCGTCATTGCACTGGTGTCGCCATCGGCGACGAGGAGCGCCCCTGCTTTTCGGACGGTCTTGATGAGTTGCTGGAGTGGCGCGTCGGCGGGGGTGTTGAGGAACTCGGGCAGGTTCTCCACCACAACGATGGTTGCGGCGTCCGACGTCTCGCTGAGCCGGCCGGTGATGTCCTTGACGAGGGCTGCAATCTTGTCGACGTCGTGCGCAAACTCGTCCCAGCACAGCTGGCCTAGTAACGGTGACGGACCAACGCCGAGGTACACGCAGCTTCCCCGGCCGAGGGCGCGGCGGTAGGACAACGTCAGCGTCGCTAGCAGCGACGTGCGCCCGCTTCCCGGTGGACCGGTGACGAGCAGCGTCCCCGATGGAGTGAAGCCCGCCGCCTCGAGAGACAGATCCTCGATACCCAGGGCCGGCAGGCCGGCGACCTGCACCGGAAGTTGGTTTAGGGTCACGCGTTCCGGCAGCCGTCCTATGGGCGGCGGCTTCGCCGAGCGCCACGGCGCATCGGCTCCCAGTTCGGCGGCCAACTGCGTGACGTCCTTCGCCTGCTGAGTGGTGCTCTGAGAGCCACCCAGGACCGCGACCTGCACCTCATCGCCGTCCAGGAACCCTCGCCCGGCAGGAGTATCAGTAGTGAATGCGCCGTGCGGGATTCGCAGCAGAACGGCCTCGTTACCATCACCGGCGAGGCGCAACACGAGCCGACGCTGCACCAGTGCAGCGAGGCCGGCGGGCAGGGCGGTGGACCGGTCGGCGGACAGGACGACGTGTACCCCGACTGCACGCCCGTCGGCGACGATGCTCTGGAACACGTCGAACCAGCGCGCCTGCAGTCCGACCTCATACGCCGAACGGAATGCACCGAGGCCGTCGACGAGCAGCAGCACCCGAGGCTCACTCGGGTGACCCGCGAGCTGGCGGTACTCGACGAGGGTGCCCGCCGACACCTTGGCGTAGCGCACCGCCCGCTCGTCGACGAGCTCACGCAGCATGCGCAGGAGCCGCACGACCCGCTCGTCATCGTCACCGGCAACGATGGCTCCGACGTGCGGCAACCGGCACGAGTCGGCGCCGCCGTTCCCCTCCTCCGGCGTTTGTCCGGACGGGTGCGGGTCGAGCATCCGCAGGCCCTGGGCGCCGAAATCCAGCCCGTACACCTGGCAGGGACCGCCGTCGGGGCTGCGGGCGGCCGCGAGCGCGAGGGTGCGCAGGAACGCGCTCTTGCCCGACCCGCCGGTGCCGAACACCGCCATCGCGCCGTCCCGGTCCGGCAGGAAAGAGGCGAGAATCCGCCGCTGCTGGGACGGATCGTCCTGCACCCCGAACACGAGTCCAGTGTCGGAGCGCTGCTGCGGCGGCTCGTGCAGCAGGTAGGGGTTCTCCCCGCTGAAGAGCTCCTCCAGGCTGTACACCGGCTCGAGCTCGGGCAGCCAGGGACGGCGAGGATCCGGGATCTCGGCATCCGTGTGCGCCTGCTTGATGCTGCTGACGAGCCGGCCGAGGTCCGTCTCCTCCTCGCCGCCGTCCTTGCTGCCGCGGTCCGGTGTCTCGGTCTGCTCGCTCGCTGACGGGGCTGGCTCCCATTCGGCGCCGGTGCCGAACGGCCGCTCCAGGATGGTGATCGGTGGCGCGGGCGGCGTAGCTGGCGTCCGGCCGCCGACGTAGGCGGCCTGGAATGCGGTGACTCGGCCGGGCCCGAGCTTGGCCATGGCCCGGCCGGGCAGCGCCGGGTCGAAAGTGGCTGCGTCGGGGATCCCCAGTACGTCGTTGCTGTCTTCGGTGTCGGCAAGCCGCAGTGCAATGCGCAGATTCGTGTTCGCTCGCAGGCTCTCCCGGATGACCCCGGCCGGGCGCTGCGTGGCGAGCACCAGGTGCAGGCCGAGTGAGCGGCCGCGCTGCGCCACGTCTACGACCCCGTCGATGAACTCCGGCACCTCTTTAGCCAGCGCGGCGAACTCATCCACGACGATCACCAGGCTCGGCGGCCGGCCCGGCACACCACGGCGCTCCAGGTCCAGCAGGTCCTTGGCCTTGTGCTCGCGCAGCACCTCCTCTCGGTATCGGAGCTCGGCGCGCAGCGAGGTGAGTGCGCGACGCACCAGGTGCGGATTCAGGTCGCTGACCAGGCCGACGGAGTGGGGCAGTCGGACGCACTCGCCGAACGCCGCCTCTCCCTTGTAGTCCACGAACAGGAAGGTGACCCGCGCCGGGCTGTGCGCCGCGGCCATCGCCGCGACCCAGGTCTGCAGGAATTCGCTCTTGCCCGCGCCGGTGGTGCCTCCGACCAGGGCGTGCGGGCCATGCTCTCGTAGGTCCAGGACGAACGGCTGCCCGGCGCCGACCCCCACGGTCGCGCGCAGACCGGTCCTGCTCCGTGGCCGCGCTCGACCGGATCCGTCCCCGCTGGGAAGGGACCCACCGATCCGCCACTGATCCACCACCGCCTCGGGAGCGTCGGCCAGCTCAGGACCGAGTAGCGGCAGCAGCGCAGCGGCTGACGGGAGGTCTGACTGGTCCTGCACCCGTGCGCCGGCGTCGACCAGCGGCGCCAGCGACCTGCCGAGTGTGTCCGCCTCATCCGCCGCTAGTCGCTCGGGCTGGACGCCGCCGGTGCGCCGACCGGAGAGGACGAAGCCGACCGAGGTCGCCTCGCCCTCGCCCTGGATCTCGACGAAGGAGCGGCAGGCTGCGGGCAGCCGCTCCACGGAGGAGGCGAGCCACAGCAGGTGAACTCCGACGGCAGGCCCGAACTCGGCTAGAGCCACCAGGCGGCTTCGCTCCACTGGAGCCGCGTCCTCGACCAGCAGCACCACCGCGGGCAGGACATCGCTGCCCTTGGCCGCACGACGGGACTGGACGAGCTCCTCGAGCGCCGCGACCAGCCGGGCCACTGGCGGCGCCCCGGCGGCCAGGTGATCGACCGGTAGCGGGCTGTGCTCGCTGAGGGTGTGTGGCAGCCACCTCAGCCACCGCCAGTCACTCACAGTTTCGGTCGACACAACGGCTGCCAGCACGACCTCGGCCGGGCTGTGGCGACAGGCGAGCTGGGCCACCAGCGCCCGCATCGTCGCGACCGCCGACGACCGCTTTCCCGCCACCCCAGCCGATCCGACGACCGGCAGCTCCGCCACGAGCGGCACGCTGTCGACAGTTACCACGCTGTCCTGCAGCTCGAGCAGCTCCTGCCACAGGTCTGCATTGGCGGATCGCCTACTTGGCAGCTTGACGCTGCTGCGGGAGTCGGCTCTACCAAGGCCGAACCTCAGCTCCAGGAAACCGGGCCGGTCCGGCCGCGCGGACCACAGCACCGGGGAGCGCGTCCTTGCCGCACGCGTCAGCTCGGCCGTCGCCGGATGCTCGGCCCGGCGTCCCGCCTCCTCGGTCTCACGGGCAGCGGCCAACTGGGCGCGTAGGCGGTCCACGGCTGCCCGGTGGCGGTGCACCGCTTCCTTGTGGTCGCGGCGCACCATCCACCGGCGCTCCAGCACGCTGCCCGCCATCAGGATCGGGCTCAGCGCCAGGAAAAGGAGCGTCACCGCCCGCCCGGTG
The DNA here is from genome assembly GCF_000761485.1 of Modestobacter caceresii. Classification (GTDB taxonomy): domain Bacteria; phylum Actinomycetota; class Actinomycetes; order Mycobacteriales; family Geodermatophilaceae; genus Modestobacter; species Modestobacter caceresii. The sequence continues at coordinate 37,337 of NZ_JPMX01000084.1, forward strand.
ATGATGTACAGCGCGGGCCCCAGCAGCAGCGGCGCGAGGAACGGCGTCCACGGCACGGGCTGGCGTGCCGGTGGCGCCGGTGGCTCGGGCGCCTCGAACTCCGTTCCCTCGTAGCGGGCCTCGAGTCGGGGCGAGCGGTTGAACAGCTCGCCGTTGCCCTCCGGGTCCGGGGTCGCCGCGCCACCGTGCACCACACGAATGGCCGTGTCGCCGAGCACCACCAGGTCATCCGGACGCAACAGCGCTCGATCGACGCGCTGCCCGCCGAGCAGCACTCCATTGGCTGAACCGAGATCCATGATCTCGACCATGTCGCCCACGACGAGCTGCGCGTGTCGCCGCGACACTTTCGGATCACGCAGCTGGACCGTTTGACTCTCATCGCGTCCGATCGAGCTGACGCCACTCTGCAAGGGAATGGGATTGACGCCAGCATCCGGTCCTGACACGACCACGAGATGAGCCCTAGCCTCAGCACCCGGGGCGCCGGACCTAGAGTCCCTCCCTTCGACGGCACGCACGCGGGCACCGCTCTGCAGCCGCGAGTCGGCCACCGACAAATCCGCGGGCAGAAGGACGCCGCTCAGCGCCATCGTCGGAAGCGCCAGCTTTCGGCCCCCGGAAGGATTCCGCTCAGCCAGGGCTTGGGCGAGCTGACCCACCGTGACCGTCGCGTCCGCCGTCACCAGGAGGTCAACCGGGCCGCCGCTACCCCGGTCGTAGGTGAGGGTCAGCCGCACGCCTGCTCCCACGTGCCGGCACACCTAGCGGCAACTGTTCCCGCACCTGGGGTCCGCGGCGTCGGCTGCGGCCGGCCGGCCGTCAACCGACGCCCAGCCCAGCGCGGGCCCGCCGTACGTACGCAACCTCGGATCGGGTGCGCTACCCGTCGGGGCTTCTCCTGCCTACCGCACGATTTCACGGGCAGTTCCCTTGGTGCCGGAGGCGGGCTCGCTGGCGCAACGTACAACCCACGGGCAGCAAGCGAAAGACTCCCGTGCGTGGCTGCTGAGATCACCGGCCCACCGAGGCCTGCAGCGGCAGGAACGACCGCACATTCGAGATGACCGTCGCGCTCGGCCCGTGGGCGCACGGCGCAGCTGTTGCTGCACGCCAGGGCGCAGCCTCTTACCGGCGTCCAATCTCATGCGTACCGTCGTGCGCCTCGGTGGCTCAGGGGGAGGTCCTGCCGTGGCGAACGTGGACCCGGTATCCCTCGGCGACTTCCGGCTGCTCCAGCTGCTCGGGAAGGGCGCGAGCGGTCGGGTCTACCGCGCCGTGCACACAAGGGACGGCACAATCCATGCTGTCAAGGTCCTGCGCGACGACCTCGATGACCCGACCGCAATCGTGCGATTCGAGCGGGAGGCCCAGGCCCTCGTAGGCCTCGAGCACCCCGCGCTGGTTCGTGTCGAACGGTTCCTGGTGCACGAGGACCGTGCGGCCATCGTCATGGAACTGGTCCACGGCCCGAACCTGCGCGAACATCTCAACGAGCGCGGTCCCCTGCCCCCCGCCGTCAGCTGCAAGATCGCAGCCCAGGTCGGGCGAGGGCTGGCAGCAGCCCATGCCGCCGGCGTCGTGCACCGTGATTTGAAGCCCGAGAACGTGCTACTGGAACCCGGCGAGCGCGAGATCCGCGCGAAGGTCAGCGACTTCGGCGTGGCCCGGCTAATCAATGCCGCCACGGTGACGCGCACCAAGCACGTGGTGGGAACCCCGGCCTACATGGCGCCCGAGTGCGCCGCAGGTGTCCCCGTGACGTCCGCCGTTGACGTTTATGCGCTCGGTGTCGTGCTTTTTGAGATGGTCGTGGGCTGGCGGCCGTTCCGTGGCGACACCCTTATGGCGGTTCTTAGGCAGCACGAAGCCGCACCGCGCCGCCAGCCGGCCGGCATCCCCGACCCGCTGTGGGCTGTACTTGATCAGGCTCTCGCGGTCCAGCCCCAAGCCCGGCCGGACGCCGCTGCTTTGGCCGGGCAACTGGAACAGCTCAGCGCCACACTCGCGGGCCTTCCAGCCGCTCCGGTCACCGACCCACCGCCACCGGAGGTCATCACGCCGGCCTCCCAGATGCTGACCGAGGTCGCCCGGGTCGGCGAGCCGCCGCCGGCGAAGAAGCAGCGCTCGGGCCGGCGTCGTGCGGCGGCGGCTGGCGCAGCCGCACTGACCCTCGCGGGCTCCGCAGGTCTCGCCGTCCTGGTAGCCCACGGTCAAGCAGGAGAGGCGGCCACGTCCCAGCGCGCCGGTAGTACGCCGCCCTCTGTCGCCCGTACCAGCGAGCTGCCCGCTACAGCTAGCGAGCCCACCGTGAGCGAACCGGCCGCTATCGAACCTACTCCCGTCAATCCATCCCCTGAGGAGCAGATTGCCCCCCAGGCCTCGGCAGGGCCGGAGCCGCCAGGGCCGACGGGGCTGGTAGAGCCGGAGCCGACAGGGCCGACGGGGCTGGTAGAGCCGGAGCCGACGAGGCCGGCAGAGCCGGAGCCGACGAGGCCGGCAGAGCCGGAGCCCACGGGGCCGACAGGGCCGGCAGAGCCGGAGCCGACAGGGCCGGCAGAGCCGGAGCCGACGGGGCCGACGGGGCCGGCAGAGCCGGAGCCGACGGGGCCGGCGGAACCGGAGCCGACAGGGTCGCAGCCGGAATCGTCCGCGACACAGCCATACACAGCCGAGCAGATTTGCGGCTCAGGATTCAGTGTGGCCTACTACTTTACATTGCCGCTCAGCGTTAATTACTTCCTTTGGAATTCGGGCATGGGTCAAGCTTGTGTCGTAACCCTTAAGGTGGCAGACGTAGGTCAGTCAACGCCGATAGCAGCCTTTATCCAGCTGGATGGAAGTGATCGCATTAGCGACAGCGGGTTATATCAATACTACGCGGGCCCCATCTTCGCTAATGTATTGGGGTGCGTTACATGGGGTGGCTCCGATGCCTCGATGAGCTATGAAACACCTCCCGATGCGTACTGCAACAACTGACCGCGGACACGGCCGACGCAGGCAGCTCATGCCGCCTGGCCGGCACCACGGGCTCGACCGCTGTGGCCGAATCCGATGGAAGGTCCGATGCTGATCCGGTCGCCGTCCTCGATGCCGGCAAGTCCAGAGCCCGTCAGGGTCGCGGGGTGGCAGTCCTGCGCCTGCAACTGGCCAGGCCCATGACCAGAGGGCAACCGGTGGAGGATCGGATCAGGATCGCCCGGATGACGGTAAGGCTATAGAGGGCCTCGTGGGCCAAGCGGACACGCACGAGCCGGTGTCCCCCGGCTGGCAGCGCCGTACTCGTGGCGACCGTGCGCGAGGCCGTCCATCGCTTCACCTCCGACTGCTGCAGCGACGACATTGCCCTACTCGCCGTCCGTGCCGAGCCCCTGAACAAAAGGCACTTACCGTTTGGGACACGGCGTCGCACGCCGGAACCCACCTCCGCTACAGGCGGGCCGAAGAGGAGCGGGACGCCGCTCGCCGCCATCGCGAGCGCCGAGTTGAGGCACGCGGAAGGCACGGCATCCGCATGACATGGCGCGGACCAGCATAGATGGCGCTTGGAGTCCCAAGCCTTCCAAGCTGGCCATGCCGGTTCGATCCCGGTCACCCGCTCCAGCGCGCTGACCGGCGCACGCGGCACACACATGGAGGCCGAGCCGGCAACGGCAGCCGTCCCAGCTGCTCGAGCAGGTCTTCATGAGCGGGCGCATGCGTCCACCCGGCGCGGTCGACGAAGAAGCCGGCGTCCGCTACGCCGTCGTCCTCCGGGACCTCTGACCCGTCGGGTGGGTGCGCGAGCCGCGTAGCCCCCACACGACAGCTCAGGCTCTGCTGACCTCGACCTGGACGTCGTCGGAACTGTCGTCCACGGAGACGAATCCGGACACCTGCTGCGCCTCGGGGAGCCCAGGCACGTAGGACCAGAGCAGGTCCTCGTACCGCCGGCCGCCCACGGTCAGGTGCTGGTAGGTGGCGATTCCCTTGTACGGGCAGACCGTCCGCGTGTCGGAGTCGCTGAGCCCGGCGACGTCGAACACCTCCCGGGGCAGGTACCAGCGCACCGGCAACCCCGTCTCGAACAACGCGACGGCGCGGTCGGTCTCGGCGACGACAGCGCCGCCGACCCGGACGGTGACCCGGCGGCTGCTGCGTCGGGTGTCGACCCGGTGGAACGGGTCGCGAGGGTGCCCGAGGACCTGCTCGTCCTCCTCCAGCCAGGCATCCAGCCGGTCGAAGTAGACGGCCATCAGCCCGGCGAGCTCGGGTACGGCGGGCAGCGGATCGGGATAGGACCAGACCGCATCGACCTCCGTCCGGTCGCCGACGGTCAGCGTCCAGTAAGCGGCATCGCCCTTGAACGGGCAGTGCGTGCTGGTGTCGGTCGGCGTCAGCAGGTCGGTCCGGACATCGTCGCGGGGGACGTACCACTGGGGCATCAGCCCCGTCTCGTGCAGGAGGACCGCCCGCTCGGTGTCCAGCACCGTCTCGCCGTTCACCACGCCGCGCACCCGCTTGCCGGCTTCGTGCGAGTAGAGCAGGTGTGCCGGCGCCGCGGAGAGATCGGCGTTGAGGCGGTTGCGGTTGGCCGCGGCCAGCGGTCCGATGCCCATCGTCAGCGACATGTCCTCCAGTCTCGAGGCTCACCACCCCGCGTGCCCACTCGAACCCAGCAACGCCTCACGGCCGAGAGGGTCGGTCAGGGCCAACCCTGTTCGAGCAACGGCGTCACGGTGACCTCGTTGAGCACGACGTCGGGCGGAGCGGAGGCGATCCAGGCGATCAGCCGGGCCACCTGATCGGGCGCCAGCGCGTCGGCGGGCACGTTCGGCTCGGCGCCGTTCTGCCGGTCCTCAGGGGACCAGACGCCCCAACTGGTGTCCATCGCGCCGGGATAGAGGACGCAGGCGCGGATGCGGTGCGGCCTGCCTTCGGCCGACAGCGCCTGCGTCAGACCGGTCAACCCGAACTTGGCCGCGCAGTAGGCCGAGGCATTCGCCCAACCCCGCCGGCCCGCGACCGAGGAGACGTTCACGATCGTCCCGCCGCCCTGCGCGCTCAAGTCCGGCCACACCGCTCTGGCCAGCAGGAACGACGCGCGCAGGTTCACGTCCAGCACATGGTCCCAGCCGGCCACGTCCAGCTCGGTCACCGGTCCGGGGACGTCGGTACCCGCCGCGTTGACCAACAGGCGCACCGGCCCGAGGTCGGCGCGCACCTGCTCCACCGCCCGCTGGACGCCCTCGGCGTCGGCCAGGTCCACCACGACCGCGCTCCCCCGCACCCCGTGGGCGCGGACCTCCTCGGCCGTCTGCTCCAGCTCGGCCGAGCCGCGGGCCAGCACGGCGACGTCCGCGCCGGCTGCAGCCAGCGCCAGCGCCGTCGCCCGGCCGAGTCCGCTGCTGCCCCCGGTCACCAGGGCGGTGGTCCCGCCCAACCTCTCGGACCCGTTCATCCGGTTCCTCCCTCTGGTCTTCGGCTCGCCGTGAGACCTTCTGGTCTTCGGCTTGCCGTGAGACCTTGCCCGGCGGGGGCGCATCCCGCCCGGTCGGGCACGAAACCGAGGCCATCGAGGGCCCCGCTTCGAGTCGCCGACCGGGGTGCAGCTGGCGTCTGCCGGGTCCTGTCCCGTGCCGGGCCCGCCGCGGCGGCCGGTTCATCGAGGTGGCCACATCACCCACCGGCATCGTCGGCCCGCGGGTCACCGGTCGCCTGAGACCACCAGGTGGACGGCGACACCCGCCAACGCGAGGTCCAGCGCGGCCTCGAGCGGTTCGACCGAACGGTGTGTCTGCGCGAGCAGCAGCCCTCCCTGGGCTGCTGCCAACAGCCCGAGTGCCAGCTCCTCCGGATCGGCTCCGCCGGCCAGCTCGCCACGGGCCTGCATGGCCCGCAAGCCGACGGCCAGGTGCTCCCGCCACTCCCCGAACCCGGCGACCAGGTCCGCGCGAGCCGACGGGTCGGACTCGACCAGCTCGCCGGCGAGCCGACCCAGGGGGCAGCCACCGACACAGCCGGTGTGCCGGTTGACCTCCACGACCCGGTCCCGCCACCGCCGCAGCGCCGCCAAGGAGCCCAGGTCGTCCAGCTCCGGCTGCTGCACCTGCAGCACCTGCCCCACCTGCCGCCCGATCACCGCACCGACCAGCGCAGCCTTGTCGGCGAAGTAGTGGTAGAGCTGCGACTTGCTGGTGCCGGTGGCGGCGCGGACGTCGTCCAGGCTGGTACCGGCCACGCCGCGCTCGTGCATTAGCTCGGCCGCCGCGGCGACGATGCGCTCCCGGGTCGCCCGCCCTCGCGCAGTTAGCACCGGTTCCGCAGCTCGATCCCCCGTCGTGTGCATGACGATCATGGTAAGCGGGAATTGGACCGATCAGTCCACTGCTGCACCCCGACAGCATCGACCTCGTCCTACGCCACCGCGCTACCTGCACTGAACGGGCCTCGCCCCCGGCACCACCGTCGGAACGGTCGCCTGCTCTTCCGGAGCGATCGGTCACCCACACCCCGACGACGTCGTGGGCCTCGTCCGTCACGTCGAGGAGCACAGCTGATCCGCGGGACCTCCCGCTGAGAGGAACGACCACATGGACCTGCACGACCGCTCGATCCTGTTGACCGGCGCCGCCACCGGCATCGGTCGCAGCCTCGCGCTGCAACTCGCCGACCACGCACCGCGGCTGACCCTGGTCGGCCGCCGTTCCCAGCCGCTGGAGGAGGTCGCCGACCTGGTCCGCGAGCGCGGCGGCCATGCCTCGGTCGTCGCCGTAGACCTGACCGAGCCGGGGGCGGCGGCCACCGCGGTCGCTGCCGCGCAGGAGCAGTTCGGCGGCATCGACGTCCTGGTGAACAACGCCGGCAACGTCCGCGCCGGCCGCCTGGAAGCGATCGAGGAGGCGGAGGTGGCTGCCCAGATCGCGTTGAACCTGACCGCTCCCATCCTGCTGACGCGCGCCGCCCTGCCGGCGTTGCGGGCCAGCGGCAACGGCCTGGTCGTCAACGTCTCCTCCGGCATCGGACTGGTGGGGATGCCGTTCTACGCCACCTACGCGGCCACCAAGGCCGGCATCGCGCACTTCGGGGAATCGCTGCGCCGCGAGCTCTACGACGAGGGCGTCCACGTGCTCACCGTGTTCCCCGGTGCCACCAGCACGCCGATGATGGCCAGCTCGCAGGCCGGCCCCGAGCACGGATTCGTCTACGAGACCCCCGACGAGGTCGCTGCGGCGACGATCGCCGGGATGGCCGACGGCAGCCTCACCGTCGTCCGGGGCGGTGAAGCCCGCGCGCAGATGATCGACGCCAACCGCACCGACCCGGCCTCGCTGGACCGGCAGCTCGCCGGCCTCAAGCCGGAGCTGGAGAAGGCCGTCGCCGGCCACTCCAGCCTCTGATCCGACAACGCACCAAGGAGTTCTCCCATGACGTCCTCGCTCTTCTCCCCCGCCACCCTCGGCAGCCTCCAGCTGCGCAACCGGCTGGTCATGGCCCCCATGACCCGGAACCGGGCGGCTGCCGACGGCGTGCCGACCGAGTCGATGACCACCTACTACACCCAGCGCGCCGGAGCCGGGCTGATCGTCACCGAGGGCACCCAGCCCAGCGCCGTCGGGCAGGGCTATCCGAACACCCCGGGCATCCACAACGCCGAGCAGGCCGCCGGCTGGCGCCGGGTGACCGATGCCGTGCACGAGCAGGGCGGTCGGATCTACCTGCAGCTCATGCACGCCGGGCGGATCTCCCACCCCTCGCTGCAGCCGGACGGCGGCCGCCCGGTCGCACCGTCGGCAGTTCGCCCGGCCGGCCAGGTGTTCACCACCGAGGGCCTGCAGGACTTCGTCGAGCCGCGCGCGCTGGAGACCGAGGAGGTCGAGGCCGTCGTCGCCGAGTTCGCCGAGGCAGCCCGCCTCGCGGTCGAGGAGGGTGGCTTCGACGGTGTCGAGGTGCACGGCGCCAACGGCTACCTGCCGCACCAGTTCCTCGCCGAGGGCACCAACCAGCGCACCGACCGCTACGGCGGCTCGGCCGAGAACCGCGCCCGGTTCCTCCTCGAGGTGACCGCTGCCGTCGCCGGCGCCGTGGGCGCCGAGCGGGTGGGGGTGCGGCTGTCCCCGGCCAACAGCTTCAACGACATCGTGGAGCACGAGACCGAGGACGTGTACGCCGCGGTCGTGGCGGGTCTGGAGCCGCTCGGGCTGGCCTACCTGCACGTGGTGGAGGGGCCGCCGGCCGTCACCGAGCAGATCCGCCGCGCCTGGTCGGGGCCGATGATCGTCAACCCGGCCTTCAGCCTGGCGACGACGACGGACAACCTGGACGCACTGCTCGCCCACGGGCGCGCCGACCTCGTCGCGGTCGGCCGGGCCTTCATCGCCAACCCGGACCTGGTCCGCCGGCTCGAGGTCGACGCCGACCTCAACCTCGCCGACGAGAGCAGCTTCTACGGGGGCACCGACGCCGGGTACATCGACTACCCGACGCTGGACCAGGCGGCCTGACGCTGCTGCGCCCGGCCCTGGAGGAGCTGCGGTGACCTCCAGGGCCGGTGCGCCCGGCCAGCGGGCGAGCGGGGCGTGGCGCTGGCCGGCGCTGGCGATGTTCGCGGTCGGCTACGGCGCGAACCAGTTCGTGCCGCTGCTGGCCGTCTACCGCCACGACCTGGCGTTGTCCGACGCCAGCGCCACGGCGATCTTCGGGGTCTATGCCGTCGGGCTGGTGCCGGGCTTCCTCGTCGGCGGTCCGGCCAGCGACCGTTACGGCCGGCGCCGCATCATGATCAGCTTCGCCGCGGTCTCGCTGCTGGCCACCGTGGTGCTGATCACCGGAAGCTGGGGCCCGGCCGGCCTCTACGCGGGCCGGCTGCTGACCGGGGTCGTCTCCGGCACGGTGTTCACGGTGGGGACGGCGTGGATCAAGGAGCTGTCCGGGAGAGCCCCCGGTGCGGCCGCACGCCGTGCGGCACTGGCGCTGACCGCCGGGTTCGGTGTCGGACCGCTGGTCGCCGGCCTGCTGGCCCAGTGGGCGCCGCTGCCCACGGTCCTGCCCTACCTGCTCCACCTGGCCCTCGGGGGCACGGCGCTCGCGCTGCTGCCCCGGGCTCCCGAGACGCGTCCGGCCTCCTCGGGTGGCCGGTGGCAGCTGATCCCGGCAGCGGCGAGGACCAGCCGGTTCCGCCGGGTCGTCGCGCCGATGGCCCCGTGGGTGTTCGGCAGCGTGACCCTGGTCTTCACCACGCTCCCCGCCCACGGTGTGGGACCGCTCCCGGGGATCGGCGTGGCGTTCTCGGGCTTCCTGGCGGCTGCTGCACTCAGCGCCGGCCTCGGCGGCCAACGCTGGGGCCGGCACCTGCTCGGCAGCGGGGACGCCCGGGCCATGGTCCTCGGACTGGCCGCGGTCACGACCGGCGTGCTGGCCGCGGCGCTGGCCACCGCCCGTCCCGGCCTGCTTCCGGTCGTGGCGGCGGCGCTGGTGCTGGGCGTCGGGTACGGCGTGTGCCTGGTGGGCGGGTTGCGCGAGGTGGAACGACTGGCCACCCCGGAGCAACTGGGCGGGCTGGTCGCCGTCTACTACTCGCTGGCGTACTCAGGGCTGGCCATCCCATTCCTGCTCGCCCTGGCCGCACCGCAGGTCGGTTACCCGCCGGCGCTGCTGCTCGTGGCCGCCGCGGCGCTGGCCACCGGCGTCATCGTGTCCGTGCAGAGCCGTCGGAACCGGTGAGCGTCAACCAGCCGTCGAGGCCGCCGGGTCGTGCGGCAGGCCGAAGAGGTCGAACAGCCGGGTGTCGAGGAACGCCGTCATCCGGGTGATCCGCCCGTCGGCCATGGTCAGCGCGTGCACGGCCCACGGCCGGTGCGCGCCGTCCGGCCCGTTGGGCCGCCACTGGGCGAAGGCCGGGTTGCCGTTGAGCTCCAGCGGCACCACGTGCGAGCCGCGGCACTCCGCACCGGGGCCGGCGAACCAGGTGCCGATGTCCGCGGCGCTGCGCAGCCACATCGCGTAGGGCGGCATGTCCATCACGGCGTCCTCGTGCAGCAGCGCGACGAGGGCCTCGATGTCGTAGCGCAGGAAGGCGTCCAGGTAGCGGGCCAGCAGCTCGGCGTCCGGGGCGGCGACGTCCCGGTCGGGGGCCTTCTCCTGGGCCTGGGCCGCGGCGAGGGTGGCCCGCGCACGCTGCAGCGCACTGTTGGCGGCCGCGACGGAGGTCTCGAGCAGCGCCGCCACCTCGTCTGCCTTCCAGCGCAGCACGTCCCGCAGGATGAGCACGGCCCGCTGCCGCGGCGGCAGCAGCTGCAGCGCGGCGACGAAGGCCAGCCGCACCGACTCCTTCTGCACGGCGAGGTCGGCCGGGTCGCCCCCGACGGGGACGTTGCGGTCCAGCGCCGGCTCGACCCACGCCCCGTCGGCCAGCACCCCGGCCAGCGACGCCGGCACGGGGGCCGAGGACTCGTCGGACAGGTCGACCGGGAGCGCCCGGCGCTTGCGGCCATCGAGGGCGTCGAGACAGACGTTGGTGGCGATCCGGTACAGCCAGGAACGCAGTGCCCCGCTGCCCTGCAGCCGGTCCAGCGACCGCCAGGCCCGGACCATCGTCTCCTGGACGGCGTCCTCCGCATCGAAGGAGGACCCGAGCATCCGGTAGCAGTACCCGGTCAGCTCACGCCGGTGTTCGGCCAGCCGCGGTTCGAGCTCAGCGACCTGACCGACGTCCGGCCGTTCGACGATCGCACCGGTCATCACGGGCTCCTCCCCGGCTGGGCTGTTCCGGGGACGATCCTGCCCGAGGGGACCGACAGAAGTAAGACGCACGGGGACGGTCGCCGCACGCGATCGTGCGGCGACCGAACCCGTCAGGACGTCGTGCCGGACTCCTGGAGGCGCAGGAACTCCAGGTGCCGCTCGTACTGGTCGAGCACGTCGTCGATGATCTGGGTGTGGGTGTACCCCATGATGTCGTAGCCCTGGCCGCCCTCCCGCATGTGGACCTCGAGGCGGAAGTAGGTGTCGTCCCCGCGGGGTGAGGCCGGTCCGTAGACCGGCATCGGCACCTCCTCGGGCTGGACCCGGTAGTCGAACGGGTAGTCGCCCCGGAGATCGACCACCAGCTGGACGTGGGTCCACCCGAGCTCGTCGGTCTCGCGGCGCACCTCGGTCTCGACCCCCTCGGCGCGCAGCTCCGTCGCCACCTCCTCCAGCGCGGGCTCCGCCACCTCGTCGAGGAACTGGTCGACCCGGGCCTTGCCGGGGAAGGACATCGCTCGGCTCAGCCGGGTGCGCCACGTCCGCCCACCGCGCCGGTCCCCGGCCATCGGGGTGCGTCCCGACAGCCGCCCCGGCAGGCTCTGGGCGTGGCTGGCGGTGCGGTTGGCCTCCACCCGCAGCGCCTTGAACAGCGACACCATGACCAGCACCATCACGAAGGCGAACGGCAACCCCATGACGATGGTGGCGTTCTGCAGGGCGGGCACCCCACCGACGATGAGCATCCCGGCGGTGAGCAGGCCGGTGGCCACGGCCCAGAAGATCCGCACGCCCTTGCCTGCGTCGGCCTGCGGCGTCCTCAGCTCCGAGGACAGGTTGGCCATGACCAGCGCACCGGAGTCGGCCGAGGTTACGTAGAAGAGCAGGCCCACGAAGGTGGCGACCGCCGCGGTCAGCGGGAACACCGGGTACTCCATGAGCAGGGTGTAGAAGCCCCGCTCGGGGGTGTTCATCGCGAGCTCGCCGAAGGCCTCGTCACCGCCGCGCACCCGGTCCAGCGCACTGTTCCCGAAGATCGACACCCACATGAGGATGTAGGTGAACGGGATGATCATCGTGCCGGCCACGAACTGCCGGATGGTGCGGCCTCGGGAGATGCGGGCGAGGAACAGCCCCACGAACGACGCCCAGGCGATCCACCAGGCCCAGAAGAACAGCGTCCAGCCGTTCAGCCAGTCGACCGGCCGGTCGAAGGCGAACGTCTGCAGGGTGAGGTCGCCGAACGTGCTGACGAAGTCACCGATGTTCAGCACCAGGGCGTTGAGCAGGAACACGGTGTTGCCGGCGATCAGCACGAAGGCCGCGAGACCGATGGCGAGGAGGACGTTGAGCTGGGAGAGGAGCTTGATCCCCTTGTCGATCCCACTGACCGCCGAGATGGTGGCGATCCCGACGGCCAGCGCGATCAGCCCGACCTGGGCCGCGCGGCCCTCGGGGATCCCGACCAGCAGGTCGAGGCCGTAGTTGAGCTGGACGACACCGATGCCGAGCGAGGTGGCGACACCGAAGATCGTGCCGAGCACGGCCGCCAGGTCGACGGTGTGGCCCAGGGCGCCGTTGATCCGCTTGCCGAAGATCGGGTACAGCGCCGACCGGATCGCCAGCGGCAGGTTCATCCGGTAGGAGAAGTAGGCCAGCGCCATCCCCATCAGCGCGTACATCCCCCACCCGGTGATCCCGTAGTGGAAGAGCGTCCAGACCGTCGCCTCACGCGCTGCCTCGACGGTCTCGGGTTCCCCGACCGGCGGCGCCAGGTACTGCGTCACCGGCTCGGCCACCGCGAAGAACATCAGGTCGGTGCCGATCCCGGCGGCGAAGAGCATCGAGGCCCAGGCGAAGGTGCTGTACTGCGGCGTCGAGTGCTCCGGGCCGAGCTTCGTCCGCCCGTACCGGGACACCCCGAGGAAGATCACGAAGACCAGGACAGCGGTCGCCAGCAGGATGTAGAACCAGCCGAACCACTCCGACGTCCACCCGACGAGGGTCCCGATGGCGTCCGCCGCCGCCGTCGGGGCGACGATGGCCCACGCGGCCACGATCAGGACCCCGGCCGCCGAGCCGTAGAACACCGGCTTCTTGATCCGCGCCGACGGCCCAGCCGTCGTCGACCCCTCGGCCGCGACGGTCTGCTCGCTCATGACGTCTGCCCGGCGAGGACCGTGTTCCGGGGGTCGCCCGGCGGGTGGAGGGGCATCCCGTCACGGTGGCGGTAGTACGGCACGTGCAGCGGCGGCGCCGGCTCGTTCCCCATGATCAGGTCCGCGGCCTTCTCCGCCAGCATCATGACCGGGGCGTAGATGTTGCCGTTGGGCACGAAGGGCATCACCGAGGCGTCCACGACGCGCAGCCCCTCGACACCGTGCACGCGCATGCTCGAAGGGTCCACCACGCTCATGTCGTCGGTGCCCATCTTGGCGGTGCACGACGGGTGCAGCGCCGTCTCGGCGTCGCGGGCGACCCAGTCCAGGATCTCCTCGTCGGTCTCGACCGACGGGCCGGGCGAGATCTCCCCGGCGTTGAAGGGCGCGAACGCGGGCTGCTCGAGGATGTCGCGCGCCGCACGCACCATCTCGATCCACTCGCGGCGGTCGCTCTCCGTCGAGAGGTAGTTGAACCGCAGTGCGGGGTGCTCGAAGGGATCCGTGGACTTGATCTTGACGGTGCCGCGGACGTCGGAGTACATCGGCCCGATGTGCACCTGGTACCCGTGCTCGGGGGCCGGTCGGGTCCCGTCGTACCGGATGGCGATCGGCAGGAAGTGGAACATCAGGTTCGGGTAGTCGACCTGGTCGTTGCTGCGGATGAAGCCCCCGGCCTCGAAGTGGTTCGAGGCCCCGACGCCCCGACGCAGGAACAACCACTCGGCACCGATCCGCGGCTTGTGCCGGTGCTTGAGCCAGGGCGCGATCGAGACCGGCTGCTTGCTGGCGTACTGGATGTAGACCTCGAGGTGGTCCTGCAGGTTCTCCCCCACGCCCGGCAGGTCCGCGACGCACTCGATGCCCAGCTGCTCCAGTTCCGCGGCGTTCCCGATCCCCGCCAGCTGGAGCAGCTGCGGGGAGTTGAACGCCCCTCCGCACAGGACCACCTCACCGGCGTCGACGGTGCGCGTGAACGTGCCGCCGCGCAGGTAGTCGACGCCGACGGCGCGGCCACCGTGCACCCGCACGCCGGTCACGTGGGAGAGCGTGTGCACGGTGAGGTTGGGCCGGCTCGTCACCGGGTGCAGGTAGGCGCGGGAGGCGCTGAGCCGACGGCCCTGGTGGACGTTGCGGTCGAACGGCGCGAACCCCTCCTGCCGATAGCCGTTGACGTCGTCGGTCAACGGGTGCCCGGCCTGCTGGGTGGCCTCGAAGAAGGCACCGAACAGCGGGCTCTTCGCCGGTCCACGCTCCATGACCAGCGGGCCGGAGCCACCACGCCACTGGTCCGCACCGGCCAGGCACGTCTCCATCCGCTTGAAGTAGGGCAGACACTCGGCGTAGCCCCACTGCTCCATGCCCGGCTCCCGGGCCCAGCGCTCGTAGTCCAGCGGGTTGCCGCGCTGGAAGATCATGCCGTTGATGCTGCTGGAGCCCCCGAGGACCTTGCCGCGGGCGTGGAACACCCGGCGGCCGTTCATGTGCGGCTCCGGCTCGGACTCGTACTTCCAGTCGTACAGGCGGTTGCCGATCGGGTACGGGAGCGCCGCCGGCATGTGGATGAACGGGTCGACCTTGAAGTCACTGCGCCCGGCCTCGAGGACGAGGACCGTCGTGGCCGGGTCCGCGCTGAGGCGGTTGGCCAGGGCGGATCCGGCGGACCCGCCTCCGACGATGACGTAGTCGTAGGACTTGCTCATGCGTCCCTCCCTGCCGGCTCGCCGAACCAGTACTGCGCGGCCGGCCTGGTGTTGTGCCAGATGTGCTTGGTCTCCCGGTACTCGTCGAGGCCGGCGAGGCCGAGCTCCCGACCGGTCCCCGACTGCTTGAACCCGCCCCACTCGGCCTGCGGCACGTAGGGGTGGTAGTCGTTGATCCAGACCGTGCCGTGCCGCAGCCGCCGGGCCACGCGCTCGGCGCGGCCGGCGTTCTGGGTCCAGACGGCGCCGGCGAGGCCGTAGATCGTGTCGTTGGCGATCCCCACGGCCGCGTCCTCGAGCTCGTCGGAGCTCGAGCCGCTGAACGTCTCCACGGTGAGCACCGGGCCGAACGACTCCTCCTGCACCACACGCATGTCCGTGCGGCACCCGTCGAAGATGGTCGGGAGGAAGAAGAACCCGTCGGCGAGCTCCGGGTCCTCCGGCCGTCCGCCGCCGACGCGGAGCACCGCTCCCTCGGCGAGCCCGGCGGCGACGTAGTCCTCGACCTTCTCCCGGTGGGCCGCGCTGATCAGCGGCCCGGTCTCCGCCTCCTGGTCGAAGGGCCCGCCCAGCCGGATCTTCTCCGCGCGCCGGACCAGCTCGTCGACGAAGTCGTCGTGGATCGTGTCCTCGACGACCAGGCGGGCACCTCCCGAGCAGACCTGCCCGGAGTCGAGGAAGACGGCGGTCAGGGCGAAGTCGAGCGCCACGTCGAGATCGGCGTCGGCGAAGACGATGTTCGGGTTCTTGCCCCCCAGCTCGAGGGCGACCTTCTTCACCGTCGCCGAGGCGGCGGCCATGATCTTCCGGCCGGTCTCCAGGCCACCGGTGAAGGAGACCAGGTCGACCTCGGGCGCCTCGGTGAGCGGCACACCCACGTGCGCCCCGGTGCCGAGCACCAGGTTGGCGACGCCGTCGGGCACCCCTGCCTCGGTGAGTGCCCGCATCAGCCAGATCGCGGTCGACGGCGTCAGCTCGCTCGGCTTGAGCACGAATGTGTTCCCCGCGGCCAGCGCCGGGGCCACCTTCCACGAGGTCTGCAGCAGCGGGTAGTTCCACGGCGTGATCAGCGAGCACACCCCGATGGGCTCGCGGACGATCCGGCTCGAGACGTCGGGCATCCCCGGGTCGACGACCCGCCCGGCGTCCGCACCGGCCAGACCCGCGTAGTGCCGGAAGACCGCGGCGATGTCGTCCACGTCGAGCTCGGACTCGACCAGCCGCTTGCCGGTGTCCAGCGACTCCAGCCGGGCTACCTCGTCCTTCTGTTCCTCGAGCAGGTCGGCGACCCGGTGGAGGACCCGCCCGCGCTCGGTGCCGGTGGTGTCGCGCCACGGGCCGCTGTCGAACGCGCGACGAGCGGCGCGCACCGCGCGCACCGCGTCCTCCGCAGTCCCCTCCGACACGGTGGTGACCAGGGTCCCGTCTGCCGGGCACCGGATCTCCCGGGTCCCGCCCTCGGCGGCGTCCTGCCACGTTCCATCGATGAACAGGTCGGGCATGAGGTCCTCTCGTCCGCCGCAGGAGCTCTGCCGCCGGACGTGACGCGGAACGCGATCGCTGTCGTCGTCCCCCTGGAACGGTGCCGTCCCACACGGATCTGGACGACCGGCGCCTGCCCCGTCGGTTCGAGAGAGCCTGCTCCTTCGACGGCGTCCGCGGGTTCGGACGCCGAGTCGGCGCCGAGGAACCCTACCGAACACGCCTCCGCGGAAGGGACTCGTTCTTCTCGCTACTGGTAGGTGACCAGTTCCGGGGTCGGCTGCACCGTCTCGATGGTCTCCTGGGGGGAGATCATCGGCTCGTCCTCGTCGATGAAGTTCTTCCAGCCCCAGTACAGCGGCTCCGGGGCGCCGCGGTGCAGCACCTCCCAGGTGGTCTGCTTGGCCGGCTGGGAGCCCTGCCCGTCGACGTGCACCAGGATCGCCAGCTCGTCACGGGAGGTGTCCAGCCGCTCGCGGTCGACGATCATCCGCACCTGGAACTGGTGCAGCACCAGCAGTTTCTGCGGCAGGTCGTTCTCCCGGACCAGGTCGGCCAGCCAGGTGACCACCTGGTTCACCTCGTCGATGTCCACCTGGCCGATCTGGCGCAGGTGCACCTCACCCGGCTTCAGCCGCCACTCCGGGTCCAGCGCCAGCCCGACGTAGGGCAGCGTCAGCAGCGGCTCGTACTGCTTGGCCGGGGTGAGGAAGTCGGTGCGGCCCGGCTGCAGGTCCAGCACCACGTACAGGCCGGCCTCACCGGCGGCCTCGACCCAGGGGCGCAGCGTCTCGACGTCCTGCTCGGCGGAGTAGTTGCCGTCCGGGCCGGCCGAGGCCGAGGCCACGGTGGCGATGATCTCGAACGTCGGGACGACGGTGTTGTCCACCAGCGGCCGGTACTCGTCGGCGTACTGCTGTGCCCGCGCGATGGCGCCGGGCAGGTCCTGCTCGCCCAGCAGGCCCAGGGCACCGCTGCCGGGGATGCCGTAGAGGGCGATCAGCGTGTGCTCGGGGAACAGCAGCTGACCGCCGCCGGGCAACTGCGTACCGGTGGCCACGGTGTCCAGCTTCCAGTCGATCCCCGGCGCCCCGGCCAGGTCGGCACCCAGCACGACGACCGTGGGCTCGGCGGCGAGGCGCTCGACGACCTCCGCCGACCCGCGCGGATCGACCACCCCGCCGGTGAGCAGCACCTCGGCACCGGCGGCCCGGGCCGTCGCGATCCCGGCCAGCGACTGCGCGTCCCCGCTCGCGAGGACCACCACGTCCTCCAGCGGCTCGGGGCGCTGCACCTCGGGCAGCTCCCCCGTCGCCTCCGCCGGCTCCGACGCCTCGGACTCGGTCTCCGACGCCTCGGACCCGGTCTCGGACGCACCGGTCTCCGAGCCCTCCGCTGCCGTCTCGGTGGGGCTCGCCGGGGCCGGCGGGGCCTCCGCCGTCAGGACCGGCAGCGCGTCCGGCGCCAGCCCGGCCACCGCAGCCGCCCGCTCCGCGTCGGGCACGGTCGTGGGCTCGGCGAGGTCCAGGCCGGTCGCTTCCGCCAGCGCCTCGGCGTCGGCGGGGACGGCCACGACGTCGACGTCGTCCGAGCCACCCGGGACCAGGTCGGCGGCGGCGTCGCCGACGGCGAGAACCGTCTGCACGCCGAGGCGGTCGAGCTCCGCCCCGAGCACGTCGGCGGGGTCGCCGGAGCCCAGCAGCAGGGGCACACCGAGACCCACCGCCGCCACCGCGCCCAGCAGCTCCGCGTCCACATCGCCGCCACCGGCCACGACGGCCACGTCCGAGCTCTCGTACAGCGCCCGGCTGGTCGAGACGGCGGCGGCCACCGGGTCGGCGTCGGGCACGAGCGTGCGCGCCGCATCCGGAGCCGCGGTCACGGCCCCGGCGACGGCGGGGTCGTCCGAGCCACCCGAGTCGGCCGAGCCGCCGGAGTCCCCGTCGTCCGAGCCGGTGCACCCGGCGAGCACCAGGGCGGTGACCAGGGCGAGCGCCGGGACGGCGGGGCCGCGAGCGGGACGAGGGAGGACTGCGGTGCGGCGCATGGGCTACTTCCTGTGCCCGCGGCCAACCAGGGAGCCGGGGTCCCGGGGCGGGCGGGCACGAACACGGTCGGGGGCACACCGACAGTAGATGCGTCCGCCGTCGGCGCGAAACCCGCTGCTCGGGTCGACGTCCTGGACACGGCCGGGGCAGGCCGGGAGCATCTGCGCCTGAGATGAGCGCGCACAGGTCGGGACAGCCCGAGTCCGTACCGGCCAGCCAGCGGGCTGGGACGGCCCGTCGCCCCCGGCCAGGCTGGTCGGCATGACGACGACCACCGCCGAGCTGCCCGTCTCGGCCGGACTCCCCGTCGCACACGAGGCCCGGCGCGGCTGGTGGCGCCAGCTCGGCATCGACACCGGCTACGTGCTGCTCGCCTTCCCGCTGTCGCTGCTCGCATTCGTCCTGGTGGTCACCGGCGGCGCGGTCGGGCTCGGGCTGACCGTGGTGTGGATCGGGCTGCCCGTGGCGGTCGGCACCCTGCTCGCCGCCCGTGGGTTCGCCACGGCCGAGCGGTCCTGGTTGCCCGCGGTCCTGCGCACGCCGGTGACCCGTCCGGTCTACCGGCGGCCCGGTCCGGACGCCGGCCGGATGCGTCGGCTGCTCGCGCCGATGCGCGAGCCGCAGTACTGGATGGACGCGCTGCACGCCGTGCTCCGCCTGTTCGTGGCGGTGCCCGCCTTCGTGGTCACGGTCGTCTGGTGGGCCATCACGCTGGCCGGCCTGACCTCGGTGACCTGGGACTGGTCGATCCCCTACGACGAGTCGGGACAGCCGGACAACTACACGCTACCCGAGCTCATCGGGATGGCCGACACCTCGATCAACCGGGTCCTCCTCTACACGGCCATCGGGGTGCTGTTCGCCCTGACGCTGCCGGTCGTCGTCCGGGGGTGCGCTCTCGCCCAGGCGCAGCTCGGCCGGGGGCTGCTGTCCTCCCGGGCCGCCACCCAGGCCGAGATCGGCCGGCTCTCCGAGGGCCGGGACGCCGCCGTGGCGGCCGAGGCCGTCGCCCTGCGCCGCCTCGAGCGCGACATCCACGACGGCCCGCAGCAGCGACTCGTCCGGCTCAGCATGGACCTGCACCGGGCCCGCCGGATGGTCGACAGCGACCCGGACGGCGCCCGCGCGACGCTGGAGGAGGCGGCGGCGCAGACCAGGGAGACGCTGGAGGAGCTGCGGGCGCTGTCCCGCGGGATCGCCCCACCGGTGCTGGCCGACCGCGGCCTGGCCGCCGCACTCGCCGCCCTCGCCGCCCGCTCCCCCGTGCCGGTCGAACTGGCCGTCGCCCTCCCCCCGGGGCAGCGGCTGACACCGGCCGTGGAGAACTCCGCCTACTTCCTGGTGAGCGAGGCGCTGGCGAACGTCGCCAAGCACAGCGAGGCGACGGTGAGCCGGGTGACGGTGGTCTGCGAGGACGACCGGCTCCGGGTGGTCGTCGAGGACGACGGCCGCGGCGGTGCCGTGCTGGCCCCCGGCCACGGTCTGGCCGGGCTGACCGATCGGCTGCGCGCGGTCGACGGGGTGCTGACCGTGGACAGCCCGCGGGGCGGGCCGACCCGGCTGATCGGCGAGCTGCCGTGCCGGTGACCGGAGGCAGCCCCCGGATGCGGGTCGTGCTGGCCGAGGACTCGGTGCTGCTCCGTGAGGGCCTCGTCCGGTTGCTCGGCGAGGCGGGCACCGAGGTGGTGGCCGCCGTCGCCGACGGGCCGTCACTGGTGCGGGCCGTCGTCGAGCACCGGCCGGACGTCGCCGTCGTCGACGTCCGGATGCCCCCGACCCACACCGACGAGGGGCTGCGGGCCGCGGTCGAGGCGCGCCGCGCCGTCCCGAGGACTGCGGTGCTGGTGCTCTCCCAGTACGTGGAGGTGGCCTACGCCGACGAGCTGCTCGCCGACGGCGCGGGCGGGGTCGGCTACCTGCTCAAGGACCGGGTCGCGCAGGTGGACCAGTTCCTCACCGCCCTGGACGACGTCGTGGCCGGCGGCACGGTGCTCGACCCGCAGGTGGTCGCCCAGCTGTTCGCCCGGCGCCGGCGGGACGACCCGGTGCGCTCGCTCTCCCCCCGCGAGCGGGAGGTGCTGGGGCTGATCGCCGAGGGCCACTCCAACGCCGCGATCGCCCGCGAGCTGGTCGTCACCCAAGGGGCCGTGGAGAAGCACACCCAGCACATCTTCGCCAAGCTCGGCCTGAGCCAGGACGACGACCAGCACCGCCGGGTGATGGCGACCCTCGCCTACCTGCGCAGTTGACCGAGGCGCACCGGTTCAGCGGGCAGGGGTACCGAAGGCAGCCCGCAGCCGGGCGGGTGCCCGCAGCCGCCACGCCTCGGTGAGCAGCTCGGCCAGCTCCGACCGGTCCACGGCCGCGAGCTGGACGACGACCATGCTGCTGTTGCGGTAGTGGTGCGGCACCGAGAACACCTCCGGCCGCTCGGCGGCCAGCTCGGCGTTCTCCCCGGGCGCCAGCCGGATCGCCACCCACTCCTCCGCCGGCGGCATCGACGCGAAGACCTTGTCGCGCACCCGGAGGCAGGCCATGTCCCACGCCGGGCGCTCGGTGGCCTCCGGCAGGGCCAGTGCGATCACCCGGACGTCGTCGGACGTGGCTGCCATGGCGGCAGGGTGCCACCGGCCACCGACAGGACGCACCCCTCGTCGGGCTGACCGGCCGACCGAGATGGTGCCAGCCCGACCTCGTTCGGGGGGCCAGCCGCAACGACATGATCATCTCGGGCCGCGAGGCTCGGTCCAGCGACGCCGCACCCTGCGGCGCCCGAGCTGGAAGGCCCCATCGTGAGCGTCCCCGTGATGACCACCCTGCCCGTCACCGCGCCACCTCCCCGGCGGGACGGGTTCGCCGTCCGGGTGGCCCGGTGGAGCGCCACCCACCGCTGGACCGTGCTCGGGCTCTGGGTGCTGGCCGTCGCACTGGCCGTCGTCATCGGCGGCGCCATGGGCACCAAGACGCTCACCGCTGCGCAGAGCGGCAGCGGTGAGTCCGGCCGGGCCGACGTCGTCCTGGACGGCGCCGGGTTCCCCGACCCGCCCACTGAGCAGGTGCTCGTGCAGACCCGCGACGGCTCGGTGATCGGCGCCGAGGGCACCGCCGCCGCCGCGGACGTCACCGCCGCCGTCCGCGGGCTGGACGAGGTGGCCGCCGTCGGCGACCCGGTCGCCTCCGCCGACGGGACAGCGCTGCTGGTGCCGGTCACCCTCGACGTCGGGGACCGCACCGGCTCGGCCGCCGACGATGCGGCCGTCGACGCGGTGCAGCCGGTGCTCGACGCCGTCGCCGGCGTGCAGGCCGAGCACCCGGGGCTGCGGGTCGTCGAGTCCGGCGGCAGCTCGCTGGACGCCGTCGTCGGCGAGCAGCTGGAGGAGGACTTCCTGCGCGCGGAGCTGCTGAGCCTGCCGGTGACGCTGGTGGTGCTGCTGGTGGCCTTCGGTGCCCTGTTCGCCGCCGGCGTGCCGCTGCTGCTGGGGCTCACCGCCGTCGGTGGCGCCCTGGGCCTGGTCTCCCTGGTCTCCCAGCTGACCCCCGTCGATGCGAGCACCGCCAGCGTCGTGCTGCTGATCGGCATGGCCGTCGGGGTCGACTACGCGCTGTTCTACGTCCGGCGGGCCCGGGAGGAACGACGCCACGGCGCACCCACCGCGCTCGCCGTCGAGCTGGCCGCCGCCACCTCCGGGCGGGCCGTGCTCACCTCCGGCCTCGCCGTCGCGGTGGCGATGGCGGGCATGTACCTGGCCGGGAGCCCGGTGTTCACCTCGTTCGCGACCGGCACGATCCTCGTGGTGCTGGTGTCGGTGATCGGCTCCCTGACCGTGCTGCCGGCGACGCTGGCGCTGCTGGGGCGGGGCATCGAGCGGCCGCGGGTCCCGCTGCTGGGCCGGCTGGTGGGCCGCTCGGACGACAGCCGGGTCTGGTCGGCCGTCGTCCGGCGGGTGGTGTCCCGGCCGCGGACCTCGCTGGCCGTGGGGGTGGCCACGCTCCTGGCGGTGGCCGCGCCGGCGATCGGCATGGCCACCTCCAACCCGGGCATCGACGCGCTCTCCCGGGACAGCGAGGTGGTCCGGGCCTACGACGCCATCGCCGCGGCCTTCCCGCAGGAGGGCAGCACCGACCAGGTCGTCGTCTGGCGCACCGACGGGCAGCGGCTCGACGTGCCCGCCGTCCAGGACGCTGCCGACGAGCTGGTCGCCCGGCTGCCGGACGCAACGGCCGCCGGCGAGCTCGAGGTCAGCCCCGACGGCACGGTCGCCCGGCTGTCGGTGGCGGGCGCCGGTGCGGCCGGCAGCGACGAGGCCCGGGCCGGGCTCAGCCAGCTGCGTGAGGACCTCCTGCCGGCCACGCTCGGTTCCGTGTCCGGCACGGCCACGGGCGTCACCGGCGCCACGGCCGGGGACGCCGACTTCAGCGACACGATGGCGCAGCGGCTGCCGGTCGTGATCGGGTTCGTGCTGGCGCTCACCGTCGTCGTGCTGACCGTGGCGTTCCGGTCGCTGGCGGTGGCGCTGATCGCCGCCGTCCTCACCCTGCTGTCGGTGGGTGCCGCCTACGGCGTGCTGGTGGTGGTCTTCCAGTCCACCTGGGCCGAGGGCCTGCTCGGCTTCACCTCCACCGGGGCGATCGTCTCCTGGATCCCGCTGTTCCTGTTCGTGGTGCTCTTCGGGCTGTCGATGGACTACCACGTGTTCGTGGTCTCCCGGGTCCGTGAGGCGGCCCAGGCGGGCATCCCGCTGCGGCTCGCGGTGACCACCGGGGTCTCCCGCTCGGCCGGCGTGGTCACCAGCGCCGCGGTGGTCATGGTGGCGGTGTTCAGCATCTTCGCGACGCTGTCGATGCTGGAGTTCAAGCAGCTGGGGGCGGGCCTGGCGGTGGCGGTGCTGATCGACGCGACCCTGGTCCGCGGGGTCCTCTTGCCGGCGGCGATGGCGGTGCTGGGCGAGCGGACCTGGTGGCTGCCGCGGTGGCTGGGCTGGCTGCCGGCCAGCAGCCACTGAGGCCCGGGTGCGCGGTGCGCACGGCCGGAACTGGTTGGCCGACCGTCGTCCCCGCCGGGTAGACACGCCCCGTGACCGACATCGCCGACCAGCTCCGCCCGATCACCGCCGAGGAGTGGCCGCGCTTCGTCCGCGGCATGCGCACGACCTTCGGCCACGACCACGCCGGCCCCTACATGGACTCCCCGGCCCCGACGGCCGAGCTGGACCGCTCGCTCGCCCTGTTCGACGGCGAGCGGGTGGCCGCCACCGCCGGCATCTACAGCCTGGAGATGACCGTGCCGGGGGCGGTGGTGCCGACGGCCGGCGTCACCTGGGTCACCGTCTCCCCCACCCACCGGCGACGTGGGGTGCTGACGGCTGTCATGCGACGACAGCTGCGCGAGGTGCACGCGGCCGGTCGCGAGCCGGTGGCGGCGCTGTGGGCCGCCGAGTGGCCGATCTACGGCCGGTTCGGGTACGCCCCGGTCGCCTCGCGGGGCGGCTGGAACGGGCTGACCGAGCGGCTGCACCTGCGGCCGGACGTCGACTGCGGCACCGGCACCGTGCGGCTGGTCGAGGTCGAGGAGTTCCGCCCGGCGGCCGCGGCACTGCACCAGCAGGTGCGCCGGTTCGTGCCGGGGAACATGGCCCGCGACGACCGGTGGTGGGAGCGGCGGCTGCACGACTCCGCCGAGCTCGCCGCCGGCGGTCCGCCCCGCCAGCTGGCGCTGCACGCCGAGGCCGACGGGACGGTCACCGGGTTCGCCAGCTACCGGGTGCGGGCCGCCTGGACCGACACCAGCGAGCCCGACGGCACGCTGACCGTCGAGGAGGTCCGGGCCAGCAGCCCGACCGCGTACGCCGCGCTGTGGCGCTTCCTGCTCGCGCACGACCTGATGCGCACGATCGAGTACCCGCAGGGACCCGCCGACGATGCGCTGCCGCACCTGCTGGTCGACGGCCGGGCCTGGCACGCCCGCCCGGTCGACACGCTCTGGGTGCGGCTGGTCGACGTGGGCGCCGCGCTGTCCGCCCGCCGGTACCCGGCGCCGCTGGACATGGTGTTCGAGGTGCGCGATCGGTTCTGTGACTGGAACGACGGGCGCTGGCACGTCTGGGGGCATCCGGCCGGTGCTCACAGTGACCGCACCGACCGTGACCCGGACTTGGTCCTGGACGTCGAAGCGCTCGCCGCGGCCTACCTGGGCGGCGTCTCGCTCGCCTCGCTGCAGGCCGCCGGCCGGGTGACCGAGGTCAGCCCGGGTGCGGTGACCCAGGCGTCGACGGCGTTCCGCTGGCCGGTCGCACCCTGGTGTCCCGACTCCTTCTGACGGCCCCGCTGCAGGGGTCCCGCCGCGAGCTCGCGAGTGGTGGGGCAGCGGGGTCCTTCTCCTCACCTGGGCTGGGTGCCGTCCCACTCCGACAGGGGTGCGCAGTGCCAGCGCCAGGAGGTGACCGGCTCCCGGCCGGGCAGCTCGCCGCGGCCGGTGGCCCAGAGCAGGGCCGCCCACGGATCGGCGTCGGCCGGGGCCCACGGGAAGAGCCGTGCCCGCGTCGCCTCGGCCAGCCGGGACGGCGGGGTCCAGTCCAGCTCGCGGTCCGCCGCGACGTCACCGGTGTGCAGCAGCAGCTCCGCGCAGCCCATCCCGGCGAAGCCCGAGGCGTCGGCCAGGCCCCAGTCGTGGACGCCGCGCTCGGCCGGGCCGGCGGTGTCGACCACCCGGGCCAGCACCTCGGTCGCCGCACCCAGCTGCTGGCAGGTCTCGGCGAGATCGGCATCGGGTCGGCGGACCACGTCGAAGGCGCTCACCTCCACCGGCCCGGCGACCAGGTCCTGGGCGTACCAGGTCAGGCAGGAGGTGATGTGCGCGGCGACGCCGACGACGTCGGTGCCCAGCGTCGGCACCGCCGCCGCACCGTCGGGCACCCGGGCGAACAGCTGCTGGACTGCGGCGCCCGCGGCTCGCAGGTCGTCCCCGGTCACCGGGTACGGCTCACGGGGTCCGGGTGGGCAGCCCGCCGGCCGGGCGGTGCCGGTCACGCTCGTAGTCGGCCAGCAGGGCGATCCGGCGGGCATGCCGCTCCTCGCCGCTGAACGGCTCACGCAGGTAGGTCAGCACCAGCGCGGTCGCCTCCTCCATGCTGTGCTGGCGGTTGCCCACGGCGGCGACGTTGGCGTCGTTGTGCTGGCGGGCCAGCTGGGCGGTGCTCTCGTTCCAGATCAGCGCCGCGCGGACCCCGGGCACCTTGTTCGCGGCGATCTGCTCGCCGTTGCCCGAGCCCCCGATGACGATGCCGAGGCTGCCGGGCTCGGTGACGACCCGCTCCCCCACCTCGAAGCAGAACGGCGGGTAGTCGTCCTGCGGGTCGTAGTCGAAGGCCCCGCAGTCGACCGGCTCGAAGCCCTCGTCGGCGAGCACCTCCATCAGGTGGGACTTCAGTTCGAGGCCGGCGTGGTCCGTGCCGAGGAAGACGCGCATGTGCCGATCTTCTCACCGACTCCTGGCAGGCTGGCCCGGTGGCGGTGCTCGGAGTGGACGGCTGGCGCGGGAAGTGGGTCGGTGCGCTGCTCGACGGGCGCACGGTGGGGCTGCAGGTGCTCGACGACGCGGCGGCGGTGCTGGCGGTGCGCGACGTCGAGGTGGTCGCCATCGACATGCCGATCGGGCTCTCCGAGGACGGCGTCCGGGCCTGCGACGTCGCCGCTCGCGACCTCCTGCGGCGCACCGGCGCAGGGAGTTCGGTCTTCCCCGCCCCGGTCCGCGCCGTCCTCGCCGCTGCTGACTACACCCAGGCCCGGGAGCTGAGCCGGTCCGCAGCGAACGGGCGGGCGCCGTCCGCGCAGACCTTCATGCTCGTGGCGGCGATCAAGGACCTGGACGACGTCCTCGGTGACCCGCCGACCGACCGGGTGGTGGAGGTGCACCCCGAGCTGGCGTTCCGGCTCGGGCTCGGCGGGGTCATCGACCGCAAGGGCACCGCCCGCGGCACGGTGCAGCGACTGCAGGCCCTGCGCGCCGTCATGGAGGTGGAGGAGGCGCTGGCCGGGGCTCCCGCCGGCGTCCCGCTCGTCGATGCGCTGGACGCCTGCGCGGCTGCCTGGTCGGCCCAGCGGCTGGCCGCCGGCACCGCCGAGCGGGTGGGCGACGGGACGACGGACTCCCGCGGCCGGCCGATGCGGATCTGCTGGTGACCGCCGGCTGGCGGGAGATCGGCGACCGGGTGTTCGTCCGCCGACACCGCGAGCTCGACCTCAACTGCGGGCTGGTCGTCGGCGACGGCGCCTGCCTGGTCATCGACACCCGCTCCCACCTCGGGGAGGGCCGGGCCCTGGCCGAGGCGGTCCGGACCGTCACCCCGCACCCCTGGACCGTCGTCAACACCCACGCCCACTACGACCACTGCTTCGGCAACGCGGCGTTCCGGCCGGCCGACGTCTGGGGGCACCGCCGCTGCGCCGAGGAGCTCGAGGCGACGGGTGAGCACCAGCGCGCCTCGGTGGTCACCGGTCTCCGGGAGGACGGCGACCCCGCCGCCGAACTGGTCGCCACCGCACCGATCGACCCGCCCGACCGCCTGGTCGACGACCTCGCCCGGCTGGACGTGGGTGGCCGCACCGTGACGCTGCGGCACCTCGGGCGCGGGCACACGGGCGCGGACCTGGTGGTCACCGTGGACGACGTCCTCTTCGCCGGGGACCTGGTCGAGGACGGATCGCCACCGGCGATGGAGGACGCCTACGCCCTGGAGTGGGCCGACACGGTGACCGCGGTGCTCGGCCTGGTCCGCGGCCCCGTCGTCCCCGGGCACGGCGGGGTGGTGGACGCCGCGTTCGTCGCGGCCCAGCGCGACGAGCTGGTGCAGCTGGCCCGATGGCTCGCCGACCCGGCGACGCCGGCGCCGTTCGACGAACGCACCTGCGCGACGGCCCGGACCCGGGTCCCACGCTGAGCGTGCCGGGGCAGCCGACTCAGGCGAGCTTGCGGACGACCGGCAGCGGCAGCACGCGCAGCAGGCCGGCGATCGGGCGCCACGGCCACTCGGGGACGTAGGCGCGCACCGGCTCCCGCTCGATCGCCGCGGTCAGCGCGGTGACGCCGGTCTGCAGGTCGACGGTGAACGGGCCGCGACGGCCGGTGTTGATGTCGGTCTCGATGAAGCCGGGGTGGATGGTGCTGACCCGGATGCCGCGGGTGCGCCGGCTCCCCAGCAGGTCGGCGCGGATCCCCTCGGCGAGCACGGCGTCCGCGGCCTTGGACGTGGCGTACGCCGTCCGGGTGCCGCCCATGCCTCGCACCCCGGCGACCGAGGAGATGACCACCAGGTGCCCGCTCCCCTGGGCGCGGAACAGCTCGACGGCGGCCTCGCAGCAGGCGTGCGTCCCCAGCACGTTGGTGACCAGCACCTGCCGGTTCGGCCGCGCCTTGCCCGTGCCCACCGGGGCGCCCTTGCCCAGGCCCGCGTTGGCGATGAACCGGTCGATGCCGCCCAGTTCGCCGGCCAGCCGCGGCACGATCTCGGCGACGGCCTCGGGGTCGTCGACGTCCAGCTCGCCGACCACCACCCGGATGCCCGGGTGCCGGGTCAGCAGCTCCGCGCGGAGCTCCGAGAGCCGGTCCAGCCGCCGCGCCACCAGGACCAGGTCCCGGCCGCGGTCTGCGAACTCCCGGGCCATGCCCTGACCGAGACCGGCGCTCGCGCCGGTGATGAAGATCCGCTGACGAAGGGGGTGCGGCATCGGGTCATCCTGCCGCACCCACCCGCACCTCGTGCCTCGATCTCAGCCCTTGGCGTTCGCCTTGGCCTTCGCCTTCGCCACGACCTTGGTCAACGCCTTGGCCTTGGCCTCGGCGTCCTCCTTGGTCGACCCCTTGGCCTTGGCCAACGCCTTCGCCTTGGCCAGGACGAACGCCTTGGCCTTGGCCTTGGCGTCGTCCTCGTCACCCTTCTCCGGGCCGGCCGGCTGGGACGGCGGGGTGGGTGCGGTCTCGGCCACCGTCACGGTGACCGGCGGGTAGAACTGGACCCGGTAGAGGTGGTCGCAGACCCCCTCGATCGTGTACTCCCCCTGGGCCGTCCCAGGCGGCAACGACTCCTCGAAGGTGACGCTGCCGTCAGGGAGGGTGGCGTCGGCGTACTGGACGGACACGTCGGTGATCTCGTACCAGATGAAGGGTGTCGATCCGTCCGCGTCGGGGAGCGATCCGACCGGGTCGGGGGTGCACCCGGTGAAGGTCACGGTGAACGGCTGCCCCGGGACGACGGTCGTGTCGGAGAGGACGGGGGTCGGCAGCGGTGCCGGTGCGGCCAGGGCCGCCGGAGCAGCGACCAGGGTGGCTGCACCGGTGACCAGGCCGGCCATGGTGACGGCGGCGACGCGGCGCGTGGACAGGGCAGACATGGGGGTCTCCGCAGCTGTTCGGCGGCCCGGTCGGCCCGGCCCGGCTGCGGCATGTCTAGTGGCTCAGCTGAGGCTCGTCCAGCGGGGACGCGACGATCCCGTGGACGACGACGGCCGCCTCCCCGTGCGGTGAGGCGGCCGTTCGTGCAACGGGTGGGCGTCAGCGGGTGCCGGTCAGCTCCAGGGCGTCGGCGGGCACCGAGGACATGTCCGGCCCGGAGAGGCGGGTGCGCTTGAGCTCCCAGAAGTCGGGCAGGTTGGCCAGCAGGACGGCGCCGTCGAAGGCCTTGCCGGCCTCCTCGCCGGTCGGGACCTTGCTGATCACCGGACCGAAGAAGGCCACGCCGTCGATGTGCATGACGGGGGTGCCGACGTCGTCGCCGACCGGGTCCATCCCCTCGTGGTGGCTCTTCTCCAGCGCCTCGTCGTACTCGGTCGAGCCGGCGGCCTCGGCCAGCTCGGCGGGCAGGCCCACGCGCTCCAGCGCCGGGGCGATGATCTCCTCGATCTCGACCCCGTCGTGGTGCCGCAGCGTGCCCATCGCGGTGTAGAGGTCGCCCAGCACGGCGTCGCCGTGCTGCTGGGCGGCAGCGACCGCGACCCGCACCGGGCCGATCGCCTTGGCCATCATCTCCTGGTAGTCCGGCGACAGGTCACGGCCGCGGTTGAGCACCGACAGCGACATCACGTGCCAGTGCAGGTCGATGTCACGCACCTTCGCCGCCTCCAGCACCCACCGGCTGGTGAGCCACGCCCACGGGCACAGCGGGTCGAACCAGAAGTCGACGCGGGCCTTCACGGGAGAGCTCTGCACTGCCTCGGTCATGGTGCTCCTCAGTCTGTCGTCGGTGCTCCGGGCGGTCGGTCGAACGACACCCGGTCGTCTGGGCCGACCAAGTCGGGCCGTCCCCGGCTTGTTCCCCGCTCCCCTCGGGACCACACGGGGAGGAGACCGTCGTCCCCGCATGGGAAGCTCCGGGGCGTGGCAGTTCCCAACCTGACTCGTGACGACGCCGCGGCCCGCGCCGCGCTGCTGGCCGTCTCCAGCTACGACCTCTCCCTGGACGTGACCGACGGCCAGGGCCATCCCGGCGAGGAGACGTTCCGCTCGGTCACCACCATCCACTTCGAGGCCCGCTCCCCCGGCGCCGACACCTTCGTCGACCTGGTGGCCGACCGGGTGCGCTCGGCGACGCTCAACGGCGTCGAGCTCGACGTCAGCGGCTACACCGAGGAGGGCGGCCTGGCCCTCCCCGGGCTGGCCGCCACCAACGAGCTGGTCGTCGACGCCGACGGCCGGTACTCCCGCACCGGCGAGGGCCTGCACCGGTTCGTCGACCCGGAGGACGAGCAGGTCTACCTCTACACGCACTTCGAGCCGGCCGAGGCCAAGCGGATGTTCGCCTGCTTCGACCAGCCCGACCTCAAGGCGACGTTCACCGTGCACGTCACCGCCCCGTTCGACTGGCAGGTCGTCAGCAACACCGGTGACCGCACGATCGAGGCCGGCGAGGCCGGTTCGCAGCTGGTGCACTTCACCCCGACCAAGCGCATCTCCACCTACCTGGTGGCCCTGGTCGCCGGCCCGTACGCCCGGGTCACCGACCTGCACGACGGCATCCCGCTGGGCATCTACTGCCGGGCGTCGCTGGCCCAGCACCTCGACCCCGACGAGATCTTCGCCGTCACCAAGGCCGGGTTCGACTTCTACCACCGGGTCTTCGACTACCCGTACCCGTTCGACAAGTACGACCAGCTCTTCGTCCCCGAGTTCAACGCCGGGGCGATGGAGAACGCCGGGTGCGTGACGTTCCTGGAGGACTACGTCTTCCGGTCCAAGACCAGCCGGGCCCGCTACGAGCGGCGTGCCGAGACGATCCTGCACGAGCTGGCGCACATGTGGTTCGGCGACCTGGTGACCATGCGCTGGTGGGACGACCTGTGGCTCAACGAGTCCTTCGCCACCTACATCTCCACGCTGTGCCAGGCCGAGGCCACCGAGTACACGACCGCGTGGACGACGTTCGCCAACACCGAGAAGTCCTGGGCCTACGCGCAGGACCAGCTGCCCTCCACCCACCCGATCGCGGCCGACATGGTCGACGTCGCTGCGGTGGAGGTGAACTTCGACGGGATCACCTACGCGAAGGGCGCCTCGGTGCTCAAGCAGCTGGTGGCCTACGTCGGGCAGGACGACTTCCTCGCCGGGGTCCGCCGGTATTTTCGCAAGCACGAGTACGGCAACACCACCCTCGACGACCTGCTCAGCGAGCTCTCCGAGGCGTCCGGCCGCGACCTGTCGGACTGGTCGGCCCAGTGGCTGCAGACCAGCCAGGTCAACACCCTGCGCCCGGCGTACGAGCTCGACGCCGACGGCCGGTACGCCTCCTTCGCGATCGAGCAGACCGCCGTCTCCGAGCACCCCGTGCTGCGCCGGCACCGGCTGGCGGTCGGCCTCTACAGCTCCGGCCCCGACGGGCTGACCCGGTCGCACCGCGTGGAGCTGGACGTCGACGGGGCGCGCACCGAGGTGGCCGAGCTGGTCGGCCACCCGGCCGCGGACCTGGTGCTGGTCAACGACGACGACCTCACCTACGCCAAGCTGCGCCTCGACGAGCGGTCGCTGGCCACGCTGCGCAGCCAGATCGGTGCCATCCCGGAGTCGCTGCCGCGGGCGCTGTGCTGGTCAGCGGCCTGGGACATGACCCGCGACGGTGAGCTGGCGGCCCGTGACTGGGTGCAGCTCGTGCTCGCCGGCGTCGACGCGGAGACCGAGATCAGCGTCGTCCAGTCGCTGCTCGCCCGGGTGCAGTCGGCGCTGGCCTCCTACGCCGACCCGGCCTGGGCACCGACCGGCTGGACGATGCTGGCCGACAAGGCGCTGGCCGCCCTGCACAGCGCGGCCCCCGGCAGCGACGCCCAGCTGCAGTGGTCGCGCACCCTGGCGGCCGCGGCCCGCGGGGACGAGCACGTGGCGGCGCTGCGGGGGCTGCTCGACGGGTCCCTCGCCGTCGAGGGCCTCACCGTCGACACCGACGCCCGCTGGGCGTTCCTGCACGGCCTGGTCGCCGTGGGTGCGGCCGGCGATCCGGAGATCGACGCGGAGGCCGAGCGGGACGCCACCGCGACCGGCGCCCGCCGGGCCGCGACCGCTCGGGCGCTCCGGCCGACGCCGGAGTCGAAGGCGGGGACCTGGGAGCGGGCGTTCACCGACGAGTCGATCGCCAACGCCGTGCACGAGGCGATGGTGGCCGGCTTCTGGCACCCGGCCCAGCAGGAGCTCACCGCCTCCTACGTGGACCGGTACTTCGCCGACATCCGCGGGCTGTGGGAGCGGCGTCCGGGCGAGATCGCCAAGAACGCCGTGGAGTACCTGTTCCCGAAGGTCGTCGAGGAGCGGACGCTCGCCGCGGCCGACGCCTGGCTGGCCGATCAGGACGCCCCCGCGCCGCTGCGCCGGCTGGTGAGCGAGGGCCGGGACGGCATCGCCCGGGCCCTGTGGGCCCGCAAGCGGGACGCCGCAGCCGGCCAGGGATGACCCGCTGAACGCCAGCGGCCCAGGACTCGATGAGTCCTGGGCCGCTGGCATCCGGCCCCGTCCAGGGCCCGCCCCGAGCCTGCGAGGGGTGGGGAGGACGGGGTCCTTCGTCAGTCGGCCTTGCGGCGCGCGGGGTGACCGGCGGCGTCGGACAGCTGCCGGAGGCCGTTGATGATCGCCCCGACCAGGTCGCCGGCGCCCAGCCGGCTGGTCATCGACAGCACGGCGAGGGCACACGCCCGGTCGGGCAGCCGGCGGGCGGCCGCGGTGCCCGTGACGATCTCCAGCACCCGCTGCCCCGGCGAGAGTGCGACCAGGACGCTGTTGGAGGTGTCACCGCCGGAGCGGGAGTGCAGGTCCTCCGCCGTGGCCCGGGTGTCGGAGCCCAGCTCGCCCACGTAGAGGGTGAACCGCAGCCCGGTCTCCCGGGAGGACATGGTCAGCGCCTCGTCGAGCCGGGCGAGGTCGCGGTAGCTGAACGGCCCCGAGCCGGGCTCCATCACGGAGCTGTTCCCGGTCTCCCGCGTCGCGCTGGGACCGTGCTGGTCGGCGGCGGGCTGCCGGGTGAGCTGCTGGGTCATCTGGGGTGTGCCTCCGGACTGCGACGCGGACTGCGACGGGACGTGGGACGAGGCGGTGCTCACCGGCGGATCACCAGGTCCCGCGGGCGCCGCCGGCGGCGGTGCGCCGGACGGTGTCGGGGTCGGCCACGTGCGGGTGCTGGCCGATGGCCAGCGCCGAGGCGGTGGCGCCCAGTCGCGGAGCGGCGTGGCCGGCCCCGGGTGCGTCCTCGGCGTGGCCACCGACCACGCCGGGGACGTCGGGGTGCGGCTCGTACCAGAGCGGCGCGTGGTCCCAGGACTGCCCGGGGCGGTACTTGGTGCGGTCCTTGCTGCGGCCGGGGAACAACGTCACCGCAGCGAACAGCAGCACGATCACCAGCGGGACGACGCCGTAGATGAGCACGGTCTCGAGCACGGACATGGTGGCAATCTACCGGGACGACCGAGCGCCGGCCCGGCAGGACGGGTCACCAGAGCGCGGGGTGTCGGTGCCCCCACGGCCGCGCCTCCTCCAGCTGCGCGGACAGCGAGATCAGCGTCGCCTCGTCGGCCGGGCGGCCCACCAGCATGGTCCCGATGGGCAGCCCGCCCGCCGTCCACCACAGCGGCACGCTGACCGCCGGCTGACCGGTGACGTTGTAGACCGCCGGGAAGGCCGCGTAGCGCTTCTGCCGCTGGAAGTCCGCCGCACCGTCGCCGTCCCCGTCGAACCAGCCGACCGGTCGCGGGGGCAGCGTGCAGATCGGGGCCAGCAGCACGTCGTAGCGGCTGGTCGCCTGGACGAACCGGCGGGCGAAGACCCGCAGCGTGAACATCGCCTGCATCGCGTCCTGCGCGCTGAGCGCCAGGCCGCGGTCCCGGAGGAAGCGGGTGAGCGGCCGCAGCCGGTCCAGCTGCGAAGGCGGCACGGGCAGCGTCGTGGCCGACAGCGCCCAGACCACCTCGAACGCCGGGAACACCTCCGGGGTGAGCGGGGCGGCCGGCAGGTCCTCCACCTCGTGGCCCAGCTCGGACAGCAGCGTGGAGGCGTCCTCGAACGCCGCCCGCACCTCGGGGTCCAGGTCGGCGCCGGGCATGCCGGAGTCCAGGTAGCGGCCGATCCGCAGCCGGCCCGGCGGGCGGTCGGCATAGCCGAGGAAGGTCTCCCCGGCCGGCGGCGGCGGCGCCCAGTACGGGTCACCGGGCACCGGCCCGGCCATCGCGTCGAGCATCGCGGCGGCGTCCCGCACGGTGCGGGCCAGGGGCCCCTGCACGCCCAGGCCGGTGGTATCGCTGCCCAGCGGGGCGTTGCTCACCCGGCCGCGGGTGGGCTTGATTCCGAACAGCCCGTTGATCCCGGCCGGGATGCGGATCGAGCCGCCGCCGTCGGACCCGTGGGCGAAGGGCAGCAGCCCGGCGGCCACGGCGGCAGCCGCACCACCGCTGGAACCACCGGCCAGCAGCGAGGGGTCCCACGGGCAGCGGGCCGGGCCGGCGAGGTCGTTGTCGGTGTAGCAGGGGAAGCCGAACTCGGGGGTGTTGGTCTTGCCCAGGCTGATCGTGCCGGCGGCGGCCAGCGCGGTGACCACGGCGTCGTCGACGGCCGGCACGAAGTCGGACAGCACGGCCGAGCCGAAGGTGGTGCGCACCCCGGCGGTGTTGGCCAGGTCCTTGATCGCGGTCGGGACGCCGTGCAGGGGCGGCAGGTCCCCGCCGTCCAGCACCGCCCGGTCGGCCGCCGCCGCTGCGGCGCGCGCCCGGTCGGGGGTGACGGTCAGGAAGGCCCCGACGGCGCTGTCCAGCGCCTCGATGCGGGCGAGAGAGTGTTCGACCAGCTCGGTGGGGCTCACCTCCTTCGCGCGGACCGCGGCTGCCTGCTCGAGGGCGGTGAGGTCGTGCAGTCGTGTGCCGGGCGAGGAGGTCACCACCCGGACGCTAGCCGCGACGGGCAGGATCTCCTCGTGGACCTCTCCCGCGCCGCCGCCGAAGCCGCCGACGCCACCGACCCGCTGGCCGGGTTCCGGGCGCGCTTCACCGGCACGGACGACGACGGCCCCGACCGGCTGCTCTACCTGGACGGCAACTCCCTCGGCCGGCTGCCCCGGGAGACCCCCGCCGCGGTGGCCCGGGCCGTGGAGCAGGAGTGGGGGCAGGGGCTCGTCGGCTCCTGGCGCGACTGGGTGCAGCAGTCCGGCCGGATCGGTGACGTCCTCGCCGAGGGCGTGCTGGGGGCGCGGCCCGGCGAGGTGCTGGTCGGCGACACGACCAGCGTCGACCTCTACAAACTCCTGGTCGCTGCGGCCGATGCCCGCCCGGGCCGGGACGTGCTGGTCTGCTGCGCCGACGACTTCCCCACCGACCGGTACATCGTGGCCGGGGTGGCCCCGGCGCGCGGGATGACGGTGCGCGAGGTCGAGGCACACATCGACACCGGCCTGGAGCTGGACGTGCTGGCCAGGGCACTGGACGAGCGGGTCGCCGTCGTCGTCCTCTCGCAGGTGGCCTACCGGTCGGGTGCGCTGGTCGACATCGCAGAGGTGACCCGACTGGCCCGCGAGGCGGGGGCACTGGTCGTGTGGGACCTCAGCCACGCCGCCGGTGCCGTGCCCGCCGACCTCACGGCGGCCGGCGCCGACCTCGCGGTCGGCTGCACGTACAAGTACCTCAACGGCGGCCCCGGGTCCCCGGCCTTCCTCTACGTGCGCCGCGAGCTGCAGGAGCAGCTGCGCCAGCCGATCTGGGGCTGGTTCGGCCAGCGCGACCAGTTCGCGATGGGGACGGCGTACGACCCGGCCGACGGCGTGGACCGGTTCGCCGTCGGCACTCCCCCGGTGCTGGCCATGGCGGCGGTGGAGGTCGGCGCCCGGCTGTCCGCGGAGGCCGGCATCGAGCGGCTGGCCGCCAAGGGCCGGGCGCTGACCGAGCTGGTGATCGCGCTGGCCGACGAGTGGCTCGGCGGGCACGGGGTCGCGGTCGCCTCACCACGGGAGCCCGCCCGGCGCGGGTCGCACGTCAGCCTCGCCCACCCGCAGGCGTGGCAGCTGACCCAGGCGCTGATCGACCGCGGCGTCGTCCCGGACTTCCGCACGCCCGACCGGCTCCGGCTGGGCCCGGCGCCGCTCTACACCCGGTTCGTCGACGTCTGGGACGCGATGGACCGGCTGCGCACCGTGCTCGGCGACCGGTCGCACGAGAGCTACCCGACCGAGCGCAGCCGGGTCACCTGAGCGAGGACGCCGCGCTCCTCGCCGGCTGACGACGAGCGCCTGGCCGGAGCCGTCAGGCCGGCTCCGGGACGCCGATCGGGTTGTGCGCCGGCCACTCCCCCGCCGCCACGACCGCCTGGCGCACCGGTGCCAGCAGCTCGGCCAGCCGGTCGCAGCCGGCCTGGCCGAGCGCCGTCCACGGGCCCTGCGCCAGCCGGTCGGTGTCGGCCTCGACCGCCGCGCGCAGCGCCACCCCGTCGGCGGTCAGCGCTCCGTCGGCCAGCAGGCCGCGCCCGGTGAGCTCCTCGGCGCAGGCCGCCCACCGCCCGGGCGACCAGCCCCGGGCCTTCTGCAGCCAGTCGGCCGACGTCGTCCCGGCCGCCGCGGTCAGCACCAGCGCGGGAAGGCCGAGCAGGTCCTGCTGCAGCAGGGCGGCCAGGTGGCCGTCCCCCCGGTGCTCGCGCAGCGTGGTCAGCGCCTGCCACAGCATGAGGTGCGGCTCGACCGGCCAGGGCACGTCGGTGTTCGCCGCCGCCAGCGGGCGGCCGAGGACGTCGACGGCCTCCGCGCCCCGGCGGGCCAGCGTCGCGGCCTCCTGCGCCTCGGGTGAGCCGAGCCAGTCGGGCAGCGCCCGGCGGGCCGCGGCGTCCACCCCGGCCAGCCGGGCGGCCAGGGCGTCGGCCGGGGGCGTCGTCGTCCACACCTCGGGCACCCGCCGGGCGACGAAGTCGGGGGCGAACGAACCGAACGTCGCCGTGACCAACGCCGGTCCGACCGGCCCGAGGGGCGCGGCGCGGCCGGCGAAGTACCCGGCCCAGAAGCCGCGCAGCCCGGCCTCCGTGTAGGCGGTGCGCGACTCGTCGGCGAAGTAGGTCAGTGCGTGGAACGGCTCGCCGATCGCCCAGAGACGCCGGGCGGGGTCGATCGTCACGCGCTCACCGAGTCGGGCATGCCGAGCCACTCCCGCCACCGCGGGTCGACCGTGCGGTGCCCGAGCAGCCGCCAGGCCGCACCGCTGGGGGCACCGGGCGGGTGCGGCAGCGACCAGCCCATCTCGGCCAGCGACCGGTCGGCCTTGGTGTGGTTGCACCGCCGGCAGGCCGCGACGACGTTGTCCCAGGTGTGCGTGCCACCGCGGCTGCGCGGCACGACGTGGTCGATGCTGGTGGCCGAGCCCCCGCAGTACACGCAGGTCTGCCCGTCCCGGGTGAACACCGCCCGGCGGGACAGCGGCACCGAGACCGGGTAGGGCACCCGCACGTACCGGGTCAGCCGCACCACGACCGGCACCGCCACGGTCACCCGTTCGGCGTGCACCTCGTCGTCGGTGACGTCGACGGCCTCGGCCTTGGCGGCCAGGACGAGCACGATCGCGCGGCGGCTGGAGACCACGCACAACGGCTCGTAGGTGGCGTTGAGCAGGAGCGTCGCACCGGTCGTGCACGCCGCCGGGGCAGGGGCGTTCGGACGGGCGAGGACGTCGCGTCGGGAGCCGGCGGGACCCGGCCCGGACGACGACCCGAGTGCGGTGATCGACACGGGACACCTCCGAGTGCCCCCGGCCACCGACGGCTTCGACAGCCCACGGGCACCTGCCATCCTGCCCTGGCGACAGCGGTCTCTGCCATCGGCCGACCCGAGCGGTGCGTCGGTGGCCGCGGCTACGGTCGGCGCGTGCGCTACCCCGACGCCCCCCGCCTGGACCTGGTCGACGACCTGCACGGTCACCCGGTCGCCGATCCCTACCGCTGGCTGGAGGACGCCGAGGACCCACGGACCGTGGCCTGGGCGGCCGCACAGGACGAGCTGGCCGCCGGCCTCCTCGCCGGCCTCCCCGGCCGTCCGGCGTTCGCCGAGCGGCTGGCCGAACTGGTGCACGCCGGTGCTGTCGGCATCCCGGTGTGGCGCAACGGCCGGGCCTTCTCCACCCGGCGTGACCCCGGCCAGGAGCACGCCGTGCTGCGGGTCACCGAGCCCGACGGCAGCGTGCGGGTGCTGGTCGACCCGACGGCGCTGGACCCGGCCGGCACCACGACGCTGGACGCCTGGTCCCCTTCGTGGGAGGGCGACCGGCTCGCCTACCAGGTCTCGGTCGGCGGCGACGAGGAGTCGCAGCTGTTCGTCCTGGACGTCGCCACCGGCGAGCTGGTCGAGGGCCCGATCGACCGCTGCCGCTACTCCCCCGTCGGCTGGCTGCCCGGCGGTCAGGAGCTGCTCTACGTGCGCCGGCTGGCCCCCGAGCTCGTCCCGGCCGGTGAGGAGCAGTTCCACCGCCGGGTGTGGCGCCACCGGGTGGGCGGCGACCCCGCCGACGACGTCCTGGTGCACGGCGAGGGCAGCGACCCCTCGACCTACTTCGGCGCCCGCACCAGCGCCGACGGCCGCTGGCTGGTCGTCTCCGCCTCGGTCGGCACCGCGCCGCGCGATGACGTCTGGCTGGCCGACCTGGCCGGGGACGGCGTCCTCCGCGAGCTGCAGGTCGGCGTGGACGCGCAGACCTCGGCCTGGGTGGCCCGCGACGGCCGGCTGTGGCTGCACACCGACCGGGACGCCCCCCGCAGCCGACTGGTGGTGGCCGACCCGGCCGACCCGGCCAGCTGGGCGCCGGCGGCCTGGCACGAGGTGGTCCCGCAGTCCGACGACGGGGTGCTCGGCGACGTCGCCCTGGTCGACGGCCCGGACGGCGACCTGCGGGTGCTCGCCGTGCACGCGGTCGACGCCACCGACCGGCTCTCGCTGTGGGCCGCCGACGGCTCCGGCCGCGTGGCCGAGGTGACCGCGCTGCGCCCGGGCAGCGTCGCCGGCGTCAGCGCACCCCCGGAGGGCGGCACGACCGCCTGGGTCGGCTTCACCGACTACGCCACGCCCCCGTCGGTGCTGCGCTGGGACGCCGCCGACCCGGCCGCGCTCACCAGCCACGAGCAGGCCCCGGTGGCCGGCGCGGTGCCCGACGTGCGGGTGGTCGAGGCCCACGCGACCTCTCCGGACGGGACGCCGGTGCACCTGTTCGTGCTCTCCGGCACCGGCATCCCCGACACCCCGCGCCCGACCGTGCTCTACGGCTACGGCGGGTTCAACGTGTCGCTCACCCCGGCCTACACCGCGCAGGCCCTGGCCTGGGTGGCCGCCGGCGGGGTGTGGGTGGTGGCGAACCTGCGCGGCGGCTCCGAGCACGGCGAGGAGTGGCACCGGGCCGGGATGCGGGAGCGCAAGCAGAACGTGTTCGACGACTTCGCCGCGGCCGCGGGCCACCTGATCGCCGAGGGCTGGACGACGCCGGCCCAGCTGGCCGTGATGGGCGGCTCGAACGGCGGGCTGCTGGTCGGCGCCATGACCACCCAGCACCCCGACCTGGTGGCCGCCGTCGTCTGCAGTGCGCCGTTGCTGGACATGGTGCGGTACGAGCTGTTCGGTCTGGGCCGCACCTGGAACGACGAGTACGGGACCGCCGCCGACCCAGTCGAACTGGGTTGGCTGCTGGGGTACTCGCCGTACCACCGGGTGGTCGAGGGCACCGACTACCCGGCGGTGCTGTTCACGACGTTCGAGTCCGACACCCGGGTCGACCCGCTGCACGCCCGCAAGCTCGCCGCGGCCCTGCAGCACGCGACGACGGCGGAGGCGCCGATCGTGCTGCGCCGGGAGCTGTCGGTGGGGCACGGCGCCCGGGCGGTCAGCCGCACGGTGAGTCTGGCCGCCGACCAGCTGGCCTTCCTGGCCGCGTACACCGGGCTGGCGCCCGCCCCGGCCTGAGGGCGGGGCGGGCAGCAGCCGGAGGCGCTCACTCCAGTTCGGCGAACACGTTCTCCAGGTCGACGCCCTCGGGGATGACCCCGTCCTCCACGCCGAGTTCGAGCAGCACCTCGACCGAGTCCCGGTCGATCTCGGTCTGGTAGGCGGGCAGCGTCAGCTCCTGCGCGATCGCCGGGTCGATGTTCGTGTAGGAGCCCAGCACCTCGCGCACCTCGGCGGGGTGCTCGGTGGCGTACTGCTGCGCCTCCGCCATCGCGTCGGCGAAGGCCTGCACGGTGTCGGCGTTCTCGGCGGCGTACTGGTCGGAGGTGAAGTAGCCGGCGACCGTGAGCGCCTCGTCGGTCTGGGTGTAGGGGGCGGCGACCACGCGCATGCCCTGGCTCACCCCGACGGTGGCGAACGGCTCGACCGCGAAGGCCGCGTCCACCGAGCCGTCGGCGACCGCGGCGACCATGTTGGGGAAGGCCAGCTCCACGAACTGGATCGACGAGGGGTCGCCGCCGTCCTGCCGGACGGTCTCCCGCACGACGGTGTCGCTGATGTTGTTGATCGAGTTGATGGCGACCCTCTTCCCGGCCAGGTCGGCCGGCTCCTGCACCTCGGAGTCGGCGGGGACGATCACCGCGGCGAAGTCCTCCTCCACGTTGCCGGTGGCCCCGGAGCCGGGGGCGACGAGGGCCAGCGGCACCCCGCGCGACTCGGCCTGCAGCAGGCTGGTGATGTTGGAGAAGCCGAACTCCGCCTCCCCAGCCAGCACCGCCGGGACGATGGCGGCGCCGCCCTGCGCCAGGAAGGGCTCCACCTCCAGGCCGTGGTCGGCGAAGATGCCGACCTCCTGGGCCAGGTAGAGCGGCGCCACGTCCACGATCGGGATGGCGCCCACGCGCACGGTGGTCAGCTCGTCCGATCCCGCGCCGGCCACGGGCTCGGCCCCGTCGTCCTCGCCGCCACAACCGGTCAGCACGAGGGCGCCGATCACCATCGAGCCCAGCACCATCGAGCTCTTCGACGTCCTGCGCACGCGTTCCTCCAGTGGATCTCGACGCCCGCCGGGCAACGCGACGGGTCGTCGTTCGGGTGGGTGGCGGCGGACGCTAGGTCGTGAGGCAGGTCACGTCAACGGGCCCTTCCGCCAAGCGGCAGCCCCCGCCGGGCGGCTGCCGGGCACCTCGGTACCGGAACGCGGGCGGCACGCCGCCCGGCTCCGCCGCCGGTGATCGACGGTGCACCACCGACCTGCCACACTCCCGCGTCATGGAACGGGCACGAGCGGTGATCGCCGCCCCCAGCGACAGGGGACGCTGCTGAGCCGCCGCCGTCCTCGGTCCGACCGCGGGACCAGCCGACCGGCCACCTACGGGCAGGTCTTCGCGGTCGGCGAGTTCCGGCCGCTCTTCGGCTCCTACCTGCTCTCCACCATCGGCGACGAGCTCGCCCGGGTCGCGCTGACCGTGCTCGTCTACCAGCGCACCGAGTCGGCACTGCTGTCGGCGATCACCTTCGGCATCAGCTACCTGCCGTGGATCCTCGGCGGCCCGGTGCTGGCCGCGCTGGCCGACCGCCTGCCACGGCACCGGGTGCTGATCACCAGCGACCTCGCCCGCGCGGTCCTGGTGGCGGCCATGGCCGTCCCCGGGCTGCCGCTGGCGCTGCTGCTGGGCCTGCTGCTGCTGGTGTCGCTGTGCTCGCCACCGTTCGAGGCGGCCCGCTCGGCGCTGATGGCCGACGTGCTGGAGGGCGACCGCTACGCCGTGGCCACCTCGCTGACCGGCGTCACGGCCCAGCTCTCCCAGCTGATCGGCTTCCTGCTCGGCGGCGCCCTGCTGCTGCACTTCTCCCCCTCGGCGGCGTTGCTGCTCAACGCCGCCACCTTCGCCGTCTCCGCCGGCTGGCTGGCCGTCGGCCTGCAGCGCCGGCCCGCACCGGGGTCCGCCGACGCCGGGGCAGAGGTCCGGTCGCTGTGGCGGGAGACCGCCAGCGGCATGCGGTTCGTCGCCGCCACGCCCCGGCTGCTGTCCATCGTCGGCGTGCTCTGGGTGGCCGCGCTGTTCGTCAACGCGCCCGAGGGCATCGCCACCCCGCTGGGCCTGCAGCTGCAGGGCACCACCGCCGCCACCGGCATCCTGCTGGCCGCCGCGCCGGCCGGCACCGCCCTCGGCGGCCTGGTCGTGGGCCGGTTCTGCCCGCCGCACGTCCGCGAGCGGCTGCTGGCCCCGCTGGTGGCGCTGTCCCTCGGCGGCGTGCTGCTGGCCGGGCTGGTGCCGGTGTGGCTGGGCACCGGCAGCGCCGCGTTCGCCGCCGTGGTGGCGCTCTTCTTCGTCGCCGGGATCGGTGGCGCCTGCTCGATCCCGCTGAACGTCGCCTTCGTGCAGGCGGTGCCCAGCGCCTTCCGCGGGCGGGCGTTCGGGGTGGCGGCCGCGGGGCTCGCCGGGGTCCAGGGGCTCGGTGTCGTGCTCGCCGGGCTCGGGGCGGAGGTCCTGGCACCGAACACGGTGGTGGCGCTGTCGGGCGGCATCGGGCTGGTCGTCGTCGTCGTCCCGCTGATCGCCCTGCGGCGCAGCCGACCCGGTGAGACCACGGCCCGCGTGAGCCCCGCGCCCGTCCCTGGAGGACCATCGCAGTCATGAGCGAGACGAGCCGGCCGCTGCCCTCGGCGGGCAGCTTCTACGACGAGATCGGTGGCGAGCAGACCTTCCGTACCCTCGTCGCGCACTTCTACGGCGCGGTCCGGGAGGACCCGATCCTGCGCCCGATGTACCCGGCCGACGACTGGGACGGCGCCGAGACGCGGCTGCGGATGTTCCTGGAGCAGTACTGGGGCGGGCCGCGCACCTACTCCGAGGAGCGCGGGCACCCCCGGCTGCGGATGCGGCACGCGCCCTTCGCCGTCGACGAGAAGGCGCGCGATGCGTGGCTGACCCACATGCGTGCCGCCGTCGACAGCCTGGACCTCACCGCCGAGCAGGACGCCACGTTGTGGGGTTACCTGGAGATGGCGGCGCACAGCATGCAGAACCGCTGACCGACCCCTGCGCCGCGGCCGCACCTGCACCGACCTCCCGAGGAGCCTCCGCTGAGCCAGCACCCGACGCCCGTCTCCCCCACGACCGCCGACTGGTGGCGGGACGCGGTCTTCTACCAGGTCTACGTGCGCAGCTTCGCCGACGCCACCGGCGACGGCGTCGGTGACCTCGAGGGCATCCGCGCGCACCTGCCCCACCTCGCCGAGCTCGGGGTCGACGCGCTGTGGATCACGCCCTTCTACCCCTCGCCGATGCACGACCACGGGTACGACGTCGCCGACCCCCGTGGCGTGGAGCCGGTCTTCGGTGACCTGGCCGGCTTCGACGCGCTGCTGGCCGACGCCCACGCGCTGGGCCTGCGGGTGACCATCGACCTGGTGCCCAACCACAGCTCCCACGACCACGAGTGGTTCGCCGAGGCGCTGGCCGCCCCGGCGGGCTCACCGGCCCGGGACCGCTACTTCTTCCGCGACGGGTCAGGCCCGGACGGCGCCCAGCCGCCGAACAACTGGCCCTCGGTGTTCGGCGGTCCGGCCTGGACCCGGGTGCCCGACGGCC
Source organism: Modestobacter caceresii (assembly GCF_000761485.1). GTDB lineage: Bacteria > Actinomycetota > Actinomycetes > Mycobacteriales > Geodermatophilaceae > Modestobacter > Modestobacter caceresii. The sequence continues at coordinate 80,460 of NZ_JPMX01000084.1, forward strand.
AGTGGTACCTGCACCTGTTCGCCCCCGAGCAGCCCGACCTGGACTACAGCAACCCCGAGGTGGTCACCGACCTCGAGGAGACCCTGCACTTCTGGCTGGACCGCGGGGTGGACGGCTTCCGGATCGACGTGGCGCACGGGATGGCCAAGCCCGCCGGGCTGCCGGACATGGTGCCGGCCGAGGACACCGGCCTGTTCGCCGACGACGGCCCCGGCGACCTGCGGTTCGACCAGGACCACGTGCACGCGTTGCACCAGCGGGTGCGTGCGGTGCTGGACCAGTACCCCGACCGGATGGCGGTGGGCGAGGTCTGGGTGTTCGACGACGAGCGGCTGGCCCAGTACCTGCGCCCGGACGAGCTGCACCTGGCGTTCAACTTCCGGCTGCTGACCGCCGAGTGGGACGCCGAGGAGCTGCGTTCGGCGGTCGAGCACTCGCTGGCCACGGTCGCCGCCACCCCGGCGCCGGCCTGCTGGGTGCTGTCCAACCACGACCGGCCCCGGCACGTCACGCGCTACGGCGGCGGCGAGGTCGGCACCCGGCGGGCCCGGGCTGCGGCACTGCTGCAGCTGGCGCTGCCCGGCGTCGCCTACGTCTACAACGGCGACGAGCTCGGCATGCCCGACGTCGACCTGCCCGACGAGGTGCTCCAGGACCCGATCTGGGAGCGGTCGGGCCGCACCGAGCGCGGCCGGGACGGCTGCCGGGTGCCGCTCCCCTGGTCCGGCGACCAGCCGCCGTACGGGTTCTCCACCACCGCCGACACCTGGCTGCCGATGCCCGCAGGCTGGGCGCCGCTGACCGCCGCGGCCCAGACGGACGACGCCGACTCGATGCTGTCGCTGTACCGGGCGGCGCTGGCGCTGCGCCGCAGCTCCCCGGTCTTCGCCGGCGACGGCGTCGAGTGGCTGCCCGCCCCGGAGGGCTGCCTGGTGTTCCGGCGACCCGGTGGGCTGGTGTGCCTGCTCAACCTCTCCGCCGCCCCGGTCCCGCTGCCGGAGGGGCAGCTGCTCCTGGCGAGCGCACCGGTCACCGACGGGTCGGTGCCGGTCGACGCGGCGGTCTGGCTCAGCGCCTGAGAGGGTGTTGGGTAACTGATCCAGCGCGGTCGGTGAGGGCGCGATCTGTTCG